>LARU01000002.1:0-600000 GCA_001274695.2 Azoarcus sp. PA01 | reverse complement strand
CGGAGCGTAGGAAGAGGGCGTCGCGGAGTTCGGAGTAGGGGTCATGGCGCAGGCCGGTCGAAGGTGGGTGAATGACGGGCGGTATTATCGCAGAGCAGCCGAGGCACGCTGTCCGCGCTGTTACAGCCGGTTCAGTGCATGACGTGCGGCGCGCCGCGGGCCGGGGCGTGCGGGTTTTGCGGCGCCGGCGACGCGTGGTGCATGACGAGGCGCCAGCCCAGCGCTCCGCGCGTATACACGTTCGTCGCGATCATCGGCGGCGGCAGCCGGTCCTCGCCTTCGACCGCGACGTGTTCGATCACGTTGTGGATCGTCAGCAGCATGTTCTGGCACACCACGTGATGGGACGTCCTCACCTGCAGCCGCGTGCCGCCGGCGAACAGTTGCCGCCACGACTCGCGCACCGCGGCGAGCCCGACCAGGCGCGGCGTGTCCGGGTGCACGCAGACGACTTCGTCGTCTTCCGACCAGACGGTCATCATTGCATCGAGGTCCGAGCGCGCCAGCGCATCGTAGAACGCCGCTTCCGCTTCGGCGACCGAAGTGTAGATGGGTTTGCTCACGATGTTTCAATCCACGCCCGCAACCGGGCGAACCTGCGCGGAAGCATCTTCTCCCCCGTTGATGACGAAACGGACCGCCGGAAGCGGCCGCGGCGCGGCGGCGGCGTTCAGTGGTGGCCTTTCGGATGCTCGCCGGTGAACACGTACTTCGCGCTGCAGTACGGGCACACCGCTTCGCCTTCCTTCAGCACGTCGAGAAACACCCGCGGGTGGCGCGCCCACAACGGGGCGTCGGGACGTGGGCAGGCGAGCGGCAGGTCAGCTGCGGTGACGGCGATCGACGGAGTCTTGTCGCGAGTTTCGACCATGGAGATTTCCTCAGACGTGGGTGAGCCAGCGCTCGTATTCGGGCGCGCGGCCATTGACGATATCGAAGAAGCGGGCCTGGATCTTCGCCGTGATCGGGCCGCGACGGCCTTCGCCGATCGTGCGGTTGTCGAGTTCGCGGATCGGCGTCACTTCCGCCGCGGTACCGGTGAAGAAGGCTTCGTCGGCAATGTAGATGTCGTCGCGCGTCATGCGGCGCGAGTCGACCGTGTAGCCGAATTCGCGGGCGACCTGGATCACCGAGTCGCGCGTGATGCCGGTCAGCGCCGACGCGATCTCGGGTTCGTAGATCTTGCCGTCCTTGATGACGAAGAGGTTCTCGCCCGAGCCTTCGGCGACGAAGCCCTGCGTGTCGAGCAGCAGCGCCTCGTCGTAGCCGTCCTCGGTCGCCTCGAGGTTCGCGAGGATCGAATTCGCATAGCTGCCGGACATCTTCGCGCGCGGCATCGTGACGTTGACGTGGTGGCGGGAGTAGGACGAAGTCTTGATGCGGATGCCTTTCTCGAGGCCTTCCTCGCCGAGGTAAGCGCCCCACGGCCACGCGGCGATCGCGACATGCACGGTCGCGCCGCGCGTCGAGATGCCCATCTTCTCCGAACCGTAGAATGCGAGCGGGCGCAGGTAGCAGGATTCGAGCTTGTTGGCGCGCACGACTTCCTTCTGCGCTTCCATCAGCTCTTCCTTCGAGAACGGGATCTCCATGCGGTAGATCTTGCCGGAGTTGATCAGGCGCTGCGTGTGCTCGGCGAGGCGGAAGATCGCGGTGCCCTTGGCGGTGTTGTACGCGCGCACGCCCTCGAAGACGGCCAGGCCGTAATGCAGGGAGTGGGTCAGGACGTGAGTCGTGGCTTCGCGCCACGGCACGAGTTTGCCGTCCTGCCAGATGAAACCGTCGCGGTCAGCCATGGACATGGTGCGTGTTCTCCAGCGGAAAATCAGGTTGATGTAAGCGTCCGCGGCGAAGCGGAGCAAGCGGGCGATTCTAGCGCAAAGTCCGGTATTTTTGCCGCGCTGCGGCGCGTTCTCGGCACGTGTCGGGCGCTGCGTGACCATGCTCCCGGCAAGTCGCCGGAAGGTTAGGTGAAACAGGACGGCGGACGACGAAAACCTCTCGGCGCCTGCGCGTCAGCTCATGTCGTCGCGCCGCCACCTTCAAGGGCAGCGCCCGAGGCGCTAAAATCGCGGCTTTGCGCCGCAAAGCGATGAATCGATCCTGGAAACCCAACGTCACCGTCGCCGCGATCATCGAGCGCGATGGCCGCTTCCTCGTCGTCGAGGAACAGACTGCCGACGGATTGCGCTTCAACCAGCCGGCGGGCCATCTCGAAGAAGGGGAGTCGCTCGTCGCGGCGGCGACGCGTGAAGTGCTCGAGGAGACTGCGTACCGTTTCGTCCCGGAGTGCCTCGTCGGCGTCTACCAGTGGCCGGTGCCGGACGGCGACCTCACCTACCTGCGCTTCACTTTCGGCGGCCCGGTGCTCGGCGAGTCGACCGGCGCGACGCTCGACGACGGCATCGTCCGGGCGCTGTGGCTGACGCCGGACGAGCTGCGCGACTGCACGCCGCGTCACCGCAGCCCGCTCGTGATGCGCTGCGTCGACGACTGGATCGCCGGGCGCCGCTACCCGCTCGAGTTCATCACGCATTACTCGGGCTGAGCGCGGCACCGATGCATCATTGGCCGCTCGTGTTCGCGCTGTCTGCCTGCGGGGCCGTGCAGGCGGCCGCCTCCGTCGACGTCTGCTTCAACTACGGCTGCGCGGCGAGCGCGGAAGTGCGGTTTGCCGACGAGCGGCTCGACGAGGTCGGACGGCTGTTTTCGGACGCGGGCGACGCGGAGCGGGAACGGGCGGCGATATCGCTCGCGGTCGCCGCGTTGCACCGGATCGCCGGGGAACAATCGCCGATCGCGGCCGATCGTGCCGGCAATTTTCTCGACGACGGCATCGACGGGCGAATGGACTGCATCGATCACGCGACGACCACGACGCGCCTGCTCGCGCTGATGGCAAGCCGCGGCTGGCTGCGCTTTCACCGCGTGCTCGAGCCGGCGCGCCGCTCGCGCGTGATCTTCCAGCATTTCTCGGCGCTGATCGAGGAGGTCACGCCCTCGCCCCGGCCCGCGGCACCGGCGCTCGCCGCCGCTGCCGCAGGCAGTGTTCCCGATCACGTGCCGCTGTTGCTCGCGCTGTGCGACTGCCAGAATGTCGTCGACGACATCCCGCGAGCGCGCGATCCCGATGCGTCCCCGCCTGGTGCTGCAGACGGCGCCGCCCTGGGCGGGCGTTTCGTCGTCGATAGCTGGTTCGGAAATCATGGCGAGCCGGCAGTCGTGCTGCCGCTGGCCGAATGGCTCAATGGAGAAGGACCGAATGTCCAGTAATACCGATCCCAACGGGATGAAGGTCGTCGTCGGCATGTCCGGCGGCGTCGACTCCTCGGTGACCGCGCTGCTGCTCAAGCAGCAGGGTTTTGACGTGACCGGCCTGTTCATGAAGAACTGGGAGGACGATGACGACGACGAGTACTGCTCGACGCGCGAGGACCTCGTCGATGTCGCGTCGGTGTGCGACGTCCTCGGCATCGACCTCGAAGTCGTCAATTTCTCGGCCGAGTACAAGGACCGCGTGTTCGCCGATTTCCTGCGCGAATACGAGGCCGGGCGCACGCCGAACCCGGACATCCTGTGCAACTCCGAGATCAAGTTCCGCTGTTTTCTCGATCACGCGATGGCGCTCGGCGCGGACCGCATCGCGACCGGACACTATGCACAGGTGCGCGAATGGGCCAATGACGGGCGCAGCGAATACCAGCTGCTGAAGGCCGAGGACGGCACGAAGGACCAGAGCTATTTCCTGTACCGGCTGAACCAGGCGCAGCTCGCGAAAACGCTGTTTCCCCTCGGCGCCCTCTACAAGCGCGACGTGCGCCGCATCGCGGCCGACGCCGGCCTGCATGTCGCCGGGAAGAAGGATTCGACCGGCATCTGCTTCGTCGGCGAACGGCCGTTCCGCGAATTCCTGATGCGCTACCTGCCGATGCGCCCGGGCGAGATCCGCAACCTCGACGACGGTCGCGTCATCGGTGAGCACCAGGGCCTGATGTACCACACGATCGGCCAGCGCAAGGGGTTGCACATCGGCGGCATCAAGGGCCGCCAGGACGACGCCGGCGAGCACGACGCGTGGTATGTCGCCGGCAAGGACGTCCAGGCGAACGTGCTGTACGCGGTGCAGGGGCACGAGCATCCAGCGCTGTTGACGACCCGCCTGAGCGCGACCGACCTGCACTGGATCGCCGGCCGCGACCCGCATACGCACTGGGTGTACACCGCGAAGCCGCGCTACCGCACGCCCGACATGCCGTGCGAGATCGAGGCGATCGCCGACGGGCGCGCCGAGATCGTGTTCGCGGAACCGCAGTGGGCGCTGACGCCGGGGCAGAGCGTCGTCGTGTATGAATCGAAAGTGTGCCTCGGCGGCGGCGTGATCGCCTGAGCGCCGCGCCGGTCCGACTCGGCGGACGTTTCAGTTCCCGCTCTTGGGGTCGAGGCCGTTGCGCAGCAGTTTTTCGATCAGCGGATTGAGCGGCGCTTTTGACGCGTTTTCGGCTCCCGAGCGGAACCGCTCGGGGGTGCCGTCGCGCTTCATCCGGCCCTGGATTTTCAGTCCGTTGAGTTTCTCGAGATCGGTGCGTTTCATCGACTTTGTCCTGGCAGAATCGGCCGCGCTGGCGGGCCGGGGTGGATTCAGGGCAGGTTCATGCAGCCCTGAAAATGGCTGTGGATTCTCGCACTGTAATGTTCGCAGCGTTCGATGTATTCGCGCGTGCTCTTCGGCATCGGCACGCGCGCCCGGGTGATGTGGCCGACCAGATCGCGGCCTTTGACGATCAGCTGCAGCCCGTCGGCCGCAAGCTGCAGATCCTCCGCCGAGGTCGCGCCGACGAGCCGCGGCGCAAACGCGGCGAGTTCCTCGCCGGCCACCGCGAAATCCGCCCACACGTCGAAAATCGCCGGATCGGTGCGCAAGGTTTCGCATTTGATCTTGGCGGCTTCGGTGAAGCGCAGCACCGGGCCTTCGATGCCTTCGAACAGCCGCGTCCCGCCGAAAGTGCGGACGATGATCTGCGCAATGCGATCGATGTCGCGCAGCGTCTGGGCGATCTTGATGTAGCGGCTGTCGTAGAAGGCTTCGACCGGGATCGAGAAGGCCCGGAACGGCTCGCCCCACAGCTCGTCGATGCCTTCTTCGCCGCTGCGGTGCAGCACCATTTTGCCGAAAGTCAGCGCTTCCTGCAGACAGAAACCGCACTCGCGCATCAGCGCGTTTTCCTCGTCGATCTCGATGCCGAGTTCCTGCAGCTCCATGAGTTTCGTGAAGATGTCGGTCGCGCGGTTGAACAGCGCTCCGGCGAGCATCGCTCCCTTGACCCGCTTGCGCGCCGGCTCGGTCTCCGACTCGAACGCCTGTCGCGCTTCGTTCAGCCGGCGTCCCGGAATGTTGATGCCGTGTTCGACGTGATTGAACAGCCGGCGCGTCAGGGCTTCGATCAGCTGCTTCTTGGCGCGCAGCGAGTCGGCGGGCGGATCGTAGGCCTTGATCCAGTAACCGTCGTAGTAGACGCGTTCGATGTTTTCGATGACGCGGACAGTGCCATTGGCGATCAGTGTGTTCATGGCGGCCCATTTCGGTTCATGTGACTGACAGTTTAGGCATGAAACCGGGCGTTGTGCACTGCACGAAATCACGTTCCGCCGCCATTCCCCGCGCGATGCGCCCCATGTTGGGTACTTCGGCCGCTGCGTGTCGCTCCGCCACTGCCGATTACGCGAAGTCGGCAGGGATTGCGGCGCGCAACACCGTCTGCGGCTCGCCTTCGCGCACCCGGTTGTTGAACCACCACAACGCGCCTTTCTTGATCGTCCAGTCGGCTTCCGCACCGCACAAAAGGAGCGCCGCGAGTCGCCCCAGCGTCGGCTGGTGACCGACGATCAGGCAGGCGCCGCGCCGCTCCGGCCAGCGCGCCGCAGCGATGAGGTCGGCGACGCCGGCTTCTGGCCCGATCGACGGCACGATCTCGAAATCGCGCGTGAACGCCAGCGCCGTCTGGCGCGTGCGCATCGTCGGGCTGACGAGTATCCGAAGTGCTTTCGGGTGGTGCTCGTCGAGCCAGCGTGCCATGCGCCGCGCCTGCTCGCGCCCGCGCGCGCTCAGTTCACGAGCGCGATCCGGACTGCCTTCGACGGCTTCCGCGTGGCGCCACAACAACAAATCCATCGCTTGCTCCCGGTCAAAAGGGCGACAGCCTGAAGGCGGCCGGTTACGCCCCGGTGACGCGTCGACCGGCACGCCCGCTTCGAGTGCCCTGGTGCGCTCAACGGCGCCACGGGGTCTTGCCCCACAGCAGCGGCTCGAGCTCGCGCAGCGAACGCCGCGCCAGGCGCGCATGTCTCGGACTGTGCCAGCCGCTGACGAAAGCGGCGGCGGCGCGCAGTTCGGCGTCCTCGCCGGCCCAGCCGAGCAGCCGCCCGCGCGCGATCTCGACGTCGTTGACGAAGCCCAGCGCGTCCTGCACCCGCACGATGTGCTGAAGATAGCGCCTGCCGGCCTTGGCCGGGAACAGCGGAGCGAAGAACTCGATGCCGTAGCGCAGGCGCTTGAGCGCGATCCGCAACTTGTGCAGATGCGCCGGCACGAGGTCGGCCGCGGCTTCGAAGCGCCGCCGCACTTTCTTGCGCAGGCGCGTGAGCTGGAGGCGCGCGAAACTGCGCAGATCGATCGCGTCGATCCGCTCGCTGGTCGGCAACCCATGGAGCGCGGTAGTGAATCCGATCAGCAGCCGGCCCTGGCCAGCGAGGTCGAGGCTGCGAACCGCCGCGTCGCGCGCTTCGTCGCGCGCGGCGACGGCCAATCCGGTCAATCGGGCCAGCGAAAGCTCCTCCATCCCGGTGGCGACGACCGGAGCGAGCACTTCGTCGTAGAGCACGTCGAGGTCGCGCGTGGCGCCGAAGCGGTCGGCATTCTGCTTGAGCCGTTCGCGCCAGTCGGCGACGAAATCTGCGGGCAGCGCGGGCGCGAACAGCGCGAGCAGCGAGCGCAGGCGCCGCAACGCAATGCGCAGCTGGTGGGTGAACTCCTCGGGCTTGCCGGCATGCGTCATCGCGCCTGCGTTCGCCTGCCACTGCCGCAGGCACGAGAACGCCAGCGTTTGGAACGCTTCGAGCGGCGTCTGCTTCGCGTCGATCGTGGACGCTTCGGCGCGCATCGCGTCAGGCTCCCAGCCCAGATGCAGCCGGTAGCCGCGTTCGGCCTTGCTGACGTCGTTCGGCAGCAGCGGGAGGTCGGCGGCGAGTTCGGACGCGAGCAGCAGCAGGTCGAGCGGCCGCCCTTCGACGAGCTCCAGTTCGAGCTCGCAGATCGGTTCGCGCTGTTCGCCGGCGATCACGTCGCCGGTGTCGATCATCGTCAGGATGCGCACGCCTTCACGCGGGGCGTACAGGCGCGTCTCGCGGCGAAAGCGGGTCGAGAACACCGGCTGCAGCGCCGCTTCGTGCCGCTTCAGCAGCTTCAGCACCTTGGGGGCATCGACGGCCGAGAAGTCGAAGGCGCCGCTGTACGGATGTTCCCATTCCGGCCGCTGGGTCAGGCCGCCGGCGGAGACCGCCGAGCATTTCACTGTCTGCAGCTGTACCCGACCGTGGCGGCGAATGCGCAGCGCGACTTTGCGTTGCTTCAGCGCGAGCTCCGGAGTGTCGAAGTAAGTGTTGTCGAGCGTCACCGCGTTGCCCTGCCGGGCGGCACCGCTGAAGATCGGATGGCGGCGCAGCGCGGGAAGCGATTTTGCGGGCAGGCTGAGCTTGAGTTCGATTTCCTGGCTCATCGGAAGGAGGCGAGCCCACGAGTGAAGAGGTGGCTGATTATAGCCCTCGTGCCGTTATCGGCACATGTAGCGCGATGCGATGCGCGCGCGCCTCGGGAGCCCGGAGCGCCGGGGCTCAGGCGCTGCCGAACACGATTGCCCAGAGCGCCCGGACCGGTTCGCGAGCGGCGGCGACCTCGTCCGGATCGACCAGCGACAGCAGGCCGTTGAGGCGCTGGCGGTGCTGCAGGCGACGCAACAGGCGATAGCTGTCGCCGCAGCGCGTCGCGAGCTCCCGGGGAATCAGGCCGAGTTCGCCGGCGATGCGCAGCAGCGCGATGTTGCCGAGGTTGCCGGTGAGTTCCGGGTAGCGGTGCGCGTGGCCGAGCACGAGGTACTGGATCAGGAATTCGACATCCACGAGGCCGCCGGCGTCGTGCTTGAGGTTGAACCGTTCGCTTTTTCCGGCGTGCGCGGCGCTCATCCTGCGGCGCATCGCCAGCACTTCGGCGCGCAGCGTCTCCAGATCGCGCGGCAGGCGCAGCACTTCGCAGCGGATGCGCTCGAAAGCCGCACCGATCGTCGCGTCGCCGGCGGCGAAGCGGGCGCGCGTCAGCGCCTGGTGTTCCCACACCCAGGCCGATTCGAGCTGGTATTTGCGGAACGACTCGATCGACGTCACGAGCAGGCCCGAGTCGCCGTTCGGCCGCAGCCGCAGGTCGGTCTCGAACAGGATGCCGGCCGCGGTCTGGCTCGACAGCCAGGTATTGATGCGTTGCGCGAGCCGGGTGTAGAGCTCGAGCGCCTCGGGCGCCGGGTCGTCGAACAGGAACACGATGTCGAGGTCCGACGCGTAGCCGAGCTCCTTGCCGCCGAGCTTGCCGTACGCGATGACGGCGAATGCCGGATTCTCGCGGTGGCGGTTCTTGATCTTGCGCCACACCAGCGGCAGCGCGAGTTCGAGCATCAGGTCGGCGAGCGCCGACAGGTGGTCGGCGAGCTTCTCGACGGACAGCAGGCCGGCGATGTCCTGCGTCAACAGCCGGAACACCTGCGCGTGGTGCTGCTCGCGCATGACGTCCATCTGGCGCTCCATGTCGGGCTCGAGCGTGTCCAGCGTGTCGCGCATCTGTGCGCGCAGCGCGTCCCAGTCGGGAGCCGGTTCGAGATTACGGTCGTCGAGCAGTTCGTCGAGCAGGATCGGGTGGCGCGTGAGGTACTGCGCCGCCCAGCGCGATGCGCCGACGAGGTCGGCGACGCGGCGCAGCGCCTGCGGGTATTGCTGCAGCAGCGCGAGGTAGGCGCCGCGGCGGCTGATCGCCTCGATCAGGTCGATGCAGCGCGCCAGCGTTTCGTCCGGGCCGGGCGTCGCGGCGGCGACTTCGACGACGCGCGGCATCAGCGCGTCGAGACGGCTGCGGATGTGGTTCGGCAGCTGCTGGTAGCGTGCGCTGCCGTGCAGCGCGGCGAGCCGGTGCGCGGCGCCGGATGGGTCGCCGTAGCCGAGGCGCGAAAGGATCGGTTCGGCCTGCTCGACGTCGCGCGCCGCGGCCCACATGCTGTCGAGCGTGTGGGCTTCCTCGCTCGGATCGCCGAACACGTGGTCGAAATGCCGGCTCACCGCGGCGCGATGGTGATCGAGCACGCCGAGGAAAGACGCGTAGTCGGGAAAGCCCATCGCCCGCGCAATGCACTCGCGGTCCGCGTCGTTGCCCGGCAGGTCGTGCGTCTGTGCGTCGTCGAGGTACTGCAGCCGGTGCTCGAGGCGGCGCAGGAAGTCGTAGGCTTCGGCAAGTTCGCGCACCGTCTGCGGCGTGAGCATGCCGCGCTCGCCGAGCACCGCGAGCACGGCGAGCGTCGCGCGCACCTGCAGTCCCGGTTCGCGCCCGCCGCGGATCAGCTGGAACACCTGCGCGGTGAATTCGATCTCGCGGATGCCGCCGGGGCCGAGCTTGATGTTGTTCACGCGGTCGCGCCGCGTGACTTCGCGCCGGATCTGCGCGTGCAGCGCGCGCATCGCGTTGATCGAGCCGAAATCCAGGTACTTGCGGAACACGAACGGATGGGCGATCTGTTCGAGCTCGTGATAGCGCTCGCCGGCCAGCACGCGCGCCTTGATCCACGCGTAACGCTCCCATTCGCGGCCTTGAGTGATGAAATAGTTCTCCAGCGCATCGAAGGAGCACACCAGAGGACCCGACTCGCCGTTCGGCCGCAGGCGCATGTCGACGCGGAACACCTGGCCGTGCTCGGTGACGTCGGCGAGCGCCTGGATCATCTGCTTGCCGAGCCGTTCGAAGAATTCGAAGTTGCTGATCACCTTGTTGCCGCCGGTGTCGCCGTCTTCGGGGTAGACGAAGATCAGGTCGATGTCCGACGACACGTTGAGTTCGCGCCCGCCCAGCTTGCCCATGCCGATGACCAGCAGCTCCTGCTCCCAGCCGGTCGGCGACAGCGGCGCACCGTAGCGCGCCACGAGCCCTTCGCGCAGCGCTTCGTACGCGGCCCGCACCGTCACTTCGGCGAGGACGGTCATCGTTTCAGTCACTTCGGTGAGGTCCGCGGCGCCGTTGAGGTCGCGTGTCAGCACGTGGCAGACGACCCAGCTGCGCAAGTCGCGCAGGCTCGCCCGCAGCCTCGCTTCGTCGAGGCCGCGGCTCGCGAGAAACGACGACATCGCCTCGCTGTCGAGCGGTTGTGCAAGCGAGCCCGCGAGCTGCGCGACGAGCCACGACCGGCTGGCGAGCATGCGGCACAGGAAGCGGGAAATGGACGCGGCGTGGCGGAGCGCTTCGGGCAGCGGCGAGGAGGCGACGGACATGGGAGGCGAGCTCCGGATCATTGTTAGAATGGCGGGCTCCTGACGTCGCGTGGTGGCGTCGGCGCGGAGGACGTGGAGCGGATTGTAGCCAAGCCTGTCCGTTTTCAGTCGTGCAGCATCGGCCTCAAGCATTGTCGAGATGAACGCTCCTTCCGTCCTTCCTGCCGCACACGCCGCCTCCTCGGCAACGCGCCGCTGCGCCGCATCGCGTGCCCTGGCGATCGGGCTCGCGGTCGCATTCTTCGTCGCGGCGCTGTCGTTCCTGTTCGTGCGCGACGTGCTGCTGCCGCGCGCCGACCAGTACCGCGGCCACGTCGCCGCGCTGCTCGGCGACGCGGTCGGCCTGCCGGTTTCGATCGACGCGCTGTCGGCGGACCTGACGGGGCTGCGTCCACGCCTGCATCTGTCCGGCGTCGAACTGCGCGACCGCGAAGGCCGTGCCGCGCTGCGGCTCGAGAGCGTCGATGCGACGCTCGCATGGTCGGCGCTGCTGCGTGGGCAGCCGCACTTCCACCGGCTCGTCCTGCATGCACCGCAACTGGCGTTGCGGCGCGACGCCGGCGGGCAGCTCTTCGTGGCCGGGATTCCGGTCGCCTCGGGCGGCGCGCCTTCGGGTGGGCTGTCCGATTGGCTGTTCGGACAGCGCGAGATTGTGATCCGCGACGCAGTGGTGAGCTGGCACGATGCGCGGCGTGCAGCGCCCGAGCTGCGCCTCGAGCACGTGAATTTCCGTCTCGCCCACGCCGGGGGACGTTACCGCTTCGGCCTGCAGGCTGCCCCTCCCGCGGCGCTCACGTCGACGCTCGACTTGCGCGGGGACGTCGCGAGTGCACAGCCCGCGGAGCCCGGCACGTGGAGCGGCGAGCTTTACCTGGCGCTCGCGCAGGCCGACTTGGGCGGATGGCGAGCGTGGATCGATTACCCGATCGAACTGGCGGGCGGCGGCGGCGTTCGGGCATGGCTGGACCTGGCGCACGGGCAGCCGGAAGCGTTCACGGCGAATTTCGCCGCCGAGGAGGTCGCGACGCGCCTCGCTGCGGATCTGCCCGAACTGCAGCTCGCCAGCGCCCGCGGCTGGCTGTCCGCGCGGCGTTCGCGGGCGGGACTGAGCGCATCGACGCGCGCGCTGCAAATCGTCACCGACGACGGTCTAACCGTCGAGCCGGTCGATCTCGAGTTCATGCTGCGCGAGGCGGTCGAGGGCAAGCCGGCCGGGGGACAGTTCAGCGCCAACCGGCTCGATTTCGCCGTGCTCGCGCGCTTGGCGGCGCATCTGCCGTTCGACGAGGCGGTGCACGCGCGCCTGGCAGCGGTCGATCCGCACGGCCGGCTGGAGGGGCTGCAACTCGCGTGGCGCGGCGACGTCGCGCGTCCGGACAGCTGGAGCCTGAAGACGCGATTCCACGACCTCGGGCTGCGCCCGCAAGGCGTGCTGCCGGGCCTCGCGGGGCTGTCCGGCGAGATCGACGGCGACGAACAGCGCGGCCGTTTCCGTGTCGTCGGGCAGGACATGGCGCTCGATCTGCCTGCGGTCTTCCCGGAATCGCGCCTCGCGTTCTCGGTACTGCGCGCCGACGGCGGCTGGACGCGGAAGGACGGGCAACTGGAAATCGCGATCGACCGTGCGAGTTTCGACAACCCGGATGCCGCCGGCAGTGCTTCCGGCTGGTACCGGCCTGCGGCCGAAGGGCGCGGAGAAATCGACCTCGCGGCGCACCTGACGCGCGCCGAAAGCAAGGCCGTGTGGCGCTATCTGCCGAAAGTCGTCAATGACGCGACGCGCGACTGGCTGCGCCAGAGCCTCGGCGGCGGTACGGTGCCGGAGGTGCGGTTGCGTCTCCGGGGCAAGCTCGACGACTTTCCGTTCCGCGACGGTAAATCGGGCCAGTTCCTGGTGACGACGCGCGTCGCCGGAGCGAGCCTCGACTATGCCGAAGGCTGGCCGGCGATCACCGATATCCACGGCGAAGTGCGTTTCGAGGGGCCCGGGATGCGGATCATTGCCGAGCGGGCGCGCATTTTCGGCACGACGCTGGGCCGCGTTGTCGCGGCGGTGCCGGAGCTCGACGCGCCTGCCGGTGAGGTGATGACGATCGACGGGCGCGCGAGCGGTCCGACGGTGGAGTTTCTCCGCTTCGTCTCGGCGAGCCCGGTCAGCGGGCGGATCGACGGTTTCACCGATGGCATGCGCGCCGAGGGGCGCGGAACGCTCGACCTGAAGCTGGTGATGCCGCTGCGCGACATCGCCGACAGCACCGTGAAAGGCGAATTCCGCTTCGCCGACAATCGACTGTGGCTCGTCGACGCGTTGCCGCCGGTGACCGAAGCTGCGGGCAGGGTGCGTTTCACCGAAAAAGACCTGGCGATCCCGAGTGCGCACGGACGGCTCTTCGGCGAACCGATGCAACTGGTCGCCGATGCCGCGAAGGACGGTGGCGTGAGCTTCAGGGCGACAGGTGCGGCAAGCATCCAGGCGCTGCGGCAGACGCAGGACTGGCCGGTGCTCGCGCACCTGTCGGGGACGCTGCCGTGGCAGGCGACGATCGACCTGCGCGCGCAGCAGACTCATGTCGTCGTGCACTCCGACCTGTCGGGCGTCGCGTCGAGCCTGCCGGCGCCAATGAACAAGAGTGCGACGGCGCGGTGGCCGCTGCACGTCGCGCTCGCTTTTCCCGGCGGCGCGCGTGAGGATATCCGCGTCTCGCTTGAAGGGCGCGCCGAACTCGAGCTCGTGCGGCGACGCAGCGAGCAGGGATGGGAGATCGAACGAGGCGGACTGGCGCTGTTTGCGCCGCTGCGCCACGCGGAACGCGGCGTCATGGTGGTCGCCGACCTCGATGAACTCGACGTCGATGCGTGGCGCGCGGTCTTCGAGGACGAGGACAGCGCGAGTGATGAGCCGCGCGTGAGTGTTGCGGCCGGGCAGCTGCCGCCGCTGGCAGGCATCGAGCTGCAGGCGAAGCGCGCGACGGCATTCGGGCAGACCCTGTCGGAAGTGGGGATCGCTGCGCGAACCGATGCCGGCGGCTGGAAGGGGCGCATCGCGAGCGCTGAAGTCGAAGGCGAATTCGACTGGCGCGAGCGGGGCGAAGGCGCCCTCCAGGCGCGTCTGACGCGTCTTGTCGTCGGGGGTGGCGCGGACGAGGGCGAAACCGGCAGCGCGGATCGGCTCGAAGCCTACGAGCCGCCGCGCCGGCTGCCCGGACTGAATGTCGTCGCCGACCGCTTCGTGCTGCGCGGCATCGACCTGGGACGCCTCGAGCTGCAGGCGCGCAACCGCGGTGAGCTCTGGCATCTCGATGCCCTCGCGATCGCCAATGCCGACGCGACGCTCACCGGGCGCGGCGAGTGGCGCCCCGGCGCCCGCGCCAGTACCGCGCTCGATTTCCGCCTCGAAACCAACGACATCGGCCGTTTCGCGACGCGCATGGGCTACGAGGAGGCGGTGCGCGGCGGGCAGGCGGTTCTCAGCGGCAAGCTCGGCTGGAGCGGCGCGCCGACGCGCATCCACTACCCGTCGCTGTCGGGCGGGATGCGGGTCGAAGCGGCCAGCGGCCAGTTTCGCAAGCTCGAGCCGGGCATGGGCCGCCTGCTCGGCGTCCTCAGCCTGCAGGCGCTGCCGCGACGGCTGACGCTGGATTTTCGCGACGTCCTCAGCGAAGGATTCGCGTTCGATCGCATTTCCGGTAGCATCGACGTCAGCGCCGGCGTCATGCGCACTGATGATCTGCTGATCCGCGGCCCGGCGGCCCGGATCCGCATGAGCGGCTCGGCCGACGTCGAACGGGAAACCCAGGATCTGAAAGTCACCGTTCAGCCGACGCTGTCCGAATCGGTCGCGATCGGCACTGCGGCCGGACTGATCAATCCGATCGCCGGCGTCGTCGCCTACGTCGCCCAGAAAGCGCTCAGCGACCCGATCGAAAAGCTGTTCGCCTTCAATTACGCGATCACCGGCAGCTGGGCGGACCCGAAGGTCGAGAAGCTCGCCGGCCGTTCGGCCGTGGCGAATCCGCAACCTGACCAGGAATGATGAACGTGAACGTGCCTCCAGATCCTTCGCCCGGAGCATGCCGGATTGCGGCGATCCAGACCGTGTCCGGCGCCGACGTCGCGGAGAACCTTCGCGTCGCGGCCGCGCTGGTCGCCGAAGCCGCGGCCGGCGGCGCGCAGTTCGTCGCATTGCCGGAGTATTTTCCGCTGATCACGCCGGACGAAACGGCGAAGGTCGCGATCCGCGAGACCGAAGGCGAGGGCCCGCTGCAGGACTTTCTGCGCGAAGCTGCCGTGCGTCATCGCGTGTGGCTCGTCGGCGGAACGATTCCGCTCGTCGCCGACGCGGATGGCAAGGTCCGCAACAGCATGCTGGTGTATGACCCGAGCGGCGAGCAGGTCGCGCGCTACGACAAGATCCATCTGTTCGGCTTCCGCAAGGGCAGCGAACAGTACGACGAGGCCGCGACAATCGAGCCCGGGCGCGACGTGGTGACGTTCGACGGGCCGTGCGGCCGCGTCGGCTTGTCGGTGTGCTACGACCTGCGTTTTCCCGAGCTCTTCCGCGCGATGGGCAATGTGGATCTGATCGTGTTGCCCGCAGCCTTCACGTGGACGACCGGTCGCGACCACTGGGAAGTGCTGCTGCGTGCGCGCGCGATCGAA
Source organism: Azoarcus sp. PA01 (assembly GCA_001274695.2). NCBI lineage: Bacteria > Pseudomonadati > Pseudomonadota > Betaproteobacteria > Rhodocyclales > Zoogloeaceae > Azoarcus > Azoarcus sp. PA01. Next base: position 584,769 of record LARU01000002.1, on the reverse strand, counting down.
AACCAGTGCTACGTGATGGCGCCGGCGCAAGGCGGACGTCACCCGGGCGGGCGCGTGACCTGGGGACACAGCCTGATCGTCGACCCGTGGGGCGAGGTGCTCGCCTGCCGGGACGAAGGGACCGGCGTCGTGGTCGCGGACCTCGATCCGGCGCGTCTCGCGGCGGTGCGCGAGAGCCTGCCGGCGCTGCGGCACCGCTGCCTCGCAACCTGAACTCGGGGTGCCGGATGAGACTCCGGTGACCTTTATCGGGTCGGCCCTGTCGAACGGGGCGACCCAACGACTGGACAAACAATGAGCCCGACACAAAACTCGCTTAAGGTTGCCGACCGCTACCTGCTGAACCCCTACGATCTGGGCCATCCGGAACTCGAAAAAGTGTTCAGCAAGCTGCTGACCCACCGGCTCGACTATGCCGACCTGTATTTCCAGTATCACCGTTCCGAAGGCTGGAGCCTCGAGGAAGGCATCGTCAAGTCCGGCAGCTTCAACATCGAGCAGGGCGTCGGGGTGCGCGCGATCTGCGGCGAGAAGACCGCTTTCGCCTACTCCGACGACATTTCGCTGCCGGCGCTGACGGCAGCTGCCGAAGCGACGCGGGCGATCGCCGATGCCGGCGGCCAGCGCAGCGTCGCGGTCCGGCCGCACGCCGGCGTGCCGCGCCTGTACCGCAGCGACGATCCGCTTGCGTCGCTCGACGACACCGCCAAGGTGAAGCTGCTCGAACGGCTCGAACGCTTCGCACGCGACGAAGACCCGCGCGTCACGCAGGTGATGGCGCACATCTCCGGCTCGTGGGAAGTCGTCATGGTGATGCGCAGCGACGGTCACATGGCGGCCGACGTGCGTCCGCTGGTGCGGGTTTCGGTCACCGTGATCATGGAAGACAACGGCGACCGCGAGCAAGGCAGCGGCGGCGGTGGCGGACGCTTCGACTACGGTTATTTCGACGACGATCGGCTGCGCGAATACGCAGTCGCGGCGGTGCATCAGGCGCGCACGAATCTCGGCGCCGCGCCGGCCCCGGCCGGTACGATGAGCGTCGTGCTGGGGCCGGGCTGGCCCGGCATCCTGCTGCACGAGGCGATCGGCCACGGCCTCGAAGGCGACTTCAACCGCAAGGGCAGTTCCGCGTTCTCCGGACGCATCGGGCAGCAGGTCGCGGCGAAAGGCGTCACGGTCGTCGACGACGGCACGTTGCCGGATCGCCGCGGCTCGCTGACGATCGACGACGAGGGCACCCCGACCGAATGCACGGTGCTGATCGAGGACGGCATCCTCACCGGCTACATGCAGGACACGATGAACGCGCGCCTGATGGGCGTGAAGCCGACCGGCAACGGCCGGCGCGAGTCGTTCGCCCACCTGCCGCTGCCGCGCATGACGAACACCTACATGCTGAACGGCGACAGGTCGCATGAGGAGATCATCAAGTCGGTGAAAAAAGGCCTGTACGCAGCCAATTTCGGCGGTGGGCAGGTCGACATCACGTCGGGCAAGTTCGTCTTCTCGACCGCGGAGGCTTACTTGATCGAGAACGGCAAGGTCACGCGTCCGGTCAAGGGCGCGACGCTGATCGGCAACGGCCCGGATGCACTGACGCGGGTATCGATGATCGGCAACGACATGGCCCTGGATCCGGGCGTCGGTACGTGCGGGAAGGATGGCCAGAGCGTGCCGGTCGGCGTGGGGCAGCCGACGCTGCGCCTCGATGGCTTGACCGTCGGCGGGACCGGCTGAAGATCACCCGCGCCTCTGCGTCCCTAGTGGTGGGGTGCGTAGGCGGCGCCCGACGGCCTTGCCGCCTGCGCGCGTTCGGCAGGTCTGTTCAGGGTTCGGCGACCTCGATCGTGTTCTCCACTTGGCGCACGCCGCGCACCGCCATCGCGTTGCGCTGTGCGCGGTCCCGCTGCGCGGCGGTGGTGACGACGCCGGCGAGCGTCACTTGCCCCCCATCTGCGAACACCGCGATATGGGTCTGCTGCAGCGTTGGGTCGGCGACAAGCGCGCTCTTGACGTCGCGCTGCAGCCCGCGGTCGCGTTCGTTCGGCGGCGCGGCTGCGGAAGCCATGTGCGCTGCCCGGGCGGGGGTGGGGGCGATGCAGAAAGCGATTGCAGTGGTAGTGAGCACGGAGGCAATAGTCTTCCGTCTGATCATGCGCGGGCTCCTTGTGCAATAAACAGGCTGAAAAGGCGAAGGCCGGATCCCTCGCCTTGTAGCAGACTTCATGCCGGTTGCCGAATGGCCGTTTCGATCAACGGGTTGCGTAACGAGGGAGGGGGAAGGATGTGTGTCCGCCTGCTGCCCGGCCGCATTTTGTCGGGCAGGGGCGACCAAAACGCGGGGTCCGACGCAAGACCTTGTATCGAAGGCGTTATTGCTGTCGTTCGCGGGCGACAATTCCCCCATCGCGGAACAGGCTCGGCGTCAGCGCATGCCGTTGCAGCAAGCGGTAGAACTCGGTGCGGTTGCGATCCGCGAGCCGCGCCGCGTCCGAAACATTGCCGTCGGTGAGTTTGAGGAGCTGGATGAGGTAGTTGCGTTCGAAGCGCTGCTTCGCTTCCGCATAGCTCAGCGCTTCGATGCTCGGTACGCGCAGCGCCCGCTCGACCAGTGCGAGCGGGATCAGGGACGTCGTCGCGAGCGCGCAGGCCTGTTCGACGACGTTCTGCAGCTGGCGGATATTTCCCGGCCATGCCGCGGTCGCGAGCGCTTCCATCGCTTCGGGGGCGAAACCGCGCAGTCGTTTGTGGTATTTGCGCCCGATCACCTCAAGGAAATGGTTGGCGAGCAGCGGGATGTCCTCGCGGCGCTGGTCGAGCGTCGGCAAGGTCAGGCTGACGACGTTGAGCCGGTAGAAGAGGTCTTCGCGGAACTGCCCTTCGGCCAGCGCGAGCTCCAGGTCGCGGTGCGTCGCGGAGATGATCCGCACGTCGATCGGCTCGGCGCGGCTCGCGCCGACAGGACGCACGGCACGTTCCTGCAGCACGCGCAACAGCTTCACCTGCAGCGCGAGCGGCATGTCGCCGATCTCGTCGAGAAACACCGTGCCGCGATGGGCGGTGAGGAAAAGCCCGGTGTTGGCCGTTGCCGCGCCGGTGAAAGCGCCTTTGACGTGGCCGAAGAGTTCCGACTCGAGCAACTGTTCCGGAATCGCGCCGCAGTTGATCGCGACAAACGGCGCGTTCGCGCGGCTGCTGATGCGATGGATTGCACGCGCGAGCAATTCCTTGCCGGTGCCGCTGTCGCCGCGAATGAGGATGCTCGCATCGGACGCGGCGACGAGACGGGCTTCGTCGAGGACAGTCGCCATGCGGTTGCTGTGGCTGATGATTTCATCGCGCCAGTCGCCGTCGTCGGCGTCGTCCCCGACGTGCATCGGACCGCCGACCTGCAGCGCCTGCGCGATCTTCTCGAGCAGCGCCTGGCTGTCGAAAGGTTTTGTCAGATAGCCGAAGACGCCGCGGGAAGTCGCTTCGACGGCGTCGGGAATGCTGCCGTGCGCGGTGAGCAGGATCACCGGCAGCACGGGGCAGGTGCGCCGGATTTCCTCGAACAGCGCGAGTCCGTCGCGGTCCGGCAGGCGCACGTCGCTGACGACCAGGCTGAAGCGTTCGACCGCGATGCGTCCGAGCGCCGCCTCCGCCGTCTCGGCGGTGCTGACGCGGTAGCCGCTCGCGTGCAGGCGCAACGACAGCAGCTTGAGCAGGTCGGTGTCGTCGTCGACGAGCAGCAGATGGGCGCCGCCAGTGGGGGCAGGGCTGTGAGTGGCTTTCATCGCGTGATCCTCCGTTCCGGCGGGGGCGGCGGTGCCGCATGGGCCGCCGGGCGCTCCGGCAGCGTGCGTTCGATCTCGGTCAGCGCTTCGATCTTTTCCTCGAGCTGTCGGGCATGCCGGCGGCTTTCCTTGAGATGCTGGCCGGTGTGTTCGAGTTGCCGGGTGAGGGATCGCGCCGCCGTCTCGAGACGGCGCTGCTCGGCAAATTGATCGGCAAGCAGGCGCGCCAGCGGACGCAACGCGACCGCTTCGGGCCGAGCTGAGGCCTCGACGACTTCCAGCAGCGCCAGCGCGCGCGGAACATTGCTTCCCGGCGGGCGGGCGAGCGCGATCGCCTGGAGCAGCTGATTCAGCGGGTCGCTCCCGCCGACTGCCAGGGCGTCGCGTTCCCGTTCCAGCTCGGCCGGCCCGAGCTTGCGGACGAAATGGTAGTACTCGATCGCGCTCTCGACTGCGCGCTCGTCGCCGCCCGACCCCGGCGCAGCCAGATTTGCGCACGCTCCGAGCAGGCCGGCAGTCAGCACCGCGAAGAACGTCTTTCCGACGCACCACCGGCGTCGGGCCGCAGAAACTGCCGGACCTGACGAGGCGAAGCGAGCGGTTTCGCTTTCAGCTTTCATTGGGCAGCGCAATCCTGAAATGAGCGCCTGCCGAGGTCCGCAGCAGCTCGATTTTCCCGCCATGGGCGTGGACGAATTCGCGCACGATCGAAAGGCCCAGACCGCTGCCATGGCGCGGCATCGCAGGTTGCCGACTACCCTGGTAGAAAGGTTCGAAAATGCGCTCGGACTCGTTTTCAGGCACGCCGGGGCCCTCATCGATGCAGTCGATCCTCACCCCGCGCAGCTCGCATGCGATTTTCAGTCGCACTTCCCCGCCTGGCGGACTGAACGAAATCGCGTTCGCGACCAGGTTCGCTAACGCGATTCGCAGCTTGTCCGGGTCGGCAGTCAATGGCGGGACATTCGTGTTCACGTCGATATCGACGTGGAGATTCCGGCTCTGTATCTGCAATTGCTGTTCCGCGACCACCGACTCGAGCAACGGACGCAATGCCACTTTCCGGCGCTTGAGCCTGCGCGCGTCGAACACCGCCGCGTTGTAGCCCAGCAATCCTTCGATGCGTAGCTGCAGCGCACGGCTATTGTGTTCGAGAATGCCTACCACTTCGTGCTGCCCTGGCGTGAGCTCGCCGACGACGCCGTCCTTGAGCAGCGCGATGCCTTCGCGCAAGGATGCGAGCGGAGTTTTCAGCTCGTGCGAGACATGGCGCAGTACTCGCGTACGGTTGGCCTCCAGGTCCGCGAGGCGCACTCGCAGCCAGTCCAGTCGCCGCCCGACCCGGCGCAGGTCGGCCGGCCCGCCGATGATCACCGGTTCGTCGAAGCGACTCTCGCCGAGCGCTTCGATCGCGCCTTCGACCCTGTTCAGCGGACGCAGCACCCACCACCCGGTGAGTGCGGCGAGCAGGAAGGCCGCCGCCACTGCCACCAGCAGATGCCACGCCAGCTGTTCCCTATTGCCGTCGAGCTCGTCGAGCAGCCGTTTCGACTCCGCCTCGAGCTGCAGACGGAGTTCCGCGGCGAGCTGCTCGTTGAGGGTCGGCAACTCGCCCAGCGCCTGGAGAACGGCGTCCGCTCCCGCGCGAGCGTTCAACGCGGCCGCGGCGCGGTCGGCGGCGTCGCTCCACTGGTTGACGAGCCCTTGCGATTTCGCGCTGCCGAGCCCCCCGATCCATACCAGCGCCGTCATCGAGTCGTCGCGCGCCTGCTCGAACCGCTCGAGCAGTACGGGATCGCCGAGAACCAGAAACTGGCGCGCACTGCGTTCCAAATCCACCGTGCGCTCGCCCAGTTCCTGGAGTGCACTGGAAAAGCCGAGCGCGTGCTTCGCGCCTTCGCGGCTGCGCGCCGCGAAGTCTTCCAGCGTCAGCAGTCCGCCGAGCGCGGCGGTGCCGAGGATCGCGGCGATGAGCAGAAAGCTCGCAAGCAGCGTGGAACTGAAGGACAGGCGAGACATGGACGGCCGGCGAATGGCGCGAAGTCCGGCGTCGCAGTTTAGTGTGAGGCTTCACTCGCGGTCCGTAAGGAAATGCAAACTGGCGCTTTTCGGCTACACCTTTGTCGCTTCATGGCGACATTAAGAAACATATTTAATTCAATAGCTTGTTATTTTTGTCCCTACAATGCGTCGCTAAGAGACGACACGAGAGCGCAAAAAATCTCGTGTACTGTTCCAGCTTATATTTCCAGGAACATGAATATAAAAGACTAAATCCGCCTGGCCTGGATTTTGCGTTCGCGCCCCTGTCGTCCGACGCGAATTCACCCCAGGAGAGATCATGTTCAGCAAATCCCCAGTGTTCCCGAAAGCTGCCGATCCACAGGCCGCACGCGGACCGCGTATCGGGCCGGGCAATTTCGCAACCGCTCAACCGGCGGGGCCGGTCAACAGTTCCAACGCTTCTGCCGAGACACCCGCAAACGCACGCGATGTCGCGACGAACAGCATGGGAGGGACTGCCACTTCGGCCGCCGTTCCTCGCGCGAGTGAAGCTGCGGAGGATGCGGGCTACGCTTCCGGCAGCCGCCTCATCGTCGGGCCCGAGGTCAAGCTCAAAGGCGCGGAGATTCTGGATTGCGACACGCTGATCGTCGAAGGCCGCGTCGAAGCGACGATGGACAGCCGCGTCATCCGCATCGCCGAAAGCGGCTCGTTTGCCGGGACGGTCGGGATCGACATTGCGGAAATCCGCGGCCGATTCGAAGGCGAACTCACTGCGCGCACCCAACTCGTGATCCACGCGACGGGTCGTGTCAGCGGCAAGATTCGCTACGGCAAGATCCTGATCGAGGAAGGCGGCGAGCTGTCCGGCGACGTGCAGTCGCTGGCTTCGGCGAAGGAGGCGGGGAGAGCCGTGCCGCGCGAGGAATCGATGCCGAAAGTCGCAGTCGTCGGCGCGGGCTGACGACTGTCGTGTCGTAGCGACACGCGCTGCGACGCGGCTCGCCGCCCGTCGGTCGCCTCGCGCGCGCCGCTTTCGGTTCAGTTCGCGCGGCTTGTGCGGTCGTCCGAGGCGAGCCGCAGCGGCGAGTAGCTCCAGTGCTTCTCCCATGCGGCGCGTACCAGGTTCGGGTACTCGGGCTTGCCGAGACTGCCGTTGTAGCGGCCCAGCGCGCGGTACAGGTCGCCTTTTTCGATGTCGAGGTAGTGGCGCAGGATCGTGCAGCCGTAGCGCAGGTTCGTGCGCAGATGGAAGAGATTGTCTTCCGGCAGGCCGATCGTCTTGATCCAGAACGGCATCACCTGCATGAAACCGCGCGCGCCGGCGCTCGACACCGCGTATTTGCGGAACGCGCTCTCGACCTGGATCAGGCCGAGCACGAGTTGCGGATCGAGCCCTGCCCGCGTCGCTTCGTAGTGCACCGCGGTCAGCAATTCTTCCCGGTAAGGACGGTCCGGGATGCGTTTGTCGAGCCGGCGCGACATGTCCTGCAGCCAGCGTACCCGCTCCCCCTCGTTCGCAATCAGGAGTTCCGGCGCGCCCGCGTCGCTGACTGCCGCATGCAGCGCCGAGCGCACGCTCGCCGCCATCGGTTCGTACTGCTGGCGCCCGGCGGGCGCCGTGCCGGGAGCTGCGAGCAGAACGACACTCAGCACGAGGCCGCACGCGGCCTTCATGCCGCCGCTGTCGGCGCTCCTCACGCCGTGGGCTGGAGCTTCGAGCCGACGAAAGTCGCGAGTTCGGCAAGCGGAATTTTCGCCGCCTCGGCGTCGCGCCGCCCCTGATATTCGGCTATCCCTTCCTTCAGTCCGCGATCGCCGATGACGACGCGATGCGGAACGCCGATCAGTTCCCAGTCGGCGAACATCACGCCCGGACGCTCGTCGCGGTCGTCGAGGATCACATCGATGCCGCCGGCGCGCAGCATTTCGTAAAGCTTCGTCGCTTCGTCGCGTACCGCTTCGGACTTGCCCCAGCCGACCGGGCAGACGACGACGCGGAACGGTGCGATCGCGTCCGGCCAGACGATGCCGCGCGCGTCGTGGTTCTGCTCGATCGCCGCACCGAGGATGCGCGTGACGCCGATGCCATAGCAGCCCATTTCGAAATGCTTCGGCTTGCCGTTCTCGTCGAGGAAAGTCGCGTTCATCGACTGCGAGTATTTGGTGCCGAGGTAGAAAACGTGGCCGACTTCGATGCCGCGCTGGATCGCGAGCGGTCCCATGCCGTCCGGGCTCGGGTCGCCTTCGACGACGTTGCGCAGGTCGGCGACGAGAGCGGGCTCCGGCAGGTCGCGGCCCCAGTTCGTACCGGTCAGGTGGAAGTCGGCTTCATTGGCGCCGCAGATGAAGTCGGCCATGTTCGCGACAGTGCGGTCGGCGACGACCTTGACGGAGGGATTCACGCCCACGGGCCCGAGGTAGCCGGTCTTGCAGCCGAAGCGCTCGGTGATCTCGGTTTCCGTCGCGAAGCGGAACCCGGCTTTCAGGCCGGGGATTTTGCCCGCCTTGACTTCGTTCAGTTCGTGATCGCCGCGCACGAGCAGCAGCCACAGCGTGACGCCGGCGGGCTTGCCGGCGTCGTCGACGTCATCGGTCGCGAGGACCAGCGATTTCACCGTCGTCTCGAGCGGCGCGCCGAGCAGCTCCGCGACCTCTGCGCAGGTCGTCCTGCCCGGGGTGGGAGTCTTTTCGAGCGCCCGGGTCGGCGCCGCGCGGGTCGCCAGCAACGGCAGCGCTTCGGCCAGTTCGATGTTGGCCGCGTAGGTGGACCCGGGGCAGTAGACGATTGCATCCTCGCCGGTGTCGGCGATGACCTGGAACTCATGCGAGCGATCCCCGCCGATCGCCCCGGTGTCCGCTGCGACAGCCCGGTACGTCAGGCCGAGCCGGTCGAAAATGCGGCAGTAGGCGGCGTACATCGCGTCGTAGCTGCGGCCCGCGGCGGCCGCGTCGCGGTCGAACGAATACGCATCCTTCATCGTGAACTCGCGACCGCGCATCACGCCGAAGCGCGGCCGGCGCTCGTCGCGGAACTTCGTCTGGATCTGGTAGAAGTTCTTCGGCAACTGGCGATAGCTCTTCAATTCCTGACGAGCGATATCGGTGACCACTTCCTCGGACGTGGGCTGCAGCGCGAAGTCGCGCTGGTGCCTATCCTTGAAGCGCAGCATCTCGGCGCCCATCTGTTCCCAGCGGCCGGTTTCGTCCCACAGTTCGGCCGGCTGAACGAGCGGCATCGCCAGTTCGAGCGCACCGGCGCGGTTCATTTCCTCGCGCACGATGTCCTCGACCTTGCGGATCACGCGCAGGCCGATGGGAAGGTAACTGTAGATGCCGGCTGCGACTTTGCGGATGAAGCCCGCGCGCAGCATCAGTTTCTGGCTGACGACTTCGGCGTCCGACGGGGCTTCCTTGAGGGTCGAGATGAAATACTGGCTGGCGCGCATGCTGGATCCGGGAGTGGGGCTGGTGAGCAAAGACGCGATTTTACCGTGTCGACGACCGATATGCAGATCGTGGTATGCCGCCCGCGCTGCTGCCTGGCGGTCGCGAAGCTGTGGAACGGGAACGCTTCCGGTGGTGCGCCTTTCCAAGCCTCTGTAAATGTGGAAAAATTGTGACAGTTCTTGAATTGAAGGTTTGATCATGCTCGATCGTGAAGGCTATCGCCCGAACGTCGGCATCATTCTGGTCAACACGCGCAATGAGGTTTTCTGGGGCAAGCGGATCCGTGAGCATTCGTGGCAGTTCCCGCAAGGTGGCATCAAGCACGGCGAAACGCCGGAGCAGGCCATGTTCCGTGAACTGTTCGAGGAAGTGGGTCTGCGTCCCGAGCATGTGAAGATTCTCGGCCGCACGCGTGGTTGGTTGCGGTACGACGTTCCGAAGCACTGGATCAAACGGGAATGGCGCAATACCTACCGGGGACAGAAGCAAATCTGGTTTCTGTTGCGTTTGGTGGGGCGTGATTCCGACGTCTGTCTGCGAGCCAGCACTCATCCGGAGTTCGATGCCTGGCGCTGGAGTGACTATTGGGTGCCGCTGGAAGCCGTGATTGAGTTCAAGCGGCAGGTGTACCAGCAGGCGTTGTTCGAACTGTCGAAGACCTTGTTCCGGACGCGGCCGCGGGATCCACCCGAGGCCTACAAGGCGCTGGCCGAAGCACGTGAGCCTTGAACGCCGTTCCTCGTTGCCCCGCCTGCCGGTGTTCGGCATGCGGGGCATTTTCTTTCGGCGCGCTGATCCTCTTTCCGAATTCCACCGCCTCGCAACGATGAACTCGCCGGACCCGATCGGGTCGAAGGGATGCGTCCGAGCCGTTCGGCCGCGGCCTGGGCCAACCTTGCGGGATATGAAAAAGATGGGCTTGCGGCAGGCCGATAAGACCAATGGCATGATGTCGGCACGCTTGTCAAAATTCTGCAGTGGGAGGTGTCCATGAACCGGGAATTCGATCCGCTTCCGCAAGCGCGCCTTGCGGGCCTGCATTGCGAAGTCGCGAGAACCGATAACAACCGCCGAGTCTCCCGCAACTCCCCGGCGATCGAGGTCATGACCGACCTGACGAGAATTCCCGCGGCGACGATCGCCGGCGAAACCTCGCTGGCCGATGCCAACCGCGCGATGATCCTGCGCGGCGTGCGCCTGTTGCTCGTGACCGATTCGCGTCACCAGGTGATGGGGGTGATTTCGGTCGCCGACCTGCTGGGCGAAGGCCCGGTGCGGACCGCGCAGGAACGCGGCATTCGGGTCGGGGAACTGACCGTCCATTCCGTCATGACGCCACTCGAGCGCACCGAGGCGGTCGAGCTCGGTGAGGTCATGCGCGCGGACGTCGGGCACGTCCTCGCGACGCTGAAACGCTCCGGTCGGCAGCATGCTCTGGTACTGGAACGCTCCGAGGGCGGACGGGGCCTGATCCGGGGGATTTTCTCGGCATCCCAGATCGCGCGCCAGCTCGGGGAACCCCAGCCGGTCAGCACCGAGATCGCACGGAATTTCGCCGAAATCGAAGCGGCAATCTCCGCCTGAAACCTTAGCCCGGCTCCCAGGGTATCTGATCGCGCTTTCCCCTGCGCTGAAAGGCCGAAGACGAGACCGGGCAAGCGCACACGAAGCTCTTCGAAAACCTCGAGCCGCAGCGGGCCTCGCACCGGTCGGCCGAGGGTACGTGAGGCTGGTTTTTGCTTTTTCGATTGCCGACGACGGTCCGGAACGCGACAATGCCGAAAGAACCTCTGTGCTGCATTTCCTCCGAATCCAGTTGCTGCCGGGCAGGATGCAGTCGGTAAAGGCCGGTGGAGCGTGCGCCATCGGGATCGATCATGCGGCGCCCTCTGCCCCGGTGGATACGCTGCCCGAGAGGATTCTTTTGTCCCTGTCCGGAGACCTGCAAGCTTGAAACCGTTCCAAACCGTCGTCCAAGCGGGGGTGGCAGCTCTCGTGTTCTTTTCCGGCGCTGTTTGCGCCGGTCTTTTCAGCGATCCGGATCCGAACTGGAAGGAAGGCCACTACGAGTTGCCCGCGCCGCCGCTTCCCTCCGCGTTGCATGAATTCCCCGTCGATGTGACTTCGCGCAACCGTTTTCTGCTCGATGAGCATAGCCTGACAGTGGGCGAGGACGGCGTCGTGCGCTACGTACTCGTAGTGCGCACGGCGGGCGGCGCCGAGAACGTCACTTTCGAAGGCATTCACTGCGAGGTGGCGGGGTGGCGCATCTACGCGGTCGGCCGCGACGGGGGCGAGTGGGCAGTGGCGCGCGACGCCGGCTGGCAGCCGATCGTCGACACCGCGTATAACCGTCCGCGTGCAGCGTTGGCGAAAGAATATTTCTGCGACGGAGTGGTTCCGCCCCGGGACGCCCGCGAAGTGCTGCGGCGCCTGCGCGGCAGGGAGCCGGCATTGAAATGACCGATATTCAGAGGTGTTCATGATCGACGAAGCGATTGTCCAGTTCGACAAGGCTTTGCGCACGCTATTCGCGCCCGCGCGCAGCGTGCGCCCGACCCCCGGCGCCGACATGCCCGAAACGCATTTCGGCGATCGGGATCGACAGCATGTCGCGGCCCTGATGCGCGTCAATCACAGCGGCGAGATCTGCGCTCAGGCGCTGTACCAGGGGCAGTCGATGAGCGCGGGCGATCTCGATGTCAAACGCGAACTCGCGCGGGCCTCGGACGAGGAAACCGAGCACCTGGCGTGGACCGAGCAGCGGATTTCCGAACTCGGCGGGCGCAAGAGCCTGTTGAATCCGTTATGGTACGGCGGGTCGCTGGCGCTGGGGCTGCTGGCCGGGAGGCTTGGCGACCGGTGGAATCTCGGCTTCCTGGCCGAAACCGAGCGCCAGGTTGAAGCGCATCTCGGCAGCCATCTGGAGCGTTTGCCCCCCGAGGACCGCAAGTCCCGTGAAATTCTCGAGCAGATGAAGGCGGATGAGGCGCATCACGCCGACGTCGCGCTCGCCCTCGGGGCTCACGAACTGCCTGCGCCCTTCAGGGGAGCGATGAGGTTGATGGCGCGGGTAATGACGGCGACCGCTTACCGGATATAGCGAGAAAACCCTGCGCGGCGCTTACAGACAGCGCCGTCACTCGCACTCGACGATATCCCATTCGTGCACCAGCTCGGCAGTCTTGCCGAGCATGATCGACGCCGAGCAATATTTCTCTGCGGAGAGGTGGATCGCGCGCTCCACCGCGTCGGCCTTCAACCCTTTGCCTCGCACCGTGTAGTGAAAAGTGATGCGGGTGAACACTTTCGGGTCTGCTTCCGCTCGCTCGCTCGATAGCTTCACTTCGCAGCCGCGAACATCCTGGCGGCTGCGTTTCAGGATCAATACGACGTCAAACGCCGTGCATCCGCCAGCACCGGCAAGCATCATTTCCATCGGCCGCGGGGCAAGATTGCGGCCGCCTGCTTCCGGTGCGCCATCCATCGCCACGACGTGACCGGTGCCGGTCTCCGCGAGGAAAGTCATTCCATCGACCCACTTGATCGTGCATTCCATCATCTACTCCGTTGTCCGCTCGATGAGCGAGGGAACCTCTGGGCGAGGCGGAGCGGCATTTTACCGGACGGCAATTCCATACGGCCAACCCGACGCGAGATGGGCCGTGTCCAGACGTTCTATTGCGGCGCACTAATGCATCTGAAAGGCATAATATCGTGTCACGAAGCGGCGGATGCCTACTGGTCAGGGTGGCTTGTTAAATTGATCAATATTAATAGTTTGTGTATGCATAAACTACTTTTATAGTGGAATCAAAACATTTATAGTGCAATGCACAATAAAAGCTTGTGACGGGGGGCGGGTTTCAGGATAATCGCGTTTAGTCGGATCGAGATGGTGTGGCGATCCAAGCAGTGTCTCCTCCACCCTCCTCCTTTGGTGTGGATTTAACGCAGTCCTCAAGGGCTGCGTTTTTTTTGCCTCTTCTTCGGTGGCAGGGTTGGGCCAGCCCAAATTTGACTTCCCGCCAGGGTTGCTGGTACCATCACGAGCTTTCCGTTTATTGGCCTTCGCCCTAGGCCGGACAAGATCGAGGATTCGAATGAAAACGTTTTCTGCCAAGCCGCACGAAGTCAAGCGCGACTGGTTTGTTGTCGACGCGTCGGACAAGGTGCTTGGCCGGCTTGCCGCCGAAGTGGCCCGTCGCCTCCGTGGCAAGCACAAGGCCATTTACACGCCGCACGTCGATACGGGTGACTTCATCGTCGTCGTCAATGTCGAAAAGCTGCGGGTGACCGGCAACAAGGCGCTCGACAAGAAGTATTACCGTCATACTGGCTATCCGGGCGGAATCTACGAAACCAACTTCACCAAGCTGCAGCAGCGCTTTCCCGAGCGCGTGCTGGAAAAGGCGGTGAAGGGCATGCTGCCGAAAGGGCCGCTGGGTTACGCCATGCTGAAGAAGCTGAAGTGCTACGCGGGTGGCGAACATCCGCATTCCGCTCAGCAGCCCCAAGTTCTCGAGATCTGACAGGAGCCGATCAATGGCTGTGAGTTACAACTACGGCACCGGCCGCCGCAAAACTGCGGTTGCCCGTGTGTTCATCAAGCCGGGTTCCGGCAACATCGTCGTCAACGGCAAGCCCGTCGACGAATTCTTTTCGCGCGAAACGGGTCGCATGATCGTGCGTCAGCCGCTCGTGCTGACCGAAAACGACAGCCGCTTCGACATCATGGTCAATGTGACCGGCGGCGGTGAGTCGGGTCAGGCCGGCGCCGTTCGCCACGGCATTACCCGAGCGCTGATCGAATATGATGCAGAGCTCAAGCCCGTGCTGCGCAAGGCCGGCTTCGTGACTCGTGATGCTCGCGAAGTCGAACGGAAGAAGGTCGGTTTCCGCAAGGCGCGTCGCCGCAAGCAGTTCTCGAAGCGCTGATATTTCGTATCCGCGTACAGAAAAGCCGCCCTTCGAGGCGGCTTTTCTCGTTTTGAATTCAAGATCAACTGCTGCGAGTGCGATAATTCATCGCTCGGGAAGGCAGTCACGGCAAGGAGAGGGCATGATCAAGATTGGTGTGGTCGGTGGAACGGGATACACCGGAGTGGAACTATTGAGGCTGCTTGCCCGCCACCCTCAAGCGAACCTGGTGGCGATAACCTCGCGCGGCGACGCCGGTTTGCCCGTTTGCGAAATGTTTCCGAGTCTGCGCGGCCGTGTCGATCTCCGCTTCGTGACTCCACAGGATGCGGCGCTCGACCGGTGCGACGTAGTCTTCTTCGCGACGCCCAACGGGATCGCAATGCAGCAGGCGAGAGAACTCGTCGACGCCGGCGTGCGGCTGATTGATCTGGCGGCGGATTTCCGTATCCGTGACGTTGCCGAATGGGAAAAGTGGTACGGGATGAAGCATGCTTCGCCGGAGCTGGTGGCCGAAGCGGTCTACGGTTTGCCCGAGCGGAACCGCGAGCGCATTCGTTCGGCCCGCGTACTGGCTAATCCGGGTTGCTACCCGACGGCGGTCCAACTGGGCTTTCTGCCGTTGGTCGAATCCGGGGTGGTGGACCTGTCGCATTTGATCGCGGACGTGAAATCCGGTGTCTCGGGGGCGGGACGCAAGGCGGAAGTGCACACCTTGTTTGCCGAGGCGGCCGACAACTTCAAAGCTTACGCCGTGGCGGGCCACCGGCATCTTCCCGAGATTCGTCAAGGACTCGAGGCGATGGCCGGGCAAAACGTCGGCCTCACCTTCGTTCCACATTTGACGCCGATGATCCGGGGCATCCATGCGACGCTTTACGCCAGGCTTTCGACGGAAGTGAATGTGCAGAAGCTGTTTGAAGAGCGGTATCAGGACGAGCTCTTTGTCGATGTTCTGCCCGCAGGCAGCCATCCGGAAACCCGTTCCGTGAGGGCAAGCAACCTTTGCCGCGTGGCCGTGCATCGGCCGCAAGGCAGCGACGTCGTCGTGGTCCTGTCGGTCATCGATAATCTCGTCAAGGGTGCGGCCGGGCAAGCCGTCCAGTGCATGAACATCATGTTTGAACTGGATGAGTCGCTCGGGCTCGATATCGTTCCGGTGTCCCCGTAAGGGAACTATCGGATCGACCGGCGATCGGACTTTGACGATAATGCTTCCCGTGGCGCATCATGTGCCAGTGTTCTGATAGAGGAGAAAATATGGACAGCGTAGTTGATACCCCAGAACTGATGGTCTTCACGGACAGTGCGGCCACGAAGGTCAAGGAACTGATTGAGGAGGAGGGCAACCCCGAGCTGAAGCTGCGCGTTTTTGTGAGCGGCGGCGGATGTTCCGGTTTCCAGTACGGTTTCACGTTCGATGAGGAAGTGAACGAGGACGACACTGCCTTCGAAAAAAATGGCGTGACTTTGCTGGTCGATCCGATGAGCTACCAGTATCTGGTAGGGGCCGAGATCGATTACAGCGAGGGACTGGAAGGGTCCCAGTTCGTCATTCGCAATCCGAACGCGACAAGCACTTGCGGCTGCGGTTCTTCGTTTTCTGCGTGAGCGAAAGACATCTGCGGATTTGTCCTTGCAGGGCGAAGCGGAAACGGGGTGCTGGTGCACCCCGTTTTCTTTTCAGCCTTCCTGTACCGGAAAGCTCAATCCGCTTGAGCCACCACTGTTCGGTTCAACAGCGCCAATCGTTGCAGCAGGGGGGCAGTCTGGCTCTTGAATGCAGCGAGCGCGGTGGGTCCCAGGGGCTGGACGGTCGGTAGCGCAATCTTCATCGGATCGTGGGCGATGTTGTTTACGCGGATTTCGTAGTGCAGGTGCGGACCGGTCGCCCAGCCCGTGGACCCTACATAGCCGATCAGATCGCCCTGCCTGATTTTGGCGCCTTTGCGAAGACTGCCGGCAAAGCCGTTCAGGTGCGCGTAGGCAGTGGAGTAGCGGTCGCGGTGTTGCAAGATAACGATGTTGCCGTAACCGTTCTGCCTGCCTACATAGTTTACAACGCCGTCGGAAGCCGCCTTCACGGGCGTGCCGGTGGGCGCTGCGAAGTCCACGCCATTGTGGCTGCGCCAACTCCGGTGAATGGGGTGCAGGCGTCGCCCGAAAGTGGACGAGATCCTGGAGAACTCAAGAGGGTATCTTAGGTACGCCTGATTCAGCCCGCGACCCTCGGGCGTGTAGTACGCCTCGCTCCCATCCGCATCGCGATGGAGTACCACAGCGAACTTTTTCCCTTGGTTGACGAACTCGGCCGCGAGCACTCGTCCACTACCCGCAGGAGCCCCCTTGTCGTAAATCGTCTCGTAGACGACGCTGAATTGGTCGCCTGCACGCAGATCCGAGCTGAAATCGATCTCGGTGCCAAAAATCTCGGCAAGCTTTGTCGCAACGCTGTCGGGAACTCCTGCCGAATCCGTCGCACCGAAAAGCGTGTGACGGATCGTTCCGGAACGCATTTCGACGTGGGTATCCAGCACAGGGTCAGCTTGACTGCGAGAGCGGATCCCCTCCGGAGTGCGCTCGATCGTGAAGCGTGAATCGCCTCTCGCGACTGGCAAAGTCAGGGAAACGAGCTTTCCGTGGCCGTCAACGAGCGCCAATACGGAGCGTCCTGCGCGCAACTGGCGAATAGCGCTTCGGCTTTCGGGATCCCCGGACAGGAAATCGAGTGCTTCCTGGTCATCGATCTTGAGACGGCGAAAGAGCGCCTGAATCGTATCGCCCGGCTGCACCCGTTCGTCGAAAACGAAGGGGATGGGTGCGCTGGCGCTAGGCTGCGCGGTAACGGAACCAAGCTCCTCGATGACCGCTTGCACCGGGAACGGGGGCACGGCATCGCCGGGAACCACTGCAGTGGCCGCGACGACGCTCAGAAGCGAGGTGCCCACCAGAGTTCCGAGCACCCATCGCCGGCGACCCGAAGGGAGATGGTGGAACAGTTCGGCTAGAATCGTGTTTTTTTGTGCCTGCATGGGAAACACTGGGCAAAAACTTGCGCGAGTGTAGCAAAGTTTTTCTGGCTGCCCTAACGAATGGAGAAATGCATGACTGACGTACAGGCAGCCCTGGAGCTGATTAAGCGGGGAGCTGAAGAGTTACTGATCGAGGCCGAACTTGTCGAAAAACTCAAATCGGATCGCCCTCTGCGCGTGAAGGCGGGTTTCGACCCGACAGCGCCCGATCTGCACCTGGGGCACACCGTGTTGCTCAACAAGTTGCGGCACTTTCAGGAGCTGGGCCATCAGGTGATGTTTCTGGTCGGTGACTTTACCGCAATGATCGGTGATCCATCCGGGAAGAACGCCACTCGGCCGCCCTTATCGCGTGAGCAGATCCTCGAAAATGCACGCACGTATCAGGAGCAAGTGTTCAAGATTCTCGATCCGGACAAGACCGAGATCTGTTTCAACTCCTCGTGGATGGAGTCTCTCGGGACGGCGGGGATGATTCGCCTGGCATCACGGTACACGGTGGCGCGCATGCTGGAGCGGGACGATTTCGCAAAGCGCTATGCGGGAGGGCAGGCGATCGCGATCCACGAGTTTCTGTACCCTCTGTGTCAAGGCTACGACTCGGTGGCAATGCGGGCCGATGTCGAGCTCGGGGGGACCGACCAGAAATTCAATCTGCTGGTCGGTAGAGAGCTTCAGAAGCATGAGCGACAGGCGCCTCAGTGCGTCCTTATGATGCCGCTGCTGGAGGGGCTCGACGGCGTTAACAAGATGTCGAAGTCGCTGGGCAACTACATAGGTATCACGGAAGCGCCCCGCGAAATTTTCGGCAAGGTCATGTCCATCTCCGATAGTTTGATGTGGCGCTATTTCGACTTGCTATCCTTTCGTCCGGCCGGCGAAATCGCGCACTATCGTGTCGAGGTCGAAGGCGGGCGTAATCCGCGCGAACTGAAGGTGCTGTTGGCGCAGGAGCTCGTGGCCCGGTTCCACAGCCGTGCTGCTGCAGACGATGCCCTCGCTGATTTCGAAGCCCGATTCCAACGGGGGGCATTGCCAGACGACATGCCTGAAGTGAATGTCACGGTCGGGGAGGGTGGTTTGCCGGTGTTCCAGGTCGTCAAGCAGGCAGGACTGACTGGAAGTACCTCGGAAGCACTGCGTATGATCGAGCAGGGCGCGGTTCGACTGAACGGGGAGCGAGTCGAGGACAAGGGTCTTGTACTTCAGCGCGATCAAACGGTTGTTCTGCAGGTCGGGAAACGGAAGTTCGCGTCTGTTGTGCTGAATTGATGAGAATTCTTTCGCGATCAAGCAACTGCGTTGCGCTAATGGAGGTTGGGCGGATCGTTTCAACAACAGGTTGACTGCCTGTTGGATGTGTCTATAATTCGGCCCTCTTCGCGGCACCGGACGGTTGGGAAGTCGGGTGCGAGGCGCGGTGGCGGCAGAGGAAGGGTTGCCGGGGGTGAGGAAAGCGCCCGGCGGGGGTTGACGGCAGCAGCGAAGTCGGTCAGAATCTCTTTCTCGCTGCAACGGCAGCGGTTCTTTAAAAAGTTGAACAACCGATAAGTGTGGGTACTGGGTTGCTGCGGTGGTCGAATCGCCTTCGGGTGGATTCGGCATTGCAAAGATTGAGTGCTCACGGAAGTCAGTAGAGATTCTTTGAGTACTTTGTTGGATTGAACTTAAGAGTTTGATCCTGGCTCAGATTGAACGCTGGCGGCATGCTTTACACATGCAAGTCGAACGGCAGCGGGGGCTTCGGCCTGCCGGCGAGTGGCGAACGGGTGAGTAATGCATCGGAACGTACCCAGTCGTGGGGGATAACTACGCGAAAGCGTAGCTAATACCGCATACGCCCTGAGGGGGAAAGCGGGGGACCTTCGGGCCTCGCGCGATTGGAGCGGCTGATGTCGGATTAGCTAGTTGGTGGGGTAAAGGCCTACCAAGGCGACGATCCGTAGCTGGTCTGAGAGGATGATCAGCCACACTGGGACTGAGACACGGCCCAGACTCCTACGGGAGGCAGCAGTGGGGAATTTTGGACAATGGGCGCAAGCCTGATCCAGCCATGCCGCGTGAGTGAAGAAGGCCTTCGGGTTGTAAAGCTCTTTCAGACGGAAAGAAATCGCGCGGGTCAATAGCCTGCGTGGATGACGGTACTGTCAGAAGAAGCACCGGCTAACTACGTGCCAGCAGCCGCGGTAATACGTAGGGTGCGAGCGTTAATCGGAATTACTGGGCGTAAAGCGTGCGCAGGCGGTTGTGTAAGACAGGTGTGAAATCCCCGGGCTTAACCTGGGAACTGCGCTTGTGACTGCACGGCTAGAGTACGGCAGAGGGGGGTGGAATTCCACGTGTAGCAGTGAAATGCGTAGATATGTGGAGGAACACCGATGGCGAAGGCAGCCCCCTGGGCCGATACTGACGCTCATGCACGAAAGCGTGGGGAGCAAACAGGATTAGATACCCTGGTAGTCCACGCCCTAAACGATGTCGACTAGTTGTTCGGGAAGGTAACTTCCTGAGTAACGCAGCTAACGCGTGAAGTCGACCGCCTGGGGAGTACGGCCGCAAGGTTAAAACTCAAAGGAATTGACGGGGACCCGCACAAGCGGTGGATGATGTGGATTAATTCGATGCAACGCGAAAAACCTTACCTACCCTTGACATGCCTGGAATCCTCGAGAGATCGAGGAGTGCCTTCGGGAGCCAGGACACAGGTGCTGCATGGCTGTCGTCAGCTCGTGTCGTGAGATGTTGGGTTAAGTCCCGCAACGAGCGCAACCCTTGTCGCTAATTGCCATCATTAGGTTGGGCACTTTAGCGAGACTGCCGGTGACAAACCGGAGGAAGGTGGGGATGACGTCAAGTCCTCATGGCCCTTATGGGTAGGGCTTCACACGTCATACAATGGTCGGTACAGAGGGTTGCCAAGCCGCGAGGTGGAGCCAATCCCACAAAGCCGATCGTAGTCCGGATCGTAGTCTGCAACTCGACTACGTGAAGTCGGAATCGCTAGTAATCGCAGATCAGCATGCTGCGGTGAATACGTTCCCGGGTCTTGTACACACCGCCCGTCACACCATGGGAGTGGGTTTCACCAGAAGTAGGTAGCTTAACCTTTCGGGGAGGGCGCTTACCACGGTGAGATTCATGACTGGGGTGAAGTCGTAACAAGGTAGCCGTATCGGAAGGTGCGGCTGGATCACCTCCTTTCAAGAGAAGACGGCCGCGGCGGCCGCAGTATCCACAACTTATCGGTTGTTCAGGCAACGAGCGCCTCGCAGGCATGAGGGTCTGTAGCTCAGCTGGTTAGAGCACCGTCTTGATAAGGCGGGGGTCGTTGGTTCGAACCCAACCAGACCCACCACCGCCGCAGGACAGGGGGGGATTAGCTCAGCTGGGAGAGCACCTGCTTTGCAAGCAGGGGGTCGACGGTTCGATCCCGTCATCCTCCACCACCGCCTCATCGGGTGGGCTCGAGAGTAGGGCTAAGCAGTGCGCACGGACGGTGCGTAGTGCTTAGGCCTAGTGCCAGTGTTCTTTAACAAAGTGGAAGAAGTAAAGTGTGCGACAGTGGGCCGCAAGGCGCGCTGTTGCATGGGTTGGTGTGATTGCATTTTTTGCATTCACCTGCGCTTTGAACCAGCGGCAGGTGAGTGCGCACAAGCGTGAGTTCGTCTATGACGGTGCACCCTGGCGACAGGGTCCATGGTTATAGGATCAAGCGACTAAGTGCATGTGGTGGATGCCTTGGCGATCACAGGCGATGAAGGACGTGCAAGCCTGCGAAAAGCGGGGGGAGCTGGCAATGGAGCTTTGATCCCCCGATGTCCGAATGGGGAAACCCACTCCTTTTGGAGTATCCCGCGCTGAATACATAGGCGTGTGGAGGCGAACGCGGCGAACTGAAACATCTAAGTAGCCGCAGGAACAGAAATCAACCGAGATTCCCCAAGTAGTGGCGAGCGAACGGGGAGGAGCCTGCACGACTAAACCAATTACTTAGCAAAACGGTCTGGAAAGTCCGACGATACAGGGTGATAGTCCCGTATGCGAAAAGTGGCTGGCGGGTCTGAGCGTGCGACAAGTAGGGCGGGACACGAGAAATCCTGTCTGAAGATGGGGGGACCATCCTCCAAGGCTAAATACTCGTGATCGACCGATAGTGAACCAGTACCGTGAGGGAAAGGCGAAAAGAACCCCGGGAGGGGAGTGAAATAGATCCTGAAACCGCATGCATACAAACAGTGGGAGCCTCCTTTGTGGGGTGACTGCGTACCTTTTGTATAATGGGTCAGCGACTTACGTTCAGTAGCGAGCTTAACCGAATAGGGGAGGCGTAGGGAAACCGAGTCTGACAAGGGCGATTGAGTTGCTGGGCGTAGACCCGAAACCGGATGATCTATCCATGGCCAGGATGAAGGTGCGGTAACACGCACTGGAGGTCCGAACCCACTAATGTTGAAAAATTAGGGGATGAGCTGTGGATAGGGGTGAAAGGCTAAACAAATCCGGAAATAGCTGGTTCTCCCCGAAAACTATTTAGGTAGTGCGTCGTACGGACACTTGCGGGGGTAGAGCACTGTAATCGTTGGGGGGGTCACTGCGATCTACCCCGCGATAGCAAACTCCGAATACCGCAAAGTGATATACGGCAGACAGTCCTGGGGTGCTAACGTCCTGGGACAAGAGGGAAACAACCCAGACCGCCAGCTAAGGTCCCAAATACATGGCTAAGTGGGAAACGAAGTGGGAAGGCCCAGACAGCTAGGAGGTTGGCTTAGAAGCAGCCATCCTTTAAAGAAAGCGTAATAGCTCACTAGTCGAGTCGTCCTGCGCGGAAGATGTAACGGGGCTCAAGCCATGAACCGAAGCTGCGGATCTCGCAAGAGATGGTAGGGGAGCGTTCCGTAAGCCTGCGAAGGTGTCTCGAGAGGGATGCTGGAGGTATCGGAAGTGCGAATGCTGACATGAGTAGCGATAAAGGGTGTGAAAAGCACCCTCGCCGAAAGCCCAAGGTTTCCTGCGCAACGTTCATCGACGCAGGGTGAGTCGGCCCCTAAGGCGAGGCAGAAATGCGTAGTCGATGGGAAACGGGTCAATATTCCCGTACCGCTCTTAGATGCGATGGGGGGACGGAGAAGGTTAGGCCAGCCGGGTGTTGGACGTCCCGGTTTAAGCGTGTAGGCGTGCCCCGTAGGCAAATCCGCGGGGCTAAGCTGAGGCGTGATGACGAGGGCTCTTTGAGCCCGAAGTGGTTGATACCATGCTTCCAGGAAAAGCCTCTAAGCTTCAGTCTAAGAGCGACCGTACCGCAAACCGACACAGGTGGGCAGGTAGAAAATACCCAGGCGCTTGAGAGAACTCAGGAGAAGGAACTCGGCAAATTGATACCGTAACTTCGGGAGAAGGTATGCCCCGCTAGCTTGTAGGCGAACAGCCGAAGGGCGAAGGGGCCGCAGAGAATCGGTGGCTGCGACTGTTTATTAAAAACACAGCACTGTGCAAACACGAAAGTGGACGTATACGGTGTGACGCCTGCCCGGTGCCGGAAGGTTAAGTGATGGGGTGCAAGCTCTTGATCGAAGCCCCGGTAAACGGCGGCCGTAACTATAACGGTCCTAAGGTAGCGAAATTCCTTGTCGGGTAAGTTCCGACCTGCACGAATGGCGTAACGATGGCCACACTGTCTCCTCCTGAGACTCAGCGAAGTTGAAATGTTTGTGAAGATGCAATCTCCCCGCGGCAAGACGGAAAGACCCCATGAACCTTTACTGTAGCTTTGCATTGGACTTTGACGGGACTTGTGTAGGATAGGTGGGAGGCTGTGAAGCGGGAACGCCAGTTTCCGTGGAGCCAACCTTGAAATACCACCCTGGTGTCGTTGAGGTTCTAACCTTGGCCCGTGAATCCGGGTCGGGGACCGTGCATGGCAGGCAGTTTGACTGGGGCGGTCTCCTCCCAAAAGGTAACGGAGGAGTACGAAGGTCGCCTAGACACGGTCGGACATCGTGTTGATAGTGCAATGGCAAAAGGCGGCTTGACTGCGAGACCGACAAGTCGAGCAGGTGCGAAAGCAGGTCATAGTGATCCGGTGGTTCTGTATGGAAGGGCCATCGCTCAACGGATAAAAGGTACTCTGGGGATAACAGGCTGATTCCGCCCAAGAGTTCACATCGACGGCGGAGTTTGGCACCTCGATGTCGGCTCATCACATCCTGGGGCTGTAGCCGGTCCCAAGGGTATGGCTGTTCGCCATTTAAAGTGGTACGTGAGCTGGGTTTAAAACGTCGTGAGACAGTTTGGTCCCTATCTGCCGTGGGCGCTGGAAGTTTGAGAGGACCTGCTCCTAGTACGAGAGGACCGGAGTGGACGCACCCCTGGTGTACCGGTTGTGACGCCAGTCGCATCGCCGGGTAGCTAAGTGCGGAAGAGATAACCGCTGAAAGCATCTAAGCGGGAAACTCGCCTCAAGATGAGACTTCCCCGGGGCCTCGAGCCCCCTGAAGGGTCGTTGAAGACCACAACGTTGATAGGTCGGGTGTGGAAGCGCAGCAATGCGTTGAGCTAACCGATACTAATTGCCCGTGAGGCTTGATCCTATAACCCTGGATCGAACACCGCGTGACGACTCACCGAAAAAAACGCCTCACACCTCCCCCACACACTTCGCTTCTCCGCTTTGTTACCCCTTACAGTCTGACGACCATAGCATCCTGGTACCACCCCTTCCCATCCCGAACAGGACCGTGAAACAGGACCGCGCCGATGATAGTGCCCATGCGGGTGCGAAAGTAGGTCATCGTCAGACTAACTCTTCACCCGAAAAGCCGCTTTCCCGAACCGGAAAGCGGCTTTTTGCTGTCCACCTGCCGCCCAACCCAGCCACGACACGCCTGCGTCGCCCGGGCGGAAAGACGGCCCGGGGGAATCTTCGGGGCACAATGCTTTTTACGACTCCAGTATTCCAATAAATTCTGAATAGATCAGAACTTCCTTCACGAGCTCTACGGTATTCAGGCTGCGCGTTTGGCGTGAACGAGGTAATTCGCATCGGTGTCATTTCCGAGTGAATACACATGTGTCAAGGGGTTGTAGCTCATGCCGAGCAATTCGGCAGTTTCCAGGCCGGCTAGGCGGCTATACCGCGCGAGTTCAGATGGTCTAATGAACTTCACATAATCGTGGGTGCCGCGCGGCAACAGGTTCAGGATGTATTCCGCTCCGAGAACTGCAAATAGATAGGCCTTGAAATTTCGGTTAATTGTGGAGAAAAATACGTCCCCGCCGGGTCGGACCAGTTGGGCGCACGCGAGCACGGTGCTTGCAGGATCAGGAACATGCTCGAGCATTTCCATGCATGTCACAATGTCGAACTCACCAGCATGTTGCGCGGCGAATTCCTCAGCGCTCGCATGATGATAGTCGACTTTCTGCCCGCTTTCGAATAGGTGAAGGCGAGCAACGCCGAGAGCTTTTTCTGACAGGTCAATACCTGTGACCTGAGCGCCTGCGGCCGCCATGCTCTCCGACAGGATTCCTCCGCCACATCCAATATCCAGGACACGCTTGCCTGCAAGCCCCGCATTCCTGTCTATCCAGTCGAGGCGCAACGGGTTGATTTCATGAAGCGGCTTGAATTCGGACGTGGTGTCCCACCAGCGGTGGGCAAGTTCGCTGAATTTCTGCAGTTCTGCGGGGTCAGCATTCATGTTCATTGCCTGAAGTCTTTTGTCACGATGGGACCAGTGCGGCGCAGCCGTGTTCCCTTTTCGCTGGCCAAATGAAAAAGCCCTGCCGGGGCAGGGCCTTCACAGGCACTCGGGTGGATCGTTTACTTCGTGCCGATCACTTCAACTTCGACCCGACGATCCGGCTGCAGACATGCGATAAGAGCCGTGCGACCGAGTTTGTCCGAGCAGCTGGTGCCCGTCACCGGCTGGCGCTCGCCCTTGCCTTCGGTATAGATGCGGTTTGCTTCGACGCCTTTGCCCACAAGGTAGGTCTTCACGGCGTTGGCACGGCGCTCGGACAGCTTCTGGTTGTAGGCATCGGAGCCGAGACGGTCGGTATGGCCGACGGCGAGAATCACTTCCAGCTTGACGCTCTTCGCCTGCTCCGCCAGTTGATCAAGCTTGCTCCTGCCTTCCGACTTGAGGACGGCCTTGTCGAAGTCGAACAGCGTGTCAGCGGAGAGTTTGATCTTTTCAGCGGTGGGCCTCGGGGCCGGAGCGGCGGGGGCGGGAACCGCTGCCGGAATCACTGCCGGCGTACATTTTTCCTTCGGCACGATATCGCTGTCGCATTCGCAGCCGGCCGGGAACTGCCCCGCCATCGCGGTACCCGCAGCAGCCGGGCTCCAGTAGCCGGTGCGCCAGCACAGGCCCGTGCCGCTTCGCGCGACGACGTTGCGCGAATCGATAACGTAGGGGATCTCGCCCTTGCCATCGACCACGACATCCTTTGCCTGCGCAAAGGCGGCCGGTGCGGAGAGGCCGATCGAGGCGATTGCGGCCAGTATGAACATCTGCTTTTTAGTCTGTTTGATCATGATTTCCTCGTCGATGGGCAGGAGGATGAGTGGGGATGACTGATTAGCCGGGCGAATCGAATTCAGCAATACCCGCCAAGAGTAAGAGCCAAACATATCCAGTTCAGCTACCAGACTTAGTTTGCCACACTGCAGTAAGCGCGAGCAATTCTCTGTCGTTTAATTGCAACATCAAATTCCCTTTATTTACACGGATTTCTCCGCCGACCCATACGTGGGAGACGTGCTCCCGTCCTGCAACATAGACCAAATGCGAGGCAGGATTGAAGCAGGGGCGTGTTTCGAACCGGTCCAGCGCGACCGCACAAAGGTCGGCTGCCTTGCCTGGTTCGATCGATCCGATCCGGTCTCCCAGTCCCAGGGCGCGGGCGGCATCGAGTGTCGCCATCCGGATGGCGACATGGGCAGGAATCGCGGTGGCGTCGAGCGTGGAGACCTTCGCAAGAAGACAGGCATGACGGATTTCCTGGAAGAGATCCAGGCGGTTGTTGCTCGCTGCGCCGTCGGTGCCGAGGCCTACCGTGATGCCGTCTTCCCTCAGGCGGGCAACCGGTGCGATCCCGCTTGCGAGCTTCATGTTCGACGTGGGGCAGTGGGCAATGCTGCAACCATGCAGGGCGAGCAGGTCGAAATCGGATGGGTCGAGATGAACCGCATGGACCCCTAGCAGGTTGCTGCCGAGCAGACCGAGGCGCGCAAGTCGAGTGAGCGGGCGGACACCATGCCGGGAATGGGAGTCCTGAATTTC
The DNA here is from genome assembly GCA_001274695.2 of Azoarcus sp. PA01. NCBI lineage: Bacteria > Pseudomonadati > Pseudomonadota > Betaproteobacteria > Rhodocyclales > Zoogloeaceae > Azoarcus > Azoarcus sp. PA01. The sequence goes on along the minus strand of LARU01000002.1, from coordinate 558,297 downwards.
CTGGAGCGTCTCGTGGATATGGATGTGAATTGTCGTGTCGAGTTCGGCGGCAAGGCTCGCGACGCGCGCCAGGGTCTCATCCGAAACGGTATACGGGGCGTGCGGGGCAAGTGAAAAATCGATCCGTGGATGCGTGTGCCATTGTCCCCGTGCTGCCAGTCCCTTGCGCAGATAGTCGTCCGCATCGCTGGCGTAGGGCGTGGGAAATTCGAGCACGGTAATGCCGAGCACGGCGCGCATTCCTGCCTGATCGAACGCTTCAGCGGCCGCATCGGGGTAGAAATACATGTCGTTGCAGGTCGTGATTCCGCCCCGCAACATTTCAGCCGCGGCCAGCAAAGTGCCGTCGCGGACGAAAGCGTAGGACACCTGCCTGCTTTCAGCCGGCCAGATGGCCTCCTGCAGCCAGCGCATCAAAGGCAGGTCGTCGGCGATTCCGCGCATCAACGTCATCGCCGAATGCGCATGAAGATTGATCAGTCCCGGAATCAGGACATGTTCGGCGAGTTCGAACGACTCTGGCGCGTGGTAGCGCAAGCGCGCTTCGTCCTGCGGCAATATCGCGAGGATGCGTCCGTTGCGCACCACGACGGCATGGTGCTCGAGTACGACGTTCGCGGGCTCGACGGGAAGGATCCAGCGAGCGTGAATCAGGAGGTCTGCGGGCTGGCTCAACTCTCGCTCCAGACGATGCAGGGGCTGCGCAGAGGCGACAGCTTCGCATCTCGGTTTTTCTACGATTTAAGCATACGTCGGTTGGCGCCGCCATCGGCGCGTTCGTGATGCGTACCGTCAGCCACCCTGGCAATGCGGAGCGTCCGCTACCGGCCGCATGGTAAGATTGCACGCTTTTGACCGAGCGGTTTTCGCCGCCGCCGCTAAATGACCCCGTTTGCCAAGGAAACGCTGCCGATCAGTCTTGAAGACGAGATGCGGCACTCCTATCTCGACTACGCGATGAGCGTGATCGTCGGCCGCGCGTTGCCCGATGCGCGCGATGGCCTCAAGCCGGTTCACCGGCGCGTGCTCTTCGCGATGCACGAACTGTCGAACGACTGGAACAAGGCTTACAAGAAGTCCGCGCGGATCGTCGGCGACGTCATCGGCAAGTATCACCCTCATGGCGACTCCGCGGTCTACGACACGATCGTGCGCATGGCCCAGGATTTCTCGCTGCGCTACATGCTTGTCGACGGCCAGGGAAACTTCGGTTCGGTCGACGGCGACAACGCCGCCGCGATGCGTTACACGGAAATCCGCATGGCGCGGATCGGTCATGAGCTGCTCGCGGACATCGACAAGGAAACGGTCGACTTCGGCCCGAACTACGACGGTTCGGAGAGGGAGCCGCTGATCCTGCCGGCAAAGATCCCGAACCTGCTGATCAACGGCTCGTCGGGCATCGCCGTCGGCATGGCGACGAACATCCCGCCGCACAACCTCGGCGAAGTGCTCGATGCCTGCCTGAAGCTGCTGGAGAATCCGGACACCGATATCGAAGAGCTGATCGCCCTCGTCAAGGCGCCGGACTTTCCGACTGCCGCGTTGATCTACGGGCTCTCGGGCGTGCACGACGGCTACCGTACGGGTCGCGGTCGCGTCGTGATGCGCGCGCGCACGCACTTCGAGGATCTGGAAAAAGGCAACCGCCAGGCAATCATCGTCGATGAGCTGCCGTACCAGGTGAACAAGCGCACATTGCTCGAGCGCATCGCCGAGCTGGTGAACGAAAAGAAGATCGAGGGCATCAGCGAGATTCGCGACGAGTCGGACAAGTCCGGCATGCGCGTCGTCATCGAGCTCAAGCGCAACGAAGTACCCGAAGTCGTGCTGAACAATCTCTTCAAGCAGACCCAGCTGCAGGACACGTTCGGCATGAACATGGTGGCGCTGGTCGATGGCAAGCCGCGCACGCTGAACCTGAAGCAGATGCTCGACTGCTTCCTGTCGCACCGGCGCGAAGTCATCACGCGCCGCACCGTGTTCGAGTTGCGCAAGGCGCGCGAACGCGGGCATATCCTCGAAGGGCTTGCGGTCGCGCTGTCGAATGTCGACGAGATCATCGCCCTGATCAAGGCGGCGCCGACTCCCGCCGACGCGAAGCGCGGGCTGATGGCGCGCACGTGGCATTCCGCACTGGTCGAGGAGATGCTCGCGCGCGCGCTTGCCGACAGCTATCGACCCGACGGCTTGGCGGCCGAGTTCGGCCTCTCGGCCCAGGGCTACCGGCTGTCGGATGCGCAGGCGCAGGCGATCCTGGAGCTGCGCCTGCAGCGCCTGACCGGACTCGAGCAGGACAAGATCGTCACCGAATACCGCGACGTGATGGAGGTCATCACCGACCTGCTCGACATTCTCGCCAATCCGCCGCGCATCACCGCGATCATCGTCGAGGAACTGGGTGCGATCCGGCACCAGTTCGACGACCCGCGCCGTTCCGAGATCGTGCTGAACACGGCGGAGATCAACATTGAGGACCTGATCGCGCCCGAAGACATGGTCGTGACGCTGTCGCACGCGGGCTACTTCAAGCGCCAGCCGCTGACCGACTACCGCGCGCAGCGTCGCGGCGGTCGCGGCAAGCAGGCGACCGGGATGAAGGACGACGATTTCATCGACCGCCTCTTCGTCGCCAACACGCACGACTACATCCTGTGCTTCTCCAGCCGCGGTCGCGTCTATTGGCTCAAGGTGTATGAAGTCCCGGAAGGCACGCGCAACTCGCGGGGCCGTCCGATCGTGAATCTTTTCCCGCTGATGGAAGGGGAGAAGATCAACGCAGTACTGCCAGTGCAGGCTTTCGACGACGACCATTTCGTCTTCATGGCGACCGCCGAGGGCACGGTGAAGAAGACCGCGCTGACCGCGTTCTCGAATCCGCGCAAGGCCGGCATCATTGCGGCGAACCTCGACGATGGCGACCGCCTGATCGGCGTCGCGATCACCGACGGCAACAGCGACGTGATGCTGTTTTCAGACGCCGGCAAGGCGGTGCGCTTCCCGGAAGGCGACGTGCGCCCGATGGGGCGCGAGGCGCGCGGGGTGCGCGGCATGAATCTCGAGGAAGGCCAGCGCGTCATCGCGATGCTGGTCGCGAAGGACGAGGAGCTGTCGGTGCTGACCGCGACCGAAAACGGCTATGGCAAGCGCACGCCGGTCGCCGAATATACGCGTCACGGGCGCGGCACCAAAGGCATGATCGCGATCCAGACGTCGGATCGCAACGGCAAGCTCGTCGGCGCGTGCCTCGTCGAGGAAAGCGACGAGGTGATGCTGATTTCGACCGGTGGCGTGCTGATCCGGACCAGGGTGCAGGACATCCGCGAACTGGGCCGGGCGACCCAAGGCGTGACGCTGATCAACCTCGACGAGGGCACTTCGCTCGCAGGGATCGAGAAAGTCGCAGAGTCCGAAGTCGACGAGCCTGCGGCCGACGTCTCCGACGATGGCGTCCCGGAGGTCGACTCCACCTCTGCGGTGGACGGGCCGCGAACGGATGGGCTGCCGGAGTAAGACTGCGAAGGGAGAATTCCAGACAATGACACGCGTATACAACTTCAGCGCCGGGCCGGCGGCGCTGCCGGAGGCGGTGCTGCGACAGGCCGCTGAAGAGATGCTCGACTGGCATGGCGCGGGATGCGGCGTGATGGAAATGAGCCATCGCGGCAAGGAGTTCACGTCGATCGTCGAACAGGCCGAAGCGGATTTGCGCGAGCTGCTGGCGATCCCGGACAACTACCGCGTGTTGTTCCTGCAGGGCGGGGCGACGCAGCAGTTCGCGCAGATTCCGATGAATCTGCTCGCCGGAGGGTCGGCCGACTATGTCGTGACCGGGACCTGGTCGAAGAAGGCCTACGGCGAAGCCAAGCATCTGGCCGACGTGCTCGGCGGCGCAGTCCGGCTCGCCGGCTCCACGGAGACCACCGGATTCACGCGCCTGCCGCGCCCGGACGAACTCGACCTCGACCCGCGGGCGCGCTATCTGCACCTTTGCACCAACGAGACGATCCACGGCATCGAACTGCGCGATGCCCACCGTTTGCCGGATGCGGGCGTGCCGCTGGTCGTCGACATGTCGTCGCATATCCTGTCGCGCCCGATCGAGGTCAGCCGCTACGGCCTGATCTATGCGGGGGCGCAAAAGAACATTGGGCCTTCCGGGCTGGTCGTCGTCATCGTGCGCGAGGACCTGCTCGGCCACGCTGCGCCGGTGACGCCGACGATCATGGATTATCGCGTGATGGCGGAGAACGGCTCGATGCTCAACACGCCTCCGACCTACGCGATCTACATCGCCGGGCTCGTATTCCGCTGGCTCAAGGCGCAGGGGGGGCTTGCAGCGGTCGAGGCGAACAACGTCGCGAAGTCGAACCTGCTTTACGATTTTCTCGATGCCAGCGATTTTTACGAGAACCGCGTCGATCACGACAGTCGCTCGCGGATGAACATCCCGTTCCTGCTGCGCGACGCCGCGCTCAACGACGCTTTCCTCGCCGGAGCGACGGCGGCCGGGCTCACGCAGCTCAAGGGGCACAAGTCGGTCGGGGGGATGCGCGCCTCGATCTATAACGCGATGCCGCTGGCGGGCGTGCAGGGGCTGGTTGATTACATGCGGGATTTTTCCGCGCGAAACGGTTGAACACGCACGGCTGAAAGGGCGAGCATGAGTGACGAACTGCTGAACCTCAGGAAGAACATCGACCGCCTCGACGAGGAAATCCTCGTGCGCCTTGCAGAACGCGCCCGCAACGCGCAGCGCGTCGGCGAAATCAAGCAGGGCAACGTATATCGCCCGGAGCGCGAAGCGCAGGTGCTGCGCCGACTCGGTGCTGCCAATCCCGGGCCGCTGCCGGATCTCGCGGTGCAGCGGATTTTCCGCGAAATCATGTCCGCGTGCCTCGCGCTCGAACGGCCGCTGCGAGTCGCCTACCTCGGGCCGGCGGGCACTTTTTCGGAGAGCGCGTCACGCAAGCATTTCGGCTCGGCGCCGAACTTCGTGCCGACCTCGACGATCGACGAAGTCTTTCGCGCGGTCGAAGCCGGTAACGTCGATTACGGCGTCGTCCCGGTCGAGAACTCGACCGAAGGCGTGGTCGGCGGTACGCTCGACCTGCTGCTCGAGAATCCGTTGCAGATCTGCGGCGAAGTCAAGCTGCGCATTCATCAGCACCTGCTGTCGAAAGCTGCCGGCATCGGCGCGCTCAAACGGCTGTATTCGCACGCCCAGTCCCTCGCCCAGTGCCACGAGTGGCTGAACCGCAACCTGCCGTCGCTCTCGCGCGTGCCGGTCGCGAGCAACGCCGAAGCGGCGCGCCTCGCTTCCGAAGATGCCGAATCGTGCGCGATCGCGGGCGAGGCGGCGGCCGACCTCTATGGCCTCGGCGTGCTGGCTGCGAACATCGAGGACGATCCGAACAACACCACGTGCTTTCTTGTCATCGCGCACCACGATGCGGACCACTCCGGCCAGGACAAGACTTCACTGGTGTGTTCGGCGCCGAACCGCCCCGGCGCGGTGCATGCACTGCTCGAACCGCTCGCGAAGCACGGTGTCAGCATGAGCAAGCTGCAGTCCCGTCCCGCGCGCGGCGGATTGTGGGAGTACGTGTTCTACATGGACATCGAAGGCCACCGCGACGACCCGGAGGTGGCCGCGGCCTTGAAGGAACTCAACGAACGTGCGGGGTTCGTCAAAGTGTTGGGATCGTACCCGGTCGCGGTGATCTGAGCGAAACGGGACCGACCACGAGGAGAGCGCAATGAGCGTAGCCAGCAAGGCCCCCGATTACATCCGCGCAATCACGCCCTATCCGCCTGGCAAGCCGATCGGCGAGCTGGCGCGGGAAATGGGGATTCCCGAAGCCAGCATCGTCAAGCTCGCGTCCAACGAGAACCCGCTGGGCATGAGCGTGCGCGCCAAGGAAGCAGCCCTGGCGGCGCTCGTCGACATCGAGCGCTACCCGGACGGCAATGGCTTCGAGCTGAAGGCGGCGCTGTGCGCGCGCTTCGGCGTGCAGCCCGAACAGATCGTGCTCGGCAACGGCTCGAACGACGTCCTCGAACTCGCCGCGCACGCGTATCTCGCCCCCGGCAGTTCTGCGGTGTTCTCGCAGCACGCGTTCGCCGTCTATTCGCTCGCCACCAACGCGACGGGTGCGCGCGGCATCGAGGTGCCGGCGCGCGCTTACGGACACGATCTGCGCGCGATGGCAGCCGCGGTCGCGCCCGACACGCGCATCGTGTTCATAGCGAACCCGAACAATCCGACCGGCACCTTCGTCGAGGGCAGCGAGCTCGAAGCTTTCCTCGCGCGGGTGCCCCCTGACGTGCTCGTGGTGCTCGACGAAGCCTATACGGAGTACCTGTCCGAACAGCAGCGTTACGACAGTCTCTCGTGGTTGCCCCGTTTTCCGAACCTGCTCGTTTCCCGCACCCTGTCGAAGGCGTACGGCATGGCAGGTTTGCGCGTTGGTTACGGCATCGGCCACCCCGATGTCGTCGACCTGATGAACCGCGTCCGCCAACCGTTCAACGTCAATAGCGTGGCGCTCGCGGCGGCGACGGCTGCGCTCGCCGACGAGGAGTTTCTCGCCCGCAGTGCCGACGTCAATCGGCGCGGCATGGCGCAGATCACCGAAGCGCTCGCCGAGCTTGCGCTGGAATGGATCCCGTCGGCGGGCAATTTCGTCACGTTCAGGGTCGGCGATGCCGGAGCGGTGAATCTGGCGCTGCTGAAACAAGGCGTCATCGTCCGGCCGATCGGCGGATACGGCATGCCCGAATGGCTGCGCGTTTCGATCGGCCTGCCCGAAGAGAACGCCCGCTTCATTGCCGCCCTGCGGCAGGCGCTCGCATGACTCACGCAAGGGGCAGGCAATGGTCATGATCGACAAGCTGGTCGTGTGCGGCGTCGGCCTGATTGGCGGCTCGTTCGCGCTGGCGCTGCGTCGGGCCGGATTGGTCAGACGCATCGTAGGGATCGGGCGCAGCCCGGCGTCGCTTGCCCGCGCAGTGGCGTTGGGCGTCCTCGACAAGGCGGCTGCCGGCTGGGCCGACGCGCTGGACGGCGCCGATTTCGTCCTGCTGGCTACTCCGGTCGGGCAAATGGATGCGGTGATGGCGGCGATGGCGCCGCATCTGGCGCCGGGAACGGTGGTCACGGACGCCGGCAGCACCAAGCGCGACGTCATCGAGGCGATCTACCGCAATCTTCCCGAGCATCTCCCGTACGTTGTCCCGGCGCACCCGATCGCCGGCGCCGAGTGCAGCGGTGTCGAGGCGGCCTTCGCCGGGCTGTACGACGGCAGGAAAGTCGTCGTCACGCCGTTGCCGGAAAACGAGCCGGAGGCGGTGCTGCGCGTGCGCGAGGCCTGGGAGGCGTGCGGGGCGTTGGTGCACGAGATGCCGCCGCAAGAGCACGATCGCGTGTTCGCGGCGGTCAGTCATCTGCCTCATCTGCTCGCGTTCGGGCTGGTGCACGACCTTGCCGGGCGGTCGAACGCCGAACAGCTGTTCGGCTACGCCGCGAGCGGTTTTCGCGACTTCACGCGGATCGCGGGCAGCCATCCGGAGATGTGGCGGGATATCTGCATCGCCAACCGGCAGGCACTGCTGGGCGAACTGGACCAGTATCTTGCCGAGCTTGCGCAGCTTCGGGCGCTGCTGCTGTCGGCCGACGGCGACCGGCTCGAGCAGCTGTTCGGCGAGGCGCGCGAGGCGCGCAACGCCTGGGCCGAGCAATTTTCCACCGCCGCCAACGCTGTTCCGACACCCGAATGACCATGGACTTTCTCGACCTTCCGCCGATGCTCGACGCCACCGGGCGGGTACGCCTGCCGGGGTCGAAGAGTATTTCGAACCGCACGCTGCTGCTTGCCGCGCTCGCCGAGGGACGAACGGAAATCCGCGACCTGCTCGCCTCGGACGACGTCGAGCGGATGCTCGACGCGCTGCGTACGCTGGGCGTCTCGTGGGAACGCCTGGGCGACAGCGACGACTATCGGGTCGACGGCGTCGCGGGGCCGTTTCCGGTCAAGGCCGCGGACTTGTTCCTGGGCAATGCTGGCACGGCATTCCGCCCGCTGACTGCCGCACTCGCGCTGTCGGGCGGGGAATACCGCCTGACCGGCGTGCCGCGGATGCATGAGCGGCCGATCGGCGACCTCGTCGACGGGCTGCGGCAGGTCGGTGCGGACGTGCGCTATCTCGGTGTCGAAGGCTTCCCGCCGCTGCATGTCCTGCCCGCCACGATTCATCCTGGCGGGGTGTTGCGCGTGCGCGGCGACGTTTCGAGCCAGTTCCTCACCGCGCTGCTGATGGCGTTGCCGCTCACCGGAACGCGGACCACGATCGAAGTCGTCGGCGAGCTGATCTCGAAACCGTACATCTCGATCACACTCGATCTGATGGCCCGTTTCGGCGTCGAGGTGCAACGCGAAGGCTGGAGCCGCTTCACCGTTCCCGGCGGCGCCCGTTACCGCAGCCCCGGCACGGTGTTCGTCGAAGGCGATGCGTCGTCGGCTTCGTACTTTCTTGCCGCGGGCGCGATCGCTGGCGGGCCCGTTCGCGTCGAAGGCGTCGGGCGTAGCAGCATCCAGGGCGACGTGCGCTTCGCCGAGGCCCTCGTCGAACTCGGCGCCCGGGTCGACATCGGCGACAACTGGATCGAAGCGCGCGCGCCGGAGAGCGGACGGCTGAAGGCGTTCGATCTCGACCTGAACCATATTCCCGACGCCGCGATGACGCTCGCCGTCGCGGCGCTGTTTGCCGACGGTCCCTGCACGCTGCGCAATATCGCCAGCTGGCGGGTCAAGGAAACGGATCGCATCGCGGCGATGGCAACGGAACTGCGCAAAGTCGGCGCCACCGTGGAGGAGGGCGGGGATTTCCTGCGCGTCACACCCCCTGCGCAGCTCGTGCCGGCCGCAATCGATACTTATGACGATCACCGCATGGCGATGTGCTTCTCGCTGGTGAGCCTCGGCGGCTGCCGCGTGCGCATCAATGAGCCGAAATGCGTGAACAAGACTTTCCCGACCTATTTCGAATGCTTCGGCAGCATCACGCGGCCTGTCCCGGTCGTCGCGATCGACGGACCGTCGGCCTCCGGGAAAGGCACGGTCGCCGCGAGCGTTGCCGCGGCGCTGGGCTATCACTACCTCGATAGCGGTTCGCTGTACCGCCTGGTCGCGCTCGCCGCAATGCGTGCGGGGCTTGCATTGGACGATGAACCGGCGCTCGCGGCGCTCGCGGCGCGGTTGCCGGCCCGCTTCAGCGCAGCGCGAGTCACGCTCGACGACGATGACGTCACCGATGCGATTCGCACCGAAACGTGTTCGGTCGCCGCCTCGCAGGTCGCGGCATTGCCTGCGGTGCGCGCGGCCCTGCTCGACCGCCAGCGCGATTACCGTCGTGCGCCCGGGCTCGTTGCCGAAGGGCGCGACATGGGTTCGGTCGTGTTCCCGGATGCAACGCTCAAGATATTCCTCACCGCGACTGTCGAGGCGCGCGCGCAGCGCCGCTATAAGCAGTTGATGGAAAAAGGAATGGGTGCTAGCATGGAGAGTCTTTTAAAGGATCTTCATGAACGGGATGCGCGCGATGCGGCCCGGACTGTCGCTCCCTTGAAGAAATTGCCGGATGCGGTGCTCCTCGATACGACGGAAATCGACGTGGAGCAGGCGGTCGGTTTTGTGCTCGACCGGGTCCGCCGTTAGCCCGTTCCCGCAGGCGAGAAGCAGACCCCGAAAGGTTTGTTTCCTGATTTCAATCCTCTACTGGTAGCCGCTTTCGGGCGGCTTTTGGACCTTCACTCTTTATGACCACTGCCACCCCCGTTTCCGATTTCCAGGAAAGTTTTGCCGACCTGTTCGAAGAAAGCCTTGCGCGTCAGGAGATGCGCTCCGGCGAGGTGATCACTGCCGAAGTCGTCAGCATCGACCACAACTTCGTCGTCGTGAATGCCGGCCTGAAGTCCGAGAGCTATGTGCCGATCGAAGAGTTCCGCGATGACCGCGGCGAACTCGAAGTCAAGGTCGGCGACTTCGTCCATGTCGCCATCGACGCGCTGGAAGACGGCTATGGCGAAACCCGTCTGTCGCGCGAGAAGGCGAAGCGCATCGCAGCCTGGAACGATCTGGAAAAGGCACTCAACGAAGGTTCCCTGGTGAAGGGCCTGATCTCGGGTCGCGTCAAGGGTGGTTTGACGGTCATGACGAACAGCATCCGCGCGTTCCTGCCGGGCTCGCTGGTGGACATGCGTCCGGTCAAGGATACGTCGCCGTACGAAGGCAAGGAATTCGAGTTCAAGGTCATCAAGCTCGACCGCAAGCGCAACAACGTCGTGGTGTCGCGTCGCGCCGTGCTCGAAGAGACGATGGGCGAAGAGCGCGAAAAACTGCTCGCGAACCTCAAGGAAGGCACGGTCGTCAAGGGTATCGTCAAGAACATCACCGACTACGGCGCGTTCGTCGACCTCGGCGGCATCGACGGCCTGCTGCACATCACCGATCTCGCGTGGCGTCGCGTGCGTCACCCGTCCGAAGTGCTCAACGTCGGTGACGAGATCGACGCCAAGGTGCTGAAGTTCGATCAGGAAAAGAACCGCGTCTCGCTCGGACTCAAGCAACTCGGCGAAGATCCGTGGGTGGGCATTGCCCGTCGTTACCCGCAGGGCACGCGCCTGTTTGGCAAGGTCACGAACATCACCGACTATGGTGCGTTCGTTGAAGTCGAGCAGGGCATCGAGGGCCTGGTCCACGTGTCCGAAATGGACTGGACGAACAAGAACATCCATCCGACGAAGGTCGTCCAGCTCGGCGACGAAGTCGAAGTGATGATTCTCGAGATCGACGAAGACCGCCGCCGCATCTCGCTCGGCATGAAGCAGTGCATGTCGAACCCGTGGGACGATTTCGCGATCAACCACAAGAAGGGTGACAAGGTGCGGGGCCAGATCAAGTCGATCACTGATTTCGGCGTGTTCATCGGCCTGGACGGCGGCATCGACGGCTTGGTGCATCTGTCCGATCTTTCCTGGAGCGATACCGGCGAAGAGGCTGTGCGCCGCTTCAAGAAGGGCGACGAAGTCGAGGCTGTCGTCCTGGCGATCGACGTCGAGCGCGAGCGGATTTCGCTCGGCGTGAAGCAGCTCGAAGGCGATCCGTTCACGAATTTCATTGCGACGCACGAGAAGAACAGCGTCGTCAGCGGCACCGTGAAATCGGTCGACGCGCGCGGGGCGGTGATCGAGCTGAACGAGGATGTCGAAGGCTACTTGCGCGCGTCGGAAGCTGCTGCGCACCGTGTCGATGACTTGACGACCGTGCTGAAGGAAGGCCAGGAAGTTGAGGTCATGATCATCAACGTCGATCGCAAGACGCGTTCGATCAACCTGTCGATCCGCGCGAAGGACCAGGCCGAGCAGAGCGACGCGATGCAGAAGTTTGCTTCGGACAGTTCCGCAGCCAGCGGTACCACGAACCTTGGTGCGCTGCTGAAGGCCAAGCTCAACGAGCAGAAGCAGTAAATCCGGTTGGATATGACCAAATCGGAGCTGATTGCGAGGCTTGCGGCGCGTTTTCCGCAGCTCGTCGCAAAGGATGCCGATTACGCGGTCAAGATGGTGATCGATGCGATGTCCGAAGCGCTGGCGCGCGGGGACCGCATTGAGATCCGGGGATTTGGCAGCTTTGCATTGAACTATCGACCGCCGAGGGTGGGGCGCAATCCGAAATCCGGGGACAAGGTCCTGGTCCCGGAAAAGTACGTGCCCCACTTCAAGGCCGGCAAAGAGCTACGCGAGCGCGTCGACATCGCCGGATGAGCTGCGCGGCGATCGGGTCTGCATCATGAATGTCCGGGAGGGCGGCGCGAGCCGCCTTCTTTTTTGCCCTTCGCTCGGAGATAATTCATCCCATGCGCGTCGTAATGTGGATCATCCGGCTCCTGCTGTTCTTTCTGCTGTTCGGTTTCGCAGTGAAGAACGACCACCTCGTGAGCCTGCATTTCTTTTTCGGCAGCAGCTGGCAGTTGCCGCTGGTGTTCGTCATTCTCGTTGCATTCACCGCAGGTGCGCTGCTCGGCGTGACCGCGACGTTCGGCTCGCTGCTGCGTCAGCGGCGTGAAATCGGTCGCCTGCGCCGCCAGCTCGATCGCGCCACGCGCGATCGTCCGGCCGCCCCGGTTCCGAGCGCCGCCGAAGTCCAGGCGCCCGAGACTTTTTGAGCAATGGAAATCGAATTCTGGTGGTTTCTGGCGCTACCGCTTTTCTTTGCGCTGGGCTGGCTGGCCGCCCGCATCGACATACGTCAGGTGGTGCATGAATCGCGCGCGCTGCCGCGTTCATACCTGTCGGGTCTGAACTTTCTGCTCAATGAACAGCAGGACAAGGCGATCGATGCGTTCATCGAAGCAGTGAAAATCGATCCGCAAACGATCGAATTGCATTTCGCACTGGGAAGCCTGTTTCGACGCCGCGGCGAAACCGATCGCGCGATTCGCATGCACCAGAGCCTCGTCGACCGCGAGGACCTCTCCGATGAGCAGCGCCTTCAGGCGCTCGCCGAGCTCGGCCAGGATCATCTGAAGGCCGGATTGCTGGACCGCGCCGAGGCGGTGTTCGTGAAGCTTCGCGACACCCGCCTCAATGACACTGCAGTGCGTTTTCTGCTCGAGATCTATCAGCAGGAAAAGGACTGGGCAAAGGCGATCGAGGCGGCGAAGGCGCTGCCGGATAACGAGAGCGTCCTGTGGCGCAAGGAAGTCGCGAATTTCCATTGCGAGCTGGCGACGCTCGCCCTTGCAAGCTCACGGAACGACGAAGCGCGGCACCATCTCGACCAGGCATTCGCGATCAACCGGCGGTGTGTCCGCGCAAGCATCGTCCTCGGTGATCTCATGGCGGCCGAGAAGCGCTACGACGAGGCCATCGAAGTGTGGAAACGCGTCGAGAGCCAGGACCCGGTGTACCTTGCGCTGGTCGCCGAACGCATCATGGACGCCCACCAGCGGCTCGACCGGATCGAGCAGGGGCAGACGCTGCTGCGCTCGTGGCTCGAACGTCATTCCTCGCTCGATCTCCTCGACGAGGTGTTCCACTGGGAGCTTGAAAAGCAGGGATCACGCGCGGCCTATGACCTGGTCAGGGAAGAGCTGCGTCGCAATCCGACCTTGCTCGGGCTCGACAAGTTGCTCGAAGCGGCATTGCTGAATGCGCCGGCCGAGCAGCGCAGCGACATCGAACTTGTAAAACAGTTAATCCACGGCCACACGCGCCGGGTTGCGCGCTATCGTTGCGCCGAATGCGGGTTCAAGGCGCGCCAGTTCCAGTGGCGTTGCCCCGCGTGCGGCGGTTGGGAAACGTATCCTCCGCGCCGCACCGAAGAATACGATCTTGCGCCCTAAACGCCTGTGAGAGGTGTCGCCGGTCGCACGGCTCGCCCGGCGGTTTGATGTTTCTTCCGCTTGAGGACGATTCATGAAAGTCACCGTCGTGGGTACCGGTTACGTCGGACTCGTCAGCGCGGCCTGCCTCGCGGACGTCGGTAACGATGTGCTGTGCGTGGATGTCGATCCGACCAAGATCAGCATCCTCGAGGGTGGCGGAATTCCGATCCACGAACCGGGGCTGCTGGAGATCGTGCGCCGCAACGTCGAGGCCGGGCGCCTGTTCTTCACCACCGACGTCGAACAGGCGGCGCGCCACGGAACGATGCAGTTCATCGCGGTCGGAACGCCGCCCGACGAGGATGGGTCGGCGGATCTGAAGTACGTCGTTGCGGCGGCGCGAAACATTGGCCGGCACATGGATGGCTACCGCATCGTCGTCAATAAGTCGACGGTCCCGGTGGGTACCGGTGACCGCGTTCGCGAGGCGATCGTTGCGGAATTGGCGGCGCGCGAAGCCGATTTTCCGTTCAGTGTCGTGTCGAACCCGGAGTTCCTGAAGGAAGGCGCGGCGGTCGATGACTTCATGCGCCCCGACCGGATCATCGTCGGTGCGGACGACGAGCGCGCGATCGAGCTGATGCGCGAACTGTACGGCCCGTTTCAGCGCAATCGCGAAAAGATGCTGGTGATGGATGTCAGGAGCGCCGAGCTGACCAAATATGCCGCCAATGCGATGCTTGCGACCCGCATCAGCTTCATGAACGAACTGGCGAACCTCGCCGAGACGCTCGGCGCGGACATTGAACTCGTGCGTCAGGGTATCGGCTCGGACCCGCGCATCGGCTGGCACTTTCTCTATCCCGGCTGCGGCTACGGCGGTTCATGCTTTCCGAAGGATGTGAAGGCGTTGATCAACACCGGCGACGAGCGCGGCCAGGATCTGCTGATCCTGAACGCCGTCGAGGCGGCGAACGAGGCGCAGAAGCTGCGTCTCGTCGACAAGATCGTCGCCCGGTTCGGCGAGGACCTGTCGGGTTGCCACTTCGGACTGTGGGGGCTCGCCTTCAAGCCCAACACCGACGACATGCGGGACGCACCGAGCCGGGTGATCGTCGCCGAGCTGTTGCGCCGCGGCGCTACGCTCGTCGCCTACGATCCGGTCGCGATGAGCGAGGCGCGGCGCATCTTCGGCGACGAACCGCGGCTGGCGTATGCCGAGCGGCCGATGGAGGTCCTCGAAGGTGCTGATGCGTTAATCATCGTCACCGAATGGAAGGAGTTCCGCAGCCCCAATTTCATCCGCATCCGGCAGATGCTGCGGCATGCGGTGGTGTTCGACGGACGCAACATGTACGAACCGTCCGTCATGGCACGGGTCGGCCTCGAGTACCACGGCATCGGACGGCGCTGAGCTCCCGTTCCGGAACGATTGCCGATATAAGCTTATGCCGCTCCGCGGGTTTGCGTGAAGGGGCTCCCCGCTTACTATCGGGCCATCGAAATCAGACCGGATCACAGGGACATGGACTACAAGACGCTGGAAGACTACGTGGGCCACACGCCGCTGGTGCGCCTCAAGCGCATCGGCGCGGGGCGCAACAACGTCATTCTCGCGAAGCTCGAAGGCAACAACCCGGCCGGATCGGTGAAGGACCGACCGGCGCTGTCGATGATCGTGCATGCGGAAGCGCGCGGCGAGATTCGTGCCGGCGACACGTTGATCGAGGCGACCAGCGGAAATACCGGGATCGCGCTGGCGATGGCCGCGGCGATGCGCGGTTACCGGATGATCCTCGTGATGCCCGAAAACCAGAGCGTCGAGCGGCGCCAGACGATGCGGGCGTTCGGCGCCGAACTCGTGCTCACTCCGCGCGACGGCGGCATGGAAATGGCCCGGGACGTCGCCGAACGGATGCGCGACGAAGGCGGGGGAATCATCCTCGACCAGTTCGCGAATCCCGACAACCCGCTCTCTCATTACGAAGCGACCGGCCCGGAAATCTGGGAGCAGACGGGCGGCCGGATCACGCACTTCGTCAGCAGCATGGGCACGACCGGGACGATCATGGGCTGCTCGCGCTTCCTGAAGGAAAGAAATCGCGCCGTCCGCATCATCGGCTGCCAACCGGATGAGGGTTCGCAGATCCCCGGCATCCGCAAGTGGCCCGAAGCCTATCTGCCGAAGATCTACGAAAAGCCGCGGGTCGATGCACTCGAAAACGTGAGCCAGGCCGACGCCGAGGAAATGACACGGCGCCTGGCGCGCGAGGAAGGCATTTTTGCCGGGATCTCGTCGGGCGGCGCGATGCATGTTGCCGTACGCCTTGCGGCGGACCTGGAAAATGCAGTGATCGTGTCCATCATCTGCGATCGTGGCGACCGGTATCTGTCGACCGGCGTGTTTCCGGGCTGAGTTCGGGTCCGGCCGGCGCACGATGCGCTGGGCTTTTGTTCTTTTCATCCTGGCTTGGTTCGGGTTTGCCGGAGCGGGCGTCCTGCAACTCGACCTGGGCCGCGTCACGCATCCGGTTTTCGTCATCGAAGGCCTGCATGTCCGTCTCGGCGGCGAAGGCGAGCTGGCCGAACTGGCGATCGAACGCTTCGCAATCGACCAGCGCGACTGGCAGGACGTCACGATCCATTGCCCCGATTTCCACCTCGAACGTGCCGTGGTCCGCTGCCGCAGCGGCCTAGTGACCGTCCCCGGCCTGTTCGAGCGTGTGGCGATCGACCTGCACTTCGACACGGTGAACAAGAGCGGCGAACTCAACCTCCGCATGCCCGGCCGCGAAACGATCGACGTGGTGCTGCGTCCGGATGGCCGGATCGTGGCGTCGCTTGCAGGGCTTTCCGTTGCACGCCTGGGGAAGCTCATCGATTTGGCAAGCTGGAATGCGGCAGGGCGGTTTGCCGGTCGCATCGAATATTCCCCGGCGCGCGACGGTGCCCGCATCAAAGTGTCGGGGAAGCTCGAAGGCGGCGGATTCGAACAGGCGGATGGGCTGCGGGCGGCGGAAGGGGTGGGCCTGGATATCGATCTACGGGCGCGGCGCCGGCGCGCCGGCTGGGATTGGCAGGGGCGGGTGGCGTGGCGCGCCGGCGAAGCGTATCTGCATCCGCTGTACCTCGTGGCCGGCCCGATCATCGACGCGGCCGGGCGGCTCGAAGCGGAGGTGCTCACGGTGACGCGCGCGCGCCTCGAACTCGAAGGCGTGCGCGCGATCACCGCAAACGCCGAAATCGGCCTGCAGCCGCTGGCCATGAGAAGTCTGGCGTTTTCGGTCGCTGACGCCGATCTCGCGGTGGTCGGTCCGCGTTATCTTGCGCCGGCGTTTGCACCGGCCGCAACGGACCGGCTGCGGTTTTCAGGCCATGTCAGCGCCGCAGCGACAGTCGAAGAGGGGGTGCCGACTGCGGTGGATCTTGCATTCGACGAGGCCGGCTTCAGCCTCAGTGACAAGGAACTGAGTTTCGGGCCGCTGACCGGCGTCGTGCCATGGCGCACCGACGCTCGCACCGAAGCGCGACTGGCGGTCGGCGGCGGCCGCTGGCAGAAGCTCGCGCTGGGCGCCTTCGAGCTTGTCGCGCGGCTCGACGGGCAAGGTGTCGACGTCGACCGTGTCGCGATCCCGGTGCTCGACGGTGCGCTGGTCCTCGAGCGGCTGGCGCTCGCGCGCGATGCGACCGGCTGGCACGGCAGCGGCGGTGCCGTCGTCGAGCCGATTTCGATGGCGCTGCTCGCCGAGGCAGCCGGCTTGCCGGCGATGTCCGGCGTGCTGAGCGCATCGCTGCCGGGGCTGCGCATCGCGCCGGGCGAAATTACGCTCGACGGCGCTCTGGTGATTTCGGTGTTCGGCGGCTACCTGCAGGCGACGCGCCTGCAATTGCTCGAACCGTTCGGCGTCGCATCGCATCTCTATGCGGACGTCCAGGCCCGCCACCTCGACCTCGGGCAATTGACCGAAGCCTTCTCGTTCGGCAGCGTTTCCGGCTTTGTCGACGCGGACGTGCGCGGGCTGGAACTCGCGCGCTGGCGGCCGGTGCGCTTCGACGCCCGCGTCGTCAGCAGCCCCGGAAACTATCCGCGACGCATCAGCCAGCGCGCGGTGCAGAACATCAGCGCGCTCGGCGGGCCGGGTGCGGCGGCTGCGCTGCAGCGCGGGCTGCTCGGCCTGTTCGAAACGTTCGGCTATCGCGAGATCGGTATCTCCTGCATCCTGCGTGACGGCGTATGCCGCATGGACGGGCTGGATGACGCTGTCGCGCCCGGTGACGGCTACTACCTCGTGCGTGGCGGCGGCATCCCGGCGTTGAATGTCATCGGCTACAATCGGCGCGTCGATTGGAACGAGCTGATCGATCGTCTGCAGCGGGTGATCGCATCCAACGCTTCCCCCGTCATCCAGTAGCAGTCGGAATTCGCGGCTTCGCCGCAACAGGCCCGGCTCGCGGCGGGCAGGAACAGGAGGCCGAATGACCGCATTCCCCAGAGTCGCTATGCTCGGCGCCGTGATCGCGACTGCCGGCGCCTGCGTGACGATCAATATCTATTTTCCCGCGGCCGCCGCGGAAAAAGCCGCGGATCGCATCATCGAAGACGTCTGGCAGCTGGGCGAAGGCGAGACCCCGACGATCCGATCGCAGCCGGACGGAGAGACGAAATGAATGCGATGACGAATGCTCTGACCGGATTTCGCGGCTGGATTGCCGTGGTGCTGCTCGGCTTTGCCGGCCTCGTGCTCGCACAGGGGAACATCGAAATCGACACGCCGGCGATCGCGGCGCTCAAGCAGTCGATGCAGCAGCGTCATGCGAAGCTCGCGCCGTTGTATGGGTCGGGTGCGGTCGGGCTGGCAGCCGACGGCAACGTCGCCCTGCGCGATGCCTCCGGCGTCCCGCTCGCTCAGCGCGGCCAGGCGAATGCGCTGGTCGCGGCTGAAAACGCCGATCGCGCAGCCCTCTACCGCGAAATTGCGCGCGCCAATGGTCATCCCGAATGGGAGGCGGAAGTGCGCGCCACGTTCGCGCGGCGCTGGATCGATCGCGCCCAACCGGGCTGGTGGATCCAGCGCGAGGGCAGTTGGGTGCGCAAGTGATGCCGGTCCTCGTCTTCGATATCGAGACCGTCCCGGATGTCGAAGGCATTCGCGTGCTCAACGATCTGCCCGACGATCTCGACGATTACGAAGTCGCCGAATTCGCTTTCCAGCAGCGGCGCGCGACCAACGGCAGCGACTTCCTGCCGCATCACCTGCAGCGCGTCGTGACGATTTCCTGTGTGCTGCGGGACGCTTCGCAGTTCCGCGTGTTCTCGCTCTCGGCGCCGGAGTGCACGGAAGGCGAGATCATCCAGCGCTTCTACGACGGCATCGAACGCTTCACGCCGCAGATCGTGTCGTGGAACGGCGGGGGATTCGACCTGCCGGTGCTGCATTACCGCGGCCTGAAACACGGCGTCTCGGCGCCGCGGTACTGGGACCAGGGTGAAGGGGATTACCAGGATTCGCGCGATTTCAAATGGAACAATTACATCGGCCGCTATCAGAGCCGGCACCTCGACCTGATGGATCTGCTCGCGCTGTATCAGCCGCGCGCGAACGCACCGCTCGACGAGCTGGCGAAGCTGATGGGGTTTCCCGGCAAGCTCGGCATGGACGGTTCCGCGGTGTGGTCGGCGTGGCAGGACGGGCGCGCGGCGGAAATCCGCGATTACTGTGAAACCGATGTCGTCAATACCTATTTGGTGTACCTGGGTTTTCAGCGCATGCGCGGGCAACTCGATGCGGCGTCCCACGCCGCCGAACTCGCGGTCGTGCGCGAAGCGCTCGCGCGCATCGATGCGCCCCACTGGAAGCAGTTCCTCGCTGCCTGGCCCGGAGTCTGAACCTCAAGGAGATATGCTCATGTCGATCATCGGGACCATCATCATCGGCTTCATCGTCGGACTCCTTGCACGGCTGCTGCATCCCGGCAAGGACGGCCTCGGGATCATCATGACGACGCTGCTGGGCATCGCCGGAGCGATGCTCGCGACCTACGGCGGACAGTTCCTCGGCCTGTACCGGCCGGGCGAGCCGGCCGGCTTCATCGGCGCGCTCGTCGGCGCGATAGTCATTCTGTTCATCGTGACCCGCCTGCGCAAATGATCGGCGTGGAAGGTTGAACATGGAAGGTTGAAAAAACGGCCAGCATGAAGCTGGCCGTGCGGGTTGGACAGTCGGCGGCGCCCTCCGCCGCACAACCTCAGTACACGTCGTGCTGGGTGTTATAGATGTTGAAGTGCCCGGTCGGCGTGATCAGCTTCGGATCCTTGATCACGGTCTTCAGTTCGAGGGTCGTGTCGTCGACGACGACGATCGCCGACTCCTTGTCTTTCGCCGACCACACCGAGAACCACACCTCGTTGCCGTCCTTGTTGTACTCGGGCTGGACGACCCGCTTCGCGCCGTCGTCCTTCAGCTCCGCCCATTCGGCGATCGGCAGCACCTTCAAGCCGCCCTGCAGGTTCGTGAGGTCGTACACCGCGACCGTCTGGCTGACCTTCGCGTCCGGATGAAGCGGGTTGTCGACATACAGGTGCTTCGACTTCGGATGCGTCTTGATGAACAGCGACCCTCCGCCCTGGCTCTTCAGTGTATCGACCATCTTCCATGCGTACTGCTTGTGCTTTTCGGGGTCGGTGCCGATCAGCGCGATCGTGTCGTCGCCGAGGTGCCCGGTCGCCCATACCGGGCCGTAGGTCGGGTGCGTGAAGTTCGCGCCGCGGCCCGGGTGCGGGATCTTGCCGACGTCGATGAGTCCGGCGAGCTTGCCGTCCTTCGCGTCGATCGCGGCGACCTTGTTCGACTGGTTCGCCGCGACCATGAAATAGCGCTTCGACGCGTCCCACCCGCCGTCGTGCAGGTAGGGCGCCGAACCGATTTCGGTTGTCTTCAGGTTCTGGAGGTCGGAGTAGTCGACCATCAGCGTCTTGCCGGTTTCCTTGACGTTGACGACGAACTCCGGCTTGAAGTGCGACGCGACGATCGCCGCGACGCGCGGTTCGGGGTGGTATTCTTGCGTATCGACAGTCAGGCCGCGAGTCGAGACGATTTTCTGCGGCTCGAGCGTGTCGCCGTTCATGATGACGAACTGGGGTGGCCAGTACGCGCCGGCGATCGCGTATTTATCCTCGTAACCCTTGTATTTCGACGTGTCGACCGAGCGGGCCTCGAGACCGATGCGGATCTCGGCGACGTTGTCGGGTTTCTCCATCCACAGGTCGATCATGTTGATCTTCGCATCCCGGCCGATCACGAACAGGTAACGGCCGGAGGCCGAGATGCGGGAGATGTGAACGGCGTAGCCGGTCTTGACGATGTTGATGATCTTCTTCGTGTCGCCATCGATCAGCGCGATCTCTCCGGTGTCGCGCAGCGTCGTCGAGAAGATGTTCGAGATGTTGTAGTCGTTCATCTTCTTCTTCGGCCGCTGCTCGGGCGGGACGATGACTTTCCATGTCTCCTTCATTTGCGCCAGGCCGAACTCGGGCGGTTGCGGCGGCGACTGCTGGATATAGCGTGCCATCAGGTCGACTTCTTCGTCGGTGAGTTCGCCCGACGTGCCCCAGTTTGGCATGCCGGCGGGCGAGCCGTACTTGATGAAGACTTTGAGGTATTCGCTGCCTTTGCCGAGCGTTATGTCGGGCGTCAGCGGCTTGCCGGTCGCGCCCTTGCGCAGCACGCCGTGGCAGCCGGCGCAGCGCTGGAAGTAGATGTTCTGGGCTTTCGCGAACTCGGCCTTGGTGATCTTCGGCGCGTCGGGATTGATGTCCTGGTACATCTCGACGTCGGCCAGCGGAGAACCGCCGGCCTGGTATTTTGCCTCCGCCTCGCCGACATGCTCTGCGGTGTTCGCCTGGGCGAACACCTGTGACATGGCGAGTGGCACGCTCGCAAGCAGGAAGACGCCGCTGATCCGATTCCTGTTGATACCCATCGTCGCTCTCCTTCAGGGAAGAACTGGTGGCGCAACGCCTCTGCCCGGTATTGGTTGCCGAGGAACTCACCCCGTCAGCGCGAGTTCCTCGATTGCCGTTCCATTGCCAAGCAGCGCGTGCAGCGACACGACCGACCCGATCATGATCAGCGCCGGCGACTTGAGCTGGGCGCGTTTCACGGCCGCCGCGAGCTGGTCGAGTCGGTCGCTCACGGTGATTTGCCTGTTCGTGGTGCCGGCATGCACAACCGCCGCCGGCGTATCGGGCGCAAGTCCATGGGCGATCAGCTGCTGGCAGATGATGTCGAGCGCGCCAAGCCCCATGTAGATGACGACCGTCTGGTTCGGCCGGGCCAGCGCCGGCCAGTCGAGATTGACTGTGTCGTCCTTTAGATGTCCGGTCGTGAAGATCACCGAGCGTGCGTGGTCGCGATGCGTCAACGGGATGCCGGTACAGGCGGATATCCCGCATGCCGCGGTGATCCCGGGGATGACTTCGCATTCGATCCCGGATTCGAGCAGCTCTTCCACCTCTTCGCCGCCGCGACCGAACATGAACGGATCGCCCCCTTTCAACCGCACGACCTCGAGCCCGCTGCGGGCGAGATCGACCAGCAGACCGTTGATCCGGTGCTGCGGCAATGAATGGTATCCCGCCTCTTTGCCCGCATAGATCATCCTTGCCGCCGGATTGGCGAGGTTGAGGATTTCCTCGCCGACAAGGTGATCATAGACGACAGCCTGCGCCTTCGACAGCAGGCGTGCCGCTTTCAGCGTGAGAAGCTCCGGATCGCCGGGGCCGGCCCCGACCAGATACACCTTGCCCGGTCGTCCGCATGCTGCCGGTTTATCGGGATCCTCTCCCGAAGGATCGAAGCCGCCGATATGCTTGCTCATGAATGGCTCTCCGCGTGTGCCGCGAATCGGTGCTCCGCGGCGGTTCGAATGGCGCGAACAGGACGTTCGGGCGTCGCCACTTTATCCCTACTTACCGTCCGGGAAATTAACCGATATCAAGGAGGGCCAGGCTATGTCGGCACGATACTGCACTCATAGCTGAGCGGATCAGGTCGGCGTCTCGCCTCCCGTCCGTGATGGCCAACCTTTCCAGTGCGGACTGACGAGGACCCGAGCGTGTTCTGTCGAAGCATCCTGATCGCGGCTTTCCTTCCGGCGCTGGTTGTCCCGGTCCACGCCCAGGGTCCCGCCCCCGACGACAAGCGGCAGCGCGAGCTGGTGCATATGGTTCGCCAGGACTGCGGATCGTGTCACGGGCTGACCTTGCAGGGCGGCCTCGGCCCGGCTCTCACCCCGGCGGCGCTGCGGGGCAAACCTTCGGAGGGACTGGTCGCGACGATTATCGGGGGCCGCCCCGGCACACCGATGCCGCCGTTTCGCGGCCTGATCGAGGAATCGGAAGCTGCATGGGTCGTGGAACGGCTCCTCGAAGGCTTTCCCGCGGATGGCGGCCCGCAATCCGCCCAACGGACGGCGGGGACGCGGTAATGAGCCCTTGGCCGGCCGGCACAAACCTGCCCGACAAAGAGAGACGGACGATGCCCGGAAGCAAAGTGAAGCGTGCAGCATTGACAGTCGCGATGCTCCTGCTGTCGGCGTGCGCGTCCCAACCGCCGGTCGCCTTGCGTGGCACCGGCGATCTCGGCGTCATCGTCGAGCGTGCGACCGGACGGTTGCAGGTCATCGAGACGACGCAGCGCCGGGCGCTCGCGCAAGTTTCCGGCCTCGGCGATCTGTCCCATGCATCGGTGGTGTTTTCCCGCGACAGCCGTTATGCCTACGTGTTCGGTCGCGACGGGGGGCTGACCAAAGTCGATCTCCTCACCGCGACGATCGCGAACCGCGTGGTACAGGCCGGCAACGCGATCGGCGGCGCGATTTCCCAGGACGGACGAATCCTCGTCGCGCAGAACTACGAACCCGGCGGAATCAAGGCTTTCGACGCGGGCACGCTCGAACTGCTCGCCGACGTGCCGGCCGCCTACGGCCCCGATGGCAAGCGCTCGAAAGTCGTCGGCCTGGCCGATCTGCCGGGCAACCGTTTCGTCTATTCGCTGTTCGACGCGAACGAAATCCGCGTCACCGATCTGTCCGATCCGCAGCATCCGAAAACCGAGCGTTACCCGTCCGGCAAGCAGCCGTACGATGCGCTGGTGACGCCGGACGGGCGCTACTACATTGCCGGGCTGTTCGGCGAGGACGGTCTGTCGATGCTCGACCTGTGGCATGCCGAAAAGGGCGTGCGCACCATCCTGCCCGGCTACGGCCGGGGCGAGCAGGCGTTGCCGGTGTACAAGATGCCGCACCTGCGCGGCTGGGCCGTTGCCGGGGGACGTGCCTATCTGCCGGCGATCGGCCGTCACGAGGTCCTGGTCGTCGAGCTCGGCAGCTGGAAGGAGATCGCGCGGATTCCGGTCAAGAGCCAGCCGGTGTTCGTGATGGCGAGGCCCGACGGCCGCGAAGTGTGGGTCAATTTCGCCTTCCCGGACAACGGCTGGGTCCAGGTGATCGATACCATCCAGAACAACATAGTCGATACGCTGCAGCCAGGTCGGGCCATTCTCCATATGGAATTCGCCCCGAAAGGCGAGGAGGTCTGGGTGTCTGCGCGTGACGACAACAAGGTCGTGATCTACGGGACAGCGAAGCGCGACAAGCGTGCCGAACTCCCGGCCGCCAGCCCGAGCGGCATTTTCTTCACCAGTCGCGCCTTCCGGACAGGGTTCTAGGACATGCCCTGCACGAGCGCCACGCAGATGTGCACCACGACAATGGCCGGGCGCGAAGTGGTTCATCAGCCCCAGGCGGCCGCGTTTCGCCTGCTCAATGACTACCAGCGCGGCTTTCCGCTCGTTTCCGAGCCGTTCGTCGCGATCGCCGCACAATGCGGACTGAGCGAGCCGGCTGTGCTCGCCGCGCTGCAGGACTGGCTGGACTCCGGCGTCGTCAGCCGGGTGGGAGCGGTATTCGCGCCGCGGCGCGTCGGCGCGAGCGCGCTGGCGGCGCTCGCCGCACCGCTAGCGCGGCTCGAGTCGATCGCTGCCCGCATCAGCGCAGTGCCGGAAGTGAATCACAACTACCAGCGCGAACATTCACTCAATCTGTGGTTCGTGATCACGGCGGCGTCGGAGCAGCGATTGCAGCAGGTCGTTGCGGAAATCGAGCGGGACACCGGCTGCAGGGTCGTCGTGCTGCCGCTCGAAGAAGAGTTCCACATCGATCTGGGCTTCGATCTCGGCGGGGCGGTGCGCGGCGCAGTCAGCGCTGCGAGAGGCGATTTGCCGCCCCTCGGCGAGACGGCGTGCGCGCTGCCCGGCCTCGAGCGTCGGTTGATGACGGCGTTGCAGGCGGGGTTGCCGTTGCTGCCGCGCCCGTTCGACGCGCTCGGGCGCAAGGTCGGGCTCAGCGAAGCGATGGTCATCGAGTTGATCGCTTCGTGGCTCGAAAACGGCCTGATCAAGCGTTTCGGAATCGTCGTACGCCATCATGAGCTCGGCTTTCGCGCGAACGCGATGTGCGTCTGGGATGTTCCGGACGACCAGGTCAGCGAACTGGGCCGCAGTCTCGCTGCCGAGCCTGCAGTGACGCTTTGCTACCGGCGCAGCCGCGTCGTGCCGGACTGGCCGTACAACCTGTTCTGCATGATCCATGGCAAGTCGCGCGAAGCGGTGCTCGAGGTGCGCGAAGCCATCGCTGCACGCCACCAGATGAATCGTTGGTCCGGCGCCGTGCTGTTCAGCACCCGGCGCTTCAAGCAGCAGGGCGCGCGTTATCTCGCGGACGGTGACGCATGAGCCGAGCGACAGCGAAAGGGCAGGCGTCGCTGCTCGACGAGACCGACCGGGTGCTGATCAACATGCTGCAAGGGGATTTTCCGCTGGTGCGCAAGCCGTTTGCCGACGTCGCGGTCCGGCTCGGGATCGACGAGAGGCAGGTCATCGACCGGCTGCAGCGCCTGCTCGATCAGCGGGTGCTGACCCGGTTCGGCCCGATGTTCCAGATCGAGCGGATCGGCGGCGCGTTCTGCCTCGCCGCCATCAGCGTGCCCGAACCCGATTTCGAGCGCGTCACCGCCGAAGTGAATGCCTTTGCCGAAGTGGCACACAACTACCGTCGCGACCACGCGCTCAACATGTGGTTCGTCCTCGCGACCGAAAATCCGCAGGGCATAGCCGAGACGGCAAGACGGATCGAAGCGGCGACCGGGCTGCCGGTGTTCCTGTTTCCGAAGGAACGGGAGTACTTCGTCGAAATGAAGCTGGAGGCGTGATGGCCGCGCACTGCGAAAATCCACCCCCGCAGGACGGCGCCCTCGGCTGCGCGCCCGGCGTCGGTTGCGACGAGGCGATCGAGCGACGCATCATCGTCGCGACCCAGGGCGGTCTGCCGCTAGTCCCCGAGCCGTGGGACGAAGTGGCGCGGGAAGTCGGGCTGCCGGTCGACGAACTGCTTTGTCGCGTCCGCGGGATGCTCGAGCGCGGAATCATCCGTCGCATCGGCGCGGTACCGAATCATTACGCGATCGGCTACACCGCGAACGGCATGAGCGTGTGGGATGTTGCGGACGAATGTGTCGATGCCGTGGGCGAGTTCATCGGTGCACTCGAGGCCGTCACGCACTGCTATCGACGTCCGCGCCGTCTCCCGGACTGGCCGTACAACCTCTTCGCGATGGTTCACGGGCGCAGCCATGACGAGGTGCGGCAGCAGATCAGCGACATTTCGAGCCGTATCGCGGCCCGTTTTCCCGGCGCCTGCCGCAGCCGCGACGTGTTGTTCTCGTCGGCAATCCTGAAGAAAACGGGGCTGCGGATCGGTGGCTCAGCACCAAAGGGACACAAGCGCGAGTGAGTTTCCGCCACGCATCGGAAACCTCGTGCGCACCCCGGTAAAACCGCGATGTTGCGTTTCCGCGGGCAACTGCAGGTGTTGCAATTTGCTTATGCGTTTTACGTTGTAATGAGAGGTTTTTTATGCTGCACAATTTTATCCACAGAGGGGATAGGGAAATTTAACGCATATCAAGGATCGTCCGCGGTTATCAGATCGATACTGGCTGCATTGTTGTTTCACATCCCGAGCTGCTTAAGGAGAAAGACGTGCAAAACAAGAGTTGGATGGGCAAGGCGTTCGCGCTGGCGTTGCTGCCGCTGGCCGTGGGCACGGTTTGGGCGCAATCTGCTCCCGAAATGACCCAGGACGAAAAGGACAAGGCGAAGCAGATCTACTTCGAGCGCTGCGCCGGCTGCCACGGCGTGCTGCGCAAGGGGGCGACCGGGAAAAATCTGGAACCGCACTGGGCCAAGACCGCGGCCGACGGAACCAAGACCGAGGGCGGCACGCTCAAGCTCGGCACCGAACGTCTCGAGAAGATCATCGCCTACGGCACCGAAGGCGGGATGGTCAACTACGACGACATCCTGACGAAGGAAGAGATCAACATGATGGCGCGCTACATCCAGAACACCCCGGATGTGCCGCCCGAGTTCTCGCTGCAGGACATGAAGAACAGCTGGAAGCTGCTTGTTCCGGTTGCCGAGCGTCCGAAGAAGCAGATGAACAACATCAACCTGAAGAACGTCTTCGCGGTGACGCTGCGCGACGCCGGCAAGCTCGCGCTGATCGACGGCGACACGCACAAGATCTGGAAAGTGCTCGACACCGGCTACGCGGTGCATATCTCGAGGCTATCGGCGTCGGGGCGCTACGTCTATACCGTCGGTCGTGACGGCCTGACGACGATCATCGACATGTGGTACGAGGAGCCGAAGACGGTCGCGACGGTGCGCCTCGGCTCCGATGCGCGTTCGGTCGACACCTCGAAGTTCAAGGGCTTTGAAGACAAATACCTGATCGGCGGCACCTACTGGCCGCCCCAGTACTCGATCATGGACGGCGAGACGCTCGAGCCGATCAAGGTCGTGTCGACGCGCGGCCAGACGGTCGACGGCGAGTACCACCCGGAGCCGCGCGTCGCGTCGATCGTCGCGTCGCACATCAAGCCGGAGTGGGTCGTCAACGTCAAGGAGACGGGCCAGATCATGCTCGTCGACTACACCGACATCAAGAACCTGAAGACGACGACGATCGAATCGGCGAAGTTCCTGCACGACGGCGGCTGGGACGCCTCCAAGCGCTACTTCATGGTCGCGGCGAACGCGTCGAACAAGGTCGCCGCGGTCGATACGAAGACCGGCAAGCTCGCCGCGCTCATCGACACGGCGAAGATTCCGCACCCGGGCCGCGGCGCGAACTTCGTGCATCCGCAGTTCGGTCCGGTGTGGACGACCGGCCACCTCGGCGCCGACGTGATTTCGGTGATTTCGACCGCGTCGGAAGAGGCCAAGTATGCCAAGCACAAGGACCAGAACTGGAAGGTCGTGCAGGAGCTGAAGATGCCGGGCGCGGGCAACCTGTTCGTCAAGACCCACCCGAAGTCGAAGAACCTGTGGGCTGACGCGCCGATGAACCCGGAACGCGAGGTCGCCGAGTCGGTTTATGTCTTCGACATGAACGACCTGGCGAAGGAACCGAAGCGCCTGGACGTCGCGAAGGACTCCGGTCTGCCCGAAAGCAAGGCGATTCGTCGCGCGACGCACCCGGAGTACAACGAGGCGGGCGACGAAGTGTGGATCTCGCTGTGGGGCGGCAAGACGGACCAGTCGGCGATCGTGATCTACGACGACAAGACCCTCAAGCTGAAGAAGGTCATCACCGACCCCGCGATTGTCACGCCAACCGGCAAGTTCAACGTGTTCAACACGATGCAGGACATCTACTGATCGCCTCGTCGATCGGGTTCTGACACCCTCCGGGCTTCGGCCCGGAGGGGTGACGAGGAAGATTCTCATGACGGATCGAGACAGCAATCCCAAACAACATTCCGGCGGCCTGTTGGCGCGTCTTCGCCGTCCGAGCGTGAAGTACTCGCTCGGCGGCCTATTGGCGGTCGGCTTCGTCATCGGCGTCTTTTTCTGGGGCGGTTTCAACACCGCGATGGAAGCGACGAATACCGAGCAATTCTGCATCTCCTGTCACGAGATGAATGACAACGTTTATCAGGAATACAAGCAGACCATCCATTACACGAACCGCACCGGGGTGCGCGCGGTTTGCGCGGACTGCCACGTGCCGCGGGACTGGACGCACAAGATGATCCGCAAGGTCCAAGCGTCGCGCGAGCTGTGGGGCAAACTCACCGGCACGATCGACACACGCGAGAAGTTCGAGGCGAAGCGGCTGGAACTGGCGCGACGGGAATGGGCGCGGATGAAGTCCGTCGATTCGCGGGAATGCCGAAACTGCCACAGCCTTGACAGCATGAACACCGAGTCGCAGAAGCAGCGGGCACGCAAGCAGCACGAGATGGCACGCGAGGACAACATGACGTGCATCGATTGCCACAAAGGCATCGCCCATCACAAGCCCGAAGGCATGACCGAGGAAGATGAGTTGTGAGCGGCAGGCAGTAGCGAATTTCGAGCATCCACTGAGAGGAACCGAAAATGAGAAAGACGTTGATCGCGAGCGCGGTGACCACTCTCCTGACGCTGGGCGCAGGTAGCGCACTTGCTGCGGCGCCGGCGGACTGGAGCAAGATTCCCGCAAAGGACATCACGCTGTTCTATCCCGGGGTGTCGCCCGTCGAATGGATCACGAAAGGGACCGAGCACGGCGGTGCACGCGCACTCAAGAAGGGCGAGCGCTGCGCCGACTGCCACGATGAAGAAGCCCGTGACATGGGTACGAAGATCGTCAGCGGGCAGAAGATCGAGCCGAGTCCGATCGCCGGCAAGGCTCCGGCCATCCCCGTGAAGGTGCAGGCGTCGCACGACGGCGAGAACCTTTACCTGCGTTTCACGTGGGAGCAGCCGAAAGCATCGGGCGCACCGAAGCTGGACGACAAGAATCCGGTGAAGGTCGCCTTCATGCTCGAATCCGGCGGCAAGGTCGAACTCGCGGACCAAGCGGGCTGCTGGGCAACCTGTCACGTCGATTCGCGCACGATGCCCGGCGCCGCCGATACCAAGACGAAGTACGTCAAGGGTGGTTCGCTCGCCGAAGGCAAGTTCTACGACCTGATCCAGTGGCGCAGCGGCGAAAAGAAGGGCTTTGACGGGTACGTCGCCGACAAGCGGGTAATGGAAGGCGGCAAAGGGCTGGTGAACGCCGAAGGCAAGCTCGACGGCAACAACTGGTCGGTCGTGTTTACGCGCAAACTGACGGGCGGGGGCGAGGGGGACGTAAACCTCGAATCCGGCAAGGTCTACAATTTCGGCTTCGCCATTCACGACGACAACGCGGCCGGCCGCTTCCACCACGTATCGCTCGGCCACCAGCTTGGCATCGATGCGAAGGCGGACATCACCGCAGCCAAGCAGTAACTTCGCTTACCCCTCCATCTGCCGCCAGGAGCGTCAATCGTGCGTGCGATGTTTCAGGCCACCCTCGCGGGTGGCCTCTTTGTACTGGGCTTTTCGGCGCCACTGCAGGCAACTGAAATGGTAGTCGAAATTTCGAACTACACCTTCACGCCGGCCGAGGCACGAATCAAGCCGGGCGACACGGTCACGTGGGTGAACCGCGAGAAGCGGACCAGCCATTCGGTGCAGTTCGACGCGACGGGCGAAGAGTCCGAACGGTTTTTCCCTGACGAGAAATGGTCGCGCGTCTTTCCGCAGGCCGGACGTTTCGAATATCACTGCGGTCCCCATCCCGAAATGAAGGGCGTCGTCATCGTCGGGGATTGATGCTGCGGCTTTTGCCGGGTAAGGCGTGCGGGGTGGCCGGTCGCCGCGGCCGAGGCTGCAATTTTGGCATATTGCCGTTCTCCTCCTCCGCGTGACCGCCTCCCGGTCCGCGCTCCCCTTGACCGCCGTCATTTCCCCGCGGGTGGCAGTCCGGTGTAATTGCCTCACTCAGGAGAGCCCGCCATGTTTCGCATCTCGAACTTCATCCGCGAACTCGATCATCCGACACCCTCGGGCCCGCACCGCAACCCCCCCGGCCCGGTGGTGATCTGGAACCTGATCAGGCGCTGCAACCTCACCTGCAAGCACTGCTACTCGATTTCGGCCGATACCGACTTTCCCGGAGAGTTGTCCACGACGGAAGTGTTCCGGGTGATGGACGATCTCAAGGCATTCCGCGTGCCGGTGCTGATCCTCTCGGGGGGTGAGCCGCTGCTGCGCCCCGACATCTTCGAAATCGGCCGTCACGCGAAAAAAATGGGCTTCTATGTCGGCCTGTCGAGCAACGGCACGCTGATCGAAGAATCGAACATCGACCGGATCGACGAGATCGGCTTCGATTATGTCGGCGTGAGCCTCGACGGCATCGGCGCCACGCACGACCGATTCCGCCGCCTCGAAGGTGCTTTCGATGCCTCGATGCGCGGCATTCGGCTGTGCGCGGCCCGTGGCATCAAGGTCGGGGTGCGCTATACGATGACCGAGGAGAACGCCGCCGACCTGCCCGCGTTGCTGCGCCTCGTCGAGGACGAGGGCATCGACAAGTTCTATTTCTCGCACCTGAATTACGCCGGCCGCGGCAACAAGCACCGCGGCGACGATGCGCACCACCGCACGACGCGCGATGCGATGGATCTGCTTTTCGATACCTGCCTGGCGCTGCATCGACGCGGCGTCGACAAGGAATTCGTCACCGGCAACAACGACGCCGACGGGGTCTACATGTATCACTGGGTCGCCCGCCGGTTTCCCGAGCACGCCGAGCATATCCGTGCAAAGCTGCTGCAGTGGGGCGGCAATGCGAGCGGCGTCAACGTCGCGAACATCGACAACCTCGGGGTCGTGCATCCCGATACGATGTGGTGGCATGTGCCGCTCGGCAACGTGCGCGAGCGGCCGTTTTCCGAGATCTGGAGCGACCTGTCGAATCCGCTGATGGCGGGCCTCAAGCGCCATCCCCGTATCCTCGGCGGGCGCTGCGGCAAATGCACGTTTCTCCCGGTGTGCAACGGCAGCTCGCGCGTGCGCGCCCAGCAGATCACCGGTGATCCGTGGGTCGAGGACCCGGCCTGTTATCTCACTGACGAGGAGATCGGCGTGACGGCGGCCGATTACGGCAGCGAGCGGGTCAAGACCACTCCTTTCGTGCCGGGCCACCGTCCTGCCTGACCCACCGAGACATCGAATGAATTTTCTTCGTTCCAAAGCGGTAACGTTCCGGACGTCAGCCCGTCTTTTCGTCGCCCCCGTGTTGCTTGTGGCGGGCTTCGTCGTGTTCAATCCGGCGGTGCATGCTGCCGACAGCGACATCGCGGCCCGTCAGTACCAGCAACACTGCGCCGCCTGTCACGGTGCCAATCGCCTCGGTGGCAGCGGACCGGCGCTGTTGCCCGAGAATCTCGCGCGCCTGCGCAAGGAAGAGGCGCTGGAGGTCATCCGTGAGGGTCGCGTCGCGACCCAGATGCCGGCGTTCGGCGCAGCGCTGAACGCCAACGAGATCGCGGCGCTCGGCGCGTTGATCTACACGCCGGTCGTTCCGGCGCCGAAATGGAGCGAATCCGATATCCGCGCTTCGCGCATCCAGCATGTCGATCCGGCGACGCTGGCGGCCAAGCCCGTGTTCGATGCCGATCCGATGAACCTCTTCGTCGTCGTCGAAGGCGGGGATCACCACGTGTCGGTGCTCGACGGCGACAAGCTCGAACCGATTCATCGCTTTGCGTCGCGGCTGGCGCTGCATGGCGGGCCGAAGTTCACCAAAAACGGCCGGTTCGTGTTTTTCGGCTCGCGCGACGGCTGGGTGACGAAGTACGACCTGTGGAATCTCAAGGTCGTCGCCGAAGTGCGCGCCGGCATCAATACACGCAACGTCGCAGTGTCGCCGGACGGCCGGCACGTCGCGGTCGCGAACTATCTGCCGCATACGCTGGTGCTGCTCGATGGTGACCTGAATCTGCTGAAATCGATCGACGTTACCGACCGCGAAGGCAAGCGCAGTTCGCGCGTCTCCGCAGTGTATGAAGCGACGCCGCGCAATGCCTTCGTCGCTGCGCTGAAGGACGTGCCTGAGGTGTGGGAGATCAGCTACGACCCGACGGCGGAGGAAATCCCGATCGGCTACGTCCACGACTACAAGCTGCGCGAAGGCGCCTTCGTCCGCGGCTACCTGAACCCACGCCGCACCGAGCTCACGCAAGTGCTCGACGACTTCTTCTTCACCCAGGACTATTCGACGGTGCTCGGCGCGTCACGCGAGGGGGTCGGGCAGGTCGTCAATCTCGACGTTCGGCGCAAGATTGCCGATCTGCCGCTCGACGGCATGCCGCACCTCGGTTCCGGCATCACCTGGGAGTGGCAGGGGCGGCGGGTGATGGCGAGCACGAACCTCAAGGCGGCCGAAGTCACGGTGATCGATCTCGAGGACTGGAGCGTCGTCAGGCGCATCCCGACGCGGGGCCCCGGGTTCTTCCTGCGCAGCCATGAGAACAGCCGCCATGCTTTTGTCGATTCGATGATGAGCCGTGACGCGAAGCACATCCTCCAGGTCATCGACAAGCAGACGTTCGAGATCGTCAGGGAGCTCAAAGCCGCTCCCGGCCAGACGCTCGCGCACGTCGAGTTCACGCGCGACGGCCGTTACGCGCTCGCCAGTTTGTCGGAAATGGACGGGGCGCTGATCGTCTATGACGCGCAGACGCTCGAAGAGGTCAAGCGTTTGCCGATGAAAAAGCCCGTCGGCAAATACAACGTCTGGAACAAGACCATGCGCGAGGAAGGTACGAGCCACTGAAGCGCGCACCGCGTGGGCCCGGGTGCAGCGGTCTCTAACCGGGCGCCGGCACGAATTTCAGCGCGACGCCGTTGTTGCACCAGCGCTTGCCGGTCGGCCGCGGGCCGTCGTCGAACACATGGCCGTGGTGCCCCTCGCAGCGCGCGCAGTGATACTCCGTGCGCGGCAGGATCATCCTGAAGTCGAGCTTCGTTTCGACGTGCCCCGGAATCGTCGTGAAGAAACTCGGCCAGCCGGTGCCGCTGTCGTACTTCATGTCCGACGTGAAGAGCGGGAGCTCGCAGCCGGCGCAGACGTATTCGCCGTTTCTCTTCTCGTCGTTCAGCGGGCTGCTGCCAGCGGGTTCTGTCCCGTCGCGCCGCAGTATGCGGAACTGCTCGGGCGTGAGGAGCTTTCGCCACTCCTCGTCGCTGCGGTGAATTTTCCCGATTTTCGGCGGGGCTTCGGTGCTCTGTTCGACCGAGCGAACGAGCGGTGCCGCCGCGCTACCGAAAAGGGCTGCAAGAAAGAGCCGTCTGTTCATCACTTCTTCTCTCCGTCATCCACGCCCCACAGGGCTTCGAGCCGCTGGTCGCGCCCGCAGCGGTGCCGATAGAACTTGTAGCGCAGCGGATTTTTCAGGTAGTAGTCCTGGTGGTAGTCTTCGGCCGGATAGAATTTCGGCGCCGGCACGATTTCAGTGACGACGGGCTCGTCAAACGGTTTGTTTGCGACGAGCGCGGCACGCGAGCGCTCGGCAGCCGCCCGCTGCCCCTCATTTTGATAGAAAATCTGTGCCCGGTACTGGCTGCCCCGGTCGCAGAACTGCCCCCCGGGATCGGTGGGATCGATATTGCGCCAGAACACGTCGAGCAGCTGTTCATAGCTGATTTTCTCCGGGTCGTACTCGATCCGCACTGCCTCGGCATGCCCGGTGCGTCCCGAGGAGACTGCCTCGTAGCGCGGATTTGGGACGTGTCCCCCAGTGTAGCCGGAGGTCGTCGACACGACGCCGTCGAGCCCGTCGAACGGCGGCTCCATGCACCAGAAGCAGCCCCCGGCGAAAACCGCCGTCGCGGGCGATGACGCCGGCGCCGCCTGTCCCGCGCCCGTGCCGGCCACCAGCAGCGCAAGCCCCAGCACGCCGACCCACCTGCCGGATAGCCGTGAGACAAAACCACCCTCATGCGTCGTCATCGAGAAACCTCCTGTTTCACTGCAATTGGACCGACAAGTGTGCGTTTCATTTCCGTCGCTGCAACTTCTCGTTGCCGATCCGCCGCGCGTC
The DNA here is from genome assembly GCA_001274695.2 of Azoarcus sp. PA01. Lineage (NCBI taxonomy): Bacteria > Pseudomonadati > Pseudomonadota > Betaproteobacteria > Rhodocyclales > Zoogloeaceae > Azoarcus > Azoarcus sp. PA01. Next base: position 523,886 of record LARU01000002.1, on the reverse strand, counting down.
GCGCGACTCGCCTGCATCGGGCCGTGAGGACTTGAAGGAAATCCCCGAGAAAAAACCCGTTCCGCAAAAAGTTTTGCGCAGACTATTGCGCTGCATGGCGGGCATGCCTATACTGCGCAGCTCTTAGCAGGCGCGTAGCTCAGCTGGTTAGAGCACCACCTTGACATGGTGGGGGTCGTTGGTTCGAGTCCAATCGCGCCTACCAACATATGGAGCTGGACCGTGATGTTCCGAACTACTGCCGAAGCCGGAAACTGAAAATCGGGCTCCGCTGTAGTGCTCCAGAAAAAAAAGTGCGGTTCGCCCGCACTTTTTTTTCGTCCACAATTCGTCGAAACATTTGTCCGAGGCCTCGAGATCATGCCGAATATCACGCTTCCCGACGGTTCTGTACGCAGCTTCGATCATCCTGTCACGGTATCCGAGGTCGCCTCGTCGATCGGTGCAGGGTTGGCGAAAGCGGCGCTCGCCGGCAAAGTGGATGGACGACTCGTCGACCTCTCGTATCGAATCGAGGCCGACACGCCGCTGGCGATCGTTACCGAAAAAGGTGACGAAGGGCTCGACGTGATCCGTCATTCGACCGCGCACCTGCTTGCGCATGCGGTCAAGGAACTGTTCCCCGAAGCGCAGGTGACAATCGGCCCCGTGATCGAGAACGGCTTCTATTACGATTTCGCCTACAAGCGTCCGTTCACGCCGGAGGACCTCGAGAAGATCGAAAAACGCATGGCCGAGCTTGCCCGGCGCGAGATTCCGGTCTCTCGTGAAGTCTGGCCGCGCGACAAGGCGGTCGAATTCTTCAAGTCCCAGGGCGAGCACTACAAGGCCGAAATCATCGCCTCGATCCCGCAGGCCGAGGATGTGTCGCTGTATCGTCAAGGAGATTTCATCGATCTGTGTCGCGGGCCGCACGTGCCTTCGACCGGCAAGCTCAAGGTCTTCAAGCTGACGAAAGTCGCCGGCGCCTACTGGCGTGGCGACTCGAAGAACGAGATGCTGCAGCGCATCTACGGCACCGCGTGGGCGAAGAAGGAAGACCTTGAAAGCTACCTCCACATGCTCGAGGAGGCCGAAAAGCGCGATCACCGCAAGCTCGGCCGGCTGCTCGACCTCTTCCATATCCAGGAAGAGGCGCCGGGCATGGTGTTCTGGCACGCGAAAGGCTGGACCCTGTGGCAGCAGGTCGAGCAGTACATGCGTCGCACGATCCTCGAAAACGGTTATCAGGAAGTCAAAACGCCGCAGATCGTCGACCGCTCACTGTGGGAAAAGTCCGGCCACTGGGACATGTACTCGGAGCTGATGTTCACGACCCAGTCCGAGAAGCGCGACTTCGCGGTCAAGCCGATGAACTGTCCGTGCCACATCCAGATCTTCAACCAGGGGTTGAAGAGCTACCGCGACCTGCCGCTGCGCATGGCCGAGTTCGGCTCCTGTCACCGAAACGAGCCCTCGGGCGCGCTGCACGGCATCATGCGGGTGCGCAACTTCGTGCAGGACGACGCGCACATCTTCTGCGCCGACGATCAGGTGCAGGCCGAATCGGCGGCGTTCATCGCGCTGTTGCAGAAAGTCTACGCGGACTTCGGCTTCACCGAGATCCTGATCAAGCTATCGACGCGCCCGGCCAAGCGCGTCGGTACCGACGAGCAGTGGGATGCCGCGGAAGCGGCGCTCGCGGCGGCGCTCGCCGCGCAGGGGCTCGCGTACGACTTGCAGCCGGGCGAAGGCGCGTTCTACGGACCGAAGATCGAGTTCTCGCTGAAAGACTGTCTCAACCGCGTGTGGCAGTGCGGAACCCTGCAGCTCGATTTCAACCTTCCGGTGCGGCTGGGAGCCGAGTTCGTCGCCGAGGACAACGCGAAGCACTACCCGGTGATGCTGCACCGTGCGATCCTCGGCTCGCTCGAGCGTTTCATCGGCATCCTGATCGAGCACTACGCCGGCGCCCTGCCGCTGTGGCTGGCTCCGGTCCACGCCGTTGTGCTGAACATTTCCGAAGGGCAGGCGGACTACGCAACCGAAGTCGCCAGACGGCTGAAGCAGGCGGGTTTCCGGGTCGAGGCGGATTTGCGTAACGAAAAGATTAACTATAAAATCCGCGAACATAGCGTGCACAAGCTGCCTTACCAGATTGTCATCGGCGAGAAGGAAAAGGCGGCAGGAGTCGTCGCGGTGCGCGTGCGGGGAGGTCAGGATCTTGGCCAGATGCCCCTCGATACACTGATCGAGCGTTGGCAGCGCGAAATTGAGGCGCGGTCGGGCTCGATCTGATTTTTTGGCATTCGTGGAGAACTGAACCATCGCTCAAGAAAAAAAGCAGCGCGTCAATGAAGAGATCAGCGCGCCTGAAGTCCGTCTGGTCGGCGAGGACGGCGAGCCCCTCGGCATTGTTTCGCTGAATGCAGCCCTGAACGCGGCCGAAGAGGCTGGTCTGGATCTGGTCGAAATTGCGCCGATGGCGCAGCCCCCGGTATGCCGGGTGATGGATTTCGGCAAGTTCAAGTACCAGGAGCAGAAAAAGGCCCACGAAGCCCGGCTCAAGCAAAAGCAGGTGCAGATCAAGGAAGTCAAGCTCCGTCCGGCGACGGATGAGAACGACTACCAGATCAAGCTGCGGAACTTGAAGCGTTTTCTCGAGGAAGGTGACAAGTGCAAAGTCACGTTGCGCTTTCGCGGACGCGAGATGGCTCACCAGGAATTCGGGCTGCGGCAGCTTGAGCGTGTGAAGGCGGATCTGGAAGAGATCGGACAGGTCGAGCAGATGCCCAAGATGGAAGGGCGTCAGATGATCATGGTGATCTCGCCGAAGAAGAACCGCTGATCCGCGATACGGAATTTGCCTCCCGCTCTCCGGCGAGAGGCAACTACCGGCAGCAAGCCTGCCGGAAAACAAGTGGTGTCAGGTTGAAAACGCGCCGCATGGCGACGCTACCTGACGGCATTCATAAACCTGGAGTTAGCAATGCCCAAGATGAAGACCAAGAGCGGAGCCGCGAAGCGGTTCAAGGTTCGCGCTAGTGGCGGGATCAAGCGGTCCCAGGCGTTCAAGCGCCACATCCTTACCAAGAAAACCACCAAGAGCAAGCGCCAGCTGCGCGGCATGACGGGAGTCCACGCCGCCGACGAAAAGCTAATCCGCGCAATGCTGCCTTACGCTTGATAGGAGACCGCCATGTCCAGAGTTAAACGTGGGGTAACCGCCCGCGCACGCCACAAGAAGGTTCTCGATCAAGCCAAGGGTTACCGCGGTCGCCGCAAGAACGTCTACCGTATCGCCAAGCAGGCGGTGATGAAGGCCGGGCAATACGCCTACCGTGACCGTCGCCAGCGCAAGCGCCAGTTCCGCGCGCTGTGGATTGCGCGTATCAACGCCGCAGCGCGTGAAGTCGGGCTGACGTACAGCACGTTCATGAACGGCCTGAAAAAGGCGGCGATCGAAGTGGATCGCAAAGTTCTGGCCGATCTGGCGGTGTTCGACAAAGCCGCATTTGCGGCGCTTGCCGACCAAGCCCGGGCCAAACTCGCTGCGTAACAGCATGCGGCATGAAAAAAGGAGGCCTGGCCTCCTTTTTTTTTCCTGAATTTTCCACGGCACGTAAATGGATAAGCTCGATCAACTCGTTCAACAGGCGGCGGCGGAGTTCGCCGCGGCAGCGGACGGCGTCCAGCTCGAACAGGTCAAGGCGCGCTACCTCGGCAAGACCGGAGCGCTGACCGAGCGGCTGAAAGGCCTGGGCAAGCTCGCCGCAGAGGAGCGTCGCGTCGCCGGCGCCGAGATCAATCGCGCCAAGGATGCGATCGAGGGGGCTCTCGAAGCGCGGCGCCAGGCGCTGCGCGAAGCGGTACTGGTCGCCCAGCTCGCCGCCGAAGCGCTCGACGTGACACTGCCGGGCCGAGGCGTCGCGCAGGGCGGGCTGCATCCTGTCAGCCGGACGCTCGAACGCATCGAAGCGCTGTTTCGTTCGATCGGCTTCGTCGTCGCCGACGGTCCGGAAATCGAGACCGACTGGCATAACTTCACCGCGCTGAACACCCCGGAAAACCATCCGGCGCGCTCGATGCACGACACCTTCTACCTCGAAGGACACGAGGATGTGCTGTTGCGGACTCACACCAGCCCGGTGCAGATCCGCACGATGCTCGATCACGTCGCGCGCTACGGCGATCGCGAGTCGATGCCGGAGATTCGCGTGATCGTTCCGGGACGCGTGTATCGCGTCGACTCCGATGCGACGCATTCGCCGATGTTCCATCAGGTCGAAGGCCTGTGGGTCGGAGAATCGGTCAGCTTTGCCGATCTCAAGGGCGTGATCGCCGATTTCCTGCGCAAGTTCTTCGAGACCGAAGACCTGCAGGTGCGCTTCCGCCCGTCGTTCTTCCCGTTCACCGAGCCGAGCGCCGAGATCGACGTCGCGTTCATGAGCGGGGCGCTCAAGGGCCGCTGGCTCGAAATCGCCGGCTGCGGGATGGTTCACCCGAACGTGTTGCGCTTTGGCGGGATCGATCCGGAACGCTACACCGGTTTTGCGTTCGGCATGGGGCCCGACCGGCTGACGATGCTGCGCTACGGTGTCAACGATCTGCGCCTCTTCTTCGAAGGCGATCTGCGCTTCTTGAGCCAATTCAGGTAATCGAATCATGCAATTTTCGGAACACTGGTTGCGGAGCCTCGTCAATCCTCCGCTCGACAGCGAGTCCCTCGGCCACCTGCTGACGATGGCGGGTCTTGAAGTCGAAGAGGCGGTACCTGCCGCCGCGGCATTCTCCGGCGTCGTCGTCGGCCGCATCATCGAGGCCGAGAAGCATCCCAACGCCGACAAGCTGAAGCTCTGCAAAGTTGACGTGGGGCAGGACGAGTTGCTGCAGATCGTCTGCGGCGCGCCGAATGCGGCAGCCGGCCTGCGCGTTCCCTGCGCGATGGTGGGGGCAAAACTGCCCGGTTTCGACATCAAGGCGGCAAAGCTGCGCGGCGTCGAATCCTTCGGCATGCTCTGCTCCGCGCGCGAACTGGGATTGTCGGACGACCACGGCGGTTTGCTCGAGTTGCCCGGCAATGCTCCGATCGGGCAGGACATCCGCAATTTCCTCGCGCTCGACGACACGCTCTTCACGATCAAGCTCACCCCGAACCGCTCGGACTGTCTCAGCCTCGCCGGAGTCGCGCGTGAAGTCGCGGCCTTGACCGGCCAGCCGCTCGCACTGCCGCAGATCGACGCGGTGGTGCCAGCCATCGATGACCGCAGGCTGGTCGTCCTCGACGCTCCCGAAGGTTGCCCGCGTTATTGCAGCCGCATCGTGCGCGGCGTCGCTGCGAAGGCGCCGACGCCCGACTGGATGAAGCAGCGCCTGCAGCGCAGCGGCGTGCGCTCGATCAGCGCGCTCGTCGACGTGACCAACTACGTGATGCTTGAACTGGGACAGCCGCTGCACGCATTCGACAATGCGAAGCTCGTCGGCGCGATCCACGTCCGCTATCCGCACGCCGGCGAAAAAGTGCGGCTGCTCAACGAGCAGACCGTCGTTCCCGCGGCCGACACGCTGCTGATCGCGGACGAGGCGCATGCGCTGGCCCTTGCCGGCGTCATGGGTGGTGAAGACAGCGGCATCACGCTCGACACCGTCGATGTGTTCCTCGAGAGCGCATTCTTCGCGCCGGCGGCCATCGCCGGGCGCGCACGCAGCTACGGCTTCGTCTCGGACGCGTCGCATCGTTTCGAGCGCGGCGTCGATTTCGAACTTGCGGGACGGGCGATCGAGCGGGCAACCCGGCTCATTCTCGACATCTGCGGCGGCGCTGCGGGACCTGTCGAGGAAGCAGTCGCCAAGGACCACCTGCCGGCGCGCCCGGCAGTCCGGTTGCGCCCTGCGCGCGCCCGCCGCCTGCTGGGTATCGATCTCGGCGACGACGCGATCGTGAGGCTGCTCGAAGGTGTGCATCTGTCGGTCGAACGTGCGGGCGACGCGCTGCTCGTCACCCCGCCGTCGTTCCGCTTCGACATCGAGATCGAGGAAGACCTGATCGAGGAGGTCGCGCGCCTGCACGGCTACGACGCGATTCCGGCCTGCGCGCCGCAAGGTTCCCTGATGATGCTCGACCGTTCCGAGTCGGGCCGTTCGGCGTGGGATGTTCGCCATCTTCTGGCGGCGCGCGATTTCCAGGAGGTCGTCAACTACGCGTTCGTCGAGGAAGCCTGGGAGCGGGATTTCTGCGCAAACGCCGAACCGATCCGCCTGGCGAATCCGATCGCGAGCCAGATGAGCGTGATGCGCTCCAGCCTGATCCCGGGGCTTGCGGCGAATCTGGTCGCGAATCGCAAGCGCCAGCAGGGCAGGGTGCGCGTGTTCGAGATCGGCCGCTGCTTCGAACGCAAGGCGGACGGCGAGCCGGTCGCCGGCTTTCATCAACCGCTGCGCGTCGCGGGGCTCGCGGCGGGTCTTGCGTTGCCCGAACAGTGGGGCGCTGCGAGCCGACAGGTCGATTTCTACGACGTGAAGAGCGACGTCGAAGCACTTTTTGCGCCGCGCGCGCTCGGCTTCGAACGGTTGTCCGATCCCGCGCTGCATCCGGGGCGCGCCGCCAGCATCATGCTCGACGGCCGGAGGATCGGACTGCTCGGCGAGATCCACCCGGTCTGGGTGCAGCGCTACGAAATGGGAACCGCACCCATCGTGTTCGAGATCGAGCTGGACGCTGCGATCCTGGCTGATCTGCCCGCGTATCGCGAGATTTCCCGGCAACCCGCCGTCACGCGTGACGTCGCGCTGGTCGTCGAGCAGGCGTTGACTGCGGCGCGGGTGATCGAGGTCATGCGCGAGGCGGCGCCGGCGATTGTGATGGGGATAGAGCTGTTCGACGTCTACCATGGCAAAGGCATCGATACGGGAAAAAAGAGCCTTGCGTTCAGGGTGTTGATGCAAGATACTCAGCGCACGCTCGAAGACGCCGAAGTGGATGCGGCGGTCGAAGCGATCGTCCGCCATGCGGAAACCTCGTTGGGGGCGCGGCTGCGTGGATAGTGCAATGAACGTGACCCTGACCAAAGCGGAACTGGCTGACCTGCTGTTCGAGCGGGTCGGCCTCAACAAGCGCGAAGCCAAGGACATGGTGGAAGGCTTTTTCGAGGAGATCCGCCAGGCGCTGGAACGCGGCGAGTGCGTGAAGCTTTCGGGCTTCGGCAATTTTCAGCTCCGCGACAAGCCGCAGCGGCCGGGTCGCAATCCGAAGACGGGCGAGGAAATCCCGATCACTGCGCGCCGGGTCGTGACCTTTCACGCCAGTCAGAAACTCAAGGCCGCCGTGGAGCAGCTGAGCGATGCAAGCAAGCAGCCATAACGAGACGCCGGCAACTCAACTGCCTCCGATTCCGGCCAAGCGGTATTTCACGATCGGCGAGGTCAGCGAACTGTGCGCCGTCAAGCCGCACGTGCTCCGCTACTGGGAACAGGAATTCACCCAGCTCAAGCCGGTGAAGCGACGCGGTAACCGACGTTACTATCAACATCATGAAGTCCTGCTCGTCCGCCGCATCCGGGAGCTGCTCTACGAGGAAGGCTTCACCATCTCGGGCGCCCGCAACAAGCTCGGCGAGACGGCAATCCACCAGCATGAAGAGGCCGAGGAAGTTTCCCGTCTGCGGTCATTGATCGCGCACCTGCGCTCGGAAATCGTCACCACGCTGGAGCACCTCAAGGCTTGAGCCAGTACTGGCAAATGTCGAGAATATCGCTATAATGCTCGCTTGTGTCGGGGCGTAGCGCAGCCTGGTAGCGCACTTGCATGGGGTGCAAGGGGTCGCGAGTTCGAATCCCGCCGCCCCGACCAATAGAACCAGGAAAAATGGCCAGTCGAAAGATTGGCCATTTTGCTTTACAGCCCAGCGCCGAAGGTGCCGGCATCCACTGGATGTTCACCACCGATCACGCCCGCGCCAAATCGGTCCACGCTTGCCCGCAACCCGTCGAAGAGTCGTGGTCTCTGCGCAGAGGTACTCGTGGCTCGGGTCTCGCCCATATCCTGTAGAGTGCGGCAATTGCGGTGGCCGAATCCGCAGTGCCGACCAATGCCGTAGCTTCGCTGTTCGACTCGATCGACACATGGACCGCTATACTGAGATCCGCAGCTTCGTCCTCGTGGCCGAGAAGGGCAGCTTTGCGGCCGCGGCGCTCGTCGAAGGGGTCACGCCCGTCGTCATGGGGCGACGCCTGGATGCGCTCGAGAGGCGCCTCGCGGTGCGGCTGATGCACCGGTCGACGCGCGGGCTGACGCTGACCGCTCCAGGCGAACAGTTCCTCGAGGAGTGCCGGCAACTCATCCGGGATTTCGACGCGATCGAAGCAGGGGTCAGCGCCGGCCGGGATGTGGTGCGCGGTCATCTCGTGGTATCGGCCCCGGCTGCCTTCGGGCGGCGCCATGTTGCCTCGCATGCGCCGGCCTTCAAGGCGCGCTTTCCGGAGCTGAAACTCTCGTTCAATCTCACCGACGGTGTCGTCGATCTGGTCCGCGAAGGCTATGACATGGCGATCCGCATCGGCGAGGTCACGGATCCGAACTATGTAGCGGTGAAGCTGTTCCCGAATCGGCGCGTGGTCTGTGGCACGCCGGGCTATTGCGAGCGTCATGGCGAGCCGCGCACCCTCGAGGATCTGGCGCGCCACAACTGCCTCGCTTTCAACCTGCAGGGGGGACAGCAGCGGGGATGGAGTTTCATGCGCGGTGGCAGGCTCGTTGCGCTGCGCGTCGAGGGCGACCTGGACTGCAACGACGGGGAGCTGCTCTACAGCTGGGTCAAGCAGGGTCTGGGCATCGGCTGGCGCTCGACATGGGAAATCCAGGCCGAGCTCAAGCGCGGCGAACTGGTCACGGTCCTCGACGACTTCGCCGCGCCGACTTACGACATCAACGCCGTATATCCGCAGCAACGCTATTTGCCGGCCAAGGTCCGCTCCTTCATCGACTATCTCAAGGGCATCTACAACACGTCGGGCTACTGGGAAGGCGGGTGAGTCCCCTTGCTGCTGGCGCCCGGCGCGCAGCGGGGTCTTTTGCTTGACGGCCGCTGCTCGCGTTCGAAGGGCAGCGCGGCGGCTTCCTGTGCAGCGCGAAGCCTTTTCCGGCCAACCCGCGCGGGGAGCGCGGGTCGGCTTGGTCGTTCCGCGCCGGATAGGAGAGCGGGACAGAGAATGCCGCGGAGCCCGGGTCGCTCAGGGCGCGGGCGCCGGGGATCAGCCGATGCGCGCGATGTGGAGCAGGTTGGTGCTGCCGCTGCGGCCGAACGGCAAGCCGGCGACTACGACGATGTCGTCGCCGGGCTCGGCGAAGCCGTGGGTGACGACGGCCGTGCGGGCATGCTCAACCATCTCGGTCACGTCGTGCACATTCTCGAAAGGTACCGGGTGCACGCCCCACACCAACGCGAGCCGGCGCGCAGTGGTGAGATGCGGAGTCAGACCGAGGATGGGCGTGGCGGGCCGTTCGCGGCTCGCGCGCAGGCAGCTGAAGCCGCTGCTCGAATAAGCCACGGTCGCGGCCGGGGCGAGGAGTGCGGTGACGCGACGCAGCGCGCAGCAGATTGCGTCCGGCGTGCTCTTCTCGGCCGGGACGTGCGAGGCTTCAAGGGCCGCGTGCCACGACGGGTCCTGCTCGACTTCGGTGATGATGCGATTCATGATCGTGACCGCCTCGACCGGGTATTGGCCGGACGCGGACTCGGCCGACAGCATCACTGCGTCGGCCCCGTCGTAGATCGCCGTGGCGACATCCGACGCCTCGGCTCGGGTCGGTACCGGCACGTTGATCATCGATTCGAGCATCTGCGTGGCGACGACCACCGGTCTGCCCGCGGCACGTGCGGCGCGCACGATGCGCTTTTGCAGCATCGGCACTTGCTGTGGTGTCACTGACCGGCACAATAGAGCCACCGATGATCGGCATATAGGAGCCAGCTGGAAGGGGCTCTGACGAACGTCTGCGGGGGTTCAAGATTGGCTGTTTTTTGGGGTTCCGACAAGGGCTGTTTTGGCCTTGTTCGGACCCTGCCGCGGGGTGCGGTAAGAGGCTCCGTCGAGCGTCAGGCAGTAGGCGTTGTGACGCAGGCGATCGACGGTGGCGGAAGCAAGTAGGCGGTTACCCGGGAAGGCCTGGTCCCACTCGGTGAAGTCGAGGTTGCTGGTGACGACGGTGGCGGTCTGCTCGTAGCGTTCGGCGATCAGGTCATGCAGGTCTTCGTCGGCGGGCGAACGCAGCGGTTTCAGCCCGAAGTCATCGATGATGAGGACCGGCACGCGCGCCAGTTGCTGGAGCTTCCGTTCATAGGCTCCGGTAGCCCGCGCGGCGTTGAGGCTCGCGAGCAACTGCGAGCAGGACGCGAAGACGACGTCGTGACCCTGGCGCACCGCGCAGTGCCCGAGCGCCTGCGCGAGATGGCTCTTGCCGGTGCCGCAGGGGCCGACGATGAGCACCGGGGCGCGCTCGTCGATGTAGCGCCCGGTCGCGAGATCATGCACCAGCGCGCGGTTGGTCGAGGGCAGCCGGTCGAACTCGAAGCCTTCGAGCGTCTTGGTAGCGCGAAACGCGGCGCGACGCAGCCGCGTGGCGAACTTCTTCTGCTCGCGCCGCGCGACCTCGTCCTGGATCAGCAGCGCGAGAAATTCCGTATAGGCGAGCTTCGCGTCGATCGCCTGGCGATTGCGCGCGTCGAGCGAATCGAGGATGCCGGAGAGGCGCAGTTGTTTGAGTTGCGGTGCCAGTTCGGTGGCGGGATTCATGGTGGGACTCCTTGGGTAAAGGGGGCGCGCGGTGCACCCGGTCAGTGAAACGACGTCGGATCGTCGGCGAAGAGCGCCGCGGTCGCGCGGGCGAAACGGGCGCGGCCGGCGTAGGGTTCGGTACTCACGGGGGTGAGCGGCTGCAAGTCGTGGCCGCCGGCGAGGATGGTCTTGACGGTGCGGTAATGCGGGCTGTCGTGGGCGAGTGCACGCTCGCAGGCCGCCTCCAGGCGCGCAGCGCCGTAGCGCTCCTTCAACTGCAGCACGCCCTGCGCGGCACGCAGCCGCTCACTGATGCGGTCGCTCAAGAGCCGCCCGATGAGCCGGGCGCACGCGGTTCCGATCTCCGCGGCCTGTTGCAGACACCAACTGCGGTCGTGCGCGAAGAAACGTTGCGCCGAGGGCGGCAGATGATCGGTGACGGTGCGCCGCTCGCCGGGACGACGAGCGCGGGCATGCGTGGCAACGGGTTTGAAGTCCTGATAGACCGTGACCACGCTGTCGGTCGCACGCAACCACAAACTCTTGCCGACCAAGGCGCAAGGCACGGAGTACAGCGCGCGCTCGAAGCTGACGTGGCAGTCGCGATGCACCGACACCTGATGCCAAGTGCCCAGATCCGGCGGTACTGCGGGCAACGGCCGCAGCACACTGCGCTCGACGGCGAAGCTCGCGAGCGGCTGCATCCGGGTCGTGCCGTGAATGCGCAGCCCGGCTTCCTTCAACACCCAGTCACGCGCCTGCGCGTTCAGATCGGCCAGATCGCGGAAGCTGCGCGTGGGCAGGAAGTTGCCTTTGACGTATTTGACGCCCGCCTCGACGATGCCCTTCTTCTGCGGCTCCTGGGGCGGACAGGCGTCAATGCGAAAGCCGTAGCCTTCGGCGCATTCGGCGTAAGCACGTTGCACTTGGGGGTCGTGCGCGCACGCCTTGGTGATGGCGCACTTGGCGTTGTCGATGATGAGGCGCGCAGGCACCGCGCCGAACCACTCGAAGCCACGTCGGTGGCAACCGAGCCAGGTGCGCACGCTCTGGTCCCACACGAATTCGACATACTGGTGCCGCGAGAAACACAGCGTCATCACGAAGGCCCATGTGCGGCGCAGTTCGCCGGAGGCGGGATCGACGAGCTGCGGGCCGGCGCCGAAATCGACCTGGGCTGCCTCGCCCGGCGCGAACGACAACCGCACCGTCGCCTCGGGCGGGCGCTCGCGCTCGATCGTGGCGACAAGCCGGCGCACGCTGGAATAGTGCCCGGTGAAGCCGTGCTCACGTTTAAGGGTGGCGTGGATCACCACGCCGGAGACGCCCTGTGCGAGCCACTGCTCGACCAGCGGCCGGAACGCGGCGATCGATGATTGCGCCGTCACCGGCAGCCGCGGACGGCCGATCGCCGCGGCGATCTCGGCATCTTCCGGAACCGGGTGCTCCGGATCGAGCCAGCCGCGGGCTGCGGCCAATTCGCGGAAACGGGCGGCCTTGGCCCGTCCCATCAGCTTCGCGCGCGCAATCTCGCGCTCGGAGTCGCCCTGGCGCATGCGCATCAGGGCCTGGCGGTACTCGTACATCTCGATGCTCCTGCGGGCCACCGGCTCCCTCCTGCCAAACCAAAACCCGGCAGGGTAGCGATGGACCGCTCAAGGTCGAGACGTCCGTCAGAACTTTGCTGGCTCCATTACGCCGATCCGGCGCTGGCGCCTATGTGCCGATCACGCCCTGGCCTCAATGTGCCGATCACGCGCTGGCTCCATTGTGCCGATCATCAACTGGCTCCTATGTGCCGGTCGGTGACATGTGGCGGCATTTCGACGCCGAGATCGCCGCGGGCGACCATGATCCCGTCGGCGAGCGCGACGATCTCGTCGAGGCGCTCGATCGCCGCGGGCTTTTCCAGTTTGGCCATGATCCAGGCGCGCGCGCCGATGATCTCGCGCGCCTCGCCGATGTCTTCGGGACGCTGCACGAAAGAGAGGGCCACCCAATCCACGCCCAGCGACAAGCCGTAGTCGAGGTCCGCGCGGTCCTTTTCGGTGAGCGGCGAGATCGGTAGCACGACGCCGGGCACATTGACGCCCTTGCGGTCCGACAGCGGCCCGCCGACCAGCACCGTGGTGTCGGCGAAACCCGGCCCGAAGGCGTCGACGCGCAGGCGCAGCTTGCCGTCGTCGAGCAGCAGCTCGGTGCCGGATGCGAGGGCGGCGAAGATCTCGGGGTGGGGCAGGTTCGCGCGCGCCGTGTCGCCGGGCGCCGGGTCGAGGTCGAGGCGGAAGCGCGAGCCGGTGGCGAGCTGAGCCTTGCCGTCGGTCATCGTGCCAATGCGCAGCTTCGGGCCCTGCAGATCCATCAGCACGCCGATCGGGCGGCCGACCTCGCGTTCGATTTCGCGGATCGTGCGAAGGCGCTCGGCGTGGTCGGCATGGCTGCAGTGGCTGAAGTTCAGGCGGAACACGTCCGCGCCGGCCTCCACGAGCGCACGGATGCGCTCCGGGCTGGAACTCGTCGGCCCGAGCGTCGCGAGGATGCGTGACTGGCGGTGACGTCTCATCGGGAAATCCTTGCTGTTGTTCATGCCTGCTCCAGCACCGCAAGGCCGGCGCGCGCGACCTGCGCATCTTCGCCGGCTTTCACCCCTGAAACGCCGACCGCACCGATCACCATGCCGTCGACGATGATGGGTTCGCCGCCTTCGAGCGGCACCACCGGCATCGAGAGCGCGGCAAAGCGGCCCTTATTCACCATGTCCTCGAAGATCTTGCTGGATTTGCCGCTCATCACGCACGTGCGGGCTTTTTCGGGGGCAACGCTGGCACTCATCAATGGCGCGCCGTCCATGCGCTGCAGCCAGATCGCATGGCCGCCGGCGTCGCAAACGGCGATGGTGACGGCCCAGCCTTGACGCAGCGCCTCCGCCTCGGCCGCCGCCGCAATCCGTCTGACATCGTCCAGGGTCAAGGCCTTGATGTTTTTCATCGGGTTTCTCCTATGTCCGTTCTGTTCTTCGATGCGATTGCGGGCGCCCTGCCTGGCGAGCCTAGAGCACCAGGATGGCGCGAAAGTCATTGACGTTGGTGAGCGTCGGCCCGGTCATGAGCGAATCGCCGAGCGCCTCGAAGAAACCGTGTGCGTCGTTGTCGGCGAGGCTGTCGCGCGGCCGGATGCCTTTTGCCCAGGCCCGTTTCAGGCTGTCGGGCGTGATGAAGGCCCCGGCGATCTCCTCCTGGCCATCTACGCCGTCGGTATCGCCCGCAACCGCGAACACGTCGGGTTCGGAGTCGAGCGCAATTGCGAGCGCAAGCAGAAACTCGACGTTCCGCCCGCCGCGTCCTTTGCCGCCCACGGTCACGGTCGTCTCCCCGCCGGACAGCAGCACGCAGGGCGCCGCAACCGGCTGGCGGTGGCGGCGCACCTGCAGTGCAACGCCGGCCATGACCTTGCCGACGTCACGGGCCTCGCCCTCGATGCGGTCGCCAAGCAGCACCGGCGTATAGCCCGCGCCGGCCGCGACTTTTGCTGCGGCTTCGAGCGCCATCTGGGGCGCGGCGATCAGTTCGGTGCTTACCCGCGCCAGACGTGGGTCACCCGGCTTGACCGACTCGCCTTCGCCGCTCTCCAGTAATGCACGGGCTCGCGCGGGGAGTTCGATGCCGTAGCGCGCGACGATTTCCAACGCGTCGGCGCAGCTCGTCGGGTCCGCGACCGTGGGGCCGGAGGCGATGTCGATCGGGTTGTCGCCGGGTACGTCCGAGATCAGCAAATTGACGACGCGCGCCGGATGGCACGCTGCGGCGAGCCGTCCGCCTTTGATCGCCGAGAGGTGCCGGCGCACACAGTTCATTTCCGAGATCGTCGCGCCGGAGACCAGCAGCGCGCGGCTGATCGCCTGTTTGTCCTCCAGCGTGACCCCTGCGGCCGGCAGCGGCATCAGCGCCGAGCCGCCGCCCGAGATCAGGCAGATCACGAGGTCGTCCTCGCTGAGCCCCTTCACGGTTTCCAGCATGCGGCGCGCTGCCTCCAGGCCCTTCGCGTCGGGCACCGGGTGTGCGGCTTCGACGATCGTGATGCGTTCGCAAGGCACGGCGTAGCCGTAGCGGGTGACAACAACGCCGGAGAGCTCACCGGGCCAGTGGCGTTCGAGTGCCCGCGCCATCGCAGCCGAGGCCTTGCCGGCGCCGATGACGAGCGTACGGCCCTTCGGCGGTGCCGGGAGGTGGCGCGGGAGGCAGCGCTCGGGCTGGGCTGCTTGCACGGCGGCGGTGAACATCTGCGCCAGGACTTCGCGGGGAGTGGCAGGCATTCTCGTCTTCCTGTTGTCGCTGCTGCGAAGCGCTCGGCTTACTGACCGATTTCGAAGTTGGCCATCTTCTCCAGCGCCTGCACCATCGCCGAATGGTCGCGGCCGGCAGCGCCGTGCGCGGCGCAGGCGTTGAACAGTTCCTGTGCGGTCGCGGTGTTGGGCAGCGACATGCCGATCTGGCGCGCGACGGTCAACGCGAGGTTCAGGTCCTTCTGGTGCAGTTCGATGCGGAAGCCCGGATCGAAGGCGCGTTTGATCATACGCTCGCCGTGCACCTCCAGGATGCGCGAGGACGCGAAGCCGCCCATCAGCGCTTCGCGCACGCGAGCCGGATTGGCGCCGTTCTTTGCGGCGAAGAGAAGCGCCTCAGCGACCGCTTCGATATTGAGCGCGACGACGATCTGGTTGGCGACCTTGCAGGTCTGGCCGTCGCCGTTCTTGCCGACGAGGGTGACGTTCTTGCCCATCAGCTCGAACAGCGGCAGCGCCTTCTCGAAGGTCGAGTGCTTGCCGCCGACCATGATCGAGAGCGTCGCGGCCTTCGCGCCGACCTGGCCGCCCGAAACGGGCGCGTCGAGGTACTCGCAGCCGAGGTCGTTGATGCGCTGGGCGAACTGCTTCGTCGCCACCGGGCTGATCGAACTCATGTCGATGACGATCTTGCCGGCGCTGAGGCCTGCGGCGATGCCGTTCGCGCCGAACAGGGCTTCCTCGACGTTGGGGGTGTCGGGCACCATCAGGATGATGAATTCGGAGTTCTGTGCGACTTCGCGCGCGCTCTCGCACACGGTCGCGCCGGCCTCGACGATCTGACGCGGCGTCTTGCCGCGGGTGTTGACGAACAGCGTGTGACCGCCCTCGATGAGGTGCTGTGCCATCGGAGTGCCCATGATGCCGAGTCCGATGAATCCGATGTTTGCCATGTCGTTTCTCCTTTTTTGCATGTGATGGGGTCTCTGTGAAGGCTGGCGGCGCAGGCTTCAGCTTGTCAGCGCCTCGATCCAGCCGAGCCCTTCGCGCGTCGTCGTGGCAGGCTTGTATTCGCAGCCGATCCAGCCGTCGTAGCCGCTGCGCTCGATGAAGTCGAACAGGAATCGCCAGTTGATCTCGCCTGTGCCCGGTTCGTTGCGGCCGGGGTTGTCGGCGAGCTGGATGTGCGCGATCCGTGGCAGGTGGCGCGCGATCGTGTTCGCCAGTTCGCCTTCCATGCGCTGCGCGTGGTAGATGTCGTACTGGATGAAGAGGTTGTCCGAACCGACCGCTTCGAGAATCTCCGCGGCCTGCGCAGTGCGGCTGAGGTAGAAGCCGGGGATGTCGTAAGTGTTGATCGGCTCGACGAGCAGGCGGATGCCTGCGGCCTTCAGGTGTCCGGCTGCAAAGCGCAGGTTGTCGATGAAGGTCTCGCGCACCCGGCCCGCATCGACCCCGGCGGGGGTCTTGCCGGCGAGGCAATTCACCTGCCTGCAGCCGAGCACGCCGGCGTACTCGATCGCGCGGCCCACGCCGTCCTGGAATTCGCCGACGCGCGCCGGATCGCAGGCGATGCCGCGCTCGCCGGCTTCCCAGTCGCCAGCCGGCAGGTTGTGCAGCACCTGAGTGAGGCCGAAATGGTCGAGCTTCTCGGCGAGCTGTTCCTTTTGGAAGGCGTAGGGGAAGAGGTATTCGACGCCCTTGAAGCCCGCGCTGGCGGCCGCCTCGAAGCGGTCGAGGAAGCCCACCTCGTTGAAGAGCATCGTCAGGTTGGCAGCGAATTTGATCATGTCTTGCTCCTTGTCTTATCGACTCGGTATTTCAATATCGTTCGGGCCGAGCCTGTCGGCCTCGCTCGGGACAGGCCTGTCGAATCCCTGCCAGTGCCCTTCGACGAGCTCAGGGCGAACGGATCGATTCGATTGTCGGGTGACTAATCGAGCAGGGCCACGGCGGTCGGCGCGTCGGCAGTGCTTTCGGCAAGCGGCTCGAATTCATTGATCGCGTCGATCTCGGTTCCCATCGCGATGTTCGTGACGCGCTCGAGGATGATCTCGACGACCACCGGCACGCGAAACTCCTCCATCCACGCCCTGGCCTGCGAGAACGCGGGCCGGATCTCCTCGGGCTTTCTTACGCGGAGCGCCTTGCAGCCCAGCCCTTCGACCACGCCGATGTGATCGACGCCGTAGCCTTCGGTCTGCGGTGCGTTGATGTTCTCGAACGCGAGCTGCACGCAGTAATCCATGTCGAAGCCGCGCTGCGACTGGCGGATCAGGCCGAGGTAGGCGTTATTCACGACGACGTGGAGGTAGGGCAGCTTGAACTGCGCGCCCACCGCGAGCTCCTCGATCATGAACTGGAAGTCGTAATCGCCCGAGATCGCGACGACGCGGCGACCAGGGTCCGCGGCGACGACGCCGAGCGCGGCGGGTACGGTCCAGCCGAGCGGGCCTGCCTGGCCGCAGTTGATCCAGTGGCGCTCCTTGTACACGTGGAGGAACTGCGCGGCGGCGATCTGCGACAGGCCGATCGTCGTCACGAAGCACGTGTCGCGGCCGAAGGACCGGTTCATCTCCTCATACACGCGCTGGGGCTTCATCGGCACCTCGTCGAAGTGCGTCTTGCGCCGCATCGTGCGCTTGCGGCCCTGGCATTCCTCGAGCCACTGGCGACGGTCAGGGAGTCGCCCTTCGGCCTTCATCTCGCCGGCGACTTCGATCAGGCGATCGAGGGCCAGCCCTGCGTCCGAGACGATGCCGTAATCCGGCCCGAACACGCGGCCGATCTGCGTCGGCTCGATGTCGATGTGGACGAACTTGCGGCCTTGCGTATAGACCTCGACTGAGCCGGTGTGCCGGTTCGCCCAGCGGTTGCCGATGCCCATGACGAAATCGGCCGCGAGCATCGTCGCGTTGCCGTAGCGATGCGCGGTCTGCAGGCCGACCTTGGACTAAACCGCTCGCGCGGTAGGGCGTGCTGAACCGCTTCGGATGGTCAGGACGTCGCGGGTGTGCATCGGCAGTGCTCTGCCATGTTGGAAATGAGGCGATCCGCCTCGTTTTCGACAGGAGCAAGCCATGGAAACCCAGAAGCCGAGCATCAGTCCGTTGCGCCAACGCATGATCGAGGACATGCGGATGCGCAAACTGGGCGACAGAACCCAGGAAGGGTACGTGCGCGCCGTACGCTACTTCGCGAAGTATCTTGGGCGCTCCCCCGATACCGCGACCGTCGAGGATCTGCGGAACTACCAGCTGTACCTGGTGGATCACGGGACGTCGCCCACGTCGCTCAACGCGGCAATCTGCGGCTTGAAGTTCTTCTTCACCGTCACGCTCGACCGTCCCGAGCTGATGGCCAAGATGCAGCCGGTGCATCTGCCGCGCAAGCTGCCGGTGATCCTGAGTCCGGACGAGGTGAAGCGCCTGATCGCTGCGGCCGGCAACCTGAAACACCAAACCGCCCTGGCACTGGCCTATGCGACGGGCCTGCGCATCAGCGAAGTCGTGTCCCTGAAGGTCGCCGACATCGACAGCCAGCGCATGACGCTGCGGGTTGAACAAGGCAAGGGCCAGAAGGATCGCTATGCGATGCTTTCGCCGTTGCTGCTGCAACGGCTGCGCGTGTGGTGGCGAGTGGCCCATGCGCAGGGCAAGATGCTCGATGGCGGCTGGCTGTTCCCTGGTCAGGATCCGGTCCGACACCTCAGCGCCCGGCAACTCGACCGCGCCATCCACGCAGCCGCCGACGAAGCCGGCATCGACAAGCGGGTATCGATGCACTCGCTGCGCCATGCCTTTGCCACCCACCTGCTGGAGCAGAAGGTCGACATCCGCCTGATCCAGGTCCTGCTCGGGCACAAGAAGCTGGAAACCACCGCCCTGTATGCCCAGGTCGCCACCGACATCCTGCGCGAGATCGTCAGCCCGTTGGAGAAGCTGAACTCGCCGTAGCGCCGCCATGGGGCGGCCTGCCCTGGAGGTCGCCGACATCTTCCGCACCCATGGCCCCGCGTGGCGAACAAAGCAGTCAGGCCACCTGAGCCTCGGTCAGCTCAAGGTCATGTCGGCCATCGAACAGTGCCGTACCGCGGCGCTGGGCGGACACGCATTGCGTTGCAATGCCTGCGGGCATGAGGAGATCAGCTACAACTCCTGCCGCAATCGACATTGCCCCAAGTGCCAGGCGCGTGCCGCGCAGCGCTGGCTCGAGGCCCGACAGGCCGATCTGCTGCCCGTCGAGTACTACCACGTCGTCTTCACGCTGCCCGAACCGATCAGCACCATCGCCTACACCAACAAGGCGGTGATCTACCGGCTGTTGTTCGACGTCGCAGCGGAAACGCTGACGACCATCGCCGCCGATCCGAAACACCTCGGCGCCCAGATCGGCGCCACCCTGGTCCTGCACACCTGGGGTTCGGCATTGACGCATCATCCCCACGTGCATGGCATCGTCCCCGGCGGTGGAATTTCTCCAGACGGCAAACGCTGGGTCGCTTGCCGGCGCGGGTTCTTCCTGCCGGTGCGCGTGCTGTCGCGTCTGTTCCGTCGGCGCTTCATCGAGGAACTCGAGAAGCTCTATCGCGCCGGCCAGCTGCAATTCTTCGGCGAGCACGAGCCCCTGGCCGATGCCGGCGCGTTCGGCCAGTGGTTGGTGCCGCTGCGCAGGTGCGAGTGGGTGGTGTATGCCAAGCGTCCGTTCGCCGGTCCCGAGGCCGTATTGGCCTATCTCTCCCGCTACACCCACCGGGTGGCCATCTCGAACCGCCGATTGGTGGCGATGGATGAGCACGGCGTGTCCTTCCGCTGGAAGGACTACCGCGCCAAGGGGCGTACCCGCCACAAGACGATGACGCTCGCCGCCGATGAGTTCATGCGGCGCTTCCTGCTGCATGTGTTGCCAACGGGTTTCCACCGCATCCGTCACTACGGACTGCTGGCCAATGCCGGGCGACTGCAGAATCTGGCGAGGGCGCGTACCTTGCTCGATGTGCCTCGACCCGAACCGGTCGACAACGAAAGCGCCGTCACGCCACCGCCGACCTTCGTCTGTCGCTGCTGCGGCGCCGCCATGCTGGTCGTCGAGATCCTTATGCGTCGACAGCCGATTCGCGCTCCACCATGATCCACCGCCTGCAGTTCTCTCGTCACACGACAGCATCGGCACCCGAATTCCCGGCGCCGACAGCGGCCGGCTGTTGCTCGATGCCGTATCGCCAGCATTCGCCGCTTCCGGCACGCGCGATCGTGGCGCCAATGACCGCCCTCGGTGCCGAGCTGCGCGTCGCCGACGGTTCGATGCGCCAATCATCGGTCATCCCGGGAACAGCGACTGACTTCAAATCCCCATAGGTCGCGCCCTGCCCAAACCGCGCGGCAGCATTCCGCGGTTTCGTCCCTGGAGGTTTATTCAACGTCTGCCCGCAGGCGCTCTCGCGTCATCCAGCCTCGTCACGTGGAGGGCAGACGTCAAACAAACCTAAACCATTCCGGCCATCAGCGGATGGTCGTCGGGAATCGAACCCCAGCCCATCAGCGTCGGGATCACCGGCACACCGATGATTTCGGCGAATTCCTGCAGCCGGGCGGCCGCGTGGGCGTTGATCACGCCGCCGCCGGAGACGATCAGCGGACGCTCGGCAGCGTTCATCATCGCGATCGCCATGGTGGCCTGCGCGCGCGTCGCGGCGGGCTTGTACGTGGGCAGCGGCGCGTAGGTGTCCTCGTCGAATTCGATCTCGCCCATCTGCACGTCGAAGGGCAGGTCGATCAGCACCGGGCCGGGGCGGCCCGAGCGCATGACGTGGAACGCTTGCTGGAACACGCGCGGCACCAGCGCCGGTTCGCGCACCGTCACGGCCCACTTCGTCACCGGCTTCGCGATCGTCTCGATATCGACCGCCTGGAAGTCCTCCTTGTGCAGGCGGGCGCGCGGCGCCTGACCGGTGATGCAGAGGATGGGTATCGAATCCGCCGACGCCGAGTACAGGCCGGTGATCATGTCGGTGCCCGCCGGCCCCGAAGTGCCGATGCACACGCCGATGTTGCCGGCCTTGGTGCGGGTGTAGCCCTCGGCCATGTGCGAAGCGCCTTCGACGTGGCGAGCGAGGTAATGCCTGAAGCTGCCGTCCCTGCGCAGCGCGGAATACAGCGGATTGATCGCTGCGCCGGGGATGCCGAACAAGGTGCTGATGCCTTCCTTGCGCAGCACCGCGGCAGCGGCGTCGACTGCTCTCATGCGGGCCATGTTCTCCTCCTGGGCTCTGATCGGCGTGTGCCGTCGATGGGTATGAGTGCAGGATAGGGAACAATTCGAACGGCTTGAATGGCCACCGCGATCCTTTCTGTCGATACTCAATGTATCGACTGCGCTCAGGCTGCCGCCGATCGGGATGCACCCGGTCCATCGCGTTCCGGCAAGAGCTCAGCGCGTGAGCCCGGTCAGTAGCAGGTAGCCCGGCACCCAGCCGGTGAAGATTCCCTGGACGATCGACGTCCAGGCGGTGACGCGCGATAGCGGCTTCTGCAGGGCGAGCAGCAGGAAGAACAGCAGCCACAAAACGACCCACGCGGCCCACGAGACGCCCATCCACAGTTCGGTGCCCGTTCGGGCGGCGGAGATCGTGTCGATGGCGACGGGGACTGCGGTGACTGCGACGAACAGGCTGAACCAGCCCAGTCCGCGCGAGCTTGAGCGAGACGAGCAGCGTGACGCCACCGGTGAAGAAGTTGATCAGCGCAATCTCGCGGTCGCTGATTCGTCCGAGCATCCACAGCCCGTTGAGGATGAGGACGGCGCCGACGTAGAACAGGGCGAGGCCGGTAAGCATGGAAGGGTGATTGTCCGGTTGTGCGCGCGATGTCCGGCCCGCGGGCCGGACCTGGGGATCAGCGGGGAAGGTCGATCAGGACGGTATCGGCGAGCGCGACCTCGTCGCAGTTGTCACCGGGCCCGGCGCGGTCGATGACGATGAAGTCGGACACCGCGTCGAGCGCGAGCAGCGGGTGGTGCCACACGCCGCGCGCGTAATTGACGCCCTGGTCGCCGCGCGCCCTGAAGACGCGCAGGGATTGGGCGCTCGGCGCTTGGCCGGCTGCGGCGACGACGACGAGATACGGACGTCCCGACATCGGCACGAAAGCCTGACTGCCGAGCGGATGGCGCTCCATCATCTGCACTGCGAACGGCAGCGCGCGGGGCTGGCCGCGGAAGATCGACAGGATCGCGTGCCCGTCCGCACCCGGCTCGATCTTCGCGAGATCGTGATAACGCATCGTGTTGCCGCCGTTGATCGGGAAGTGGCGTACCGCGTCGCCGGCTTCGATGACGTCGCCGAAAGGCGCAAACGCTTCGCGCGTCAGCGGCTCGGCGACGATCGTCCTCGGCGAGGACGGGGTCGCCGCTGCTGCGGCCTGGGTGCTCATCCTTGCACTTTGCCCCACAGGCGCAGGCGTGAGACGCCGCCGTCCGGGATGATGTTCAGGCGCACGTGCGTGACGGGGCCGAGTTTCGCAATCTGTTCGGTGAAAGTGTGGATCGCGTCCATCGTGAGCTTCTGCTCGGGCAGCAGCACCGGCCAGAACATGCTCTGCGTGATCACCGACTGGTCAGTGCCGCCTTCCACGAATGCAGCCTGGATCGAGCAGCGGTCGGGGTAGTTGCCCTTGAAGTGGGCGGTGTCGACTTCGATCTTCTCGATCGTGCCGGCGCCGCCGAGCTGCAGGATGCACCAGTCGCTGCCGGGCTCGCGGCGGCGTCGAGTTTCCCATCCGTCGCCCATGTTGATGCCGCGCCCGGGCAGGATCAGGTTCGCGGCCGAGCCGAAGTGCGCGTCGTTCCATGCGACCGGGCGGCCACCGTTTTCCAGCGCGACGAGGTCGACGAGCTCATCGCCGCGCCCGTCGAATACGCCCACCGGCTGGCCATAGACGCGCAGGCGCGCGATGCCTCCGTCCGGGTAAATATTCACCCGCAGATGCGTGAAGGCTTTGTCCGAGTTCGCGCGCAGCAGGTGATGGCTGTTTCCGGACAGCGAGGTCGAAGGCAGGACCTCGACCCATTTCGCATCCTTCAGCGCGGCGACGTCGTCGGTATCCGAGACGGTCGCCTCGATCGAAACGGCGGGAGCGTAGTTTCCGGTGAAGTGGCTGGTGTCGACGTCGAAGCCGCGGATCGTGCCCTTGCGGCCCAGTTTGACGAAGCACCAGTCGTGACCGGTAGTGCGCTTGCGGCGCGTCTCCCAGCCGTCCATCCACTTGCCGTTGTCGTCGAACTTGCCGGGGATGAACTGGGCGGGGTCGGGATCGAGCATGCGCGAGACGTCGGCGAAGAAGTCGTCGGAGGCATACAGTGCGGCGCCACCGATCCTCGGGTTGGCGAGGTCGACCGAGCGGGTCGCCCAATCGGGCAGCGCGGCAGGCTCGGCGATCCGGATGCTGCCGGTGTTATGACTACTCATGAAACTTCTCCTGTGGATTTTTCTGCGGGTCGGGTTCGATCGCTGCGTTTCGGGGCTGCGTTTTTGATCGCAAGGCGATTATGTGTACGCATAACACTATAAAAGTGTACACAAAAACAAAAGTCAACTTTTCCTTCGATTGTCCCGTTGCACGCTGCAATGCAACACGAAGTCGCCGGAACGCGTTTTGGGGGCGAGCAGGGCATCGACCCCGGTAGCGTCGGATGCGTGGCCTTGCTCAGGCGCGGCGGGATTGCGACTGCGTGCAGTAACCGCGAAGCGCTGAGCACCAGAAAAAATATGAATGAACACAAAAATATCTTGAATTGGATACAAACAGCTTCTACACTCGTATCGACAAATGTCGCCAAATGTTCGGGCTTGTCCTCTCGCATTTGACTATGGAGCGCAGCAGATGAGTAAGAAACGGTCGGCGATCGATCTCGGAACAGCACGCGGCGAGGAAGGAGTCTCGGGCAATGGTCGCGACGAAGCCATCTATCGCAACCTGTATGCGGCGATCGTCGAGAATCATCTCGCCCCCGGCACCAAGCTGCCGGAAGACACCTTGGCCGAGGCTTTCGGCGTGAGTCGTACGAGCATCCGCAAGGTGCTGCAGCGCCTCTCGTATGAGCGGCTGGTCGATATTCGGCTCAATCGCGGCGCGACCGTAGCCCAGCCGACCGTCAAGGAGGCGCGCGACGTGTTCGCGGCGCGGCGCATCGTCGAATGCGGCGTGATGCCCCAGGTCGTTGCGAAAGCCACGCCCGAGCGCATCGCGGGGCTGGGCGCGATCGTCCAGCGCGAACACGCAGCCGAGGCGCGAGGCGACCGGCGCGAGGCGATTTTCCTGTCCGGCGAGTTCCACGTCGAACTCGCGAAAGTGGCCGAGAACGAGGCGATCGCTGACTTCCTCGCGCGGCTGGTGTCCCGTTCGTCGCTGGTGATCGCGACCTACGGCGCACCGATGGCCGGCAGCTGCCGGCACTCCGAGCACGATGACGTGCTGGAGCTGATCGCCGCGGGCGATGCGCCGGCGGCACAGCAATGGATGGACCGGCACCTGCGCGACGTCGAGCGCACGGTCGTCCTCGTCGAGGAGGCGCCCGACGAGCCGGACCTGCGCAAGATTCTCGACGCCGTGGCGCAACGCCAGCGGCGCGAACGATAAGCCCCCGCGGGGCAGTTCCCACACCAGCAGCGAGGAGCAGGCGATGCAGATTCGAGTCATCAACCCCAACACCACCGCGAGCATGACCGCGAAGATCGGCGAGGCCGCGCGTCGTGTCGCCGCGCCCGGCACGCTCATCACGGCCACCAATCCGGCGAGCGGGCCGGTGTCGATCGAGAGTCACTTCGACGAGGCGATCAGCGCGGTCGGCGTCATCGAGGAAATCCGCAAGGGCGAGCGCGAGGCCGCGGACGCTTACATCATCGCGTGCTTCGGCGACCCGGGCCTGCTCGCGGCGCGCGAAGTGACGGCCAAGCCGGTGATCGGGATCGCCGAAGCCGCGTTTCATCTGGCGACGATGATCAGCACGCGCTTTTCGGTGGTCACGACGCTCGGGCGCACCTGCATCATCGCCGAGCACCTGCTGCAGTCCTACGGGTTCGCGCACCACTGCCGGCGCGTGCGTGCGGCCGAGGTTCCGGTGCTCGACCTCGAGGACGACGGCGCCTGCGCGGTGTCGCGGATCGTGGAGGAATGCCGCCGCGCGCGGGACGAGGACGGCATCGGCGCGATCGTGCTGGGCTGCGGCGGCATGGCCGACCTGACCGAGGAGATCGGCGCGGCGGTGGGGCTGCCGATCGTCGAAGGCGTCACCGCTGCGGTGAAGCTTGTCGAGGCCCTCGCCAGCCTGAAGCTCGGCACCAGCAAGCATGGCGACCTCGCCTTTCCGCGCGCGAAGCGCTTCACCGGACAGTTCGAATACCTCAGTGCCTGAGCGCGCAGCATTGAAGGCTCCCACGAGAAAGGGGCCGAACAACGACACCAGGGCAGCACGGAGCGCGGCGCGACAGCTGCGCCCATATAACTAGGAGCGAGACAATGGCAACGGTGAATCAGGATGTCGGCCTGGCCGGCTGGCAGGCGGACGCGGTCGCGGCCGTGACGGCGGAAGGCGCGGAGCATGCGGGACAGCACAAAGCGCTCGGCGAGGAGTCGCTGGCGCCGCAGCAGACTCGCATCATGGGCAAGTGGTCGTATCTGCTGGCCTGGTTCGGCGGCTGCGTGTCGATCGGCACTTTTGCGATGGGATCCAGCGTCGTCGGCACCCTGAACCTGCTGCAGGCAACGCTGGCGATCGCGATCGGCTGCTTCGTCATCGGCATTGCGCTGGCGGTGAATGGTGCGGCCGGCTACAAGTACGGCATCCCCTTCGTCGTGCAGGCGCGCAGCGCGTTCGGCTTCGCCGGCACGAAGTTTCCCGGGCTCGTGCGCGCGGTGCCGGCGATCGTGTGGTACGGCTTCCAGAGCTGGGTCGGCGCGGGGGCGCTGAACGCGGTGTCGGTGTCGATGTTCGGCTTCGACAACCTGGTGTTCTGGTTCGTCGTGTTCCAGCTGCTGCAGATCGCGTTGTCGGTGCTCGGCTTCCAGGGCATCAAGTGGCTGGAGAACATCGGCAGCGGCTTCATCCTGGTGTCGCTGACCTACATGTTCATCAGCGTCATCGACAAGTACGGCGACGTGATCTCCGAGCGCCTCGTCAACATCGAAGGCACCTGGGGCCTGCCGTTCTGGGGTGCGACGATGCTGTTCCTCGGCATCTACAGCACGATGATGCTCAACGTCAGCGATTACGCGCGCGAACTGGAGAAGGGCGTCAAGCGCGGCCCGCTGACCACGATCTACGCGATGTCGATCCTGCCCTGCACGCTGTTCATGGGGCTCATCGGCCTGATGGTGTCGGGCGCGACCGGCGTGGCCGATCCGATCCAGGTTTTCTCCAGCGCGGTCGACAACAAGCCGCTGCTGATCGCGACGCTGCTGTTCATCACTTTTGCGCAGGTCACGACCAACGTGCTCAACAACGTCGTGCCGCCGACCTACGTGCTGATGGATGTCTTCAAGATCTCCTTCCGCACTGCGGCAATCATCGTCGGTCTGCTCGCGTTCGGCACTTTCCCGTGGGAACTCGTCAAGGACGAGTCGGCCGCCGGCCTGCAGGTCTTCGTGCAGACCTACTCGGCTTTCCTCGGCCCGATCTTCGCGGTGCTGGTGGTCGATTACTACATCGTGCGCCGCCGCACGCTGAACCTCGACAAGCTGTATGACGAGGAGGGGCCGTACCGCGGCGTGAACTACGCGGGCATCGTCGCCTCGCTGGTCGGCGCCGGCGTCGCGCTCACATTCTCGACGGTGTCGTGGTACGCCAGCCTGATCCCGGCAGGCCTCACGTATTACCTGCTGATGAAGCACTGGGGTGCCTGCCGGCGCTTCTGCGAGAACTGATTTTCCCCATTCGTGCGGCGATCCAATACAGCCGTTCGCCCTGAGCCTGTCGAAAGGCAGGGTTTCGACAGGCCTGTCCTGAGCGAGGCCGAAGGGCTCAGCCCGAACGGGATCAGTTGCTGGGTCAATCGTCGCTGAAGCAGCGCGGATGCGCGGAGCAGGCGCCATCCGCGTTGCTGAACAACGACAGCTAAGGTCTGGATCATGAAAATCGAATCCCACTACCCCCGCGATCTGGTCGGCTACGGTCGCAATCCCCCGTATGCGAACTGGCCCGGCCGCGCGCGTGTCGCGGTGCAGTTCGTGCTGAACTACGAGGAGGGCGGCGAGAACTGCGTGCTGCACGGCGACGCGGGCAGCGAGCAGTTCCTGTCGGAGCTGTTCAATCCGCCGGCCATCCCGGACCGCCACCTGTCGATGGAAGGCGTGTACGAGTACGGTTCGCGCGTCGGGGTGTGGCGTTTCCTGCGCGAGTTCGAGCGACGCGGGCTGCCGATGACGATCTTCGGCGTATCGATGGCGCTCGCACGCCATCCCGAGGTGACTGCGGCGTTCCGCGAACTCGGCCACGAAATCGCGTGCCACGGCTGGCGCTGGATCCACTATCAGAACGTGGATGAGGCGACCGAGCGCGAGCACATGCGCGTCGGCATGGAGATCATCGAGCGCCTCACCGGCGAGCGCGCACTCGGCTGGTACACGGGGCGCGATTCGCCGAACACGCGGCGCCTCGTCGCCGACTACGGTGGCTTCCTGTACGACTCGGACTACTACGGCGACGACCTGCCGTTCTGGACCGCAGTGCAGAAGACCGACGGGGAAAGCGTGCCGCACCTTGTCGTGCCTTACACGCTCGATACCAACGACATGCGCTTCGCGCTGCCGCAGGGCTTCTCGCACGGCGACGAGTTCTTCGAATACCTGAAGGACGCGTTCGACGTGATGTACGCCGAAGGCGACGAGCGCCCGGCGATGATGAGCATCGGCATGCACTGCCGGCTGCTCGGCCGCCCGGGGCGCTTCCGCGCGCTGCAGCGCTTCCTCGACCACATCCAGAAGCACGACCGGGTGTGGGTGTGCCGTCGCGCCGACATCGCCCGCCACTGGATCGAGCACCACCCTTACAGGCCCGAAGCCTGATTCACGACGGCCAGCGCGCGGTCGTCATACATCAAAACAGAAGGCCGGACGGCCATGGAGACAAGCATGGAAAAAATCGATCTGGAAATCCACAGGATCGACCCGACGCTCTACAACGAGGATCTCGCGCCGCTGGCACCCGAAAAGCGCAAGTGGGGCTGGTTTGAGATCTTCAACGTATGGTCGAACGACATCCAGAGCCTGTTCGGCTACACGCTCGCGGCGACGCTGTTCATCTCCTACGGCCTGAACGGCTGGGCAGTGTTCGCGGGCATCATTCTCGCGGGCGTGATCGTCAATGTGCTCGTGAACCTCACCGGCAAGCCCGGTGTGAAGTACGGCATCCCCTATCCGGTGATCGCCCGTGCGAGCCTCGGCGTGCGCGGTGCGAACTTCCCCGCGCTGATCCGCGGCATCGTCGCGATCTTCTGGTACGGCGTGCAGACCTACTTCGCTTCGACCGCGCTCGCGCTGCTCTTCAATGCGCTGCTCGGCCATCCGGGCGGGCCGACTTTACTCGGCATGGATGCGGTCGGCTGGTTCTCCTATGCGGTCGTGTGCGTGTTCCAGCTGGCGCTCTTCATGCGCGGCATCGACTGGATCACGAACTTCCTGAACTGGGCCGGGCCGCTGGTCTATCTCGTGATGATCGCGCTGCTCGGGGTGATCTGGTACAAGGCCGGCGGTGGCCTCGTGGCCGAGCTCGGCAACATCTTCGACGGCCAGGGCGAGCATCCGGGCGGGCAGGTGGCGGCCTTCGTCGCGGTGGTCGGCACGATGGTCGCGTACTTCGCCGCGGTGGTGATCAACTACGGTGATTTCTCGCGCTACGTGAAAAGCGAGAAGCAGATGAAGTGGGGCAACTTCCTCGGCCTGCCGGTGAGCCTCGCTTTCTTCTCCTTCCTCGCGCTGTTCATCACCGCCGGAACCGCGGTGCTGTTCGGCGAGATCGTCACCAATCCGGCCGACATGGTCGCCAAGGTCGACAACCTCGCGTTGACCGTCATCGCCGCGCTGACCTTCTTCGCCGCGACCGTCGGGATCAACCTCGTGGCGAACTTCATCCCGGCCGCGTTCGGCCTCGCGAACCTCGCGCCGGCGAAGATCAGCGCGCGCACCGGCGGCATCATCACCGCGGTCGTGGCGTTTTTCATCGGCGGGCTGTGGGTCTCGCTGATCAGCAACATCGGCATCGCCGGCTTCGTCGATACCCTGGGCGCAGTGCTGGCCCCGCTGTACGGCATCGTCGTCGCCGACTACTACCTCGTGCGCAAGCAAAAGCTCGACGTGCAGGACCTGTTCTCGGCGGAGCCCGGTTCGACGTACTACTTCGACCACGGCTGGAACAAGCGCGCGCTGGCGGCGTTCTCGGTGGCCTCGGTGTTCTCGGTGATGTCGGTGTGGGTGCCGGCGTTGTCCGCTTTTGCCGGCTTTGCGTGGATGTTCGGTGCGCTGTTCGGCGGGGTGCTGCACCTGGGGCTGATGTCACGCCGTCGTGTGGAGCTGGTGCCGGCCTGATTCGGCACATCCCCGCATCCCGCCGCCCTGCCTGACAGGCTTTTACGCAGTCGCGTCGGGTTCGCCGCACTCGGCGAGGATCGTTGCGCGCGTCGCGTCGCGCAGCGCGAGTGCCGCGCTCCAGTCCGAGCCCTGCGGCAGGATCGGAGGGGCGATCGATACGGTGATCGCGGCACGGCGAGGGCGCCACGTCGCGTCGGGCAACACGGTGCGTGTGCCGCGAAGGGTTACCGGCACCACGGGCAGGCGGGCGTCGCACGCGGCGAGGAAGGCACCGAGGCGAAATTCGCGCAGCCCGGGCTGTCCGACGAAAGTGCCTTCGGCGAAGTAGAACAGCGCTGTCCCTTCGCGCGCCCGTCCGGCAAGGCGGTGGGCGGCGTCGACGCTGTCCTGCACTGCGAAGCGCTCGACGAACTCGGCGCCGAGGCCCTGCAGGAAGCGATAGGCGATCGGGCTGTCCTGCAGTTCGCGCTTCGCGACGAACGCGAAAGATCGCGGGAGCGCGGCGACGGCGATCAGGCCGTCGAGATAGCTCGCGTGGTTCGCGACGACGATGCAGGGAGCACGCGCCGGGAGATTTTCCCGGCCGCGGACCTCGAGGCGGATGCCGACCAGCCGCGCGAGCAGCCGCGCCGCGTGGCTTCCGATGCGCCAGCCCGCAGCAGGGCGGCGCAGCGCCGCGACCGCCAGCCAGACCGGCACCGCAAGCAGCACGAGAGCGATCCACGCCCAGCCCGCCCACAGCAACGCCGCGCCGCGAGACAGCGCTCGTGAAGCGCGCTCCACGAGCGCCGACGCCGCGAGACGCAGCAACTGCATGCGTACGCTGCGCTGCCGGCCCAGCGCCCCGCTGACGTACAGGTCGCGCGTCGCGACACGGCGGATCTTTCCGCTTGATGTTTTCAGCACGCTGTGCGGCGGCGCCAGCACGACTTCGTCGAGCGGCACGCCGAGCAGCTCGACGGCGAGGCCTTCGATCGTGTGCTGCAAGCTACGGCGCTCGTCGTCGTGCGTCGCCCTCGTTTCGACGACGGCGACGAGTCGTTCGCTCGCCGTGGTGGGGTCGGAAGCGCCGAACACCGCGACGCAGCCCCTGCGCACGCCCGGCAGCGCACCGATCGCATCCTCGAGTTCGTACGGATAGAGGTTCCGCCCGCCGCGGATGATCATGTCCTTGACGCGGCCGGTGACGAAGAGCTCGCCGTCGGCGACGTAGCCGAGGTCGCCAGTGTCGAGCCAGGTTCCGTGCCTCAGCTTGCGGGTTTCCTCGGGATTGCGCAGATAGCCGGACGTGGCCGACGGGCCGCGGAACTCGATGCGGCCGACGCGGCGCTCCGGCAGTTCGCCACCGGCCGGATCCGTCACGCGCAGTTCATGCCCGGGCAGCGGCTGCCCGCAGCCGACGAAGCGAATCGCGGTCGGGTCATTCGCCGGTATCGAGCGCGCCTGGCGGTCGCGGAAAAACGGCTCGCGCGCGATGCGGTCGATCCGTGCCTCCCGCCCGGGGAGGGGAACTGCCAGCCCGACGGCGTTCTCGGCGAGCCCGTACGACGGCATCACGGTCTCGCGGCGCAGACCGTAGCGCGCGAAGCGCTCGCTGAAGCGCTCGATCGTGTCCGGACTGACGGGCTCGGCTCCATTGACGGCAACTCGCCAGCACGACAGGTCCAGCCCCGCGAGCTGCGCATCGTCGACATGCTTCAGTACGAGCTCGTAGGCGAAATTCGGCCCTGCCGAGAGACTGCCGCGATAACGGTGGATCGTCCACAGCCAGCGCGCCGGCCGTGACAGGAAATCCAGCGGCGACATCAGCACCAGCGCGGAGCCGTTGTACAGGCTGCCGAGCCAGGCCGCGATCAGACCCATGTCGTGAT
Organism: Azoarcus sp. PA01; assembly: GCA_001274695.2. Lineage (NCBI taxonomy): Bacteria > Pseudomonadati > Pseudomonadota > Betaproteobacteria > Rhodocyclales > Zoogloeaceae > Azoarcus > Azoarcus sp. PA01. Next base: position 492,402 of record LARU01000002.1, on the reverse strand, counting down.
ACAGCGGCAGCCAGCTCACCGTGACATCGTCGGCGTTCATCCCGATCGTGCGGCTCCACGCCCGGATGTTCGCGAGCAGGTTGGCGTGGCTGAGCATGACACCTTTGGGGTTGCCGGTGCTGCCCGAGGTGTACTGAAGCAGGGCAAGGTCGGCCGCCCCCACCGTGGTTGACGTGCTGCTGCCGGCAGTCGCTGCCAGTTCCTGCACCGTTGCGACCTGCTTCAGACTTGGCGACTGCGTCGCGAGCAGACGCGCGACGGTGCGCACGTCCGCGTCCGTGACCAGCACCGGCGCTTCGCAGCTGTCGAGAATGCCGGCCTGGCGGCGCAGATGATCTTCGAGCTGTGACGGGCGCGTCGGCGGATACATCGGCACGGGCACGCCTCCGGCCAGCAAGGCGCCGAAAAAGCTCGTGAAGAACTCGAGCGCCGTCGGCAGCATGATCGCGACGGCTTCGCCGCGCGCAAGTCCCCGCTGCTGCAGGCCGGCGGCAATGCGGCGCGCGCCTTGCAGCAACTCGTCGTGCGTCAGCGTCGCGATCTCGACGTCGTCGCGCAGCAGGCGAATGTGCACGTGCCGGGGCGAGCGCGCAGCGTGCCACTCCAGCACCTCGAGCAGCGTGTCGGCGTGCGCGGGGGTTTCGATCGTCTCGCCGCGCGTTTCCGGCACAACGATATCGGTCTGCTGTGCGGCAAGCTCGGGATGGGCGGCGCGCAGCGCTGCGAGCAGCTGGCGCGGAGTCTCGGCCGCGGCGAGCGTGCCGGCCGGCAGGCGGACGCCGGCCGCATGCTCGAGGCGCGCGAGCAACTCGACGCGTGCAAGACTGTCGAGCCCCAGATCCCGCTCGAGATGGCTGTCGAGCTCCGGCGTCAGCCGCTGTCCCGGGCGAAGCTCGGCGACGAGCACGCGCACGATCTGTAGCACTTCTGCGTCACCGGTCGCTGCCGAGAGTCGATTCATGCTGAAGTCCTGCGTGTTGGCCTGCCGCCGTTTGTTGCTGGACCGCTCTCGCCTTGCCGGGTTCGGAAGCAGGGCGTGGTTCCGTTTGAGCGGCGGCGGATGCAGACTTTCTCACGTTTTGGCCGGTGCTTGCCAGCGGCGCGAGTGTCGCCGGGCGGCACCCGACCGATCAGCCGGAACACGGCCGCCGGCCCATTGCGTGCGACCGCGTGAGGCGAGCCCGAGGACGTTCGCCGTCACCGCCTTGCCGCGTAACTGAACGGGCGGTGAGTCGTATTGCGAGCTGAAAGTTGCGCTGCAGGCGGACGGTCAGTGTCATTGCATCGGTATTGAGACTTGACTACAAAGACGTTGTCGATACCATGAACGGCAGCCGCTGCCGGCACGCCGGTTGCTGGTAATCGCGCCAGTTCGATGGTTTTCCGATTTTTCATCAACCGCGGACGATTATCACCGACTGGTGCGGATTCCTTCGGCATGGCGCGTCAGGAAGCTGCACATTCTGATTAGAGCCAGCTCCTTCTCGGAGCCGCGGACAGGCGGCACGGATCACAGAATCGGCCGGTCGAGCGAGTTCGAGCGCCCGGGGCACTGGGGAAATTATGCGCACACCGTTTTCTTGTGATTCGGACCTGGGCAAGGGTTTCGGGAGCCGCTTCGAGGTTTTGCCGGCACTGGATCAATCCACGCGCGACCAGGTTTTCACGATTCGCCATGAGGTGTACTGCGAAGACCTCGGCTTCGAGCCGCTGCGCGACGATCGGCATGAAACCGACGAATACGATCGTCACAGCGTGCATTGCCTGCTGCGCACCGCAGACGACTCCCATACGCTCGTCGGCTGCACCCGGTTGGTCCTCGCGCGCCCCGAGGACCCCGCTCATCCTTTCCCGTTCGAGAACGTTTGCCGGGCGAACCTGGATCGGCACACGATCGACTCGCGCGCGCTGCCGCGACACAAGATTGCGGAAGTTTCCCGGCTTGCGGTCAGGCAAATGTACCGTCGCCGTCGTGGTGAAAAGCATACCGACATGACGCTGCGAACCCGCGACTTCGGCTCGAACGCCACGCCGCGTTTTCCGTTCATCCCGGTCGGTTTGTATCTGGGGACGATGGCACTGGCCGAGCAATGTGCCGTCGAAAAGGTGTTCGTCATCACCGAGCCGCGCCTCGCCGCGCATCTGTCGCGGCTCGGCTTCAGTATCGTGCAGGTCGGCCCGCCGATCGAACATCGCGGCACGCGGGTGCCGTCGATGATGGACGTGGAGCAGAGCAAGGAAGGGCTGCGTTCGCTGATTCGCCCGATGTGGGACCTGATCCGTGGTGGCGTCATGGCCGGCTACGAGGGGAAGCGGGCGGCGATGGTCGCTACCTGACGAGCGGCTCGCTTGGTCCTATCGGGGGTCGCGCCCTCGTCGCCAGCAGGGTGCCCGCAAACTACTGTCCCAGCGCGGACATCAGCGAGTTCCGCTCGTCGCGTGACTCGGCAACGATTTCCGCGACCGCAGCGGCGGGGGCTGGCTGCGTGGGAGGGATTTCCCCGGGCCGCGAAAACGGATTGGGATGGGTGGTCAGCCGGTTCGCCAGGTGGACGACGTTTGCCAGAGTGGCCGGAGAGTCTCCTTCGTACGCCGTCCCGCAGCCCGAGACCGCGTCGAGAATGGCATCGGGCGCATCGAGTGCGCCGAGCACGGCGTGGCCGACGGCCGCATGCCATTCGGAAAGCAGGCGGGACAGGTCGTCGTCGTGGGCGACGCCGGGATGGCGGGCAACGCGTGACAGCAGATAGAAGTAACCGACATCGTGCACGAGGCCGGCGAACATCGCCTCGTGCGGGTTGAAACGGGTCAGCTTGCGGGCGATGACGAACGACAGGGCGGCGACGTCGAGGCTGTGTTCCCAAAGCCGGCGTGCTTTGCTCGCATAAGGGGCCATTTCCCGGTCGAGCATCAGCTGCTCGATCGCGACGGAAATCGCGAGGGCGCGAATTGCCGAAAAACCGACGCGGATCACCGCGCTTCTGACATCGCAGACGTCGTTTCCGGAAAAATTCAGCGCCGCCGAGTTCGCAAGACGGATGACCTTGGCCGATACCAGCGGCTCGGCTCCGAGGACGCGGGCCAGTTCATCGACGGTCAGCCGCGGGTTGTCGAGCGCCATTCGGATCTTCATCACCGCGTCCAGAAAGGTCGGGAAAGTGATGTCGCCGGACGAGAGGTCGTCCGCGATCTGGATCAGGAAGCGCTGCGGGGAAACGTCGTTCGCCATCGTCGATTAATGCCGGCTGTCACGGAGCCGCGCAGCTTATCGCAGCACCATGTTGTCGCGGTGAACCAGCTCGGGTTCGTCGATGTAGCCGAGCAGTTTTTCGATCTGCGTGCTCGATTTGCGCGCGATGCGGCGGCACTCGCTACTGCTGTAGTTGACGAGACCGCGCGCGATCTCGTCGCCGGCGGCGCTGCGGCAGGCGACGGCTGCGCCGCGCTCGAATTCGCCGCCGACTTCGACGACCCCGACGGGCAACAGGCTGCGCCCGCTGCGCAACGCGGCGACTGCGCCATCGTCGAGGATGAGGTCGCCGGCGAGCTGCAGGTGGTCGGCGAGCCACTGTTTGCGCGCCTGCAGCGGCGAACTGGTCGCGTAGAGCAGCGTGCCGAGCGGTTCGGCCTGCGCGAGGCGGATCAGTGCATCGGCTTCGTTGCCGCTGGCGATGCACGTGTGGGCGCCGCTTCGCGCCGCACGCTGCGCGGCGCGGATCTTCGTGATCATCCCGCCGCGGCTGATACCGGTGCCGGCACCGCCCGCCATCGCCTCGTACGACCTGTCTTCGGCGCGGCCTTCGCAGACGAGCGTTGCACTGGGGTCGCGGCGCGGGTCGGCGGTGTACAAGCCTTGCTGGTCGGTGAGGATCACCAGCGCATCGGCTTCGATGAGGTTCGCGACCAGCGCGCCGAGCGTGTCGTTGTCGCCGAACTTGATCTCGTCGGTGACGATCGTGTCGTTCTCGTTGATGATCGGCACGACTCCCAGTTCGAGCAGCGTCGTCAGCGTCGAACGTGCGTTCAGGTAGCGCTTGCGGTCGGCGAGGTCGTCGTGGGTCAGCAGGATCTGCGCGGTGTGAAGATCGTGGCGCGAAAAAGCGTCTTCGTAAGCTTCGACGAGGCCCATCTGCCCGACCGCTGCAGCGGCCTGCAGCTTGTGCATTTCGTGCGGGCGCTTTTGCCAGCCGAGGCGCTGCATGCCGGCGGCGATCGCGCCGGACGACACCAGCACGACCTGCTTGCCCGCGACACGCAACGCGGCGATCTGGCGCGCCCAGTCGCCCATCGCCGCTTTGTCGAGTCCGGCACCGTTGTTCGTGACGAGTGCGCTGCCGACTTTGACGACGATGCGGCGCGCGTTGCGGATCTTGTCTCTCATGACGGGCTGGGAAGGTTCCTAATGATTGGGCCGCTTGGTGTCCTGGTCATCGGTGGGATCGTTCTCGTTCTCGTCGTCGTTTTCGCCGGATCCAGCGTCGCCTTCGGCGAGGAGCGCCTGCAGTCGTGCCTGGTAGGCCGCCTCCACGCGCGCTTCGGCTTCGGCCGCGGCGAGCGCTTCGGCATGGGCGCGCGCCGCTTTCTCGGCTTCCGCCTGGGCACGCCCGGCATCGAGGAAGTCCTGGATCGCGAAGACCAGCTTTCGGCAGCCATCGCCGGTCAGCGCCGAGATCTCGAAATGGCGTTCGACCGGTCCATAGGCTTCGAGGAAGGCGGCGACACGCGCGGCGCGCTCGTCTTCGGGAATCAGGTCGAGTTTGTTCAGCGCCAGCCAGCGCGGCTTGTTGTACAGCGATTCATCGTATTTGCGCAGTTCCTCGACGATCGCCTTGGCGTCCCGCACCGGATCGGCGTCGGGATCGAACGGCGCGAGGTCGACGAGATGCAGCAGCACGCGCGTGCGTTGCAAGTGGCGCAGGAACTGGTGGCCGAGACCATGCCCTTCAGCCGCCCCTTCGATCAGCCCGGGAATGTCGGCGATGACGAAGCTGCGGTTCTCGTCGGTGCGCACGACGCCGAGGTTCGGCGCGAGCGTCGTGAACGGATAGTCGGCGACTTTCGGCTTTGCTGCCGAGACTGCGCGGATGAACGTGGATTTGCCGGCGTTCGGCATGCCGAGCAGGCCGACGTCGGCCAGCACTTTCAGTTCGAGGCGCAGCGCGCGACGCTCGCCTTCCTCGCCCATCGTGCGCTTGCGCGGGGCGCGGTTGACGCTCGACTTGAAGTGCAGGTTGCCCAAGCCGCCTTTGCCGCCGCGCGCGATGATCGCCTGCTTGCCGTCCTCGTCGAGGTCGGCGACGAGTTCGCCGGTGTCGAGATCGGTGATCACCGTGCCGACCGGCATGCGCAGCACGATGTCTTCGCCGCCCTTGCCGTAGCAGTCCTTGTTGCCGCCGTTCTCGCCGCGTTGCGCGCGGTGCATGCGCGTGAAACGGTAGTCGACGAGCGTGTTGAGGTTGCGGTCCGCGCACGCGTAGATGCTGCCGCCGCGCCCGCCGTCGCCGCCGTCCGGGCCGCCACGCGGGACGAATTTCTCGCGCCGGAACGACGCCGACCCGTTGCCGCCGTCGCCGGCCATGACCTCGATGCGTGCTTCGTCAATGAACTTCATGATGATGATGTGCCTGTGGCAAAAACAAAAAAGCCCTACCGCAAGGATAGGGCTTTTCGAACCGGAACGCCGCCGGGTTTCAGGCGGCTTCGGGCACGATGACGACGGTGCGGCGGCGCTGCGCGCCCTTGATCGTGAACTGCACGGTGCCGTCTTTCAGCGCGAACAGCGTGTGGTCCTTGCCGATGCCGACGTTTTCGCCCGGATGGTATTCGGTGCCGCGCTGGCGAACGATGATGTTGCCGGCGAGCACGAACTGGCCGCCATAGCGCTTGACGCCGAGGCGTTTCGATTCCGAGTCGCGGCCGTTACGGGAACTGCCGCCAGCTTTTTTGTGTGCCATGTCGAATTACCTCCGGACTCAGGCCGAGATCGCTTCGATGCGAAGCTCGGTGTAGTTCTGGCGATGCCCCTGATGCTTCTGGTAGTGCTTGCGGCGGCGCATCTTGAAAATCTTGATCTTGTCGTGACGGCCGTGGGACACCACGGTCGCCGTGACAACGGCGCCGGAAACCACCGGGGTGCCGATCTTGACCGACTCGCCCTCGCCGACCATGAAAACCTGGTCGATGGTGATTTCGGAGCCCACGTCTGCCGGTATCTGTTCTACCTTGATCTTTTCGCCGGCTGCGACGCGATACTGCTTGCCGCCGGTTTTTATCACCGCGTACATGGTGTTGCTCCAGTTGATGGGTTTGCAAAAGAATCGAGCACTCTAATGGCGAAGTCGATGATAGTCAAGGATTTCAAGGCTTTCAGGCGGTTCGCGGAGGCGGCGGGGTTCGCGCGGCAGGGCGGGCATGACCGCCGCTGCGAAGCGCGGGCGGAAGTGCTTTTGCCATTTCGGCACGCCGGGGGGGGCGTGCGCCGGGCTTTCACGCTGCCGCGCTACAGCAACCCGCGCTCGGCGAACGACAGGGGCTGCGCGTGGGCGGTGACGATGAAGTGATCGAGGACGCGGATATCGACCAGCTCGAGCGCCTGCTTCAGGCTGCGCGTCAGCAGTTCGTCCGCGGGGCTCGGCTCGGCGGCGCCCGAAGGGTGATTGTGCGCGAGAATCACCGCGGCGGCGTTCTTCGCGAGCGCGAGCTTGACGACTTCGCGCGGGTAGACGCTGGTCTGCGTCAGCGTGCCGCGGAACAGTTCGACCGCTTCGATCAGGCGATTACGCGCATCGAGCAGCAGCACGTGGAACACCTCGTGTGGCAGCGAGCCGATGCGCAGGCGCAGCCAGTTGCGCACCGCCAGCGGCGATTCGAACACGTCGGCAGCGTTCATCTGCTCGGCCAGCGCGCGTCGCGCCAGTTCCATGACCGCCTGCAGTTGGGCATACTTTGCGACGCCCATGCCCGGGATCGCGGAAAATTCCGCGGCGGAGGCGGCGCACAGGCGGGTCAGCGAGCCGAACTGTTGCAGCAGCTCGCGCGCGAGGTCGACCGCGCTTTTTCCGCGCATGCCGACGCGCAGGAACAGCGCGAGCAGTTCGGCGTCGGACAGCGCGGCAGCGCCGCGGGTGAGGAGTTTCTCGCGCGGGCGCTCGTTTTCCGGCCAGTCGGTGATTGCCATGGGTAGCGGGTGTGAGGATGGGTTTATTAATTATACGGAATATGCCATGAGCGAATTGAGCGGGCGCCGGATCGTGCTTGGCGTCACCGGCGGGGTGGCCGCATACAAGGCTGCGGAACTCGTGCGGCTGCTGGGAAAAGCGGGGGCCGACGTGCACGTCGTGCTGACCGCCGGCGGCGCACGTTTCGTCACGCCGGTGACTTTCCAGGCGCTGTCGGGCAACCCGGTATGGTCGGATCTCTGGGATCCGCGCGCGGACAACAACATGGCGCATATCGACCTGACGCGCGGCACTGACGCGATCCTGATCGCGCCGGCGACGGCTGACGTCATCGCGAAGCTCGTGCACGGCATCGCCGATGACCTGCTGACGACGCTGTGCCTCGCGCGCGAATGTCCGCTGCTCGTCGCGCCGGCGATGAACCGCCAGATGTGGGAGCACCCGGCGACGCGGCGCAATATCGCGCAGCTCGCTGCCGAGGGCGCGACGGTGGTCGGCCCGGCCGCCGGAGACCAGGCCTGCGGCGAGACCGGCATGGGCCGGATGCTCGAGCCGGACGAACTGCTCGAGCACCTGATCGCCTTTTTCCAGCCGAAGCTGCTCGCCGGGCGCAAAGTCGTGTTGACTGCAGGGCCGACGTTCGAGGCGATCGATCCGGTGCGCGGCATCACGAACACGAGTTCCGGGAAGATGGGCTATGCGCTCGCGCAGGCGTGCCGGCGCGCTGGCGCCGAAGTCGTGCTCGTCAGCGGGCCGACCGGACTGCCGGCGCCGCTCGGCGTCGATCGCGTCGACGTGCGCAGCGCGCTGCAGATGCGCGACGCCGTTGCCGCGGCGCTCCCCGGGGCCGACGTCTTCATCGGCGTCGCCGCGGTCGCGGATTACCGGCCGGTGTCGGCCGCGGAGCACAAGGTGAAGAAGTCGTCCGCCGAGCTCACGCTGACGCTGACACCCAACCCGGACATCCTCGCCGAAGTCGCGGCACGCCCGGATGCACCGTTCTGCGTCGGTTTCGCCGCCGAAAGCCGCGACCTCGATGCGTACGCCGAAGGCAAGCGGCGCGCCAAGCGCCTGCCGATGCTGGTCGGCAACCTCGTGCAGGACGGGCTCGGCAGCGACGACAATCAGGTGATCCTGTACGACGACGCCGGTCGCCATCCGCAGCCGCGCGCGCCCAAAACGGTCGTCGCGCAGAAGATCGTCGAGCATCTGGCGGGCCTGCTGGCGATGCAGGCTGTCCGGCAGCTCGCGACCTGAGCGCGACCGACTGCCGCGTTACGACCCGGGACCAACGGGCGCGATAATCAACAAAGTCATTTCCGTTTGCTGCAGCCGCTTGTGGACTGCGCGGGCGACGATCCAAGTTCCGAGGGGAAAATGCACCGAATAGACGTCAAGATTCTCGACGACCGCCTGCGCACCCACGCGCCCGCGTATGCGACGCCCGGTGCAGCCGGGCTCGATCTGCGCGCGTGCCTGAACGCGCCGGTGAGCCTGCACCCGGGCGAAACCACGCTGATTCCCAGCGGGCTCGCGATCCATCTCGCCGATCCGGGGCTTGCGGCGATGGTGCTGCCGCGCTCGGGCCTCGGTCACAAGCATGGCATCGTGCTCGGCAACCTCGTCGGGCTGATCGACTCGGATTACCAGGGGCAGATTTTCGTGTCGGTGTGGAATCGCGGACGCGAAACGTTCACGGTCCAGCCGATGGAGCGCATCGCCCAACTGGTCGTTGTGCCGGTGTTGCAGGTCGGCTTCAACATCGTCGATGAATTCCCGCAAAGCGACCGCGGCGCGGGCGGTTTCGGCAGCACCGGCAAGCACTGAATGCGTCGCGGAATTCCGGTTGGCGTACACGTCATCGTCGAGCGGGATGGTGACGTGCTGCTGCTCAGACGCGCCGGGACCGGGTTTTTCGACGGGTTGTACAGCCTTCCCGGTGGCCAGTTGGAGCCCGGCGAGTCGCTGCTCGACGCGGCCGTGCGGGAAATGCGCGAGGAAACCGGGCTGTGCTTGCACGCGGATGCGCTCGAATACGTCGGCGCCGTGCACCGCCGCTCCGACACGAACCGTGTCGATTTCTTCGTCCGCGCCGGCCGCTTCAGCGGCGAGCCGCAGATTTGCGAACCGGACAAATGCGACCGGCTCGGCTGGTTCGGGCGGGAGCGCCTTCCCGCGGCGACCGTTCCCTACATCCGCAGCGCGCTGGCTGCACGGCCGACACCGTGGCTGCTGGAACTCGGGTGGCAGGACGACGTGTGAGCCGGCTGCCGGTCAGGCCGCCTGGTCTGCGCGGGCGCGCTTGTTGTTCCGCAGGTTGCAAAAACGCAGTTCGGTCGGATACGGGAAGAAATCCTCGAGGTAACCCTTGCGGATCGAGGCCTGCACGTCCTGCCAGAACTTGGCATCGAGCAGGTCGCGGTGGTGCTGGAGGAAAGCCTTGCGCACGCGCGGGGCGCCGAGCAGGAACGTCGCGAATTCTTCCGGAAAGACGTCCATCGGACCTGCGGAATACCACGGCTCCGCCGCCATCTCCATCTCCGGGTACGGTGCCGGGGGGATTCTGCGAAAGTTCATCGCGGTCATGTACTCGATCTCGTCGTAGTCGTAGAACACGACGCGACCGTAACGGGTGATGCCGAAGTTTTTCCACAGCATGTCGCCGGGAAAGATGTTGGCCGTCGCCAGCTCGCGGATCGCGTTGCCGTATTCGCGCACCGCGTATTCGACCTGGTCGTCGTCCGCGCGCTCGAGGTAGATGTTCAGCGGCGTCATGCGGCGTTCGATGTAGAGGTGCTTGATGATCACCGAATCGCCTTCGATCTCGAACGCCGACGGCGCGAGCGCGCGCAACTCGTCGAGCAGTTCGGGGTGGAAGCGCGACAGCGGCAGCGCGGCGTACGAGAACTCGAGCGTGTCGGCCAGCCGCCCGACGCGGTCGACCTGCTTCACCATCAGGTACTTGCGCTTGACGGTCGCGCGGTCCATGTTTTTCGACGCGCCGAACACGTCCTTGATGACCTTGAACACGTACGGGTAGGACGGCAGCGTGAACACCAGCATCACGAGGCCGCGGATGCCGGGCGCGACGATGAACTGGTCGTTCGAGTGGCGCAGGTGGGCGATGAGGTCGCGGAAAAACATCGTCTTGCCCTGCTTGCCGAGCCCGAGCATCGTATAGAGCTCGGAACGGTGCTTGTTCGGCATGATCGAGCGCAGGAAGTGGACGTAGCCGGACGGCACTTCCATATCGACGAGAAAATACGCGCGCGACAGCGAGAACAGCACCGAGATGCGCCACGGGTCGAGCAGGATCGTGTCGGCCTCGAGCCGGCCTGCGGGGTTGTGCCGCACGGCCAGCGCGAACGGATATTCCTGGTAGCCGTTGATCGCCTTGCCGATGATGTAGGCGGTCTTGTTGCGGTAGAACGCCGAGTACAGCACCTGGATCTGGCAATTGACTTCCATGTCGGGCCACGCGCCGAGGTGTTCATGCACGGCGCGCAGGATGTAGTCGATGTCGCGATCGAGATCCGCGAACGGGCGCTGCCAGTCGAAATCCTCGATGATCCGCCGCACCGTGGTGCGCAAGCCTTCGTCCTGCGGGTAATAGCTGCTGTAGACCGGCGGATAGGATTCGATGTATTCGGTCGAGACGGCGGGACGCGCGAACAGGTAGTCGTTGTTGAAATACGTGCGGTGCAGGATCTTGCAGCACACCGAATTGAAGAAAGTCTCCGCCAGCTCCGGCTGCTTGTGCCGCATCAGGATGCCGATGTACTGGAGCTTGAGCTGCTGCCAGGTGCTGTCGTCGAGCGAGTCGGCGTCGAACTCCTCGTGCAGCCGCCGCACCGCCTCATCGACGCGGTCGTCGTAGAACTGCACCCGCTCGCGCACCGCGTCGATCTGCGCCTGCCAGTCGGCCGCCTCGAAGCTTTCCTTGGCGCGGCGCGAAGTCTCGCGGAAGATCCGGTAATGCTTGTTGAAGCCTTCGATCATCGCCTGGGCGATCGATTGGGCGACCGGGTTTTCCCCGACGGGTGCGTCCATGGATTCCTCGTCTCGATGAGGTGCGAAGTTGGCGCGCAGCGGCGTGATGGCCCACATTTTATCCCGAAACCTGCGGAGCGCCGGGCATGGGCCCGCAACGCCCTGGCGCAGCAGCCTGTGCCGGTACGCGGTCTTCCCCGACCGGTGCGAGTCGGCTTTCAGGGGCAGCGTAGGTCCAAATCCGCGCAACAGCCGCTCCCCGGTTTCGCCGCTCGATGGCGCGCGGGGGACACCGTCGGACGAGCACGCGCCATCTTGTATCTTATATAAGAGTAAGATTGTGCGCCTGGCGTCAAACGTGCTGCGCTCACAGGTCTATAATCGTGCGCCGCCAGAAAGTGAGCGGATGCGATCGAGCCTTCAGAGGCCGTATCTCGTCGCGTTTTTGCGTCCGTCAGGCTTCGCGCAGGCAAAATTACGAGGGAGAAATGCATGACAACGAAGAGTCCGACCATCATCTACACGCTCACCGATGAGGCGCCGTTGCTGGCGACCTACTCGCTGCTGCCGATCATCGAGACGTTTGCCGCGCCCGCCGGCATCAATATCGCGAAGAGCGACATCTCGGTGGCCGCTCGTATCCTGGCCGAATTTTCGGACTATCTGACCGACGCGCAGAAGGTGCCCGACAACCTCGCCGAACTCGGCCGGCTGACGCAGGATCCGGACACCAACATCATCAAGCTTCCGAACATCAGCGCCGCCGTGCAGCAGCTCACCACTGCGATCGCCGAGCTGCAGCAGAAGGGTTACGCGATTCCGAACTATCCGGAAACGCCGAAAACCGACGAAGAAAAGATCATCAAGCAGCGCTACGGCAAGGTGCTCGGCAGCGCCGTCAACCCGGTGCTGCGCGAAGGCAACTCCGACCGCCGCGCGCCCCCGCGGTCAAGCGCTACGCGCGCAAGCATCCGCATTCGATGGGCGAGTGGAGCATGGCGTCGCGCACGCACGTCGCGCACATGAAAAGCGGCGACTTCTACCATGGCGAGAAGTCGATGACGCTGGATCACGCGCGCGACGTACGGATGGATCTCGTCACCCGCCGCGGTGAAACCATTGTCCTCAAGCCGAAGGTCGCGCTGCTCGACGGCGAGATCATCGACTCGATGTTCATGAGCAAGAAGGCGCTGTGCGCGTTCTACGAAGAGCAGATGGAAGACGCGCGCAAGACCGGCGTGATGTTCTCGCTGCACGTCAAGGCGACGATGATGAAAGTCTCGCACCCGATCGTGTTCGGCCATGCAGTCAAGATCTTCTACAAGGACGCGTTCGAGAAGCACGGCAAGCTCTTCGACGAGCTCGGCGTCAACGTCAACAACGGCATGTCGAACCTTTACGAAAAGATCGCGACGCTGCCGGAATCGAAGCGCGACGAGATCGTGCGCGACCTGCACGCCTGCCACGAGCACCGCCCGGAGCTGGCGATGGTCGATTCCGCGAAGGGCATCACCAACCTGCACGCGCCGAACGACGTGATCGTCGACGCCTCGATGCCGGCGATGATCCGCATCGGCGGCAAGATGTGGGGTGCCGACGGCAAGCCGAAAGACACCAAGGCCGTCATGCCGGAGAGCACGTTCGCCCGCATCTACCAGGAGATGATCAACTTCTGCAAGACCAACGGCAACTTCGATCCGACGACGATGGGCACCGTGCCGAACGTCGGCTTGATGGCGCAGCAGGCCGAGGAATACGGCTCGCACGACAAGACTTTCGAGATTCCGGAAGCCGGCGAGGCGCGCATCGTCGATATCGCCACCGGCGAAGTGCTGCTGACGCAGAACGTCGAGGAAGGCGACATCTGGCGCATGTGCCAGGTCAAGGACGCCGCGATCCGCGACTGGGTCAAGCTGGCCGTCAACCGCGCCCGCAACTCCGGCATGCCGGCGCTGTTCTGGCTGGACCCTTACCGCCCGCACGAGGCAGAGCTGATCAAAAAGGTCGAGAAGTACCTGAAGGATCACGACACGAGCGGGCTCGACATCCAGATCATGAGCCAGGTGCGGGCGATGCGTTACACGCTCGAGCGCGTCATCCGCGGCCTCGACACGATCTCGGTGACCGGCAACATCCTGCGCGACTACCTGACCGACCTGTTCCCGATCATGGAACTGGGCACCAGCGCGAAGATGCTGTCGATCGTGCCGCTGATGGCCGGGGGCGGCATGTACGAAACCGGGGCAGGCGGTTCGGCGCCGAAGCACGTGCAGCAGCTGGTCGAGGAAAACCACCTGCGCTGGGACTCGCTCGGCGAGTTCCTCGCGCTGGCGGTGTCGCTCGAAGACATGGGCATCAAGACCGGCAACGCCAAGGCCAAGCTGCTCGCCAGGACTCTCGACGAGGCGACCGGAAAACTGCTCGACAACGACAAGTCGCCGTCGCGCAAGACCGGTGAGCTGGACAACCGCGGCAGCCACTTCTACCTCGCGCTGTACTGGGCACAGGCGCTGGCGGCGCAGGACGACGACGCGGAGCTGAAGGCGCGTTTCGCCCCGGTGGCGAAAGCGCTGGCCGAGAACGAGCAGAAGATCGTGGACGAGCTGCGCGCCGCACAGGGACGTCCGGCGGACATCGGCGGCTATTACCTGCCTGATCCGGCGAAGACCCAGGCGGTGATGCGCCCGAGCGCGACGTTCAACGCGATTCTGGCGGAAGCCTCGGCCTGAGCATCGCGAAGCGCGCGCCGCGCAAGGGGCGCGCGCAGGCGGAAATCCTGGCGCCGAAAGGAAGGTGCCGGGGTTTTGCGCCATAATTGATATCCGGAGTGGGGGAGGAGCATCATCCGCATACGTCGTCCCCGGGGCGCCCGCGTGCGGTGATTCCCCAAGCTGCCAGTCGAAGGTTTTCAGTGCAACGCTGAGTCAATCGAATCGAGTCCACCTAGAGGGAGTAGGCATGAGCACATCTCACATCACGGTCCCGGCCGCCGGTCAGAAAATCATTCCTGGCCAGCCCATCCCCGATAATCCGATCATCCCGTTCATCGAAGGCGACGGCATCGGCGTAGACATCACGCCGGTGATGATCAAGGTCATCGATGCGGCAGTCCAGAAAGCCTATGCCGGCCAGAGAAAAATCCACTGGATGGAAGTCTATGCCGGCGAGAAATCCACTCAGGTCTACGGCCCGGACGAGTGGCTGCCGAAGGAAACTTTCGACGCGCTCAAGGAATACTCGGTGTCGATCAAGGGCCCGATGACGACGCCGGTCGGCGGCGGCATCCGCTCGCTGAACGTCGCGCTGCGTCAGGAACTCGACCTCTACCAGTGTGTGCGTCCGATCCAGTACTTCAAGGGCGTGCCTTCGCCGCTGAAGAACCCGGAACTGACCAACATGGTGATCTTCCGCGAGAACACCGAGGACATCTACGCCGGCATCGAATGGCAGGCAAACTCGGAGCAGGTCAGGAAAGTCATCGCGTTCCTGCAGAACGAGATGGGCGTCAAGAAGATCCGCTTCCCGGAAACGTCCGGCATCGGCATCAAGCCGGTTTCGGTCGAAGGCACGCAGCGGCTGGTGCGTGCCGCGCTCAAGTACGTGATCGAAAACGACCGCAAGTCGCTGACGATCGTGCACAAGGGCAACATCATGAAGTTCACCGAAGGCCTGTTCCGTGACGTCGCTTACGAGCTGGCGCAGCAGGAATTCGGCGCGCAGCCGATCGACGGCGGCCCGTGGTGCAAGTTCAAGAACCCGAACACCGGGCGCGAAATCGTTGTCAAGGACTCGATCGCCGACGCTTTCCTGCAGCAGATCCTGCTGCGTCCGGCCGAGTACGACGTGATCGCGACGACGAACCTGAACGGCGACTACATCTCCGACGCGCTGGCTGCGCAGGTCGGCGGCATCGGCATCGCGCCGGGCGCGAACATTTCCGATCAGTACGCGTGCTTCGAAGCGACGCACGGCACGGCGCCGAAATACGCCGGCCTGGACAAGGTCAACCCGGGTTCGCTGATCCTGTCCGCCGAGATGATGCTGCGTTTCATGAAGTGGACGGAAGCGGCCGATCTCGTCATCAAAGGCATGGAAGCCGCCATCGGCGACAAGGTCGTGACCTACGACTTCGCGCGCCTGATGGAAGGCGCCCAGGAAGTGTCCTGCTCGGCGTTTGGCGACGCGATGATCGCGCGCATGTAACTCGCGGTCAGTGGACACACCTCGCAGCCCCCGAAAGGGGGCTTTTTGCGTTACAGCGGACGGGGCGCCGTCCCCCGGGAGGTTCGCCTACCGGCGTTCGCCGACCCCGTGGCGGCGGTCGAGGCGATTCATCACATGGACATAGATCGCGATGATGACCAGGTAGGTCAGCAGCGATCCCTGGGCAAAGATGTAGAAACCGAGAGGGAAGCCCAAGAAGGAGTACCGGTTGAGTTCGTCGGCGAAGTAACCCGCTCCGAACGTGACAAGGAACCAGACGGACAGCAGCGCTACCGTGAGCAGCAGGGTGCGGCGCCAGTAGACCCGCTGTTGTTCAGTCAGTTTCATTGTTCCAGCCGAGGTTCCGGGTGAGCGCAACAGGGAGCGCATGCGGCGGGAGAGTGTGGCGTCCCCCCGGCGCATGGTTCTCCCGGTGCGGGAGGCGTCCTGTGCTATTGGCCGGAACTTCGCTCGGCATGGAGCTTCGCGAGACGCTGCTGCACCTCCTGCGGCGCGGGCTCGTGGCCGCTCGCCGCAAGCACGAATTCGCTCTCGCCGGCGCAGATCGCTTTGAGCCGCGCCTCGAAGCCTTCCATCTCGGCCATCGGCACGGTCGCGGTGAGCACTGTCCACCCGCTCGCTGGGCTCTCGGTGGCGGTGAGCCGGCCTCGCCGTGCAGCGAACTCGGCGGTGATGTCGCCGAAATGGCTGTCCTCGATTTTCACCGTGACCGTGACCAGCGGTTCGAGCACGATCGGCCGCGCCGCGAGCAGCGCTTCGAGCGTCGCGTGACGCCCGGCGGTGACGAACGAGATTTCGTTCGAATCCACCGCATGGTGCTTGCCGTCGGTCAGCACGACGCGCACGTCCTGCACCGGGAAACCGGACAACGCCCCTTCGGTGAGCGCCTGGCGCACGCCTTTCTCGACTGCCGGGAGGAAGTTCGTCGGGATCGCGCCTCCTTTGACCTCGTTGCCGAGTTCGATGCCGGAGCCGCGCGGCAGCGCTTCGACGCGCAGCGCGACCTCGCCGAACTGGCCGGCGCCGCCGCTCTGCTTCTTGTGGCGGTAGCGTGCCTCCGCGGTGCCGGCGATGGTTTCGCGATACGGCACCGTGGGTGTCGCGGTGTCGAGCTGCAGGTTCCAGCGCGTGCGCAACTGCTCCAGCACGATCTTCAGATGCAGTTCTCCGAGCCCCCGGATCACCGTTTGGCGGGCCTGGTGATCGAACCCCACTTCCAGGCACGGATCCTCGTCGACGAGCCGCACCAGCGCTTCGGCCAGTTTCTGTTCGTCGCCATGTTTTTTGGTGATCAGCGCGAGCCCGAACACCGGCTGCGGATAGCGCGGCGCAGCGAGATGGTAGGTGTCTTCGTCGTGCGAGTCGTGCAGCACGGCGTCGGAGTGGATGTCGTCGACGCGCGCGACGGCGCAGATGTCGCCCGGCACGCCGACCGGCGTCTCGACCTGGTTCTTGCCCTGCAGGCGCAGCAAGTGGGCCACTTTGAAGCTCTTGCGGCTGTCGCCGATATAGAGCTGGGTGTTCGGGCCGAGCGTCCCCTGGTGGATGCGGAACAGCCCGAGCTTGCCGCGATACGGATCGTTCGCGACCTGGAACACATGCGCGATAACGTGGCGGGCCGGGTCCGGCGCGACTTCGACCGGCTGCGCCTGACTGCCTTCTCCTTTGAGGAAGCGGGGCGGATTGCCTTCGGTCGGGTCCGGCATCAGGCGGCCGAGAATGTCGAGCAGTTCGTTCACCCCGGCGCCGGTACGCGCTGATACGAAGCACACCGGAATCAGGTGGCCTTCGCGCAGCGCCTGTTCGAACGGCGCGTGAAGCTGCTCGGGGTCGAGCGATTCACCCTGCTCGAGATAGCTTGCCATCAGCGCTTCGTCGAGTTCGACGACCTGGTCAATGATCGCCTCGTGCGCTGCGGCGACCGACAAAAATGCGGTTTCGGCAGCGTGGTCGGGCGCGAAAAAGCAGTCGATGACCCGGGCACGGTCGGCGGCCGGCAGGTTGACGGGCAGGCATTCGCGACCAAAAGTCGCCGTCAGCTTCTCCATCAGCGCCGTGAGGTCGGCAGTGCTCGCGGCGTCGATCTTCGATACGACCACCAGGCGGCACTTGTCGGCCGCGGCATCCATCATGCGGCGGGTGCCGCTTTCGATGCCTGCCTGCGCGCTGACGACGACTGCCGCCGTCTCGACTGCGGGCAGCGCCGACAGCGCGCGCCCGGCGAGATCCGGCAAGCCCGGGGTGTCGAGCATGTTGACCCAGTGCCCGGCCCATTCGAAGTGCGCAATCGACGTCGCAAGGGAATGGCCCATCGCCTTTTCCTGTGCGTCGAAGTCGCTGACGGTGTCGCCGCGTTCGATGCTGCCGGCCGCACCGATCGTCCCCGAGGCGGCGAGCAGCGCTTCGAGCAGAGTCGTCTTGCCGCCGCCGGAATGGCCGAGCAGGGCGACGTTGCGGATGTCGTGTACCGAGGTCGGTGTCATGGCGCTGTCCTCCCGTTGTCGTTTGACCAGAGTTTCCGCCTGTCGCGCCGCGGGTGCAACGCCTGCAGGTCGGACAGGCCCGTTCAGGCGCTGCGCAGCCCGAACAGCCGCGTCACCGCGATCGCCAGCAGCGGCAGCGACAATCCCAGCAGCGTGACGGTGATCAGCAGCACGCCGAGTTCGGAATAATCGGCAGGCATTGTCACGGCGCCGCTGGCCGGATCCCGCACTTCGCGGCTGACGGTGAAAATCTCGTTCAGGTATTTCGTGCCGAGCTGCGCCGCCGACAACGCAAGGTTCGTGAATGATGCCATCACCGCGAAGAACGTCGCCTTCAGATGCGAAGGGGCCGAATTCGCGATCCACGCGAGCATCGGCACCATCGACACCTGCCCGAGCGGCGACTCGAGCGCAGTGTTCGCGATCGCGATGAAGCGCGCGTCGATGAGTCCGCCGGTGAGCCGCGCGGTCCATTCGTGCAGGCCGTAGAACATGCCGACGATCGGGGCGGACAGCAGCGTCGCGGCCAGCGTCAGCACGATGACGATCTGGGCGATCGATTTTTCGGCCATGAAGCGGCGGAACAGGAACAGGCCGGCGAGCGTCAGCGTGCTCGTGATCAGGTCGAGGCGCGACAGGAAGCTCTGGTCGAAGCCGAGCACATCGATCATCCACCAGCTCGCACCGGCTCCCGGCGTCGGCATCGCGCGAAAGACGAAGATCACGATGACGGTGCCGAGCAGCGTGCGCGCCGCCTCCGGGGCGAGTTCGCGCAGCAGCTTCGCGATCATCACGCCGATGATCGCAAACGACGATGCGAAGATCAGCTCCTGGCCGTACGCCATGCCCGACAGCCCGACGCCGAGCGTGAGCGCGACGAACACCGCGCTGCCGCCAAGGATCCACCAGTTCGGCGCAGTTTTTTCCTGCGGCTCGTGCACCAGGCGATCGACTTCCGCGGTGCTGTGGCCGAGCGACTCGAGGCGCCGCGCCTCGCGCCGCTTAAGCACGCCGGCGAGCAGCACGCCGCTGATCGACAGCAGCGGGATCACCAGCGCGAGCTCGTAGATGCGCACGTAGATCGCGACTTTTGCGGACTCGGGCAGGGTTTCGGCGCCCTGGAACATCGCGACGTTCGCGAGCGACACCAGCACCGTGCCGCCGATGATCGCGACGCGCCCGAGCATCTGCATTGTCGTGTGCATCAGCTTTATCGTTTCGGCCGGGTAGGGGGCGCCGTCGGCGTCGAGCCGCGGCACCGCTTCGACGGTCATCGCGTCGGCGACCGCGTCCTGCATCACGTAGCCGAGCGGTGCGAGCAGCGCAGACAGCACGAACCACGCTTCGGCGCTCATCACGGCGCGCATCTCGTCGGGCCGGGAGATCAGCCCGATCATGATCGCGAGGCTCGCTGCGATCAGCGTCGCGCCCAGATAGACGAACCCGGCCTTGTGCCGCCACATCAGGTCGACGAGATGGCCGAGCGGCATCTTCAGCGCCCACGGAATGCCGGCCCAGAAGCCGAGCGCGGCGAGAAAAGCCGCCGACAGGCCGAGGTAGTCCTTGACGAAGAACGTGCCGACGATGCCGGTCAGGCCCGATACGCCGGCCGCGACATACACCATCAGCGGCGGCAGGTACGACAGCCGCATCTCGCGGCCCAGCTCCAGAATGTTGCGGTCGAACCAGCGGTACAGGGCAGTGCTCAAGGCGGGGATTCCAGGGGTCAGGGGCGGATCGGGTTGAAGGAAAAAACGAAAGGGGAAAGCGGTCCGGGGACCGGTCAGCCCATCAGTCGCTCGACCCATGGCAGGATCCACGGCAGCGAAGCGGCGGTCAGCAGTCCGTTGAGCCCCATGCCGAGCGCGGCGAAGGCGCCTGCCTGTTCGCTGACCTGGAACGCGCGCGCGGTGCCGATGCCATGCGACGCGATGCCGATCGCGAAGCCGCGCACCGCATCGTCGTCGATGCGCAGCATCCGGTAGACATAGCGCGCGCAGATCGCGCCGAGGATGCCGGTACAGATGACGAGTACCGCGGTGAGCGACGGCAGGCCGCCGAGACGCTCCGCGACTCCCATTGCGATCGGCGTCGTGACGCTCTTCGGCGCAAGCGACATCAT
Organism: Azoarcus sp. PA01; assembly: GCA_001274695.2. Taxonomy (NCBI): domain Bacteria; kingdom Pseudomonadati; phylum Pseudomonadota; class Betaproteobacteria; order Rhodocyclales; family Zoogloeaceae; genus Azoarcus; species Azoarcus sp. PA01. The sequence continues at coordinate 472,405 of LARU01000002.1, read as the reverse complement.
CGACTCGCGGCTCGCGCCGAGCAGCGCCGCGATGCCGACCGCCGACAGCGCCGCGGTCAGCGACCCCGCGGCGAGTGTCGCGAGCAGCGGCACCAGCATGCTGCGCAGGCGCCCCCATTGTGCATGGAGCGGGATCGCGAGCGCGACGGTGGCCGGGCCGAGCAGAAAATGCACGAACTGCGCGCCGTCGAAATAGGTTTCGTACGGCGTTTCCGTCGCGCTCAGCACCAGCACCAGCATGATCACCGCGAGCATCACCGGGTTCAGCAGGGGATGGTGGTTCGCGCGGCGGTACAGCCACGATGCTGCCTGATAGGCGAGCAGCGTCAGCGTCAGGCCGAGCAGCGGCGTCGTCGACAGATACACCCAGATCTCGCCGAGCACCGGCGTCATCGGGATTCTCCGCGGCGGTGCGTCAACTTTTGCAGCAGCAGTGCGGTAACTGCGATCGACAGCAGCGTGCTGAACACCAGCGCGACGCTCAGCGGCAGCCACTCGTCGGCAAGTCGCTGGAAATGCAGCATGACGCCGGTGCCTGCTGGCACGAACAGCAGCGACAGGTGCTGCAGGACGCCGTTCGCAGTGCCGCGCAACTGTTCGCCGGGGCCGCCGCGCACGATCAACGTGACGAACAGCAGGCCCATGCCGACGACCGGACCGGGAATCGGCACATCGAGCCCGCGCACCAGCACTTCGCCGACGAGCTGGAACACGAGGAGTAGCGTCAGGGCGCCGATCATGAAATCTCTGCGGAGCTGGCCGGGCGGGATGATCGCGACATTCTATTAACCCGGCGATTAAATACAACCGTTCGCCCTGAGCTTGTATAAACGTTCGCCCTGAGCTCGTACAACCGTTCGCCCTGAGCTTGTCGAAGGGCGCTGCCAGGGCTTCGACAAGCTCAGCCCGAACGGTGTTTGGCCAGGGCTTCGACAAGCTCAGCCCGAACGGTGTTTGGCCAGGGCTTCGACGAGCCTGTCCTGAGCGAAGTCGAAGGGCTCAGCCCGAACGGTATTTACAGCAGTTGCCGGGTTAATAACGGCACCGTGCGGTGTCCGTTCCCGGGTAGCGGCGAACGGGCGGGTGACCAGCTGTGCCGGCGGCCGCCACGCCCGTGCGACGGAGCGCACCGCTGCAGCGCTGCGATTGCCCGGTATTGCCGATACCTGCCCGAACGCCCTATCGTTGCGGCTCGATGACAACGGCGACGGCACGAGGAGGCGGCAATGACGATGGTCGAAACGGCGCGCGGCACGGTGCATGAATGGCAACGGGATCACATGGGGCATATCAACATCCGCGCGTACATGGAGTTCCACGATGCGGCGAGCTGGCAGTTCTACGCGATGCTCGGGCTGTCGGCGTCGCTGTTGCGCAGCGGCGCGGTGAATCTGGCGATGGTGCAGCAGAACATCAGCTACCAGAAGGAACTGTATCCGGGCGACACCGTGTTCGTGCGCAGCGGCGTGCTCGAAATGCGCGAAAAAGTGGTGCGCTTCCGCCATGAAATCGTCAATACCGAAAGCGGCGAAGTCTGCTCGACGTCGGACTGCACCGTCGTGTGCCTGAATCCGGTGACGCGCCGCTCGCAGCCGTTCCCGCCGGAGGTCGCGCTGCATGCCGAGGAGTTCAGGTTGCCGATGGTGCAGTAGCGCGTGCTACAGCGGGGTGCTCTCACTTCGGATGATCGGAGTCTGGCGCAGCCGCGACTTCCGCGGCAGGCGACGGGAGCCCGGCGAGCAGTGCGTCGACGAGCGCGCGCATCCGCCGCCAGTGCGATCCTTCCCAGAAGACGCGGCGACACACGTCGCAAGTGCTGAAACGCGTGTGGCTCGCGCGCACGCCCGGCGGCAGGCGGTCTTCGACCTGTGTCTTGTCGATCGGGCGCAGCGGAGCGTTGCAGTCGAGGCATAGCGTGAACGGTTTCGCGCTGCCGGCGAGGTCGAGCCGGTCGAAGATCTCGCGCACCTGCCGGGCAGGCTTGAGCGTCCGCACGTAGCAGCCGTGCGTCAGCGTCCGGCGCTTGAGCAGTTCGCGGTCGCGCGTCAGCACGATGCGCCCGTCGCGCGCGGCGAGGACTTCGATCTCGCCGTCGTCGAAATGGTTGTCGTAGAGCGTGTCGAAGCCCGTCATCCGCAGCAGGTGAGCGAGTCCGCCGAGATGCGCGTCGGCGACGAAGCGCATCACGCGCAGCGGGTGGGGGCGCACGCGCAGCAGCGGCGTGATGTCGAGCGATTCGAACTTCGGATACACCGCGACGCGGTCGCCGTCGCGCAGCAGGCGGCCGAAATCGACCGATTCGCCGTTGACGAGCACCAGTTCGACTTCGGTGTGCGGCACGCCGAGCGCCTCGACCATGTGCTTGACCGTTGCCGCGCGTGCGCACCGCGCGTCGAACTCACGCCGGCGCCGCGCCGGCGCGAGGAAATCGTTGAGTTCCTCGTAGAACCGGAAAGTCGCGGTGACCATTGCTTTCCGGCCTCGTCGCCCCCGGGACCGGTCACGTCCGGCGGTCGTGCGGAGCAGGCTCGAAGCCGAAATGCGCCGGGATATCGGCGCGGCGGATCGGCTGCAGGGCGAGCCCGCGCCAGGTGACGCCTGCGCCGCCGCCGAGGACGCCGAGCAACGCCTCGTCGCTCGCGGGCGCACCGTCCGGGCCGCGGCATTCGGCGACGAAGGCCGCGAGGTCGCGGTCGTCGAGCAAGCCCGGGCCGCGCGCGGTCGCGAGCAGCACGTTGCCGTCCTCGTCGAGATGGGCGCTGCGCACGTCGCCGGCGTCGGCCCCGGTGTGGGCGACGGCGCGCCCGTCCGGCTCGAGCCTGAGCACCAGCGGCGCGTACTCGAGCGCGACATACACGCGCTGCGGGCCGTTGCGCACGAACCAGTGGCCGCTCGGATCGGACGCGTAATGCGTGTTGAGGAAGGCGATCAGGCCGGCGTGCGTGACCGGCTCGTCCTTCAGGCGCCACCCGCCGCGGCGGTCGAGCGCGAGCCAGCCGTATACTGCGTGACCGGTCGGCCAGTCGGGGAGGGGGGCGGAAACGGGCATCGAAACGGGCATCGAAACGGGCATCGTCATCGGAATATGGGCAGTACGTATACTCCACTATGGCTCATCCGCGCGCGATCCGTTCCCGCGAGGGCGGCGCGCCGCAGATCGGCGCGCCGCGCCGGGGCCGCCGTGAAAGCGGCCCGGCGCGGCGGCTCAGCCGCGCGCCTTCGCGACCTGGCGCCAGCGGTGCAGCAGCGGCTCGGTGTAGCCGCTCGGCTGCGCGCAGCCCTTGAAGATCAGATCCTTCGCCGCCTGGAACGCGATCGAGTCGAAGTTCGGCGCCATCGGACGGTACAGCGGATCGCCGGCGTTCTGCTGATCAACGACCGCGGCCATACGCTTCAGGGTCTCCATGACCTGCGCCTCGTTCGTCACGCCGTGGCGCAGCCAGTTCGCGATGTGCTGGCTCGAGATGCGCAGCGTCGCGCGGTCTTCCATCAGGCCGATGTTGTTGATGTCCGGCACTTTGGAGCAGCCGACGCCCTGGTCGATCCAGCGCACGACGTAGCCGAGGATGCCCTGCGCGTTGTTGTCGAGTTCCTGCTGGATCTCGGTGGCACTCCAGTTCGCGCTCGCCGCGACCGGCACGGTCAGGAGCTTATTCATCAGCGTGTCGCGTTCGGTGGCGAGGCTGATCTTCTCCATCTCCTGCTGCACCGCCTGGACGTCGACCTGGTGGTAGTGCAGCGCATGCAGCGTGGCACCCGTGGGCGACGGCACCCACGCGGTCGTCGCACCCGCTTTCGGATGGCCGATCTTCTGCTTGAGCATCTCCGCCATCAGGTCCGGCATCGCCCACATGCCCTTGCCGATCTGCGCCTTGCCGCGCAGGCTGCAGTCGAGGCCGACCAGCACGTTCTGGCGCTCGTAAGCCTGGATCCACGCCGAGCTCTTCATGTCGCCCTTGCGGATCATCGGGCCCGCTTCCATCGCGGTGTGCATCTCGTCGCCCGTGCGGTCGAGGAAACCGGTATTGATGAACGCGACGCGCGATTCGGCGGCCTTGATGCACGCGGCGAGGTTCACCGAAGTGCGGCGCTCCTCGTCCATGATGCCGACTTTCATCGTGTTCGCCGGCAGGCCCAGCAGCTGCTCGACGCGGCCGAAGAGTTCGCTGGCGAAGGCGACTTCGGCCGGGCCGTGCATCTTCGGCTTGACGATGTACATGCTGCCGGTGCGCGAGTTGTGCTTGAGCTGCAGGTCGCGCAGCGAGATCAGCGTCGTGACGACGCCGTCCAGGATGCCTTCCGGAATCTCGCTGCCATCGGCGAGCAGGATCGCCGGGTTGGTCATCAGGTGCCCGACGTTGCGGATGAAGAGCAGCGAGCGGCCGTGCAGGCGCAGCTGCGAGCCGTCAGCCGCGGTGTATTCGCGGTCCGCGTTCATCCTGCGCTCGAAGGTCTTGCCGCCCTTGTCGATCGTCTCGACCAGCGTGCCGGTGATCAGGCCCAGCCAGTTGCGGTACGCGACGATCTTGTCCTCGGCGTCGACGGCGGCGACCGAGTCCTCGCAGTCCATGATCGTCGTGATCGCCGCTTCGACGAGCACGTCCTTGATGCCGGCCGTGTCGGTCTTGCCGATCGCGTGGTTGCGGTCGAACTGGATCTCGAGGTGCAGGCCGTGGTTCTTCAGCAGCACCGCTTTCGGCGCGGCCGCGTCACCCTGGTAGCCGGCGAACTTCGATGCGTCGGCGAGACCGGTCTTCGTGCCGTCCTGCAGCGTGACGACGAGCTTGCCGGCTTCGACGGCGTAGCCCGCAGCTTTCGAGTGGTCACCTTGCGCGAGCGGGGCGGCCTGATTCAGTACGTCGCGGGCGAAAGCGATGACGCGCGCGCCGCGCACCGGGTTGTACGACGCCCCGGCTTCGGCGCCACCGTCCGACGGGATCGCGTCGGTGCCGTAAAGGGCGTCGTAGAGGCTGCCCCAGCGCGCGTTCGCCGCGTTCAGCGCATAACGGGCGTTCATGATCGGCACGACGAGCTGCGGGCCGCACTGCTCGCGGATCTCGATATCGACGTTCGCGGTCGTGACCTTGAACGGGGCGGGGACCGGCTGCAGGTAGCCGATCTGCTCGAGGAAGGCGCGGTAGGCCGGCATGTCGGCGATCGGGCCCGGGTGGGCGCGGTGCCACGTGTCGATCTCGGCCTGCAGGCGGTCGCGCTCGGCGAGCAGCGCGCGGTTCTTGACCGCCAGCTCGTTGGCCAGGTCGCTGAAGCCTTTCCAGAACGCTGCCGAGTCGAGGCCGGTGCCGGGCAGGGCTTCGGTTTCGATGAAGCGGTGCAGCGCCGCGTCAACCTGGAGCTGATTACTTTGGATTCGTTCGGTCATGATGTCTCGCCTTTATTGCAGGTACGTCGTGTAAAAATAGTAGATGGTCAGGGAAGTGCCGACCGTGATGATGAAGCGCCGCAACCATGCGGCAGGAACCTTGCGGGCGCCGACGGCACCCCAGTAACCGCCCACCGCGGCGGTCGCCAGCATGACGAGCGTGTGAGGCCAGCTCACTGCGCCGGCGATGACGAAAGTCACCACGGCAACGCTGTAGATCACTGCCGACAGCCAGTTCTTCAGCGCATTGATGTCGTGGATGTCGCGATGGCCCTGGATCGCCAGCGCCGCGATCATCACGATGCCCATGCCGGCGCCGAAGAACCCGCCGTAGATCGACACCCCGAACTGGAACAGCAGGCCGCCCGGCGTCGCGTGCGAGGGGCCCCTCGCGGCCTCCCCGCGCAGCCGTGCGAGCAGCGCGGAAATCCGCCCGCTGCCGGCGAACATCACCGTCGCGATCAGCAGCAGCCACGGGATCAGCATCGAGAACGTGTCGTCGCGCGTCGACAGCAGCAGCAGCCCGCCAGCGATGCCGCCGACAAACGCGACGGCCGTGAGCGCCGGCAGGCCTTTGCCGAAGCGTGCGAGTTCGCTGCGATACGCGTAGGCGCTCGACAGGCTCGCCGGCCACAGCGCGACCGCGTTGCTCGCGTTGGCGATCACCGGCGGCACGCCGATCGCGAGCAACGCCGGGAACGAGAAGAACGTCCCGCCGCCGGCGACCGCGTTCATCGCGCCGGCCATCGCCGCGGCGGTACCGATGACGAGGAGTTCGGTGGGGGTCATCAGTGAAGGCTCATGCGCGGGGGGCGCCGACAAGGCGCGGGCGGACGAAATCGACCACGTCGGTGAGCCGCTGGCCGATCACCGATGGCGTCACGTCGAGGGCTTCGAGAGGCTGCCCCGAGCGGTTGATCCAGAAAGTCGTGTAGCCGAACCAGGTCGCCCCGGCCGCGTCCCAGCCGTTCGACGAGACGAACAGGATGTCGCGTGCCGCGCAGCCGAAAGCGTCGGGCCCGAGCTGGTACGCGGCATCGGCGGTCTTGTACTGGCGCACCGTGTCGACCGACAGCACGTGATCGAACAGCCCGTGCATGCCTGCGCTCTTGATCGCGACGTCGAGCATCCGCGGCGTGCCGTTCGACAGCACCGCGAGCGGCACGCCGAGCTCGCGCAGAGTCTTCAGCGCGCCGAGGTTTTCGGGGAACGGCGACAGGCACGCGTACTGGTTCATCAACTGGCGATGCCGGGCATCGTTCAGGTCGAGGCCGAGCCGGCTCGCCGCAAAACGCAGCGCATCGTCCGTCACTTCGAGGAACGGCTTGTAGCGGTCCGACAGCGTGCGCAGCAACGAGTATTCGATCTGCTTCAGCCGCCACAGCACGGTCAGCGCTTCGCCGTGGCCGGGAAAAAGCTGCTCGGCGAGCGCGCCGACGGAATAGACGTCGAAGAGCGTGCCGTAGGCGTCGAAAGCGATCGCGCGGATCTGGCCTGTGTGTTTCATCGTCATCGGAATTCCGGTGCGTGCGCCTTTGCGACCGGCAACCCTGTCGGACGAAGGCATCTCGATTGTCGGGCGGTGGGTTCTCCACCGCGAGGTTGAGGAGGAGTGTATTGGTATCATGCACGCGATAGAAGACGTGCATCAGTCAATTTATTTGTTACTTTCAGTACAAAATGGACACATTCAAACAGGTCGAGAGTTTTGTCAGCGTCGCGAGCCGCGGCAGCCTCTCGGCTGCGGCGCGAGCCGAGGGCGTCACACCGGCCATCATCGGACGGCGTCTGGACGCGCTGGAAGAGCGCCTCGGAGTCAAGCTGCTGACGCGCACGACGCGCAGCATCGGACTGACTTTCGAAGGTGCGGCATTCCTCGAGGATTGCCAGCGCATCCTGCACGATCTGGCGAATGCCGAAGCGTCGGTCAGCCTCGGCGGCGTCAAGGCCAGCGGACATATCCGGGTGTCGGCGCCGGCCGGCTTCGGCCGCGTCCACGTCGCACCGCTGATGAGCGATTTCCTCGAAATGAACCCGGACGTGTCATGCATGCTGGATCTGAGCGACCGCGTCGTCGATCTCGTCAACGAAGGCATCGACTGCGCGATCCGCATCGGCGAACTTCCCGATTCGAGCCTGGTGTCGATCCGGCTCGCCGAGAACCGGCGCGTCGTCGTCGCGAGCCCCGCCTATCTTGCGCGCTTCGGCGCGCCGGCGGCGCCGCAGGATCTCTCCGGCCACAAGTGCCTGTCGCTCGGCCAGCAGCGGGGGTGGCTGTTCCGCGACGAGGACGGCGAGACGGTCACGCTCAAAGTCGGCGGCCGGTTCGAATGCAACGACGGCGCAGTGCTGCACGAGTGGGCGCTCGCCGGGCACGGGCTCGCGTGGCGCTCGCTGTGGGAGGTCGACGCGGACTTGCGCGCCGGGCGTCTGGTGTCCGTGCTGGACACCTTCGCCGCGCCGACGACGGGCATCTACGCCGTCTTTCCGCAGCGCAAGCATCTCGCGCTGCGCGTGCGGCTGTTCATCGATCATCTGAAAAATCACTATGGCCGCCCGGACTACTGGCGCCAGGACTGACCGGCATCGGCGGTGACGGGAACGCAGTCGGCTCGTCGAAGCGCGTTTTGCCGCGAACGAGGACGACTCCTTTGATGCACACGCGACAGTTGAACCCTGCGCCGACCTGATGTATATTTCGCCGCCTTGCTGCTGTAGCTCAGTCGGTAGAGCAACTGATTCGTAATCAGTAGGTCACCAGTTCGATTCCGGTCAGCAGCACCATAGATTCAAGCACTTACGCCAATCCTTCGGGGTTGGCGTTTTGCTTTCCGGGTTTTTGGTTGCCGTTTGGTTGCCGTTCGGCGCCGACTATCCCCGGTGCGACCATCCCTCCACAAACGAAAAAGCCGGGTCGCCCCGGCTCTCTGTCGTCACCTCGTCCCGTTCAGACCGTCTCGGCGACTGCATCCACGAGTTCGGCCAGTGCCCGTTCCCGGCCGGTCAGGCTCTCGTCCCCCCATCAATCCGACGCACTCCACCATCCAGCGGTCGGCGGCTTCTACGTCGCCGTGCAGCATCGCATGCGCCTTGCGCATCATTGCGCGCTCTAGGACGGTCATCCGCTTGCCGGTAAGGGCTTGGTGTAGGTCGGTAGCGTCCGCCCGCTGTAGGGCCGTTACGAAGCGCGCAGCGGCATGCGAGGTGAGAGTAAGATTGTGGGTATCCATGATCGGCTCCGTGATAGTCGGTTGTGGTGAGGCGGGCGGGGGTGTTGGCGCACCTCCGCAGCGCAGCTTATCCGCGTCGGGTAAGCGAGCGGCATTGTGGGAAACGTGCCGTGTTCAGTCAAGAACTGTGACGAATCAACAGACTAGCTTACTCGTAAGCACGTCGACGCGGCCGGCCACGGCTCGTGATCGATGCGGGGGTACCCCCGGGGGTGGGACACGACCCCTACCCGGGGTGGGCACGTCACTACGTAGTGCTCTCACAGCAAGACCCCCTGAAAACCTTCGGGTGTAACAGATTTAACAGCGTGCAAATCGCATACACCATTATCATTCTACGTATGCTGATGGGAGGTTGCGTGTTACGGCTCGCGTTTGTGCCGCTTCTACTTGTCTCGTTTTTGTCGGGTGCCTGCGCCGCTTGGACAGAAGAAAAAGAACGCTTGTACCAGGCGCTTAAATGGCGTTCGGAGAACCCTTGCTACTACCCCAAGGAATACTATGAATGCATAATCGACCACCACCCCGGTACGATGAACGACGTAGTGGCGAGAAAGCAGACGCAGGAGTGCGCGTCTCTGCACTCCTGCGTCAGGGCAAAGAAAGGTTCGGGGCCCGACACAAGGCGCTGGCAGCTCTTCAATTCGCTGACTCCGGACGACTGCCTTAAGAAGTACGCGAAGGGGACAGCAAGCGCTTACGCGGTGTCACAAATTCGAACCGCATGCCGGGCCCTGTACTAACCAAGTGCTCCCGAAAATACGGTGAGAAGACGAACAGCCCCGCGGCGGTCAGCTATATTCGTTCATCGTGCGAAAACTCTACGGAAGCTAAGGGGCTATACCGTGTCTCCTGCTTTCTGTTACTAAGCCTCTTCAACCCCGCACGAGTGCATCACGAGTCCCATAGCCTCGGCTTCCGGCAGGACGGAGTAGGCCACGCGGAGCGCACCGCCGAGTTCCGGCACGTTCAGCAGTTCGTGCACGGTGTTGTGCTCGATGGCCGCGCGAATCTTGTCGGCGTGCTGCTCGAAGGTTTCGGCCGCGCCCTTGATCCACGCGGCGCGGATCGCGTTCGCCTGTTCTTCCGGCAAGGCGTCGAGCACTTTGTGAATCACGGCGTTCCAATCATCGAGAGCGCGGTAGTCGAAATGGAAGGCGCGGGCACCGGCGGCATTAACCGGCGGTCCGTAATGGCGCATCAAGCCCGGAACGCAGGCCGGGACGGCACGGTTTGCCGCGTTGGCAGCGTCCAGAAGAAACATCGGCACGTAACCCGGGGGCATCTCGCAGCCGTCCGGGTGCCGCGCTTCGACCTTCACGCCCTCCTGCGTCGCCAGCGACGCCCAAAAACAGAGCATCACGGGATACATCGGGTCCGCGGGGTGGAGGGTATAGGCGCGCGTCGATTCCTCGCCGTGCGCGAGGTTCAGCGTGATCGTGTAGGCGTTCGGGGTGGTGGCGTTCATGGTATCAGCTTCCATAGTGGGTCAGTCGGTTACGTGCAGGGCGAATAGCGCGAGCACGTCTAGCGGGGGGCGCCCTCTCGGGGGGCGGGGTACGCGGTGCCCTGGCGGTGCATAGAGCACGTGCAGTGCGCGGCGGTTGTTGATGCGGCTCCATCGGCGGGCGCGGTGCCAGCCGAGCAGGTCGAGCACGTGGGGTAGGGCATGACGAGGTACGCCCGCGGCGCGGGTGAGTTCGTGGGCGCGATAGGTCGCGCGGCGCTCGGTGTCCGGTACGGACGCCCACCACGTTGTAACGCGGGCGAGGTCGTGCGCGAGGCGATACGGGTTCATCGGGTGCGGTCCTTATGAAAAGTGCCGGGGGTGCCGGGTGTATGCCGGGTGTTGAAAATCCCAACACCCGGCACCCAAATCCCAGTAACGGCGCGGGTTTCAGCACGTTTGCCGGGGGTGCCGGGTGTTGAGGGCCGAAGTTCTATTACTACTCTTCTCTCTTCCTCCCTCTCTCTTCCTTTTCCTTTTTCTGAAGAAAGATAAGAGCAACACCCGGCACACCCGGCACCGTGCCTCAATCCCAGTAACGGCGCGGGTTTCAGCCTGCCGGGTGTTGCGTTTCCGACACCCGGCACACCCGGCAAAATCGAGCAATCCAGACGGCGCACGTGCTTACTCGCCGTCCGTGGGCGGCAGGAGGAACACCCACGCGGAATTTTTCGCGCCGCTGATCGACTGCAAGGCTGCCTCGATCCCGGCCCGTCCGAGCACCCCTTGTACACGTTGCAGCGCCCCCGTCGTCGCGCGTGCCGTGCTCGGCAGCGTCGATCCTGCCCCCCGGCTCGTCCAGTCGTCGCAGTGCCTAGTGATCCCTGCGCAGATGGTTTGGGCGGTCGCCGTGACGAGCACGCGGTCTTTCATCCGCACGGCGCACCATCCGGGCACCTTCTGCCACTGCCGATAGCTCGGCAGCTTCTCGGCGGGTTTCGCTTCGGCCGCCCACGTGTTCAACGTCTTGACCAACGCACGCGCGAAGGTGTCGCCTTCGATGTAGTCGGCGGCCGCGCGTTGCCGCTTGCCGGCCATCATCTCGACGAAGTAACCGGGCGGGTGTCCGAGCGCCTGCGCGATGGCCTCGCCGGTCTGGTTCCACGCGACCATGCGATGCTTCCATGCGCGCTGCGCGGCGACCGTGGCGCGGTCACGCATTGCGACGTGCAGGAAGAACAGCAGCCCGCCGAGCACTTCGGGCAACTTGGCCGCGTACTCGGCGCGCACTTCGGCCTCGGGGCGATATGCCCGGGGTTTCTTGATCGGCACAATCAATGCGCGGTCGAGCGTATCGGACTGGCGAAGCGAGGGCACAAGAGCGGTGCGGATTTGCGCAGCGTGAATTTGCAGCGTCAGGCTGTCGGCGTTCGTGTAATACGCGCGCTGCGTGACCGCGCCCCCCATCGCAACGCGGCACAGGAGGTCTTCCACACCCGCCCCCGTGCGGGATACGTTGTCGAAGAGGACGACGTGACTTCCTTGCACCGCGGCCACAATGTCGCGCTCGTCTTGCCCGGCGCTCGGCGCCTGTCCGTCGAAGGGATCAATCGCCGTCTTGACCGCGAGTGCTACGGCCGTCTTGCCTGAACCTTCCGGGCCGACAAACTCAAGAATGGGGTGCGGGCTATCGGCGCGGAGGTATTCCACCGCGGCCGCGACCACGGGCAACTTGTCCGCCTCGGGCACGTTCTCCACCATCGGTGCTACGAACTCCCACGCCTGCGCCGCGCTGGTAGGGATCGTCGGCATGGGCAGCGCGCCATATCCCCGTCCGCGTCGGAACGGGATCGTGTTGCTGGTCTCCACGGTCACGCCGGCCGCATTCACGCGAACCACGTGCCCGTCAGCGTCGCCAAGGTCGAGCAGGTAATCGCCGCCGTCCATGCCGATGCGTTGATACACCGTCCGTCGCGACAGCGCGCGCGCCGATGTGCGAAGGATGCTTCGCACCGTCTCAATCGCGTCCTTTCCCATCATGGGTTTGGAATTACGCCGTGCGGTTTCCCGGATTGCGTCTGCAACTTGCTCGGACTCCAACGGCACCGCTTCCGGCCGCCTGCCGCCGCGCAACATTACGTAGAACCGGCCGTTCTGGTCCTCGAACGGGTCAAATTCCCCCGCGAGCGCCTGCGTCGCCTGTGCGGCCCGCGCGGCTGCATCTGCCGGTTGCACCTGTTGCGCGATCTGGTCGAGCTGCCCCCGCGCGGTGCTCGCTGCCTTCGTGCCTTCCTGCGGTTCGGCGACGGTCGGCAATTTAATGATAGGTGCGAGTGCCCCCGCGTTCGGGCGGGATGCGCCGCCCGCCTTCGCCGCCTCGCGCTGCGCCCGCAGTTCGGCGGCGCGTTCTCTGATCGCATTCGAGTTCATGCCGTCACCCTCCGCAGTTCGTCGAACGCGCGCGGGTGGTAGGTCGCAAGGTAGCGCGCCGCCGACAGCCCGGAGGCCGACAGTTCGCCCCCCTGCGCCGTCTCGCTGCGAACGAGGTCGAGCGCGCGGTTCTTAGCCTGCCCGAACAGCTTGCCCACGAGGGCGTCAGGGGGGGCCGCCGAAGGCGTCCAACGTGCCCACATGGTTTCGGGGTCGTAGCGGCTGTCGTTGTTGCCCTCCTGCGCCTCCGGACTCGCCGAATCGGTGAAGTTCCACCACAGCGCGGCGCCATCCTCGTCCGAGAGGTGCCCGAGCATCACCGCGCCCTTGAGCGCGCCTTGCCCCGTAATCCAGTCCGAATAGGTTTCGGCGCCCGTCTGTGCTAGCGCATCGGCATAGCGTGCAATCTGGTCGCCTACCGGCACGGCAGGCGCATTGAACTTCCGCCGTACGGGCTTCGGGGGCACGAGGGCGAGCAGCGCATCGGCGCAGAGCAGCGCGCCGCGCTTGGCGATGCGGAACGCCTGTCCCTCCCGGTCAGGGTGCGCCATCCATACGCCCGCCTGTTGCGACAGCTTCGCCGTTGCCGGGTCTGCGAGTCCGTCGAAGTACATGGCGTTCAGCACGTGCCACACGTCCGCCCATTGCGCCGGGTTAAGCGGGCGATCCAGGAACAGCAGGACGCGCACGCGTACCTCGTCGGGGGCTTTTCCATGCGAGTGCGTCGAGTACGCGGCGAACAGAATGCCGGCCGCTTTCAACCGTGCCCGGACGCGTTCCCATTGCGCCAGCGTGAGCCCGTCACAGTCGATAGCAAATGCGCCCGATTCGGTCACGTGCGAGGCGCTGCGCTGCTTGCCGGACTGCCCCGGGAACCGTTCGGCCGTCTTACCGACGAAAGGGGCAGCCTTGAGCGGGCACAGCACGAAATACGGGCCGTTCGCCTTGTCCTCGATGATGCGCGGGCCGTCCTCGGGAGCGACCATCTCGATAGCCCTCCACGCTGTAAGCCCCCCGTGCTCGGTGCTCGGGATAGTGGCAAAGGCTCCCGGGAGGAATGTAACCGCGTAAAGCGACGCGCTCGGCGCAACGGTGCTGCGAAGATCAAGCGCCATCGTTGCCCCCTTCCTCGGTCGGCGTGACGTCGATCACCTTCGGCCGATCTTTGCCGCGCAAGTCGATCACGAGCTGATGCTGGCCTGCCTTCGCGGGCGGGGGTCCGCATCGCCGGGATGGAGGATATGGACCATCACTTTCGGTGCGTCCTCCTCGGCTTGAAGGCGCAGGCGGGCGGCGCGCTCTTCGACCAAACCCGTGACCTTGAAAGTCGTATCAATCAGCTTCGGAATGGCGGATGCGGACACTTCGCCGGCTTCGAGCTTCTCGTCGGCGCGGTCCAAGAGCTTTTCGAGCAGCGGAAGCGCGCGTGCCTTGATGAGTTCGCCGTTATCACGAAGGCGGTCGGTCTCGGCAGCGATAGCGCGTGCGCCTTCCTCAGACGACGCCAATGCGATGAGTTGATCGGCAGATACACCGGAACGTGCCGCCGCTGTGTCGAGGTCTTTCAGGTCCGCCATGACCAGCGCGGCTTCCCGGAGGACGCGCGCCCGACGCTCGGGGTCGTCGCTTTCGGAGCGGTGGAAGAGGTTGGACATGGTCAGCCCTCCGCGCCCGATGTGGCGCGCCACTCACCGCGAATCCACGCCTGCAACTCCGAGAGTCGCCACCCGACCGAGCGGGCACCAAGTTGCACGCGTTTAGGTACGACCCCCTGCTTTTCCCATTCCCACCACGCCGTGCGGCAGACCTTTGTAATAGCCCGCCGCTCTCGCTCCCGGATGATGACGTCCGGTGCCACCCCCATTTGCGTGAGAAGCGCCCACGCCTGCCCGTGCTGATTGTTCATTGCTACCTCCGGTTCGTTAACAGTCACAACCGGAAGCTACAACAGCCCAGAAATTCTTTCAGCAGATAACAGACTAATAATCAATGACTTAGATTCTATTCCTTCGGTTACTGTGATTTACCAGCGTGTATTGTTCTTCACCAAGGGATCACTCTGGAGTTGTGTTTTTTACATTTAGTAACAATTTAGGCGACCGCCTTCCGCCGGCGCAACTGCCGCACGTTGCCTTTCGGCGCTAGCCCCTTTTCAATGGCGGTAAGCCGGTCCTCCCATGCCACCAGTGCGGCGCGCTTCTCGTCGGTGTAGGCGTGCCGGTCATAGTGTGCGGCCTGCACTCCGCTGATGCCATGCGAAAGCAGTTGCGCGCGGGTGTCGCGTGATATGCCCATGCCGGCGAGCATCGTTTCGCAGGTGCGGCGGATGTCGCGCAGGTCGAAGGGTTCGCCCTTCATGGCGGTGCTGATTCCGGCGGCGCGCTTGCCGGGGGTCGTGAAGGTCATCGCCACCTTGCCGTGCGTCGAGAACAGCCACATACCGCCCACGTCGCCGGGTTCCTCGCCGGCAGCCTTGGCTCGCTTCTGTTCGCGCTCTTTGGCCCGGACCACCAGACCAGCAGCGAGTGCAGCGGCTTTCGGTGCCAGCGGCAGCAGATGCTCGCGTGCGCTCTGTCGCTTGCCTTTGCCGTCCCACAGACGAAGCGTTGCGGTGTCGGCGTCGTAGTCGCTCACCTTGGCGCGCAGCAGTTGCGCCATGCGTTGCCCCCCTGCCAGAAGCGCCAGCCGTAGGGCTTGGTCGGGCAGTTCATCGCCAAGGGCTTTGATGTAGGCGCGCAGTTCGTCGGCGGATAGGGTGCGGTCGCCACGCTGCACGGCAATTGCCGGGATGTTGTCGACGGGATTGTGCTCGACGTTGAAGGCGATGAGATCGGCAGGCGTCGCGGAATCGAAGGGCGCACGCTTGGCGGCATTGAAGGCGGCAGATAGGTAGCTGCGCAGGATGCCGGCGGCGCGCTCCTTCCCGGCCTCGCGGACCTTGCGCACCAGCGCGGCGACTTGATGCGCGGTCACTTCGCGGGCAGGGGCGGCGGCAATCGCTTGATGCGTGAAAACATGGCACTTGAAAGCGGAACGGGTCGCGGCGGCGCTCTTGCCCTTGCCGATGCGATCCAGATGGCCCGTGTAGGCATCGCACAGCGCGCGAAGGGTATAACGCTGTCGGTGCTCGGCTTCCCGCTTGGCGGCTTCTCGGGCCTCTTTCTCCGCGCGCTCGGCGGCTTCCCGCTTTTCCTGCTCCTCCGTGCGGTGTCGCCGGACATCACGACTGCCGGCGATATACTCCTCGGACACCTTGCGCGCCTTGCTTCTCAGCGCAGTAAGGGCGTTGTCGCCTCCGCCGTTGACATACTCGCCAACCTTAATCGTGTCGCGCTTTCCACTAGTGTCCTGAGTTAAAAATTTGTTGAACAACTAGCTCATCCGCTGGTCTCTCATGCCGTACGATTGGCGACAGGAGGCAGCGATGGGCAGACCGAAGGTGGAGATCGTGCTGAACGAGAGCGAGCGCGAGCAGCTTGAAGCCTGGACGCGTCGGCGTAAGACCGCGCAGGCGCTCGCATTGCGCTCGCGGATCGTTCTCGAGTGTGCGACGGGTGTCGACAGCAAGGTTGTCGCGCAACGCTTGTCGGTGTCGCAGCAGATGGTATCGAAATGGCGCAACCGCTTTGACGCGAATCGGCTCGATGGCCTGCTCGATGCCCCGCGCTCGGGGGCGCCGCGTACGATCGACGATACCCGTGTCGATGCGGTGATTGCCAAGACGCTCGAAACGGTGCCGAAGAATGCCACCCATTGGAGTACGCGCAGCATGGCGCGCGAGATGGGGATGTCGCAGACGGCGGTCAGCCGCATCTGGCGCGCCTTCGGCCTGCAACCGCACCGGCAGGAAACATTCAAGCTCTCGACCGATCCGCTGTTCGTCGACAAGGTCCGCGACATCGTCGGGTTGTATCTGGATCCCCCGGTCAAGGCGATGGTGTTGTGCGTCGATGAGAAGAGCCAGATCCAGGCGCTCGACCGCACCCAGCCGATCCTGCCGCTGGCGCCGGGACTTCCCGAACGGCGAACGCATGACTATATGCGCCACGGCACAACGACTTTGTTTGCGGCGCTCGATGTCGCCACCGGAGAAGTCATCGGGGAACTGCACCGACGCCACCGCAGCCGCGAGTTTCTGGCCTTTCTGCGCACCATCGAAGCCAACGTCCCAGCCGGTCTGGACATCCATCTGGTGATGGACAACTACGGCACGCACAAGACGCCAAAGGTCAGGAGTTGGTTTGCCCGTCATCCGCGTTTCCACGTCCATTTCACCCCGACCTCGGCCTCCTGGATCAACCAGGTCGAACGCTGGTTTGCCGAGCTCACCGAAAAACAGATTCGTCGCGGCACCCACCGTTCCACCCGCCAACTCGAGCAGGCCATCCGCGACTACCTTGCTCGCTACAACGATGATCCCAAACCCTTCGCATGGACCAAATCAACTGACGACATCCTCGCCAGCCTTGAACGATTTTGTATGCGAATTTCTAACTCAGCACACTAGGAAGCGTGCAGCGAAAGTAGGCCATCACCGCGCCGCTCGCCGTGCGCCGAAAGAGAAGCACGCCGCCCGCGCGCGTATCCCCTGCGGGGCCGTCGGAAAGCCACTTACCCGGCTTCAGTGCCTCAAGCGTCTTGACTGGAACTTTCCCCACCGTGCGCTTCTTTTCGGTCTTCCCCGTGCTCATCGCTGCCCCCGTCGGTTACCGTTTTCGTGTTTGGTTGCCGTTCGGTTGCCGTTTCGCGGCGGATATTCCCGAAAAATCGTGAACGGCAACGAACAAATGATAACAGTAAATGTATGTTATATAGACTGTTTTCTGGTCGCATGCTTGTTCGGTGAGGTTCGGGAGTGTTCAGGGATAGCGCAAGAAATCTGATTCGTAATCAGTAGGTCACCAGTTCGATTCCGGTCAGCAGCACCATAGATTCAAGCAAAAGGCCAACTCCTGAAGGGTTGGCCTTTTGCTTGTCGGCGGGTGGCCGTTGCGCGGCTCTGCTCGCGCCGCCGGTGGATGCGACGATTTTGTATCAAAACGTCGCGGAGAATCGCATGCCGGGAAGGATGCTCGGGACCGCAATCGGGTCCGTTTCACCGCTCCCGAAATCGAACAACCCTCAGGTGAAAAGCCGTTTTCATCGCTGGAGGGCGCGCTGAAACCATGGTGATCGCAACGTCGAATTCCGCCTGCCGCTTCGGGCAATGCGCTCGCACGAGCAGCTGCGCGCTCTGGCTGATGCCCTTTGATGGCCCTATAGTTCGCAATTTTGTGCCTTGAGGCATCCCACTAAAACCGCAATTCGTACCGGGCACCCCCTATGGATCCCGAAGACAACCCGCTGGTGCTTGTTGTCAATGACGATGACGCCAGTCTGAAAGCCGTCGCCGCGCTGCTTGAAGCGGCGGCCGAGCACCTGCGTTTCACGATCATGACTGCGCGCTCGGGCGAGGACGCGCTGCGGCTGCTTCTCGAGTATGAATTCGCGACGATCCTGCTCGACGTGAACATGCCCGGACTCGACGGATTCGAGACTGCCCGGCTGATTCACAGCCGGCCCCGTTCGGCGGCAATACCGATCATCTTCCTGACTGCTCACCGCTCCGATGAACTCGACCGGATCAGGGGTTACGAGGCCGGCGCCGCCGATTACCTCTTCACCCCGCTCGTCCCGCAGGTGCTGCAGGCAAAAGTGGGGGTGTTCGTCGAGCTGTGCCGGCAACGGCGGGAACTGGAGCGCAAGGCGGCCTTGCTCGCGGATCTCAATCGCGAGCTGCAGGTACAGCGCCTGGAGGATCTGGAGCGGGCCAACGCGGCCCTGCAGGCGGAAGTTGCAGAGCGGCGCGGGGCGGAAAAACTTGCCCGCGAACTCGCGCTTCGGGACACGCTGACGGGTTTTTTCAACCGTCGCTCGCTCAACGACCGTCTCGCCCACGCGATCGCGGTCGCCGGTCGCCAGAAGGACCGCCTCGCGTTGCTGTTTCTGGACCTCGATCGCTTCAAGCACGTCAATGATTCGCTCGGGCACGACAAGGGGGACGAGCTGCTGAAACAGGTCGCTGCGCGCCTGCGTGGTGCGGTGCGGGAGGCTGACACACTGGCCCGGTTCGGCGGGGACGAGTTCATCGTTTTGCTCGAAAACCTGCACGACAGGGACGACGCCGCGCAAGTGGCGATCAAGATCTGCGCCGCGCTGGCGCATCCGTTCGAACTCGGTGCCAGCACGGTGAAAGTGTCGGCGAGTGTCGGGATCAGCCTTTACCCGGATGACGGGACGAGTGCGGGTGGGCTGATGAAGAATGCCGACCTGGCGATGTACGAAGCGAAACAAAGGGGGCGTAACGGCCACGAGTTCTATCGCGAGGAGCTCAACCGTCGGCTCCTGGAACGGATCCGGCACGAGCACGAATTGCAGCAGGCGCTGGAGAACGACGAATTCGAGTTGCACTACCAGCCGAAAGTCAACGTCGCCGACGGGACGATCGCCGGGCTGGAAGCATTGCTGCGCTGGCACCATCCGCAACACGGCTTCCTTTCCGCCGAACAGTTCCTGGGGCTCGCCGAAGAGGTCGGCATGCTCGTGCCGTTGGGCGAATGGGCGCTGCGCGCAGCATGCCGCCAGGCGCGGCAGTGGCAGGACGCGGGATGGCTCAGGGACACCGTGCGAATCGCTGTGAATGTCGCCGAGCCGCAGATCTATTCGGCGCTGCCCGACACGCTCGCGCGCCTGCTCGACGAGCACGAGCTGTCTCCGGCGCATATCGAGCTCGAGATCACCGAAACCTTGCTGATGCGCGACGTGGACCACGCGGCGAGCGTGCTCGCGCAGATCGGCGCGACCGGCGTATCGATCGCGGTCGATGACTTCGGCACCGGCTACTCGTCGCTCGCGATCCTCAAGGCGCTTCCGATCCACATCCTCAAGATCGACCAATCGTTCGTGCGCGATCTGCCGCACGACCGCGACACCCATGCCATCGTCACCGCGATCGTCCAGATGGCTCACGCGATCGGACTCAACGTCATCGCCGAAGGGGTCGAAAACGAAGCGCAGCTCGGCGCGTTGCGCAGGCTGGGGTGCGACGAATACCAGGGGTATCTCTACAGCAAACCGCTGTCGGCGAGCGAGCTGACGAAGAAGTTTCCCGGCGGTAGCGCGAAACGCATGCAGGGCAATGGACGCTGGCGGGCCATGGCGGGCAGCCGCGACACCCAGCTGAGCGTGGTCGGAAAGTAAGCTCCAGCACAGAGAGCATCGAGCAATGTTAAGACGAACGAGTATCACGACGCGCCTGGTCGCCGGGTTTTCCCTGATGCTGGTGGCGACCCTGCTGCTGGGGGTCATGAGCCTGCGCAGCATCCAGGGCCTCGCCGACATGACCGCGAGCATGTACCGGCAACCGTTTACCGTGGCGATCGCGATTCGCGAAGCGGAAACTGAGGCGCTTGTCGCCCAGCAGGTCATGAACACTCTCGTGCACTACGCCGACGCCGCCGAAGTCGAGCGCCTCGAGCAGCAGCTCGAGGTGCGGCGCAAGGACAACGACGCGCGGTTCGCGCTGGTGCGGGAGCGTTACGGTGGCAGCCCCGTCCACCTGGACCGGATCCAGCAGGCGCGGGACGACTGGAAGGCGGTGCGCAACGAGACGATCGCGCTCGTCAAGAGCGGCCGCCGCGCCGAAGCGATCGCCTTGCACGGCGAGCGTTCGGACCTCCTCATCAATGCCCTGCTCGATCGCATGAGAGTCGTCGCGAATTTCTCGGGGGACCGCGCGGCAGCTCAGCAGCAGGCTGCCGGGAACGAGGCCGTGTCCGCCGGGCGCCTGCTCGTCGGCACGCTGGTGCTGATCCTGGCGGCCGGGGCACTCTTGACCTTCGCCGTCACGCGCAGCGTCAACCGCTCGCTGCGACGCGCGGCGGACGAAGTCAAGCGGGTGATCGAAAGCAGTTCGGACAAGGCGCGTGTCGTCGAGGCGATCGGCGCGGGTGACCTGAGCCAGGAGATCGCAGAGTCGAAGCCGCTCAAGATCGATCCGGAGGCTCTGCCGCACGACCAAACCGGCGTCCTGCTCAAGGCCGCGGTGCAATTGAGCACCGTCCAGAACGAGCTTGACCACTCCTTCCGCAACATGACTTCGTCGTTGCGCCAGGCGCGCGCGCAGGCGCGGGACGCGGACTGGCTCAAGAGCGGGCTGAACGAGCTCAACTCGGTGATGCGCGGAGAGCCGGCAACGTCGGAGATCGCCGACAAGGTGCTCGCGTACCTCGTCGAATACCTGAAAGCGGGAGTCGGCGCGCTGTACCTGCTCGACGAGCGCGCGGAGGAACTGAGCCTCGCGGCGAGCTATGCTTTCACGCGGCGCAAGAACCTCGGCGACCGCTTCCGTCTCGGCGAAGGGCTGATCGGGCAGGCCGCCCGGGAGCGCAAGCCGATCTGCCTCGCGAACGTGCCGGCCGACTATCTGCCGATCGCCTCGGCGCTCGGCGAATCCGTGCCGAAAGTCGTCCTCGCGCTGCCTTTGCTGCACGGGACCCGGCTGATCGGCGCGCTCGAGATCGGCACGTTTGCCGAAATGACGGATATCCAGCTCGAGTTCCTGAGCCTGGCACAGGAAACCATCGCGATCGGCCTGAGCGTCAGTCTGTCGCGCCAGCGGATGGCCGAGCTTCTCGAAGAGACCCAGCAGCAGGCCGAAGAACTGCGCGTGCAGCAGGAGGAACTGCAGCAAAGCAACGAGGAGCTCGAAGAACGCGCCCAGATGCTCGAGACGCAGCGCGAAAACATCCGGGCGAAGAACCGGGAGATCAAGCTCGCCGCCGAGGACCTCCGCTTGAAGGCGCAGGAACTCGAGCGCGTCAGTGCGTACAAGTCGCAATTTCTCGCGAACATGTCGCACGAGCTGCGTACGCCGCTCAACAGCCTGATGATTCTGTCCAGCCTGCTGATGCAGAACAAGGACGGCAACCTGAGCGAAAAGCAGATCGAGTTCGCCTCGACGATCCACTCGGCCGGCACTGATCTGCTCGACCTCATCAACGATATTCTCGATCTGTCGAAGATCGAAGCAGGGCGGATCGAATTCGACTTCGCCGATATCGCCGTCGAGGACCTGTCCGCGTCGATGCGCACCCTGTTCCAGTCGCAGGCCGAGCAGAAGCGGATCGCATTCAGCGTGGAAGTGGAGGCGAATGTTCCCCGAACGTTCCACGGCGATTCGCAGCGCGTTCATCAGATATTGAAGAACCTCGTTTCCAACGCACTGAAATTCACCGAGCACGGCGAAGTCAGGCTATGCGTGACTTGCCCTGGCGGGAGCGCGAATCCCCTGCCGGTGCCCGCGATCGCGTTCGCAGTCAGCGATACCGGCATCGGTATTCCGGCCGACAAGCAGCAAGGGATTTTCGATGCCTTCCGCCAAGCCGACGGTTCGATCAGCCGCAAATACGGCGGCACCGGGCTGGGCCTTTCGATTTCGCTCGAGCTCGCGCGCAGGATGCAGGGCGATATCCGCTTGAGCAGCCGCGAAGGCGAAGGCAGCGTGTTCGTCCTGTACCTGCCGCTCGGCGTCGAAAGCGACAAGGCACGGGAGCGGCGCCGTCCGCCCGCCGCGCTGCTCCCGCAGCCGCCGGTGGTCGCGACCGAGCCCGCACTGTCGGTCCGTTCCGCAAAAGCCGAAGAACCCTGTCACTCGAACGCCGGCGACCGGAGCATCCTGGTCGTCGAGGATGACCACGAGTTCGCGAAGATCCTGCAGGAAACGATCCGGGAGCGCGGGTTCTCCGTCCTCGTCGCCGAGAGCGGGGAGAAGGGACTCGAACTCGCGGAGCGGGAGCTGCCGAGCGCGATCATCCTCGACGTGATGCTGCCCGGCATCGACGGCTGGAACGTGATGCGCAGCCTGAAGGACAATCCGCGCACCCGCCACATCCCGGTGCATTTCCTCACCTGTCTCGAGGAGCGGCAAAAAGCTTTGAGTATGGCGGCGATCGGCTTCGCGACAAAGCCCGTCAACAGCGACCAGCTGAACGACGTCCTCGCGGCGATCGAACGCTCGATGACGAAGTCGGTCAAGCGGCTCCTCGTCGTCGAGGACGACCAGAACGAGGCATACAGCATCGTCGCGCTGCTCGACGACAAGGACGTCGAGATCTCGGTGGCCGCTTCGGGCCGCGAAGCGGTCGATCTGCTGGCCTCCGAAACCTTCGATTGCGTCGTCCTCGACCTGGGACTGCCGGAGATGTCCGGTTTCGACCTGCTCGATCACATGCAGGCAATGGAACGCGGCGAGCGCGTTCCGGTCGTCATCCACTCCGGCCGCGAGCTGAGCGAGGATGACGAGCGCCGGCTGCGGCGCTATGCTGAAAGCATTGTCATCAAGGGCGCGAAGAGTCCCGAGCGCCTGATCAACGAAGTGACCCTGTTCCTGCACCAGGTCGAAACGCGGCTGCCCGTCAACAAGCGGCGCATGATCCGCGCGGCACTCGACAAGGAGGCGATGCTCGAAGGCAGAAAGGTCCTGCTGGTCGATGACGACATGCGCAACCTGTTCTCGCTGTCGAGCGTGCTCGCCGAAAAGGACATGGTCGTGATCGAGGCGGACAACGGGCGCAAGGCGCTGGCTCGCCTCGAAGAGCATCCGGACGTGTCGATCGTGCTCATGGACATCATGATGCCGGAAACCGACGGCTATGCCGCGATGCGCGAAATCCGCCGCAATCCGCGCTTCAGCCAGCTCCCGGTGATCGCGATGACCGCGAAGGCGATGAAGGGCGATTACGAGAAGTGCCTCGAGGCCGGAGCGAGCGACTACATCGCCAAGCCGATAGATGTCGACAAGCTGTTTTCGCTGATTCGGGTGTGGATGTACCAGCGTGTCTGAGTGGGGCCCCGCGCAACCGGATCTGCAAGAGGTGGAAATGCGCCTGCTGCTCGAGGGAATCGAGCAGGTGTACGGCTACGACTTCCGCGACTATGCCGAAGCCTCGATTCGGCGCCGCCTCGTGCACTGGCTCGCCGAATCCGGGTTCGAGACGTTTTCGCTGGCCCAGTCACGGGTGCTGCGCGATCGCCGCGTCTTCGACTCGCTGCTGCGCGGCATCACGATCAACGTCACCGAGATGTTCCGCGACCCCGCCTTCTTCAGGATGGTGCGCACGAAAGTCGTTCCCTTCCTCCGGACCTATCCGTTCGTCAAGATCTGGCACGCAGGCTGCGCCACCGGCGAGGAAGCCTACTCGATGGCGATCCTGCTCAACGAGGAGGGGATGGCGGGGCGCTACCGGATCTACGCGACCGACATCAACGAGGCGATCCTCGAGCGTGCGCAGGAAGGCATCCTGTCGGTCGCCAGCATGCAGCTGTTCACCCGCAACTACCAGTTGAGCGGCGGCGCCGCGTCTTTCGCGGATTACTACACGGCGCGCTACGAGCATGCGCTCCTGTCCCCGGCGTTGCGAAAAAATATCGTCTTCGCGCCGCACAACCTCGCGACCGACGGCGAATTCGGCGAAATGAACATGATCCTGTGCCGCAACGTCATGATCTATTTCAAGCCGCCGCTCAAGGAACGCTGCCTGCGCCTGTTCGACGACAGTCTCCCGCCCGGGGGATTTCTCTGTCTCGGGCTCAAGGAGGTGCTCGAACGGACGAGCATCGAAGCCCGCTTCGCCGAGCTGGACGGTCCCACGCGCATCTACAGGAAGCGTTACGACTGAGCGTCCGGTGCGCCCGGCTCCAACGGCGGGGCGGCAACGGCGAGAGGCGAAGCGGTCCCTTCAGCCCTGATCTTCGATAGGGCGCGTCGCCAGAACGGATCCGTCGGACGACGTGCCCGATGGGCCACGCCCCGCCGGCGTTATGACTTCGTCAATCCCTGCGAAATCGGCATCGAGCCGAGAAAAACGTCTCGTTTTCCCGCAGATCGGCGCTGAAAACGGCCAAAGCTGGCTGCTAGACTGGCGCCCGGTCATCAATCAGCGCACCAACGTTCTGAAGGGAAAGAGCAGGAATGTCATATCTGGCCGACATGCTGTGGCACAGACTCGCCGGCCCGCTGCCGGGAGAGCTGGATAAGTCGGAACTCGGCTACCTCTTCCTTCCGAACCGGCACATGCCGCTTCTGATGCGGCGCCGGGCGACGATGATCGTCAATCGCGTGCGAATGTTCGCGTTTCTGTTCGCCGTGCTCACGCCGCTGTGGAGCGTGATCGACTTCGTCGTCTTTCCGCCGTCACTGTGGGTCGCCCTCGCGCTGATGCGGCTTGTTGCCAGCGCGGCGTTCGCGACCCTGCTGATCTGGTACCGGCCGTCGGGTCACCTGTTCGATGCCTACCGCGCGATTGCGGTCCTGTTTGCAATTCCGACAGCGTTCTATGTCGGTTCGCACACCCTGCTCGGGACGTACCAGCTGTCCGAGCTTTCAGCGGCGATCGGCGCCGGCTACGCTTTCCTGCCCTTCGTGCTGCTCGCGGGCCTGTCGGTTTTTCCGCTGACGCTGATCGAGAACGTGCTGATTTCGAGCCCGATCCTGCTCGCCCAAGCCCTCGCCGGCTATCTGAGCTGGTCGACGCTCAACTGGCCATCTTTTGCCGGCTCGTTCTGGTTGCTGGTGCTGATCACCGGCGTGTCGATGATTGCCGGGATGAGCCAGCTCGCGTTCATGACGGCACTGGTGCGCCAGTCGGTGCGGGATCCCCTGACCGGCGCTTTTTCGCGCGGCAGCGGCGAAGAAATGCTCGAACTGCAACTGGGTATCGCCAATCGCAACCAGGCGCCGCTCACGGTCGCCTTCATCGACGTCGATCACTTCAAAAGCATCAACGATCGCTTCGGCCATGAAGCGGGCGACAAGGTCCTGATCACGCTCGCGACGCACATCACCGCCGCGCTGCGCCGCGTCGACATCCTGGTGCGCTGGGGCGGCGAAGAATTCGTCGTCATCATGCCGAACACCGATCTGGCAAAAGCGCGAACGGCGATCGATCGCCTGTGCAGGCTCGGTCTCGGTACCGCCCCGGACGGCACTCCGGTGACTGCCAGCATCGGCTTGGCCGAGCGCCGCACTGAAGGTACGGGCGACTGGAAAGCGTTGGTCGAGAAAGCCGACCAGCGGATGTATCACGCCAAGCACAACGGGCGCGACCAGGTCTGCTTCGGCTCCTGTTAGAACGGAGGCCGCCCGCGCGCGGGGGCGATCGCACGAGGGGTGCCCGCAGCGCCGCTTCAGCAGCGTGTGCCGATGCGGTGCGGAGGGCGCCGGGCGCTGTGCTAACATTCCCCGCTTCTCTTGCGTACACCGGGCACGGTGGGAGCGCTCGTGCCATTCCGAACGGAAGAATCATGCGCATTTTGGTGAGTAACGACGACGGTTATTTTGCTCCGGGGATCGCCGCCCTCGCTGAGGCGCTGCAGGAAGTCGGGAAGGTCACGGTGGTGGCGCCGGAGCGTGACCGGAGCGGCGCAAGCAATTCATTGACACTCGATCGCCCGTTGTCACTGCGGCAGGCCGCTAACGGTTTCCATTTCGTCAACGGCACGCCGACCGACTGTGTGCACCTGGCGGTCACCGGCATGCTCGATCACCTCCCGGACATGGTCGTGTCGGGGGTCAATCACGGCGCGAACATGGGCGACGACACGATTTATTCGGGCACGGTCGCGGCTGCGACGGAAGGATTCCTGCTCGGAGTGCCGGCGATTGCGGTATCGCTCGTGAGCAAGGCGGCGACCGATTTTTCGGCGGCTGCGCGGGTCGCGCGCGATCTCGCCGCCCGATTCACACGCGTCCCTTTCCGGCACCCGGTATTGCTGAACGTGAATGTCCCGGACCGCCCCTATGAAGAGCTGCGCGGCATCCGCGTCACGAGACTGGGCAAGCGCCACAAGGCCGAACCGGTGATCCGCAGCACGACTCCGCGCAACGAGACCGTCTATTGGGTGGGCGCGGCCGGGCAGGCTGCGGACGCGGGTGAGGGGACCGACTTCCAGGCGGTGGCTGAAGGCTTCGTTTCCGTCACCCCGTTACAGATCGACCTTACCCACAACGGCCTCATTTCCAGCGTCGCAGAATGGGTCAATAGATGAACATGCGCTCCCCGGACCCCGGGCAGGCTTCGAGCCGCGCCCGTGCGCGCATGGTCGAGCGGCTCCGGGCGCAGGGGATTGCCGATGAGAAAGTGCTCGCGGCGATGATGCAGATCCCCCGCCACGCGTTTGTCGATGAAGGACTCGCCTTCAGCGCCTACGACGACACGGCGCTGCCGATCGGATACCAGCAGACGATTTCGCAGCCGCTGGTGGTCGCGCGCATGATCGAGATCCTGCGTGCCGGCCGCGAACTGGGACGGACGCTCGAAGTCGGCGCCGGCTGCGGCTACCAGGCCGCGGTACTGTCCCTCGTGGCCACCGAAGTGTATGCGGTCGAGCGCATTCGCCCCCTTCTCGACCGGGCACGCGAAAACCTGCGGCCGTTGCGACTGCCGAACGTTCGCCTCAAATACGCCGACGGCAATCTGGGATTGCCCGAAGCTGCTCCTTTTGACACCATTATCGTGGCTGCCGCTGCGGCCGGCATTCCGGGCTCGCTGAAGGAGCAACTCGCTCCGGGCGGGCGGCTGATGATCCCGCTCGGGACCGCCGACCAGCGTCTCGTGATGACCGAGCGGCACGGCAATATTTTCAGGGAAAGCCGGTTCGAAGCAGTGCGCTTCGTCCCCTTGCTCACTGGTACGGAATGATCGATTCAGTAAAATCCGCTTCGTCGAAGTTTTTCGGCCCCGTGCTTCTCGCTGCGCTGCTGTCGGCATGCGCAGCGACAGGCCCGGCTCCTGTCCGCGACACGACGCCTCCTCCCGCGACCCAGGCTCCCTCGGAGGCCCCCACCAACGGTGCGAAGCAGCCCGTTCATGTGGTCCGGCCGGGCGACACCTTGATGGGAATCGCGCGGCTGTATGGGGTGACAGCAAAGGATCTGATCGTCTGGAACAATTTGACGGATCCGAATCAAATACATGTGGGCCGCGAATTGCTCGTCGGCCCCCGGCCGATGCGGTGGCGCAGTCGATCCCGATCGGCGACCCCGTGGACGTGCAGCCGGTGAAGCCGGGGAGCAACGGCAACGGCGTCGTGGTCAAGCAGGAGCCGAAAGGTGGAAAGCAGCCTTATAGCGACGAAGCGTGGGCTTCGGTGCAGCCTCGCTCGACCCTGCCTCCGGTCGTGCCGCCAGCCGCCCCGGAAGCGGACAGGACGGTGGCGGCCGATCCCGTATGGCTATGGCCGGTAAGTGGCCAGGTCATCGGCACGTTCGACGAAGCCGCCAACAAGGGGCTCGATATCGCCGGCAAGCCGGGTGATCCGGTGATTGCTTCGGCGGGAGGCAAGGTAGTCTATTCGGGCAGCGGCTTGCGCGGCTATGGAAAACTGGTCATCATCAAGCACGACGCGAACTATCTCACGGCCTACGCGCACAACCAGCAGCTGCTGGTCAAGGAAGGGGAGTCGGTTACCAAGGGTCAGAGAATCGCAGAGCTCGGAAGTACCGATGCGGATCGCCCGAAGCTGCACTTCGAGATTCGCAAGCAGGGACGTCCGGTCGATCCGATGAAATATCTGCCTGCACGCTAACGAGGAGGCTATGTACGATCCGGTGAGTCGTGACGATATGGATAGTCAGGAGCCGGATCTGCCCCCCGAGGTGGAGGTGTTCGTCGAGCGGGTCGCGCCCGCATTCGAGAACGAGTTTCTCAGCGACGTCACCCAGATCTACCTGAACGAGATCGGGGCGAATCCGCTGCTGACGGCAGCCGAAGAGGCTGCGCTTGCGCGAAGAGTGCGTACCGGCGATTTTTCCGCTCGCCAGATCATGATCGAGCGCAATTTGCGCCTGGTCGTCAACATCGCGAAACATTACCTCAATCGCGGCATCCCGCTGCTCGATCTGGTCGAGGAGGGAAATCTCGGCCTGATGCATGCGCTCGAGAAATTCGACCCCGAGCGCGGCTTCCGCTTCTCGACCTACGCAACTTGGTGGATTCGTCAGAACATCGAGCGGGCGATCATGAACCAGTCGCGCACGATCCGCCTGCCCGTGCACGTGGTCAAGGAGCTGAATCAGGTATTGCGCGCGCAGCGCAACCTCGAAGCGTCGGGCAACGGCGAATTCACGCTCGAGCAGGTCGCTCATCGTCTCGACAAGTCGGTCGAGGAGGTGCGCGCGATCCTCGCCCTGAGCGAGCACACCGCGTCGCTCGACGCGCCGCTCGAGATCGACCCGACTCTTTCGATCGGCGAATCGCTCGCCGACGATCAGGCCGAGCCTCCCGACACCCACATCCAGGATGCGGAGGTCGAGCGGCTGATCCAGGAATGGATCGGGATGTTGAATGAAAAGCAGCGCCTCGTGATCCGGCATCGATACGGGCTCGACGAATGCGAGGTCATGACGCTCGAGGAACTCGCGTCGCGGCTGTGCCTGACGCGCGAGCGGGTGCGCCAGATCCAGCTCGAGGCGCTGGGCCAGTTGCGAAGGACCGTCAAACGGCGCGGCATTTCGCGGGACGAACTGCTGTAGGCCCGTCCCGCCGGCGTTCGTTCACGGGGCGTGGGCGGTTTCAGCCGTTTGCTGGGCACGCAAGGCCTGCGACAGCTCGAACACGGCCATCGCGTAGAAGCTGCTCTTGTTGTAGCGCGTAATCGTGTAGAAGTTCTGGTAGCCGAGCCAGTATTCGGTTCCAGTGTCGGGCGTCGCCAGGTCGACGAGGGTCGCGGGTGTCGCGCGTAACGTGCCATCGAGGCCCGTCACGCCGGCTTGGGCCAGTTGTTCCGGCGTGAGCGCGGGCTTGATGCCTGCGTCGATCAGCGCCTGCAAGTCGCTTTCGGGCGTGACGCGCGCCGGCTCCGCTACCGGTTCACCCCGCACCCAGCCGTGTTCGGCGAGGTAGCGCGCGACGCTGCCGATCGCGTCGGTCGGTTCCAGATCGAAGTCGATGCCGCCGCTGCGATCGAAATCGACGCCGTAGCTGCGGATGCTGCTGGGCAGGAACTGCGGGTAGCCGATCGCCCCGGCATACGAGCCGTAGTAGCTGAAAAGGTCGCGTTGCTGCTCGCGTGCCAGCAGGAACAGGTTTTCGAGCTCGCGCAGGAACAGCGGCGCCCGTGGCGGATAGTCGAACGCCAGCGTTGTCAGCGCCGACAACGTCTCGAAATTTCCCGTATTGCGGCCGTAGTGGGTTTCGACACCGATGATCGCGACGACGATTTCCGGAGGCACCCCGTAACGTTCGTGCGCCGCCTGCAAAGTCGCCGCATGCTCCCGCCAGAACGCGACGCCGCCATCGATGCGGGACGAATCGAGAAAGCGGGCGCGGTAGCGTCGCCACGAGCGGACGCCGGGCGAGCCCGACGGACTGATCAGCCGGATGACGTCAGGGTCGTGGCGGGCGCGGTCGAGCGCCGCGAGCAGTTCCCCGCCGTCGAAGCCGTGTTTTTCCTCCATTGCGCGGACGAACGTCCTGACCTCCTCGCGCTGGACGTACGACGCATCGGCGAGCGCGGTGCCCGAAAGGAGAGTGAGCGCGAGGAGCGGGGTGACGAAGCGTTGTTTCATTTGTGTCTCGGTGTCTCGGTGTCTGGGTAGCGGAAATCCATGGTCACCCCTGTCCGGGCCAGAAAAACCAGCGGGTCGACAATATGCGCTGCGCGCACGCAGGGCGGAACCGCTTGAGTTGCCGGTGTAAAGTCGCGGGGCCGCCCGAGGACGGGAACGGCCGCGATAGCTTCGCCCGGCAGAGGGCGGCGGGGCCGTGAAGCATGGGGCGGCGCACTGTGAAATTGACCGGGAAGCGGTGATAATAGACGACAAAGATCATCAGGCTGCGCCCGACGCAGGCGACGAAACGGCTCGAAAGCCCGGCCGGGGTGATATCGCCTGCAATGAGTGAGGGGAGGGATATGACGACGACGGCGTTCATTACGCACCGGGAATGCTGGCTGCACGATATGGGGACGTTCCACCCGGAATGCTCCGACCGGCTTGCGGCGATCAATGACCGCCTGATCGCAGCCGGCCTCGACCTCTATCTCTCATTCTACGACGCGCCCCAGGCGACGCCCGAGCAGATCACTCGCGCCCACCCGGCCGCGTACCTCGAAGAGCTGATGAACAGCGTGCCCGAGCATGGCATCCGCCACCTCGATCCCGATACCGCGATGAATCCCGAGACCATGAAAGCCGCGTTGCGTTCGGCCGGAGCGGGCGTGCTGGCGACGGATCTGGTGCTGAAGGGCGAGATCGAGAACGCGTTCTGCGCGGTGCGCCCGCCCGGGCATCATGCGGAACGCGCGCGGGCGATGGGATTTTGCTTCCTCAACAATGTCGCGATCGCGGCGCGCCACGCGCTCGAAGCGCATGGCCTGGAGCGCGTGGCGATCGTCGATTTCGACGTTCACCACGGTAACGGTACCGAGGACATTTTCCGTGACGATCCCCGGGTGATGATGGCGAGCATTTTCCAGCATCCGTTCTATCCGTACAGCGGCGCGGACTGCACCGCGACACACATGGTCAACGTGCCGGTCCCCGCCGGTGCGCGCGGGGACACTTTCCGCCAGATCGTCAGCGACCTGTGGATCCCCGCGCTGAGGAACCACAACCCGCAGATGATCTTCATCTCCGCGGGTTTCGACGGGCATTACGAAGACGACATGGGATCGCTCGGTCTGGTCGAGTCCGACTATGTCTGGGCGACGCAGCAGGTCAAGGCGCTTGCGGCGGACTGCGGACACAAGAACATCGTTTCGGTCCTCGAAGGGGGATACGCGCTGTCTTCGCTCGCCCGTTCGGTGGTTGCGCATATCAAGGCGCTGGCCGATCTCTGATGGGGCGCATGCGCGGCGCTCCATGCCCGCGCCAGGGTGGTCGTCTGCCGTCGATCGGGTAGAATCAGCGTTTTTAATCTTTCGGCCACTTCCATGATTACCGGATCGATTGTCGCCATCGTCACGCCGATGCATGAGGATGGCAGCCTGGACTACCCCCGACTGCGCAATTTGATCGACTTCCACGTGGCCGAAGGCACCGACGGGATCGTGGTCGTCGGCACTACCGGGGAATCGCCGACGGTCAACGTCGAGGAGCACTGCGAACTCATCCGCACGACGGTCGAGCATGCCGACGGACGCATCCCGGTGATCGCCGGCGCCGGCGCCAACTCGACAGCCGAAGCCATCGAACTGGCCCGTTTTGCACAGGAGGCGGGGGCGGTCGCGCAGCTTTCGGTCGTCCCGTATTACAACCGGCCGACCCAGGAAGGCCTTTACCGGCACTTCCGTTCGATTGCCGAAGCGGTCGAACTGCCGCTGATCCTTTATAACGTGCCGGGGCGCACCGTCGCCGATCTGTCGAACGACACGACGCTGCGCCTCGCAGAGATCCCGAACATCATCGGCATCAAGGACGCGACAGGCAGCATCGACCGCGCCTGCGACCTGATCGAGCGCGCGCCCAAGGATTTCGCCCTCTACACCGGCGACGACATGACGGCGGCCGCTTTCATCCTTCTCGGCGGTCACGGCACGATTTCGGTCACCGCGAACGTCGCGCCGCGCGCAATGCACGAGATGTGCGCCGCGGCCCTCGCGGGAGATGCGCTGAAGGCGCGCGAGATCAACGCGCGCCTCGTCGGCCTGCATCGCGATCTCTTCTGCGAAGCCAACCCGATTCCGGTCAAGTGGGCGGTTGCCCGCATGGGCCTGATCGAGTCGGGCCTGCGCCTTCCGCTGACCCCGCTGTCGTCCGGCTCGCAGGAGCGCGTGCTGCTCGCGATGCGTCGTGCCGGCGTGAACGTTTGAATCTTCAGGACTTTCGGAAACTCATGAATCGCAGCGTCCGCACCTCGGCTTCACTTCTCGCCCTTTCACTCGCCCTGGCCGGATGCTCCGGCTCACTGGTCGAATCGAAGAAGATCGACTATAAAAGTGCGCGCCAGTTGCCGCCGCTCGAAATCCCTCCCGACCTCACCGCGCCGACGCGTGACGACCGCTACGCCGTGCCGGACGTCTCGCCGCGCGGCGTCGCGACCTATTCGGCCTATACCAATGATCGCGCCGCGCAGCCGCAGGTAACGGCGACCGAAGACGTGCTGCCTGCAGTGCAGAGCATGCGCGTCGAACGTGCCGGGACGCAGCGCTGGCTCGTCGTTCCGGGGACGCCGGACGTGCTGTGGCCGCAAGTCAAGGATTTCTGGCTCGAACTCGGCTTCGTCGTGAATATCGAGCGCCCGCAAGTCGGCGTGATGGAAACCGATTGGGCCGAGGACCGGGCGAAGATTCCGCAGGACTTCCTGCGCTCGGCGATCGGCGGCGTGCTCGACGGGTTGTTCTCGACGCCGGAACGGGACAAGTTCCGCACCCGCCTCGAGCGGGGCAAGGAACCGAACACGGTTGAAATCTATATCAGCCATCGCGGAATGGTGGAGATTTATCCCACCGAAGCGAAAGACACGACGATCTGGCAGCCCCGGGCAGCCGACCCGGACCTCGAGGCCGAGATGCTGCGCCGCCTGATGGTGCGGCTCGGCGCGAAGGAAGAGCGCGCGCAGGCAATCCTGGCCGCGGCTCCGGAGGCTGAGCGCGCAACGCTGCAGACGGCCGGCGGGAAAGCGAGCCTGGCGATGCAGGAGTCTTTCGATCGCGCATGGCGGCGGGTCGGTCTCGCGCTGGACCGCATCGGTTTTACCGTCGAGGATCGCGACCGTTCGAAGGGCCTGTATTTCGTGCGCTACGTCGACCCGGAAGTCGATGTCGAGTCGAAGAAGTCCGAAGGCTTCCTGGCGAAGCTGGCGTTCTGGCGCGGCAAGGACGAAGTCGCGACAAGCGGCAGCGAATATCGCCTGCGGGTGCAGGGGGAAGAGGATGCGTCGGTGATCACCGTGATGACGCGCGAAGGCGGAGAAGATTCGTCGGCCACGGCGCGCAAGATTCTCACTCTGTTGCAGGAGCAACTGCGTTGAGGTGTGGCGCCACCCCGGCGGGGTGACCCGGCGCGCTGCGAAGCGCTTTCCAGGACCCGTGAAAAAGCCGGCTCGCGCCGGCTTTTTCGTTGCGCAACAGCGCGTTACTTCTGAACGGCTTCCTTCGTTGCTTCGACAGCCGCTTCGGCGCCTTCCTTGGCTGCTGCGACGGCTTGTTCGGCGCCTTCCTTGGCGGCTTCGACCGCATCGGCCGCGCCTTCCTTGGCGTTTTCCACGGCTTCCTTCGCGGCTTCCTCGACTGCGGCTGCCGGGGCTGCTTCCTGCGCGGGAGCGGGAGGAGCGGCCGGCTCTTCCGTCTTGCCGCATGCGGACAGGGCGAAGGCGAGCAGGGCAGCGACGAGGAGCGATTGTTTCATGTCTGGTTTCCTTATTAGATAGAGGTGATGACAGCAGTTGATCCGCCTGGGCTGCAGATCGTCAAAACGATTATGCAAGCGGTAGACCAATGGAAATTCTAGCATGTCAATGTCGCAATCACTCGTAATGTGTTGCAGTGCCGCAGCGGGAAAAACGGCAGGATTGCGCACCGCACAAGGGCTGCCGCCGGGTGTTTCGATTTGTATGGGCGGTCGAGCAAGACCATCGGATGTCGGCTGCAGAAAGTTTTACTGCCCGAGGTGCAGCGCTGGGAAAAGTACCGCGGAGAGACGTAAAATCAGCAAATTTTGGCGGATCTGTAATGCCTGTCGCAGTCATCGAGTCGCTGGATCACGAAGGTCGCGGGGTCGCGCACGTTGACGGCAAGGTCGTCTTCGTCGAAGGGGCGCTTGCGGGCGAGCGTGTCGAATATGCGGTCTATCGTCAGCGGCCGAGTTACGACCTCGCCGAGGCAACACGCATCATCAAGGCCAGCGCTCAGCGCGTCGTACCGAAGTGCGAGCATTTCGGCGTGTGCGGCGGGTGTTCGATGCAGCATCTCGACTCGGTCGCGCAGGCGGCCGCCAAGCAGCGCGTGCTCGAGGACGCGTTGTGGCACGTCGGAAAGGTCAGGCCGGCCATCCTCTACGCGGCGATTCACGGCCCGTCGTGGGGGTATCGCTATCGCGCGCGGCTCGGCGTGAGGGTGGTGCCGAAAAAAGGCGGAGTGCTGATCGGCTTCCACGAACGGCGCAGCAGCTACATCGCCGACATGCGCAGCTGTCCGATCCTGCCTCCTCACGTCTCGGCGATGTTGCCGGCGCTGCACGAGCTCGTCGGCGGACTCTCGATCGCCGACCGGCTGCCGCAGATCGAAATCGCGATCGGCGACGCTGCGACCGTACTGGTGTTCCGCAACCTGTTGCCGTTGATTGCCGCCGACGAGGCGCGGCTCGCAGCCTTCGCCGACGAGCACGGCGTGCAGGTGTGGCTGCAGCCGGGCGCGCCGGCGACGGCGCATCCGCTCCATCCGAAGGGTGTAGCGCCGCTCGCCTATACGCTGCCCGAGTTCGACGTCGCGCTGGCGTTCCAGCCGACCGATTTCACCCAGGTGAACATCGACATCAACCGCCTGCTGATCCGTCGGTCGCTGCAGCTGCTCGATCCGCGGCCCGGCGAGCGTATTGCGGACTTGTTCTGCGGGCTGGGAAATTTCAGTCTGCCGATCGCTCGCTGCGGCGCCACCGTGATAGGCGTCGAGGGCAGCGAATCGCTCGTCAGGCGGGCGGCCAAGAACGCACGACGCAATGGCCTGCACGGCCGCAGCGAATTCCACGCCGCAAACCTGTTCGAAGCGACCGAAGACAGCCTCGCTGCGCTGGGCAGGCTCGACAAGCTCTTGATCGATCCGCCGCGCGAAGGAGCGATCGCAGTCGTCAAGGCGGTCAGCGCGCTGCAATCGCCCGCGCGCATCGTGTACGTGTCCTGCAACCCGGCGACGCTCGCACGCGATGCGGCCGTGCTGGTGCACGAGAAAGGCTACGTGCTGCGAGGCGCCGGAATTGCGAACATGTTCCCGCAAACTTCGCACGTGGAGTCGATCGCGCTTTTCGAGCGGAACTGACGCGCGGAGGCGCCGCCGGGCACCATCACACGCGTTGCGGCCGGCAACTTTCGTGTGGCAGTGCAGCGCGCCCACGGATGGTATACTCCGCCGCTCTCGGCAGCAGGGCAGCGCAACTGGAAGCCTGCCTGAGCCCGCCCAGGAAGCGTGGCAGAGTGGTCGATTGCACCGGTCTTGAAAACCGGCAACGGGCAACCGTTCGTGAGTTCGAATCTCACCGCTTCCGCCAAAATACGAGAAAAAGCGGCCTTTTGGCCGCTTTTTCCGTTCACCCCCCACCTGCGCAGCAAAGCCGAAACGAGATCGGGTCAAGCGGCCCAGCTCCGGCTCGTCATGCCGTCGTGATTTGCCGTGCCACGCCTGCGGCATCGTGCCACCGGATGACACTCCCGCGCCGCCCCTGTTCGCGGGCGGAATCCGATTTTCCCCGAATGCTTGCATTCCCGATAAACCGCGAGTAGAGTGAGTGTTCATTCAGTCGTTTGATTGACATCAAACAAGTGAAGGCCCGGAGCGGAGTGGTGTGTATCGCTCGATGTGTTTCTCAGATGAACGGATCCGCCGCGCAGCGGAACATTCTTAAGGAGGCAGGTTCATGAACGACGGATTGTTTGACCAGTTCAAGGAGTGGTACGAGAAGCGTCACGACTACGCGCGAGCCTGGAAGGCACGCACGGGCGGGCAGGTGGTCGCGACGATGTGTACCTATTCGCCGGAGGAATTGCTGATCGCTGCGGGCATGCTGCCGGTGCGCGTGCTCGGTGCCCATGAGCCGCAGAACGTCACTGAACCGCACATCTTCGGCATGTTCTGCCCGTTCTGTCGCGACTCGCTCGCCCAGGGCCTGCTCGGCCGCTACGACTACGCCGAAGGCGTCACGCTGACGCAGTCGTGCATCCAGTATCGCCAGACCTACAGCTCGTGGCGCCAGAACGTCCCGACGGTGAAGTGGGACTACTACGTCGCGATGCCCAACGACGTGCAGTCGCCGCATTCGCGCAAGGCCCATGTCGCCGAAGTGCAGCGCTTCCGCGTGTTCCTGCAGACGCTGATCGGCAAGGAAATCACCGACGACATGCTGCGCGAATCGCTCGCCGTGGTCGATGAGAACCGCCGCCTGCTGCGCGAGCTCTCCGACTACCGCAAGGAAACGAATCCGCAGGTCACTGGCGTCGAAGCGCTGTACGCGTCGATCACCGCCCAGTTCATCGACAAGCGCGAGCACAACGAGCAGCTGAAGAAAGTGCTCGCGGCGCTGCCGAAGCGCAATCTCGATCGTCCGCAGGGCGCGCGCTTCATGACCATCGGTTCGGAGAACGACGACGTCGCGTTCATGGCGATGGTCGAATCGGTCGGGGCGACGATCGTAATCGACGACCAGTGCTCAGGCACCCGTTACTTCTGGAACGCCTCGAAGCCCGAAGACGACGCCATCAAGGCGATCGCCGAGCGCTACTGCGACCGCCCGGCGTGTCCGACGAAGGACTACCCGGTCCACACGCGTTACGACCACGTGCTGAATCTGGCGAAGGAATACAACGTCCAGGCCGCGATCTTCCTGCAGCAGAAGTTCTGCGACCCGCACGAGGGCGACTACCCGGACCTGAAGCGTCACCTCGAAGCGAACGGCATCCCGACGCTGTTCCTCGAATTCGACATCACGAACCCGATCGGCCCG
This sequence comes from Azoarcus sp. PA01, assembly GCA_001274695.2. NCBI lineage: Bacteria > Pseudomonadati > Pseudomonadota > Betaproteobacteria > Rhodocyclales > Zoogloeaceae > Azoarcus > Azoarcus sp. PA01. Next base: position 435,230 of record LARU01000002.1, on the reverse strand, counting down.
TTCCGCATCCGCATCGAAGCGATGCTCGAGACGCTGAGCGAAGAAGAGCTGTTCTGAGCCCTCAAGGAGACCAACCATGACGAACCTGTACCCGACCGAACCGCTCAAGCTGTGGGGCAAGGCCAAGCAGCTGCGCGAGCAGTACTACCAGAACTTCGCGCGCGCGAAGGACAACGGCGGCATCCGCTGGTCGGCGGCCGGCTGGTCGTTCGACGCGATCCCGACGTCGCTCGGCGACGACGTCTATCCGCTGACCGGCGAGCCGTATTCGGCCGGCGTGTCGCTCGACCGCAAATTCACGCAGCGCTGCCTCGACGCCGCCGAATCGTACGGCTTCGCGCGCGACATGTGCTCGTACATGCGCATCTACTGGGGCAGCATGCATCTGGACGAGTACTTCTACGGCGGCAAGTGGCCGAAGTCGGACTTCATCTTCCAGACCCAGATCTGCTGCTCGCATGCGAAGTGGTACCAGCACGTCTCGCGCACGAAGAAGATTCCGGACTTCTACGTCGACGTGTCGGTCGGCGCGTACAAGGACCTGACGCCGGACCGCCTCGACTACGTGACGAGCCAGCTGCACGACTCGATCGAGTTCGTCGAGAAGGCGACGGGTCGCAAGTGCGACGACGAGCTCTTGATCCGCGCGATCAAGAACGAGATGCGCTCGACCGCGCGCTGGGCGCAGATCTGCGAGCTGCAGAAAGCCGTGCCGGCGCCGCTGGATGAAAAGACGATGTACTCGCTGTACGTGCTCGCGATCCTGCACAAGTCGTCGCAGTGGTGTGCGGACTTCTACGACGAGCTGTACGAGGAAGTGAAGGACCGCGTCGCGCGCGGCATCGCCGCGGTGCCCAACGAGCGCTGCAGGCTGATGTCGGACACGCAGCCGCCGTGGCCTTTCCTGAAGATCTTCAGGTATCTGGAGTCCTACGGTGCGGTGTCGATCGGTTCGCTCTACACGTTCGGTCTCGAAGGCACGTGGGAGACCAAGGAAGACGGCTCGTGGGGGGCACGCACGTTGCCGTGGGAAAAGGGCATCGAGATGAACGACCGCGACACGGCGCTGCGTCTCTATGCCGACTGGAATCTGTCGAAGCCGCTGTGGCAGCAGTTCTTCGATCCTTCGGTGAAGTCCGAGATGATGCTCAACATCGCGCGCGACTGGAACGTCGACGGCTGCATGATGCACCTGAACCGCGGCTGCGAAGGTCTCTCCGTCGGCATCATGGAGAACCGCCAGGCGATGGCGAAGGCGGGTATCCCGATCATGACGTACGAAGGCAACATGGGCGACGAGCGCGAGTTCGACGAAGTCCGCACGCAGGCCCGTGTCGATGCGTTCATGGAGCAGCTCGGCCTGCGCCGCCTCGCTGCCTGATTTTTTCGCGCCGCCTGCGCGCCGTTCCGCTCCTGATGGCGCCCGCCTTACCTTTGCGTACGGCGGGCGCCGTGCCGGTGCGTCCGGTCCGCGGCATATCACAATTGAATTCGACCGAGGACACGAGGATGATTACCGCAGGAATCGACATGGGCTCGCGCAGCGTCAAGGTGGCGCTGCTCGAAGAGATCAAGGTGGATGGCGCGCCGCAGCTGAACTATTCGGTCAAGAAAGCGCACCTGATGATGCCGGGCGACATCGACGCCGACCAGGCCGCCGAGAAAGCTTTCACCGAAGCGCTGGCTGCCGCCGGCGTGTCGCGTGACCAGGTGAAATCGGTGTTCGCGACCGGAGCCGGGCGCAAGCAGGTCGAATTCGCCACCGAAGGCGTCACCGAGATGACGGCCGGGGCCCGCGGCGCGGTGTACATGTACCCGCAGGCGCGCACCGTGGTCGACGTCGGTGCCGAGGAAGGCCGCGGCATCAAGACCGACTCGGACGGCAAGGCGATCGACTTTGCCGGCAACGAGAAGTGCGCCGCCGGCGCGGGCTCGTTCGCCGAAGCGATGAGCCGCGCGCTGCAGCTTTCCCTCAAGGAATTCGGCGAAGCGAGCCTGCGCTCGGACAAGTCGATCCCGATGAACGCGCAATGCACGGTGTTCGCCGAGTCCGAAGTGGTGTCGCTGATCCACTCCTCGACGCCGAAGGAAGACATCGCCAAGGCGGTGCTCGATGCGGTGGCGAGCCGGGTGTGCGCGATGGTGCGGCGCGTCGGCATCGAAGGCAACGTCGTGCTGATCGGCGGCATGGTGCACAACCCCGGTTTCGTCCAGTCGCTCAAGACCGCGATGGACGTCGATCAGGTGCTGCTGCCGGACCTGCCCGAGTTCGTCAGCGCCTTGGGTTGCGCGCTGATTGCGGCCGAGCGCCAGCACTGAAACCGCCAAACGACACGGATAAAGGAGCGATCAAAATGAATGCAGAAGTTGCTGCGGCATCGGTGGCAGAAGCGGCCCCCGAGAAGAAGGAATTCTGGCGTTGGCAGGAAAACACCGTCTGGGACGAGAACAAGGACTGGCGCGACGCGAAGATCATCACCTGCGGCATCGACGTCGGGTCGGTGTCCTCGCAGGCGGTGCTGGTCTGTGACGGCGAGCTGTACGGCTACAACAGCATGCGCACCGGCAACAACTCGCCGGACTCGGCCAAGAATGCGCTGCAGGGCATCATGGACAAGATCGGCATGAAGCTCGAGGACATCAACTACGTCGTCGGCACCGGCTACGGCCGGGTGAACGTGCCGTTCGCCCACAAGGCGATCACCGAGATCGCGTGCCACGCTCGCGGCGCGAACTACATGGGCGGCAACAAGGTGCGCACGATTCTCGACATGGGTGGCCAGGACTGCAAGGCGATCCACTGCGACGAGAAAGGCAAGGTCACGAACTTCCTGATGAACGACAAGTGCGCGGCCGGTACCGGGCGCGGCATGGAAGTCATCTCCGACCTGATGCAGATCCCGATCGCCGAACTGGGCCCGCGCTCGTTCGACGTCGATGTCGAACCGGAAGCGGTGTCGTCGATCTGCGTCGTGTTCGCCAAGTCCGAAGCGCTCGGTCTGTTGAAAGCCGGCTACACCAAGAACAAGGTGATCGCGGCCTACTGCCAGGCGATGGCCGAGCGCGTCGTGAGCTTGCTCGAGCGCATCGGCGTCGAGGAAGGCTTCTTCATCACCGGCGGCATCGCGAAGAACCCCGGTGTCGTCAAGCGCATCGAGCGCATCCTCGGCATCAAGCAGGTCGAGACCAAGATCGACAGCCAGATCGCCGGCGCGCTGGGCGCAGCGCTGTTCGGCTACACGCTGATGCAGAAGCAGGCGAAAGCGGCCTGAAGTCCGGGCCGAAAGCGCCGCCGGCATCCCTGCCGGCGACGCATTTATCGAGGAGAAGCGGAAATGCCTGAAAAGAACCGTGTAATGCGCGTACTGACGAAGGATGATCTCGGCGCGGTCGTCGCAATCGACGAAATCGGTACCAAGCGCTCCCGCCGCGATTACTACCAACGCAAGTGCGAGACGATCCTCAGTTCGGCTCACAACATCAACTCGTCGATCGTCTGTGAAGTCGACGGCAGGATCGTGGGCTTCGTCATGGGAGACGTCTATTTCGGCGAATTCGGCATCCCGGAGACGTCCGCGACAATCGACACCATCGGCGTCCATCCGGAGTTCCAGAACCACGGCATCGCGAGTGAAATGCTCGACCAGTTCATGATGAACATGAAGGCAGCCGGGGTGAAGAAAGTCTACACGCTGGTCAACTGGGACGATTTCGCGCTGGAGAAATTCTTCTCGCGGCAGAAATTCACGCCGTCCAAGCGCGTGAATCTGGAATATCAGCTGCCCTGACGGGGCAGCCGGCGCGGCGACCGGCAAGGTCTGCCGCGCCGGCTGCGGCATCTCCGCGGGACCGCCTGCAGTCTACCGGAGCGCGTCGAAGCGCTCCCCACACGCCATGTCGATGAGCCGGGCTGGGGACAATCCCCGCGTCGGCATCGACCCTGCCTTCGCCCTCATTTGCTCCGTACGAAACGCGCCTCATCCCCAGCAGGCGGGGACCGGAAGAATTGTCCTTTCAATGTCGAATATGGCTTGACGTGCCGACATGAATGAGTGACCATTCATTCATCGATTTGGGGGCAGCGACGTCTGGACGAGGTGCGCGGCCCGCGCAACAGGAAGCGGAACCCCAGCAGAGGGCGGCGGGTTTCACTCAAGGAAGGAGAGGATCGAATGAGTACGGTGCGCGAACTTTCCGGCAAGCACGCAGTGGTCACCGGAGGCGGCCGGGGCATCGGTGCCGCGATCGCACAGCGCCTGGCCGAACAGGGCGCCTGCGTCACGTTGATGGGACGCAGGCGCGAACCGCTCGCAGAGCGGGCGGAGGCGTTGCGCGCACTCACCGACATGCACTGCGAAGCTGTCGACGTCGCCGATCCGGCGTCCGTCACAGCCGCTTTCGATGCTGCCGCCCGCCGGTTCGGGCCGGTGTCGATTCTGGTCAACAACGCCGGCCAGGCGTCGAGCGCGCCGTTCGTCAAGACCGATCTCGCGCTGTGGCAGCAGATGCTCGACGTCAACCTCACCGGCAGCTATCTCGGGACGAAGGCGGTGCTGTCCGGGATGCTCGCTGCGGGCTGGGGCCGCATCGTCAATGTCGCCAGCACCGCCGGGCAGAAAGGCTATCCCTACGTTTCGGCCTATTGCGCCGCCAAGCACGGCGTCATCGGCATGACCCGCGCGCTGGCGCTCGAACTGGCGCAGAAGAACATCACGGTGAATGCGATCTGTCCCGGTTACACCGACACCGACATCGTGCGTGAGGCGATCACGAACATTCGCGCGAAGACCGGCCGCAGCGAAGCCGAAGCACAAGGCGAGCTGGCGAAGCACAACCCCCAGGGCCGTCTGGTCCGTCCCGACGAAGTCGCGAACGCCGTGCTGTGGCTTTGCCTGCCCGGAGCGGAAGCGATCACCGGCCAGGCGATTTCGGTGTCTGGTGGAGAAGTCATGTGAAGTCGCGCGGACGCCGGGCGGCGCAGGAATCGCCGCCCGGATCCGGCTGAAGACCCCGGCGTCGCGCCGCGGCGGCGACCAGGGCAATGAACCACAGGAGGAGGTGACATCGGCTCACCTTCCCGTTCGCAGGAGGAGAAGTAGATGAGTGATCAGACCTATCTCGAGTGGCCGTTCTTCGACGAGCGCCACCGTCAACTGCAGACCGAACTCGAGGCCTGGGCGTCGGCCAACGTGACCGAACATCACGGCAGCGATCTCGACATCGCGTGCCGCGAGCTGGTGGCGAAGCTGGGCGCTGCCGGCTGGCTGCGCTACGTCGTCGGCGGCACCGCGTACGGCGGCTGCCACGATGTCATCGACACCCGCACCGTGTGCCTGCTGCGCGAGACGCTGGCGCGTCACTCCGGACTCGCCGACTTCGCGTTCGGCATGCAGGGGCTCGGTTCGGGCGCGATCACGCTGCATGGAACGGACGCGCAGAAGCGCGACTACCTGCCGCGCGTCGCCTCCGGCCGGGCGATCGCCGCCTTCGCGCTGTCGGAACCCGGCTCCGGCTCGGACGTCGCCGCGATGGCCTGCAGCGCGCGCCAGGACGGCGACGAGTACGTGATCGACGGCGAGAAGACGTGGATCTCGAACGGCGGCATCGCCGATTTTTACGTCGTCTTCGCCCGCACCGGCGAAGCGCCCGGTTCCCGCGGGCTTTCCGCTTTCATCGTCGATGCCGACAGGGCAGGGCTGGAGATCGCCGAACGCATCGACGTCATTGCGCCGCATCCGCTCGCCCGCCTGCGCTTTCGCGAGTGCCGCGTGCCGAAGTCCTGTCTCCTCGGGCTGCCCGGCCAGGGCTTCAAGGTCGCGATGCAGACGCTGGACATCTTCCGCACCTCGGTGGCTGCCGCAGCGCTCGGTTTTGCGCGGCGCGCGCTCGACGAAGCACTCAAGCGCGCGACGACGCGCGACATGTTCGGCCAGAAACTCGCCGATTTCCAGATCACGCAGGCAAAGCTCGCGCAAATGGCCACCGGCGTCGACACCTCGGCGCTGCTGACTTACCGCGCCGCGTGGCTGCGCGACCAGGGGCAGAACATCACGCGCGCTGCCGCGATGGCGAAGATGACGTCCACCGAGACCGCGCAGCAGGTCATCGATGCCGCGGTGCAGATGTGGGGCGGTTGCGGAGTCGTCAGCGATCATCCCGTCGAGCGCCTGTACCGCGAGATCCGCTCGCTGCGCATCTACGAAGGTGCGACCGAAGTCCAGCAACTCATCATCGCCCGGCAGACGCTTTCGGCGTACGAACGGGAACAGGAGCACTGACGCTGGCCGTCCGGTGCGAAACGATCGGGAATCGTTTCGCCCTCGCGTCCGGCGTCCGCCCCGGCCACGACTTTGCGACGTGGGCCGGGATCAACCGGGAAAATACCCGTTCCTGTGTGACTGGCTGTTGATGCAGTCCAGATAAGAGGAGACAGAACATGCATGCAAGCATTGCGAGCTTCGATACCACGGCTAGGCCGCATGATGTCGAAGAATTTCCTGTTCGGCCCAAAGTGCCCGCGGACGCAGAGGGAATCCAGCTCGAGCCGGGTTCCGTCGAACACGTCGCCCATCCCGAAGCGCTGCCGCACGGGCCGTGGGGGATGCGGTTGCACGCGACCACGCGCGCCTTCGCGCTCGCGGGCGGCGTCCTGTTCATCGTGCTGATCGCGATGTCGCTGGTTTCGATCGTCGGCCGCAAGCTGTTTTCGATGCCCGTTCCCGGTGATTTCGAGCTCCTGCAGATGGGGGCGGCCGTCGCCGCGGCGACGTTCTTCGCGTACTGCCAGATGAGCGACGGACACGTGAAAGTCGATTTCTTCACGACCTGGATGCCGGAGCGCCTGCGCGCCTTCCTCGACGGCCTCGCTGCGCTCTTGATGTGCGCGGTCGCGCTGCTGGTTTCGTGGCGCACCGCGATCGGCGCCGTGTCGTCGTTCGAGTCGGGCGAGGCGTCGCTGATGCTCGGATGGCCGGGATGGATCGCGATCGCGCTGATCGTGCCCAGCTTCGTCCTGTTCGCGATGACCGGTCTGTACATTGCCGGACGGCGCTTTCGTCATGCACTGGGAGAAGCGAAATGAGCGGCATCGAAATCGGCATCACGATGTTCGGCCTCCTGCTCGTGATGCTCGTGCTGCGCGTGCATATCGGCATCACGATGTTCACGGTGGGGGCCGGCGGCTTCCTGACGATGACCGGCGGCGACTTGTCGCCATTCCTCAACATGCTCAAGAACCTGGCCTACGCGCGGCTCTCGAACTACGATCTCGCCGTCATCCCGATGTTCTTGCTGATGGGACAGTTCGCGACGCATGGCGGGCTGTCGCGAGCGCTGTTTCGCTGTGTGAGTTCGCTGGTCGGTCACTGGCGCGGCGGCGTCGCGATGGCTTCGACGGGAGCCTGTGCGGGCTTCGGCGCGATCTGCGGCTCGTCGCTGGCGACGGCCGCGACGATGGGGCAGGTCGCGCTGCCCGAACTCAAGCGCTACAAATATTCCGGGTCGCTGTCGACCGGCGCCTTGGCCGCCGGCGGCACGCTCGGCATCCTGATCCCGCCGTCGGTGCCGCTCGTGATCTACGCCGTGCTGACGCAGGAATCGATCGGCAAGCTGTTCATGGCGGCGGTGCTGCCGGGTCTCATCGCGATGCTCGGCTACATGCTCGTGATCCGCATCATCGTCACGCTCAAGCCGGAGGCCGGCCCCGCGGGGCCGCACGTGCCGCTCGCCGAAAAGCTGCGTTCGGTGGTGAGCGTGATGCCGGTCGCGCTGATCTTCCTCGTCGTGATCGTCGGCATCTACGGCGGCTGGGCGAACCCGACCGAAGCGGCATCGCTCGGCGCGGCCGCGTGCGGCATCCTCGCGGTCGTGTCGGGGGGGATGCGCCTCGAAGGCGTCAAGGACAGCATCCTCGGCGCCGCTGAAGCGACAGCGATGATCTTTCTCGTGCTGCTCGGCGCGGACATGCTCAACACCGGGCTCGCGCTCACGCAGATGCCGGCCGAGCTCGCCAACTGGGTCAAGGACAGCGGGCTGTCACCGCTGTTGGTGCTGACCGCGATCCTGCTGATCTACGTCTTCCTCGGCTGCGTCATGGACGCGCTGGCGATGATCCTGCTGACGATCCCGATTTTCTATCCGGTGGTGATGGGCCTGGAGTTCTGGGACCTCAGCCAGGCCGACAAATCGATCTGGTTCGGCATCCTCGTGCTGATGGTCGTCGAGATCGGTCTGGTGCATCCGCCGGTCGGCATGAACATCTACATCATCAACCGTCTCGCGAAAGACGTCCCGCTCAGCGACACGTTCAAGGGAGTGATGCCGTTCCTCGCCTCGGACCTCGCGCGCATCGTGTTGCTGCTGTTCTTCCCGGTCATCTCGCTGTACCTGGTACGGACCTTCGGCGGCTAGCCGGGCCCGGTTCATTCGATCTGTTCAAAGGAAAAACCGATGAAAACCCGCAACCTGCTCACCCCGCTTTGCGCTTCCGTGCTGATGACGTTCGGCGCAGCCCAGGCCCAGGCCGCAGACGATGTCGTCACGCTGCGCGTGCATCACTTTCTGCCGCCGTCGTCGAACACGCAGCTGAAGTTCCTCGAACCGTGGTGCGCGAAGATCAGCGCGGAATCGGCCGGCCGGCTGAAGTGTCAGATCTACCCGGCGATGCAGATGGGCGGCACGCCGCCGCAGCTCTTCGACCAGGCCAAGGACGGCATCGCCGACATCGTCTGGGCATTGCCCGGCTACCAGGCGGGACGCTTCCTCGTGACCGAAGCGTTCGAGCTGCCGTTCATGGGCATCTCCGGCGAGAAATCGAGCCGGGCACTATGGGCCTACGCGACGAAAAACGCGACCGAGGAATACAAGGGCGTGCGCCCGCTCGTTTTCCACGTGATCTCGGGCATGGCGCTGCACACGTCGAAAAAGCAGGTCAAGACGATGGACGACCTGCGCGGCCTGAAAGTGCGCGCACCCACCCGGCTGGCGACGCGGATGCTCACCGCGCTGGGCGCGACCCCGGTGCCGATGCCGGTGCCGCTGGTCACCGAGAGCCTCGCCAAGGGGGTTATCGACGGGGCGATGATCCCGTGGGAAGTGGTGCCGGCGATGAAGGTGCAGGAAGTGGTCAAGTACCACACCGAGACCGACCCGAGCATGCCGCTGCTGTCGACATCGGCTTTCGTGCTGGCGATGAACCCGGCCAAATACGACAGCCTGCCGCCGGAGCTGAAAAAGGTCATCGACGCGAACAGCGGTGCCGAAGTGTCGGCGTGGGCCGGCAAGGTCTGGGACGATGCGACGCTCGCGGGGCGCCAATCCGGCGTCGAGCACAAGAACACGTTCTACATGGTGCCCGCGGACGAAGTGAAGAAGTGGCAGAAAGCCTCCGAGTCGGTGACCGCCGACTGGGTCAAGGAAGTCACCGCGAAAGGACATGACGGGCAGAAACTGCTCGCCGAAGCCCAGGCGCTGCTGAGTAACTGACCCGACGGTCGTCTCGCTCCCCGGTCCTCGCGCCGGGGATTTTTTTCTGTCGTTGTGGAGCAGACATGAGCTTTAACAATACCGCGCGATATGGAGCGATGAACGCGGCCGACGAAATCATCGGTCGCCCCTTGTCCCTGGGTCTCGGCGAGCAGGCCGCGATCGTCAGCGGCGACCGCTCGGTGAGCTATGACGAGCTGAATGCGATGGTCAATCGCACTGGTAACGCGCTGAAGGAGCACGGGCTCGCCAGGGGAGAGCGGGTGCTTTTCCTCATGGACGACTCGCCTGAAATGGTTGCGGCCTACCTCGGCACACTGCGCATCGGCGCCGTCTCGGTTGCGCTCAACGTCCGCCTTGCGCCGCGCGATGTGCGCTACGTGATCGAAGACAGCGAGTGCCGGGTGCTGATGATCGACGCCGAATTCTTGCATCTGTACGAGGAAATCGCCGATGAGCTTGCGTCCCGGCCTTTGGTCGTCGTCCGCGGCGCCGCGCCGCCTGCGGGTTGCGTGTCGCTCGAGAATTTCGTCGCGGGCTGCTCCGACGCGCTCGAATCGGAGCCGGCCGCACCGCACGACGTCGCGTTCTGGGTCTACTCTTCGGGGACGACCGGCCGACCGAAGGCTGTGATGCATACGCATGAATGCGTGCTGATCGCCGACCGGATGGAGCGCGAATATTTCGGCGTCGTGCCGGGAGATCGCATCTTCACGACCTCGAAGATGTTCTTTGGCTGGGCGCTCGGCCATTCGCTGATGGGCGGGCTGCGCTGCGGCGCGACCGTGATTATCGCGCCGGGCTGGCCGGACCCGGCGCTGATGGCCGGCATCATCGAACGCCACAAGCCGACGCTTTTTTTCAGCACGCCGGTGATGTACCGCAACCTGCTGCGCGAAGGCGTCGCCGAAACGCCGGCCTGCCGCGAGATCCGCCATTTCCTGTCGGCCGGCGAGAAGCTGCCCGAGACGCTTTACCAGCGCTGGCTCGAAGTCTGCGGCAAACCGATCATCGACGGCATCGGCGCGTCCGAGACGATCTTCCTGTTTCTCGTCAACGACTCGCTCGAGCAGCGCCCCGGTTCATGCGGCAAGAAGGTGCCGTGGGCCGAAGTCCGCCTCGTCGATGAAGCCGGCGAAGAGATCGTCACTCCCGACGTGCCGGGGCTGATCGCGATCAGGACGCCGTCACAGTTCGCCGGTTACTGGAAGCAGCCCGAGCTGACCGCGAAGGCGCTGCGGGACGGCTGGTATTACCCGGGCGACATGTTCAGTTTCGACCGCGACGGGTACTGGTACCACAACGGACGCGCCGACGACATGCTGAAGATCTCCGGCCAATGGGTGAGCCCGTCGGAGATCGAATCCTGTGCGATGACTGCGCCGGGGATCTCCGAAGCCGCCGTTGTCGGCATCCAGCAGGACGACGGGCTGATGCGTCTCGCGCTGATCGCCGTGGCGACGGACCCGTCGGCCAACGAGGCGCGGCTGTCCGAGGATGTGCTCGACACGCTGAAAGCGAACCTGTCGATCTACAAGTGCCCGCGCACGATACGTTTCGTCGATGAGCTGCCGCGCACCGCGACCGGCAAGATCCAGAAATACCGTTTGCGGGAAATGCTGAAAACGGCCGCGTGACGCGAACGACGTCGGGGCGACCGGGCAAAACCTTGGCCCGGCCACCCCGGCGCTGCGATGCAGCAGCAAGCACACAAACGGTGGTCCGAAGACCGCCGTTGTTTCGTCCGGCGTTCTTCAGCAGCCCGAGCCGCCCCCTTCCGCAACCGCATGTTCCACGGGAGCCTGACGCGTGTCCGGCGGCGTGCGTTCGATCACCAGCAACAGGCCGGCGGCCACACCGGCCACGGCAGCCCCCGCCATGAGGCCGGTCGCGGCGCCCCAGTCCCCGCCGCCCGCGGTAACGACTGCGGCGATCGCCGGCGGTCCGACGAACTGGCCGAGGTTCGAGCCCTGCACGAGCAGGCCGTTGACCGCGCCGATGTGCCGAGGCGACGGCGCATGGGCGGTCAGGCCGGAGAACGCGGCGGCCGGGAGAATGCCGCCGACGGAAGTAAACAGCAGGCACAGGCCGTAGCGCAGCGCGTCCGGCAGGCGCTCGTCGAAAATGCCGAACGCGCACGCCAGCATGAACAGCGACGTCGCGCAGATCAGCGTGCCACGGCGAATGTCGCGGTGGACGAGCCAGCCGCCGAGTATGTTGCCGGGCACGTTCGCCGCGACCACCCCTGCGGTCAGCGCGCCGGCGAGCGACACCGAAAGGCCGCGGTGTTCGACGAGGAAGCTCGGCAGCCACACCATCAGCGTGAACCACTGCAGCGTATAGGTGAAAAACGCAGCGGTCAGGCACCACGCACCCGGACTGCGCAGGGTCTCGAGGATGATCACGCCCGAAGCGGGGCGCACGGCGGCACTTGCGGGCGCGACGAAACGCTGGCGCATGCGGTAGAGCAGTGTCGCGCAGGCGAGCGCCGCGCCGGCGATAACGAGCCACAGTCCCCGCCAGCCGAGCGCGGGGAGCATGAACGGCGCCGTCAGCATCGCAATGCTGCTGCCGAACGGCAGGTAGATGCTCCACAGGCCGAGCGCGAGGCGGTAGTCGCGCGGCGCCGTGCTGCGTGTAATCAGCGAGGGGAGGGTGACGACGACGGCGATGAAGCCGCTGCCTTCGAGCACGCGCGACACCAGCAGCAGCGTGTAACTGTGTGCGAAAGCACCGAGGAGGGCGCCCAACACCATCATCGCGAGCCCGAGCAGCGCCAGGCGAAGCTCGCCGATACGGGCGCTCGCGCCACCGAAAAACAGCGCGCAACAGCCGCCCAGCGTCGCGAACGTCGACATCACCCAGCCTGCCTCGATCATCGTCAGCCCCAGCTGGTCGCGCACTGCCGGCAGCGCGGGCGGGACTTTGCCGATCGCAGCTGCCGCCACCATGCCTGAAAAGATCGCGATGCCTACCGCGGCCCATGAAGTCTTCTGCATTGCTTTCCCCTGAAGTGTGGAGGAATGATTGAGCGCTCAGTCACGACAGTCAACTGCGTGCCCTGCGAAAGGCGTTGCCGAGGCGCTCGGTCGCGCGCCTTGATGAGGTCGCGGTCGTCGATCGACAAGCAGCGCTCGCGGGCGTCGTGGACGCGCGGGCGATCTCGGTCGTGTTACATCATGCAACGGGATATTTCTTGTTACCGCGGCGATGACGCTCGCCTGAACGGGGGCGCTGCGAGCGCTTGCCCGGAGAGCTTTGTCGCGTGGACGAGAGGAATCGTGCATCAGGGGGTTGACTTGATGAACTGACTGAACAATCATTCATACACCAGCTGCGCTTTGCACGAAACCAGGCGCGGCGCGTGACAAAAGGGGTTCGTGAGCGGCAAGGCCGGCATCCCGACACCCGACGAGGCAAAAACTTTGTGAATCAGGAGGCAAGAACAAAATGCGGCTTGACGGAAAAACAGCAGTCGTCACGGGTGGAGCATCGGGGATCGGTCTGGCGACTGCGGAAACGCTGGCGCGCGCCGGCGCCTATGTGCTGATCGGCGACATCGACGAGCAAAAGGGCGCGGCTGTCGCCGGCGCGCTGTGCGAACAGCACCTGGGCGTGGACTTCATCCGCCTCGACGTCACCGATCTCGATTCGATCGCTGCGTTCAAGGATGAGGCCTATCGCCGCCGCCCCCAGATCGACATCGTCGCGAACGTCGCGGGCTGGGGGAAGATCCAGCCGTTCATGGAGAACACGCCGGACTTCTGGCGCAAGGTCATCGACCTCAACCTGCTCGGGCCGGTCGCGGTGTCACACGCGTTCCTCGCGCAGATGATCGAGCGCGGCTCGGGCAAGATCGTCACCGTCGCGAGCGACGCGGGGCGCGTCGGCAGCCTCGGCGAGACCGTGTATTCCGGAGCGAAGGGCGGGGCGATCGCCTTCACCAAGTCGCTCGCCCGTGAAGTCGCGCGCTACAACATCAACGTCAATTGTGTCTGCCCGGGACCGACCGACACGCCGCTCCTGCAAGCGGTGCCGGAGAAGCACCGCGAAGCTTTCGTCAAGGCGACGCCGATGCGGCGCCTTGCCAAGCCGTCCGAACTTGCCGATGCAGTGCTGTTCTTCGCCAGCGACCGGGCGAGTTTCATCACCGGCCAGGTCATCAGCGTGAGCGGCGGTCTGACCCTCGCGGGCTGACCCGTTCCCTGCCAACCCCAATCCTTTCCCAACAGTCGATCATCAGGAGAATTTCATGTACAAGCTGAAAGCTGCCGAATGGCGCCCCGAGCATTTCAAGCTGGAAGTGGCCGACCGCGTCGCGACGATCACGCTGAACCGTCCCGAGCGCAAGAATCCGCTGACGTTCGAGAGCTACGCCGAGCTGCGCGACACCTTCCACAAACTGCAGTATGTCGATGACGTGCGCACGGTGGTCATCACCGGCGCCGGCGGCAACTTCTGCTCGGGCGGCGACGTGCACGACATCATCGGGCCGCTGACGAAGATGGACACGAACGGCCTGCTGACGTTCACGCGCATGACCGGCAACCTCGTCAAGGAAATGCGCAACTGCCCGCAGCCGATCATCGCGGCGGTCGATGGCATCTGCGCCGGCGCCGGCGCGATCGTGTCGATGGCGTCCGACCTGCGCTACGCGACGCCCGAAACGAAGACCGCGTTCCTGTTCGTGCGCGTGGGCCTCGCCGGCTGCGACATGGGCGCGTGCAGCATCCTGCCGCGCATCATCGGCCAGGGGCGCGCGTCCGAGCTGCTCTACACCGGCCGCTCGATGAGCGCCGAGGAAGGCCGCGCCTGGGGCTACTTCAACGACGTCGTGCCCGCCGAAAAAGTGCTGGCGAAGGCGCAGGAGATGGCGCTGTCGCTCGCGAACGGTCCGGCGTTCGCGCACTCGATGACGAAGAAGTGCCTGCACCAGGAATGGAACCAGACGATCGAGCAGGCGCTCGAGACCGAAGCCGAAGCCCAGGCGATCTGCATGCAGACGCAGGACTTCACGCGCGCCTACAACGCGTTCGTGAACAAGCAGGTGCCGAAGTTCGAAGGCAACTGAGAAGGCAACTGAGCCGGAAACGGCAGCGCTCCGGTGTCGGTACGGCGTCGGGGCGCGGAGGGGAAGACATGCCCGCGCGGCCAGGGGAGGCGGCGCCGAAAAGTGTCCTCCCTTGCGCCGCTGCGGCTTGCGCCGGAACGTGGCTCTGGCGATTCGCTTTCGGGGCATCGCATCGAACGGCTTGCGTGATACCACGCTGCTCATCTCCTCCGACGTCCGCAAACGCCGGCGATGCCCCTTTTTATTCTTGATCGCACCGTGCCGATTCCCCTTTCAGCGGACGCCGTGGCAGCGTCCCGGGTCGGGAATCGGGTTCCATCGGGAGGGATTTATGATTTCGCTAACTATTGAAGCTTCGGTCGCAACGGTGACGCTGTGCCGCTCCCCGGTCAATGCGATCAACGAGGAATGGATCGAGCAGCTCGACCGCATCCTCGCCGAGATCGAACGCACGCCGCGCGTCAATGTGCTGTGGATCCGCAGCGGCGAGCGGGTGTTTTGCGCCGGCGCGGACCTGGAGCTGATCGGCTCGCTGTTCGACAGCGAAACCGGGCGCATGCAGATGATCGCGATGACGCGCCGGATGCAGGAAGTGTATGCGCGCCTCGAACGCCTCCCGCAGGTGTCGGTCGTCGAGATCGGCGGGGCGGCGATGGGCGGCGGCTTCGAACTCGCGCTCGCCTGTGATCTGCGCGTCGTTGCCGACTCGGCCAGGATCGGCCTGCCGGAAGCGCGGCTGGGGCTTCTGCCGGCGGCCGGCGGCACGCAGCGCATGACGCGCATCTGCGGCGAAGCAGTCGCCAGACGGCTGATCCTCGGCGCCGAAGTGATCGGCGGCGCCGAAGCGGTTGCCCTGGGCTGTGCGCACTGGGTCGCCCCGGCAGCCGAGCTGGAATCGGTGACGCGCGCCGTGGTCGAACGCATCGCAGCCCTGCCGGGTACGGCGCTTGCCGAATGCAAGCGCTGCATCGGGGTTGCGGTCGCTGCCGAGGAAAATGGATTCGAAGTGGAACTCGCCGGCAGCGCCGCGCTGCTCGCCGACGCGGGGACGCAGGAACGCGTGCAGCGCTTCCTGAGCAAGCAATAGTTATTAACCCGGCAGCCAAATACCGTTCGGGCTGAGCCTGTCGAAGCCCCTGGCACCGCCCTTCGACAGGCTCAGGGCGAACGGTTCGTATTTGATTGCCGGCGAACGGTTGGTATTTGATTGCCGGGTTAATTGTCCCCTTGTCCCGCGCGACGTCGAAGGCGGAAAGCGGTCTGAACTGGTGGCACAATACGATGTCCGGCGCGATTGCGGCGCCGGCCAGCGGCAGCAACAGAACATCCCCGAGGAACGATCATGAGTTCAGCAGAAAGCGTCAAGAGCGTAGTTTCCGACCCGAAGCTGGTCGAAGAGCGCCGTCACCAGATCATCCGTGCGGCGACGAAGCTTTTTTCCGAAGAAGGCTACTACACGACGACCATTCTGCAGATCGCCCGCGAGGCCAAAGTGAGCACCGGGCTGATCTACCAGTACTTCGGCGACAAGGACGACATCCTGTTCCTGACGCTGAAGCAGGTGCTCGACACGTACGAGAACGAGATTCCGCGTCAGATCGAAGGCCTGACGCATCCGGTCGAGCGCCTGTGCCGGGCGATCTGGGCGTATTGCGCGATCGTCGACGCGCAGCGCGACGCGACGGTGCTCGCCTACCGCTCGACGAAGTCGTTGCGTGCCGATCGGCGCGGTCTGATCATGGACGGCGAAACCCGTACGAACCGCCTCATCGAGAAGGCGATTCGCGCGTGCACGACGGGCGGTTTCATGCGCCCGATCAACGAGCATCTCCTGTCTTATCAGTGCGTCACGTTCGCGCATGCGTGGGCGCTGAAATACTGGGCGTTCCGCGACCGGTACACGCTCGCCGAATACGTCGATGAAGGCCTCCAGCTGATGGTCGAACCTTTCCTCACGACCAAGGGCAAGACGGTGCTGGCGCGAATCCGGCAGAGCGCGGCGGAGGCGGCGGGCGAACATCCTCCCGCTGCGGCCCCCACAACCGCCGGCACAGCCATGGCCGGCGCCAAATCGTCCAACGACTGAACCGGGTGGCGGTTCGCGAGAGCCGGGCCGCGCGACGCGGAGCGACGCGTGCCGCGCGACCGCGGCCGCTCGGCCGAAGCAGCGTCCGATGTCCCGCCTGATCCTCCTCAACAAGCCGTACGGCGTGATCTGCCAGTTTTCCGGCGACGGCGCGCACGTCACGCTCAAGGCTTTCGTCCCCGTGTCCGGCGTCTATGCCGCCGGGCGACTCGACACCGACAGCGAAGGCCTGTTGCTGCTCACCGACGACGGCGCCTTGCAGCACCGCATCGCCGATCCGCGCCACAAGCTGCCGAAAACCTACCTCGTGCAGGTCGAGGGCGAGCCCGACGACGCGGCGCTGGCCGCGCTGCGGGGCGGGCTCGATCTGGGCGATTTCGTCACCCGTCCGTGCAGTGCGCGCCGCGTCGCTGAGCCGGAGTGGCTGTGGCCGCGCGACCCGCCGGTGCGGTTCCGCAAGAGCGTGCCGACGTCGTGGCTCGAGATCGTGCTGCACGAGGGGAAGAACCGTCAGGTACGACGGATGACGGCGAAAGCCGGTTTCCCGACGCTGCGGCTGATCCGCGTGGCGATCGGCGACTGGTCGCTGACCGGGCTCGCTCCCGGCCAGTGGCGCAGCGAGGAGGTGCAAAGCCCGGCCACGCCCAGTGCGAGCGCATTCGCGGGTAGGGGCGGACGGCGCAGAGGCGGTCGAGGGTAGAATTTCGCGTCGAAATCGCACCCGGGCTGCTGCCATGTTCCTGCAACGTCGTTCCGTCCGTCACATCGCACTGTTTCTCGCGAGCGGTCTGCTCCAGGTTCCGGCCGCGCAGGCCGACTTGCCGCTCGTCGAACTGGGGGCCGGGATGTATCGCATCGAGGCGGAGCTCGCGCACACCGACGAAGCCCGCCAGATCGGGCTGATGAACAGGCCCGCGATGCCGGCGCACCGCGGCATGATCTTCGTCTTCGCCCACGATGCCCGCCACTGCATGTGGATGAAGAACACGCTGATCCCGCTGTCGGTCGCGTTTCTCGACCACGAAGGGCGCATCCTCAACATCGAGCAGATGCAGCCGCGAAGCGAGGACAGTCATTGTGCCGCCGGCCCGGCACGCTTCGCGCTGGAAATGAACGGTGACTGGTTTGCGGGACGCAATATCGCTCCCGGCGCCCGGATCCGCGGCATCGACCGGCTCCCCGCCGCGCGCTG
This sequence comes from Azoarcus sp. PA01, assembly GCA_001274695.2. Classification (NCBI taxonomy): domain Bacteria; kingdom Pseudomonadati; phylum Pseudomonadota; class Betaproteobacteria; order Rhodocyclales; family Zoogloeaceae; genus Azoarcus; species Azoarcus sp. PA01. Next base: position 417,398 of record LARU01000002.1, on the reverse strand, counting down.
AGTACGCTGGTTCGTCCCGGTTTCGCGTTGCAGTTCCTGAATTAAGGGGCTTTCCCGCCGCTTATCGGCCTCCGTGGCCTGTCGCTGCGCCGCGATAATTGCCGCTGCTCGTCGTTCGCCCGCACCGCGCGCGGCTTGCGGCGCGGCGCGGGCAAGGAGCCGGCGATGGCTGAAGACAGCGATCTCGAGAAAACGGAACAGGCATCGCCACGGCGGCTGGAGCAGGCTCGCGAGGAAGGGCAGGTTCCGCAGTCGCGCGAGCTGTCGACTTTCCTCGTCCTGATCACCGGCGCGAGCGGGCTGTGGCTGATGGGCGGCTGGATCGGCGAGCGCGTACTCGGCATGCTGCGCCACGGCTTCCGTTTCGAGCGCGCGGTCGCGTTCGACCCGCAGCTGATGCTGAAGGACTTCGGCGACCTGTTCACGCAAGCCTTGCTGACGATGCTGCCGCTGTTCGGCGTGCTGATGGTGGCGGCGGTCGGCGCACCGATCCTGCTCGGCGGCTTCGTGTTCTCGCCGAAAGCGCTCGGGCTCAAGTTCGACCGCATGGATCCGCTCAAGGGCTTCGGGCGGATGTTCTCGCTGCACGGGCTGGCCGAAATGCTCAAGTCGCTGCTCAAGGCGGCGGTCGTCGGCGGCATCGGTGTTTTCGCGGTGTGGCGCGAGCGCGAGCACATCTTCGCGCTGACTTCCGAAGCGGTGGAGAGCGCGGTGCCGGACTTTCTGCAGGCGGTGCTGTTCTCCGCGCTGCTGATCATCATGGGCCTCGCGCTGCTGGCGCTGATCGACGTGCCGTTCCAGCTGTGGCAATACCACAAGCGCCTGCGCATGACGAAGGAAGAGGTCAAGCGCGAAGGCAAGGAGCAGGAAGGCGACCCGCACGTCAAGGGGCGCATCCGCAGCATGCAGCGCGAGATGGCGCGCCGGCGGATGATGGCCGAAGTCCCGAAAGCCGACGTCGTCGTGACGAACCCGACGCATTTCTCGGTCGCGCTGAAATACGACGCGCAGAAGATGGGCGCGCCGGTCGTCGTCGCGAAAGGGCGCGGCGAGATCGCGCTGAAGATCCGCGAGCTGGCGAAGGAACACAAGGTGCCGTTGCTCGAGGCGCCGCCGCTCGCGCGCGCGCTGTACAAGCACTGTGAGTTGGACCAGGCAGTGCCTGGCGCGCTCTATACCGCAGTGGCCGAAGTCATGGCCTACGTGTACCAGCTCAACCGCTGGATGGCTGGCGGCGGCCTTCCGCCCGCAGTGCCGGGCAAGCTGCCGGTGCCCGAAGACATGGACCCGGGCGCACCCGCCTGATGCGCCACTCCCCGACTCTCTTGAGGTAGGCAATGTTCGAAGCCCTGAACCTGCGCGCGCTGATGACGCCGGCGAACCTGCGAATGCTCGGCGCGCCGCTCTTCATCATCATGGTGCTGTCGATGATGGTGCTGCCGCTGCCGGCGTTCGCGCTCGACGTGTTCTTCACGTTCAACATCGCGATCTCGGTGATGGTGATGCTGGTGGCGATGTACACGAAGAAGCCGCTGGAGTTCTCGGTGTTCCCCACGGTGCTGCTGGTGACCACGCTGTTGCGCCTCGCGCTGAACGTCGCCTCGACGCGCATCGTGCTGCTCGAAGGCCACACCGGGCCGGACGCCGCCGGCAAGGTCATCGAGGCGTTCGGCCATTTCCTCGTTGGCGGCAACACCGCGATCGGCCTCGTCGTGTTCGTGATCCTCGTGCTGATCAACTTCGTCGTCGTCACGAAAGGCGCCGGGCGGATCGCGGAAGTCAGCGCACGCTTCACGCTCGATGCGATGCCCGGCAAGCAGATGGCGATCGACGCCGACCTCAACGCAGGCCTCGTCGACGAGGCCGAGGCGAAGCGCCGCCGCAAGGAGGTCGCGCAGGAATCCGAGTTCTACGGCGCGATGGACGGCGCGTCGAAGTTCGTGCGCGGCGACGCCGTCGCCGGCATCCTGATCCTGCTGATCAACATCCTTGGCGGCCTGATGGTCGGCATCGTGCAGCACGGCATGGACGCCGGCGTCGCGATCGAGACCTACACGCTGCTGACGATCGGCGACGGCTTGGTCGCGCAGATCCCGGCGCTGATCATCTCGGTGGCAGCCGGCATGGTCGTGTCGCGCGTCGGCGACGAGTCCGACATCGGCAACCTCGTCATCGCGCAGGTGTTCTCGAACCCGCAGGTGCTGATGCTGACTGCCGGCATCATCGGGGTGCTCGGGCTGATTCCGGGGATGCCGAACCTGGTGTTCATCCTGATCGCCGGCCTGCTCGGCTGGCTCGCTTGGCGCCGCATGGACGACGCCCGGCGCGACGCGGTCGACGGTGCGCGCACCGCGCCCGAAGCCGCCGCCCTCGAACCGCCGGCCGAAAACCTCGAGGCGAGCTGGAACGACGTCGCGCCGGTCGATGTGCTGGGTCTCGAAGTCGGCTATCGCCTGATCCCGATGGTCGACAAGGGGCAGGACGGCGAACTGCTGAAGCGCATCCGCGGGCTGCGTAAGAAGTTCGCCCAGGACGTCGGCTTCCTGTCCGCGCCGGTGCATATCCGCGACAACCTCGAGCTCAAGCCGAACGCTTACCGCATCGCGCTGAAAGGCGTCGAGATCGGCAACGGCGAGGCCTATCCGGGCCAGTTCCTCGCGATCAACCCGGGCCGCGTCACCGGGCCGCTCGCCGGGCGCGAGACGCGCGACCCGGCGTTCGATCTGCCCGCGTTCTGGATCGATGCCGGCCAGCGCGAACAGGCGCACGCGCTCGGCTACACGGTCGTCGATGCAAGCACCGTCGTCGCGACCCACCTGAACCACCTGATCCTCAGTCACGCCGCCGAACTGCTCGGACGCCAGGAAACCCAGGCGCTGCTCGACCATATCGGCAAGAACACGCCGAAGCTCGTCGAGGACCTCGTGCCGGCGCTGCTGCCGGTGTCGACGGTGCAGCGGGTGCTGCAGAATCTCCTCGAAGAGGGCGTCAATATCCGCGACATGCGCACGATCATCGAGATCCTCGCCGAGAACGCGCCGCGCACGCAGGACCCGCTGGAGCTCACGTCGCGCGTGCGCCAGGGACTGGGTCGCTCGATCCTGCAGAGTCTGTTCCCCGGCAACGCCGAGATCCACGTCATGGCGCTCGATCCATCGCTCGAGCGCATCCTCGGCCAGGCGGTCGGCGCCGGCGGCGAGGGCGGGGCCATCGAGCCGAGCCTCGCCGACGGCCTGTTGCGCCACGCAGCGGAAGTCGCGCAACGCCAGGAGGACATCGGGCTGCCGCCGGTGCTGCTGGTGCCGCCGCAACTGCGCTGGCTGATGTCGCGCTTTTTGCGGCGGGCGGTGCCTTCGCTCAAGGTCATCGCGAATTCCGAAGTGCCCGAGACGCGCACGATCCGCGTCACCGCGATGGTCGGCGGCGCGGCGCGCTGACGCATGCCCGAATAGGCGGGGGAAACCGCTTTTATTCCACCCTATCGGGGGCCACGGCGGCGCCGATAATCGGACCATCCTGCGCCGAGTGCGTAGCCGGGGGACACTCAAATGAACGTGAAGCGCTATTTCGCCCAGACCGCCCGCGAGGCACTGCGCGCCCTCAAGGCCGAACTCGGCGCCGATGCGATCGTGCTGGCGAACCGCCCCGTCGAAGGCGGCGTCGAGATCCTCGCGCTGCCGGCCGACGCGGTCGGGGCCTTGCAGAGCGCGACCCGTCCGACACCCCCGGCCCCGGCCGGCGCCGCGCCGGTCGTCGCCGCTCCCGCCCGGAGCCCGTTCCCGGCTCCGCTGCCCGATATCGACGACGATTTCCACGTCAGCCTGTCCGCCCAGGGCCCTGCCGCGGCGCGGCCGCCCGCAGCGTCCAAGGCTGCGGCGCCGGTCGTCCGGCCGTTCCAGCCGCCGCGACTCGAAACCCCGGACTACCTGCTGCGCACGCCGCCAATGCCGCAGGGCACAGACTTGCTGCGCACCCCGGCAATGCCGCCGGGCGCAGATCCGTTCGGCGACGACTGGTACGCGCCCGAGCCCGCTGCGCACGCCGTGCCCGCCGACCGGCCGCAGACACGCCCCGCAGCGCAAGCGCGTCCTGTCGTGGCGCTTCCGGACGCCGCGCCTTGCGCCCCACCGCCGGCCGAGGACACGCGCATCCGCGACCTGCAGCAGGCCAATGCGCGGCTGATGGACGAGCTGACCGGCATCCGCGAACTGATCGAGCGCCAGCTGTGCGGCTTCGCGTGGGGTGAAGCGCGGCGCAACGCGCCGGCGCGTGCCGACATCGTCGGCGAACTGCTCGAAGCGGGTTTTTCCGGCCCTCTGGCGCGCCGGCTGGCCGGCGCCGTCGCCGACGATGCAAGCACCGAGAACGCCCGAATTGCAGTCAGGAATGCGTTGGGCCGCGAACTGCGCGTCAAGTCCTCGGATACCGACATCATCGACCGGGGCGGCGTCTATGCGCTCGTCGGGCCGACCGGTGTCGGCAAGACGACGACGACCGCCAAGCTCGCCGCGCGCTGCGTCGTCCGCCACGGCGCCGAAAAGCTCGCGCTGATCACGACCGACGGTTACCGCATCGGCGCCCAGGAGCAGCTGCGCATTTACGGGCGGATTCTCGGCGTGCCGGTGTTCTCGGTGCGCGACACCGCCGACCTGCGCCAGACGCTTGCCGAGCTGCGCGGCAAGCACATGGTGCTGATCGACACGATGGGCATGAGCCAGCGCGACCGCATGGTCGCGGAACAGGCGGCGATGCTGATGGGCGCCGGCAACGTGCGTCGGCTGCTGCTGCTGAATGCGACGTGCCGCGGCGACACGCTCGCCGATGTCGTGCGCGCCTATCGCGGCCCGGATCTCGCTGGCTGCGTGCTGACCAAAGTCGATGAGGCGGCATCGCTCGCGCCGGTGATCGATGTCGCGGTCAGCAACGAGCTTGACGTTTTCTACGTTGCCAACGGGCAGCGCGTGCCGGAAGACCTTCACCTGCCGAACCGCGCCTACCTGCTGCACCGGGCGTTGCGCGAGCAGGCGGCCGGTTCGCCGTGGAAGCTGGACGGCGACGAGGCGGCGCTGATGCTCGCGGCATCGGGCCGGGGCGCGTGAAATGATCGACGCGCGCGAGGACCAGGCGGCCGGGCTGCGCCGGCTTTTCCGGCGGGCGCCGCCGACCGTGGTCGCGCTGTATGCGACCGGGGCGCGTCGCGCCGCAGCGGCGGTCCACGTTGCCCATCGCGTCGCGAGTCGGAACAGCCGCGTGCTGCTGCTCGACGAGGCCGCCGGGCAGGAATCGCTCGCCGCCCCGCTCGGGCTCGCCGACGGCCCCGACCTGCTGAGTGTGCTCGGCGGGCGCATCGAGCCGCGCGAGCTGCTGCAGCCGGTGCCGGGGCTGTTCGGCCGGGTCCCGGTGTCGGCCGCGGCGCTCGCGCTGCCGTTGCTCGACGAGGAGCGCCGCCAGTGCCTCGTCGGCGCGCTGCACCGCCTGCATCGCCACGCCGGCTTCGTGCTGATTCATGCGAGCTGCGCTTCGGCAGGCGATCCGTCGCCGTTCGTCTTCGCCGCGCCACGCCGCCTCGTCGTTGCCGAAGCGAGCCGCAGCGGCGCGACCGAAGCCTACTGCACGATCAAGCAGCTCGCTGGCGCCGGAGCCGGGGCGCTGCATGTGGCCGTCTCCGGCGCGCGTCATCGCGACGACGCGCGCGCGTTCTTTGCGAGTCTGAACGCCCTGGTGCGGCGCCACGTCGGCGTGCCGCTGGTGTCGCTCGGCGAAGTCGAGCGCGACGATCTCGCCGCAGGGCTGGCGGTCGACGCGCAGCCGCCGGGCGGGTCCGCAGGCGAGGGCGCGTTCCTGCGCCGCCTCGCGCTGTCCGCGCGCCGGCCGGCCGCGACGGCGCAGGCGGGCCGCTGACGATGATCGACCTGACTTATCCGCGCGGCAAGGCGCAACCGGCGGCTGGATCGTGGCAGGCCGACGAAAAGCAGGAAGCTCCGGCGCCGCGGCCGGGAGCCCGGAAAATACAGGCGAAGTGGATGTACGATCCCGAAGGAAACCTCGACAAGAGCCAGCTCGTGGAGACTTATGCGCCGCTGGTCAAGCGCCTCGCTTACCACCTGATGGCGAAGCTGCCGGCGAGCGTGCACATCGACGACGTCATCCAGAACGGCATGCTCGGGCTGCTCGACGCGATCAACCGCTACGAGGATGGCCTCGGCGCGCAGTTCGAGACCTACGCGGTGCAGCGCGTGCGCGGGGCGATGCTCGACGGGCTGCGTGACAACGACTGGTTGCCGCGCAGCATCCGCCGCGACATGCGGCGCATCGAAGGCGCGATCCACAGCCTCGAGCAGCGCCACGGCCGCCAGCCGACCGAAGTCGAGCTCGCCGAGTCGCTCGAAATGCCGCTCGCCGAATACCAGCGCATGTTGCAGGACGCGCGCGGCTATCAGCTGGTGCACTTCGAGGATTTTGCCGGCGACGAAGGCGAGGACTACTTCGAGCGCCACCTCGGCGAGCACGAATCGAATCCGCTCGATCTTCTCGAAGCGTCGGACATGCGCAGCACCCTGGTGCGGGCGATCGAGGACCTGCCCGAGCGCGAAAAGCTGATGATGGCGCTGTATTACGACGAGGAGCTCAACCTGCGCGAGATCGGCGAAGTGTTCGGCGTGTCCGAGTCGCGCGTGTGCCAGCTGCACAGCCAGGCCGTCGCCCGGCTGCGGGCACGCGTCCTCGGCGCGGGCGAGGCGCCGGTCGAGCGACGCGGCAGGCCGCGCAAGACGCGCGCCACCGCCGTCTGAACGGCGCCCCCGGACGCCCGCCATGGACAAGACCAGTCTCATCGGCATCACGCTCGGGGTCGCCGCGATCCTGTCGGGACAGGTGCTCGAAGGCGGCCATATTTCCTCGCTGGTGCAGCCGACCGCGTTCCTGATCGTCGTCGGCGGCACGCTCGGCGCGGTGATGCTGCAGAGCCCGCTGCCGGTGTTTCGCGACGGCATGCGGATGGCGAAATGGGTGTTCGTGCCCCCGCCCTCGAACCATGCCGACCTCATCGCGCAGGCCACCGACTGGAGCCACATCGCGCGCAAGGAAGGCCTGCTCGCGCTCGAAGAGCGCATCGACACGCTGCCCGATCCGTTCATGCGCAAGGGGCTGCAGCTGCTCGTCGACGGTGTCGAGCCGCAGCACCTGCGCGACGTGCTCGAAGTCGAGATCGACGCCTGGAGCGCGCAGCGGCGGCTCGGCGCGAAGATCTGGGAAGCGGCCGGCGGCTACGCGCCGACGATCGGCATTCTCGGTGCGGTCATGGGCCTGATCCACGTGATGGAAAACCTCTCCGATCCGTCCCGGCTCGGCTCCGGCATCGCGGTCGCGTTCGTCGCGACGGTGTATGGCGTCGCCTTCGCGAACCTAATTTTCCTGCCGATCTCGAAGAAGCTCCTGGCGCATGTCGCAAGCGGCGTCTCGCAGCGCGAGATGCTCGTCGACGGACTCGTCGGCATCGCCAGCGGCGACAACCCGCGCATCATCGAGAGCCGCATGCAGGGCTACGTGAGCCGAAGCCGGTGACGGGATTCTTCCTGCCGCGCGCCGCCCGGCCTTAGCCGACGCCGTTCATGTCGCGTCGCCGCCCCCCTGCCGAAGACTACGAGAATCACGAGCGCTGGCTCGTCTCCTACGCGGACTTCATCACGCTGCTGTTCGCGTTTTTCGTCGTCATGTATTCGCTGTCGTCGGTCAACGAGGGCAAGTACCGCGTCCTGTCCGATTCCCTCGTCAGCGCTTTTCGCAGCGGTGCGATCAACCCGCCAGGGTCACCGATCATCGCCGTGTCGGTCCCCCCCGCGCCACCACCGGCGCCCGCGGTGCGCCCCGTCCGCGAACCGGCGGCCGCTGCGCGGCGCGAAGCCGAATTGAAGCGCCTCAACAGCATCGCGGACGAAATACGCCGCCTGCTGCAGCCGCTCGCCACGGGCGGACAGGTCAGCGTGGCCGAAGGCGCCCACGGAATCACGGTCGAGATCAACGCTAGCGTGCTGTTCGCACCCGGCGACGCGACGCTCGCCGCGCCGGCGATCGCGGTGCTGCGCGCCGTCGCGCAAGTGCTCGCCGGCGCGGATTTCCCGATCACCGTCGAAGGCCACACCGACAGCGTGCCGATCCGCACCGAACGCTTCCCGTCGAACTGGGAGCTGTCGACGGTGCGCGCGTCGTCGGTCGTGCGCCTGTTCATCGACGCCGGAGTGCGCGGCGATCGCCTCACCGCCGCCGGCTACGCCGAGCAGCGCCCGCTCACTGACAATACAAGCGAAGAAGGCCGGGCGCGGAATCGCCGCGTGACGATCCTGATCGAATCGATGCTCGGCGATCCCGCCCCGCGCAGCCCCGGACGAATCCGCGCCGACGATCCAATCCGGTCGATCATGCCGGAAGCGACGGAGGCGGGCGCCGAGCGGGCGCCGTAAACGGGGCTCGCCCGATCGCGCGCGGCGGGCCGGCCTCGGGGATGTTTCTCGCTCGACGCGCTGCGCTTGCGCTGGCCTGCGTTCAGAGCAGAGCGGTCGGCTTGATCCTGATCGCCAGCGGCGAACCCTTGCGCGCGCGCCGTTGCACGAGCGTCGCGAGCTGCGCCGGCTTCAGCTCGACACTCGTCGCCTTGTTGCCGCGGCCGATGCCTGCGACTTTCAGCACCGCGCCATCGGCCGGCGCCGCGACCGCGACCATCGCTTCGCCTTCGTCGAGCGCCATGACGATGACGCCGCGCCCGCCGGCCTGCACTTTCATCTCGCTGCGCGGGAACACCAGCAGGCGGCCGTTCTCCGACACCGCGGCGATGCGCTCGCCGAGGACGCGCGCCGGCGCCAGGACTTTTTCGCCTTTCTCGACAGTCATGAACGCCTTGCCGGCGCGCTGGCGGCTCGTCGCTTCCACGAGCGTGCAGATGAAACCATAGCCGCCGGAGTTGGCGAACATCCAGGCCGATTCCGGCTCGGCGGAGACGAGCTGCGCGAGCTTGGCACCGTTCTGGAAGTCGACCAGCGTTGCGATCGGCACGCCGTCACCGCGCCCGCCCGGCAACTCGGCGACGCGCACCGTGTAGGCGCGGCCCTGCGTGTCGAGGACGACGAGCGGCCAGGTGCTGCGCGTCTCGATGACCGCGAACGCGAAGTCGCCCGCCTTGTATGTGATGGCCGCGGCATCGATGCCGTGGCCCTGGCGCGAACGCACCCAGCCGTTTTTTGACACGAGCACCGTCACCGGCTCGTCGGGCACGCTGATTTCGGCCGGTGCAACCGGGGCGACGCTCTCGATCAGCGTACGGCGCTCATCGCCGTATTTCTTCGCGTCGTCGGTGATCTCCCTGAGGATCAGCTTCGTCATCGCCGCGCGGTTGTCGAGCAGGTGCTGCAGCTTCCCGCGCTCTTCCTTGAGTTCGGCGAGCTCCTTCTCGATCCGGAAACCTTCGAGGCGCGCGAGCTGACGCAGGCGGATCTCGAGGATGTCCTCGGCCTGGATCTCGGACAGGCCGAACGCTTCGATCAGCGCCGGCTTCGGCTCGTCGGATTCGCGGATCACGCGGATCACGTCCTCGATGTGCAGGAACGCGATCATGCGGCCTTCGAGGATGTGCAGGCGTCGGTCGACCTCGTCGAGGCGGTGACGCGTGCGCCGCTCTACGGTGACATAGCGGAAGTCGATCCACTCGCGCAGGATCTGCACGAGGTTCTTCTGCTGCGGCCGGCCGCCCTGCACGGGACCATGCCCGATCATCGTCATGTTCACCGACACCGAGCTTTCGAGGCTGGTGTGCGCGAGCAGCACCGCCATGAACTCATCGCGGCTCTGGCGCGACGAGCGCGGCTCCAGCACGATGCGCACCGGCGACTTGTCGCTCGACTCGTCGCGCACCGTCTCGAGCACGCCGAGCACGAGCTGCTTGAGGTTCTTCTGCTCCTGGCTGACGTCCTTCTTGCCGCCGCGCGGCTGAGGGTTCGTCAGCGCCTCGATCTCGGCGAGCACGCCGGCAGCCGACACGCCGTGCGGCAATTGTTCGACGATGACGCGCCACTGGCCGCGCGCGAGTTCCTCGATGCGCCAGCGCGCGCGCATCCTCAGGCTGCCGCGCCCGGATGCGTATGCGTCGCGGATCGCGTCGGGCGACGAGATCAGCTGGCCGCCGCCGGGGAAATCCGGACCGGGCAGGAGTGGCAGGACGGCGTCGAGGCCGGCATCCGGATTGCGGATCAGATGGCAGACGGCTTCCGCGACTTCGCGCAGGTTGTGCGGCGGAATCTCGGTCGCCATGCCGACGGCGATTCCCGACGCGCCGTTCAGCAGCACGAACGGCAGGCGCGCCGGCAGGAGTTGCGGTTCCTCGAACGCGCCGTCGTAGTTCGGCACGAAGTCGACGGTGCCGCGGTCGATCTCGGCGAGCAGGAGCTCGGCGATCGGCGTCAGCCGGCATTCGGTGTAGCGCATCGCCGCGGCCGAGTCGCCGTCGCGCGAGCCGAAGTTGCCCTGGCCGTCGACGAGCGGGTAGCGCAGCGAGAAGTCCTGCGCGACGCGCACCATCGCGTCATAGACGCTGGTGTCGCCGTGCGGGTGGTACTTGCCGATGACGTCGCCGACGACGCGCGCCGACTTCACGTGCTTCGACGCGGCCGACAGGCGCATCTCGTTCATCGCGTACAGGATGCGCCGCTGCACCGGCTTCATGCCGTCCTCGACCTGCGGCAGCGCGCGCGACTTGACGACGCTCATCGCGTAGGCGAGGTAGGCGCGCTCGGCGTAGCGGTCGAGCGGCAACGGTCCGTCGCCAGTGGCGTCGGCGGGCGGAATCGGCGGGGCGGGCGGGGCGGTCTCGGCAGGCGCTCCGGGGGCTGGCGGAGGGCCGAAAAGATCGAGGGTGTCGTTGCTCATGGAGGACTTCGCGATGCGGGTTCGGGTGCGGCGCGCGTTCGGCGCCGCGGGAGGTCGGTCAGGCGGCGCATTGTACGCCACGCGACCGGGGAAGCCCGCGGCGCGGCCGCGTTAGTCGCGCCCGAGCAGCTGCGCTACCACACCTGCGAAATCGTTGGCGACGAACGCGGGCCGTATCATTGGGTCGGCGCCGTCGCCCGCGCGGAACTTGCCGGTGCGCACGAGCACCGCCGGAATGCCTGCGTTGATCGCCGCGCCGACGTCGTCGTGCAGGTCGTCGCCGATCACGACCGCTTCGGCGGGCGCGACGCCAAGCTCCGCGAGCGCGCTGTGGAAGAAGCTTGCGGCCGGCTTGCCGACGATCTCGGCCGGCACCCCGCTGCTGAACTCGAGGCCGGCGACGAAGGCGCCCATGTCGAGCGAAAGACCGTCTTCCTCCATGAAGTAGCGGTTCTTCGCCATCGCGATGAAGGCGCCTCCGGCCATCAGCAGGCGGAACGCGGCGTTCAGCTGCGCGTAGTCCAGGTACGGTCCCATGTCGCCCATCACGACCGCATCGGGCGCCGCAGCGCTCGGGCCCATCTCCTCCGCGAGGTCCGGGTGGACGACGTAGAGCGGCTTCAGTCCGCGCTGCCGGACGAGCAGTTGCGCAGCACGGGCAGCAGTCTGGATCTCGTCCTCGACAACGTCGAAGCCCAGCCGGTGCAGCTTCGCGACGATCGTGCGGCGCGGCGAACGCGTCGTGTTGGTGAGAAAGCGCAGCGGCAGCGCCGCCTGCCGCAGTCGCGCGAGTGCGGCGACCGAACCCTCGATCGCCTGATCGCCAACGTGCAGCACGCCGGCCAGATCGATCAGCAGCGCCCTGGGGCGACGCGCGAGGCTGGGAGGGGCGACGGACAAGGGCTGTGACGACATGGCATTCACGTTTCGGACTCGTTGCCGGGACCGTGCAGGGACGCCCCGCCGGCAACCCGGCGGCGCCCTTTCAGTACCTTCTTTATAGGAGGTTTGCTGCGTTGCGGAAAGGTCGTCCGGAAAGGTCGTCCAAGTCGCGGACCGCGTCACACGTCCGCCTCGACGCTGTCGCCCTTCTCCTCCATCCACGCGCGTCGCCCCGAAGCTTCGCCCTTGCCCATCAGCAGCGTGAACATGCGCTTCGTGTCCTCGAGCGCGCCGGCGCGCACCTCGACCGGCAGCACGCGGCGCGTCGCCGGGTCCATCGTCGTCTCGCGCAGCTGGTCCGGGTTCATCTCGCCGAGGCCCTTGAAGCGCCCGACTTCGATCGCGTCCGGCTTGAAGCCTTCCTTCTCGAGCCTGTCGCGGATCGCTGCGAGCTCGCCGTCGTCGAGCGCGTAGAGTCGTCGCGCCGGGCGCTTCTTGCCCTGCGCGGGCACGTCGACACGGTACAGCGGGGGCTGGGCGACAAAAATGTGGCTGCGCGTGATCAGTTCCGGGAAGTGGCGGAAGAACAGCGTCAAGAGCAGCGTCTGGATGTGCGCGCCATCGACGTCGGCGTCGGACATGATGACGACCTTGCCGTAGCGCAGGCCGGCGAGATCCGGGTTGCTTCCGGCGGCATGCGCGTCGACGCCGAGCGCGACTGCGATGTCGTGGATCTCGGCGTTCGCGAGCAGGCGGTCCGGATCGATTTCCCACGAGTTCTGCACCTTCCCGCGCAGCGGCAGGATCGCCTGCGTTTCCTTGTTGCGCGCCATCTTCGCCGAGCCGCCTGCGGAGTCGCCCTCGACGAGGAAAAGCTCGTTGTCGGCAAGGTCCTCGGACTCGCAGTCGGAGAGCTTGCCCGGCAACACCGCGACGCCGGAAGTTTTTCTCTTCTCGACTTTCTGTGCGCTCTTCTGCCGCGCGAGCGCCTGCCGGATCGACAGTTCGGCGATCGCTCGACCGGCTTCGACGTGGTTGTTGAGCCAGATCTCGAACGGGTCGCGGATCATCGACGACACGAGCTTGACCGCTTCGCGCGAGTTCAATTTTTCCTTCACCTGGCCTTGGAACTGCGGGTCGAGGAGCCGCGCCGACAGTACGAAGCTCATGCGGCCGCAGACGTCTTCCTGCTGCAGCTTGACCCCACGCGGCAACAGCGCGTGGTGTTCGATGAAAGCCTTGATCGCGTCGAACACACCGGCGCGCAAGCCGCTCTCGTGCGTGCCGCCGGCAACGGTCGGGATCAGATTGACGAAGGATTCGCTCGGCACGGTGTGCTCGAACCACGCCAGCGCCCAGGCCGCGCCTTCGCCCGGGGCGTAAGCGGGGTCGTCCTTGTCGGCGTATTTTTCGCCGGTATAGAGCGGCGCGACCGCCTCGATGTCGCCGGCCTGCTCGCGCAGGTAGCCGGCCAGGCCTTCGGGGTAGGTCCAGGTCTTCGTCAGCGCCGCGCCGCCCGCCTGCTCGATGTCGAGCCGTACCGACACACCCGGCAGCAGCACCGCCTTCGAGCGCAGCAGGCGCTCGAGCTCGCCTTGCGGCACGCGCGGGGCCTCGAAATATTTCACGTCTGGCCACACGCGAACGCGCGTGCCGGTCTGCCGGCCGCAATCGCCTGCTACCAGGATCGCGCCGACCTTCTCGCCGCCGTCGCTGAACTCGATGCGATGGATCTTGCCCTCGCGCCTGACCTCGACTTCGACGCGCGTCGACAGCGCGTTCGTCACGGCGACGCCCACGCCATGCAGGCCGCCGGAAAACGCGTATGCGCCGTTGCCGTCGCGCTTGTCGAACTTGCCGCCGGCGTGCAGCCGCGTGAAGGCAAGCACGACGACCGGCACGTGTTCGTCGGGATGCAGCCCGACCGGGATGCCGCGGCCGTCGTCGGCGACGCTGATCGACCCGTCGAGGTGCAGCGTCACGTGGATTTTCTTCGCGAAGCCGCCGAGCGCCTCGTCGGCGGCGTTGTCGATGACTTCCTGGATGATGTGGGCGGGCGAGTCGGTGCGGGTGTACATCCCGGGGCGCTCGCGCACCGGTTCGAGCCCCTTGAGGACGCGAAACGAGGATTCGTCGTAGTGCTGCTTGCCTGTCATGAGTGTGTGATCTGCGCTTCGTGGCCGCACGGTGAAAGGCCGGGGGGTGCAAGGATACTCGTTGAACGCGGATCGGGCATGCGGCAGCGAGCCGGCCGGCTCATTGCCCGCGCATGAAGAAGCGGTCGAGATCGCCCATCGTTAGCTGTGTCCACGTCGGCCGGCCGTGGTTGCACTGGTCGGCGCGCTCGGTGGCTTCCATGTCGCGCAACAGCGCGTTCATCTCCGGGATCGTCAGGTTGCGGTGCGCCCGCACCGCGCCGTGGCACGCCATCGTCGCGAGCAGTTCGTTGCGCCGCGCGGTGACGACTTCGGAGGCCGAGAATTCGCGCAGCTCCTCGAGGAGCTTTCTCAGCAGCTCGCCGATCGGCGCGGACGCGAGCAGCGCCGGCACGCTGCGCACCGCGAGCTCGGCCGGGCCGACGGGAGCGAGTTCGAAGCCCATGCGGGCGAGGACTTCGGCGCACTCTTCAGCGGCCGCCATGTCCTTCGCGCCGACCGACAGCACGGCCGGGATCAGCAGGCGCTGCACCGCGGGGTGGCCGTCGAGCACGGTCTTGAGCTTCTCGTAGAGGATGCGTTCGTGCGCGGCATGCATGTCGACGAGGACGAGGCCGACGGCGTTCTGCGCGAGGATATAGATGCCGTGGAGCTGCGCGATCGCGTAGCCGAGCGGGGCGCCCGCGGCGTCAGCCAGAGGCATCGGTGCTTCAGCGGCGGCAGCCGGCAGGCGGCCTGCGGACGGGGCGAAAGCCGTTGCGCGGAATCCGCCGGCGTCGGGCGGCGAAGAGGGGCTTTCGGCAGTCGGGCGCGCGCTCGCGGCGAAGTCGTAATAGCTGCGGCTCGCCGACTCCATTGCGAGGCGGCCCTGCACCGGGGCTGCGGCGTGGCCGGCCGCGCTCGCGTAGCGGAGCGGATTCGCGGCGAGGGCCGGCGCCGCGGAATTCGCCCGGCCGACTTCCGCAGCCACCGTAGACGTATTGGCATTACCGCCCGTGGTTGCGATGCCAGCGCCGGACTCGGCGAGGCTGCGCGTCAGCGCATGGAACACGAACTGATGAACTGCGCGCGCCTCGCGAAAGCGCACCTCGATTTTCGCCGGATGCACGTTGACGTCGACGCCGGCGGGGTTGAGCTCGAGGAACAGCACGTAAGCGGGATGACGGCTGCCGTGCAGGATGTCGGCGTACGCTTGGCGCACTGCGTGCGTCAGCAGCTTGTCGCGCACGAAGCGGCCATTGACGAACAGGTACTGCGCGTCGCGGCTCGTGCGTGAATACGCCGGCAGCGCGGCGAAGCCGGCGAGGCGCAGTGGCCCGGCGTCGGCATCGAGGGCGCGCGCGTGCTGCAGGAAGTCGTCGCCCATCAGCGCCGCGACGCGTCGCAGCGGGTCACCGGCGGGCAGGCGATGGACGACGCGGCCGTTGTGCGCGAGCTGCAGGCCGAGGTCGGGGCGGGCGAGCGCGATGCGGCGCAGCACTTCATCGCAGTGCGCATATTCGGTTGCTTCGGATTTCAGGAACTTGCGCCGCGCCGGCGTGCTGTAGAAAAGCTCGGCGACGTCGACAACGGTGCCCTGGTTCAGCGCCGCCGGCGCGACGCTGCGGTCGCTGCCGTCGATGCGCCACGCGTGCGCGCTGCCTGCGGCGCGGCTCGTCAGCGTCAAACGCGCGACGGCCGCGATCGCTGCGAGCGCTTCGCCGCGAAAGCCCATCGTGCCGACCTGCTCGAGATCGTCGAGCGTCGCGATCTTGCTCGTCGCATGGCGTTCGAGCGCCAGCGCGAGATCGTCCCGTTCGATGCCGCAGCCATCGTCGGCGACGCGGATGCGGCGCACGCCGCCCTGCTCGAGCTGCACGTCGATCGCACGGGCGCCGGCGTCGAGCGCGTTCTCGAGCACTTCCTTCAGGACAGAGGCCGGCCGCTCGACGACTTCGCCCGCAGCTATCTGGTTGACGAGGACATCGGCGAGCGGTCGGATGGCGGCAGGGCGATGGAGGGACATTCGGGCGGAGGGAAGCTCGGAGAGCGACGATTATACGAGTCCGCGCGCCTGCATCGGCCGCTGGCGCGAGGGACGCCCATTTGCCCCGCCGGCCTGAAGCTTCGGCGGCCTTCCGGTATCATGCCGGCGGTGCGTCGCGCGCAGCATCCCGGCCGGCTTCGCGGCGCGGCAGCGCATCGGCCTCCGTTTTTTCCGCCGGCGCGTTCAACGCGCGCCCGACTCAAACCTCAAGAATCCTCCTATGAAGTCGATCGTCATTCTCGTTTCCGGCCGCGGCAGCAACATGGAAGCCATCGTGCGCGCCGGCATAGCCGGCGCGACCATCAGCGCGGTGATCAGCAATCGGCCCGACGCGAAAGGGCTCGAGTTCGCCGCGTCCCGCGGCATCGCGACGGCCGTCGTCGATCACAAGGCGTTCGCGACCCGCGAAGCGTTCGACGCGGCGCTGGCCGAAGCGATCGACGTGCACCGCCCGGCTCTGGTCGTTCTCGCCGGCTTCATGCGCGTGCTGAGCGACGATTTCGTGCGGCATTACGAAGGCCGCCTGCTCAACATCCATCCGTCGCTGCTGCCGGCGTTCCCGGGCCTGCACACCCATCGCCGTGCGCTCGAAGCGGGCATCCGGATCCATGGCGCGACGGTGCATTTCGTCACCGCGGCGCTCGATTGCGGCCCGGTGGTCATCCAGGCGGCCGTACCGGTGTTGTCCGGCGACGACGAGGAAACGCTTGCCGCGCGGGTGCTGGCGCAGGAACACCGCATCTATCCGCAGGCGGTGCGCTGGTTCGTCGAAGATCGCCTGGCGCTTTCCGCCGAGGGCAGAGTGTCGGTGCAGGGCGAAGCACGGCCCGACGCCGGATGGACCGTTCCGGCGCTCGAAGCGGCGCCGATCACCGCGAGCGGAGCATGCGCCACCGGCTCCTGATCGCCGCGATCGGCGTATCCGTGGCGGCGCATGTCGCGCTGGCCGGCGCGGCTGAGCGCGTCGTCGCACCGGCACCGCCCGCCGTCCTGCAGTCGTCGGTGGCCGCATCTTCGACAGCGCCCCGTCAGCCCGTGGCCGTGCCGCACGCCGATTCGCGCAAAGCGGGCGTCGCCGCGTGGCCTGCGCAGGGCAGCATCCGCTATCGGGTGATGTACGGCGAAGGCGGCTTCGAGGTCGGCGAGGCGCTGCACGACTGGACGCACGACGACAAGCGCTACCGGATGACGGTCAAGGTCAAGACCACCGGCGTCATGGATCTGCTGCGCTCGCTGCAGTACGAGCAGCGCAGCGAGGGCCGGATCGGCCCGAAAGGGCTGGTCCCCGAGCATTTCCGCGTCGAGCAATCGGGCAAGAAGCCCGAGACGGCGGAGTTCGACTGGAACACCGGGCAGGTGACGATGCGCCGCGGCAGCCGCACCCGCTTTGCGCCCGTCGAGCGCGGCGACCAGGACCTGTTGAGCCTGTGGCACCAGATCGGGCTGACCGACGCCGCCGCCCTGCCCGATGAACTGAAGGTCGTCAGTGGCAAGTCCGCCACGCCTTCGGTGCTCGAGCGGGTCGGCCCCGAACGGCTGGTGCTGCCGATCGGCGGCCTCGACACGCAACGCCTGCGCGCCCGCGCGCTGAGCGGGAAACTGTCGATCGACGTGTGGCTGGCGCGGGAATACGGCACGTTGCCGGTGCGCATCCGCATCACCGACGACAAAGGCGACGTGCTCGATCAGCAGGCGGTGGAAGTGCGCTTGGCGCCGGCCGGCACGGCTACCGCCAAGCGTGTCGGGTCCGGCAAGGGCCAAGGCGCCTCGCCGGCGCCGGTCGGCACGCTTGCCGCAGAGCAGGAAAAGATCGAATTGCGGGCGAACGACCGCGCCGCCGCATCCAACCACGAGTGAGAACCGATTGACAAAGTCCAAACACGACGAGGCTGCCTCGCGCAGCCTGCTGATCCATGCCGCCCGCGTTCTCGGGATGGTGCTGACTTTCGAACACCCGGCTGACGGAGTGCTGTCGCGCTACTTCCGCGAGAACCGCGAAATCGGGCACCGCGACCGCGGCTTCATCGCCGAGGCGGTGTATGGCATCGTCCGCCGCCTGCGCTGGCTGCGCCGCCTGGTCGGCGACGATGTGCGGCCCCGCACCTTGCTGCTCGCGTGGCTCGCCCGCGGCGAAGGCTGGCCGATGCGCCATTTCGAAGGGCTCGCATCGGCGACCGAGCGCGACTGGATCTCCGGCATCAAGGCCCGCGAACTCGACGAAGGGTCGTTCGCCGAGCGCGCCGACCTGCCCGACTGGCTCGCCGAGCGGCTGCTCGCGACGCACAGCGAAGCCGAAGTGCTCGAGCTCGCGCACAGCCTGAACCGGCCGGCGCCGCTCGACCTGCGCGTCAATGTGCTGAAAGCCGACCGCGGCGACGTGCTCGAAAAGCTGAAGTTCGCCGGTATCGAAGCGAAGCCGTGCCCGTTGTCGCCGCACGGTATCCGCCTTGGGGGCAAGCCTGCGCTGCAGAAGCATCCGCTGTTTCTCGAAGGCGCGTTCGAAGTGCAGGACGAAGGCAGCCAGCTGCTGGGCTTCCTCGTGCAGCCCAAGCGCGGCGAACTGGTCGTCGATTTTTGCGCTGGCGCCGGCGGCAAGACGCTGCAGCTGGGCGCGCTGATGCGCTCGACCGGCCGGCTGTACGCGTTCGACGTCTCCGAGAAGCGGCTCGGCAAGCTCAAGCCGCGCGTCGCGCGCGCCGGGCTGTCGAACGTGCATCCGGTGCTGATCGCTCACGAACGCGACGCGAAAGTCAAGCGCCTCGTCGGCAAGGCCGACCGCGTATTCGTCGATGCGCCATGCAGCGGTCTCGGTACCTTGCGCCGCAACCCGGACCTGAAATGGCGCCAGACGCCGGAATCGGTCGCCGAAATGGTCGCGAAGCAGGGCGCGATCCTCGAATCGGCGGCGCGCCTCGTCAAGCCGGCAGGACGGCTCGTCTATGCGACCTGCAGCCTGCTCGCCGAGGAAAACGACGCCATCGTCGACGCATTCCTCGCGGCGCACCCCGAGTTTCGTGAGGTCGACGCGACCGAAGTGCTGAAGAAACAGGGCATCGCGCTCGATACCGGCACACGCCTGCGGCTGTCGCCGCGCAAGCACGATACCGACGGCTTCTTCGCCGCCGTGCTGGAGCGGATTCCCGCCGATGCGTGAGCATCTGCGCGGTGCGTTGCTGGTGCTCGTGGCGCTTGCGGCACCGGCGCTCGCGCTCGCCGGCGGCGGGCACACGCTGTCGGCGCGCGGCTCGATCGAAGTCGTGTTCTCGCCCGAGGGCAGCGGCGAAGAGGCGCTGCTGCGCGTCATCGGCGCGGCGCGCGAAACGCTGCACGTGCAGGCCTACGTATTCACCAGCCGTCCGATCGCCGAGGCGCTTGTCAGGGCTCATCGGCGCGGCGTGCAGGTCCAGGTGCTCGCCGATGCCCAGATGAACCGGCGCGGCAAAGGCAACGCGCTGCCCAGGCTCCTGGAAGCTGGCGTGCCGGTAGCGCTGGAGACGCGTTACGCTGCGGCCCACAACAAGGTGCTGATCGCCGACGGCGGCGGGCCAGCGTGCGTGGTCGCGACCGGTTCGTACAATTTCACGTGGTCGGCGAACAAGCGTAATGCCGAAAACCTGCTCGTGCTGCGTGACAACTGTCCGCTCGCCGCCGCCTATCTCGACAACTGGCGGCGCCACCGCGAGGAGGCGACGCCGATCACCCGTCTGCCCTGGAAGCCCTGAACGTGCGTGATGACTCGCGGTTTGCACTGCTGCTGACCGAAACCTGGGGTGATCTGCAAAGCTCCGCCGTGCTGTGGCAGCTCGCGGCGCTCGCCGGCTGCCTGCTGCTGGCATGGCTGTTCACGCGCTCGGCGCTGCTGCGGGTCGCGGCCGGCAATCACGCCGACACCGCCGCTTACCGCTGGGGGCGCAGCGGGTTACGCCGCGTGCTGTTTCCGCTTGCGGCGCTGGTGCTGATCATCGGCGCGCGTGCCGTGCTGGACGAGTTTCACAACGTGAGCCTGCTCAATGTCGCGGTGCCGTTGCTGATCTCGCTCGCGCTGATCCGCCTCGTCATGTTCGCGGTCCGGCAGGCCGTCGGCCGGTCGAGCTGGATTGCGAGTTTCGAGCGGATCTTCGCCGCGGTCGCGTGGTCGGTCGTCGCGCTGCACATCGTCGGCTGGCTGCCGCAGGTCATTGGCGGGCTCGACTCCGTTTCGTTCACGCTCGGCAGCCAGCGGCTTTCGCTATGGACCCTGCTGCAGGGCATCGCGATGGTGCTGTTGACGCTGCTCGTCGCGCTGTGGGCGGCCGGGCTGCTGGAGCGACGGCTGGCGACGACGGCCGGGCTCGACGACAACGTGCGCATCGTGATGCTGCGCGTCGCGAAGGCGGCGCTGGTGCTGGTCGCGGTGCTCGTCGCGCTGCCGATGGTCGGCATCGACCTGACGACGCTGTCGGTGTTCGGCGGCGCGCTCGGCGTCGGTCTCGGCTTCGGCCTGCAGAAGATCGCCGCGAACTATGTTTCCGGCTTCATCATCCTGCTCGACCGCTCGCTGCGCATCGGCAACATGATCAGCGTCGGCGCCGAGCGCGGCATCGTCACGCAGATCAACACCCGCTACACCGTCATCCGCGCGCCGAGCGGCGTCGAATCGCTGGTGCCGAACGAGGTGCTCGTCGGTTCGGTGGTGCAGAACGAAACGTACACCGACACCCGCGTCGCGGTGCCGCTGAACTTTCAGGTGAGTTACGGTTCTGACGTCGAGCGTGCAATGGCAATCCTCGTGGAAGTTGCCCAGGCTCAGCCCCGCGTGCTCGACCAACCCGCTCCGAACGCTTTCCTGATGGGATTTGCCGACAGCGGAATCAACCTGCGTCTGGGGCTATGGATTGCTGACCCGCAGGAAGGCACGCTCGGCGTGAGTTCGGACATCAACCTCGCGGTATGGCAGCGCTTCCGCGCCGAAGGGATCGAGTTTCCGTTCCCGCAACGCGAAGTGCGGCTGCTGTCGCCGTTGCCGCCAGTCGTATTTTCGGAAACGGGCCAGGGTTCGGGTGCAAACCATGTGATCGACGACCCGAGCCGCGCAGACAGGGCGGCAAGATCGCGTGCAGCGCTCCTCCGCGATGATTCGGAGGACATCAACATCTAAGAAGGAACGGGTTGCCCATGCTTGCAGGACTGATCGATCTTCCGTGGTGGGGGTACATTCTCGTCGCGCTGGCACTCACTCACGTGACCATTGCTTCGGTGACGATTTTCCTGCACCGCCATCAGGCGCACCGCGCGCTCGAACTGCAGCCGATCGCGAGTCATTTCTTTCGTGCCTGGCTGTGGCTCACGACGGGCATGGTGACGAAGGAGTGGGCTGCGGTACACCGCAAGCACCATGCCAAATGCGAAACCGCCGACGACCCGCACAGCCCGCAGGTGCTCGGAATTCGCAAGGTCCTGTTCGAGGGCGCGGAACTCTACCGTGCCGAAGCGCGCAACAGGGAAACGCTCGCACGCTACGGCCACGGCACGCCGGACGACTGGCTCGAACGCCACGTCTACCGGCATTCGATCGTCGGCATCTCGGTCATGCTGATCACTGACCTCGTGCTGTTCGGCCCGCTCGGGCTGACGATCTGGGCAGTGCAGATGATGTGGATCCCGATCTGGGCGGCCGGCGTCGTCAATGGACTGGGACATTACGTCGGCTATCGCAATTTCGATTGCAGCGATGCGGCGACGAATCTCGTGCCGTGGGGCATCCTCATCGGCGGCGAGGAACTGCACAACAATCATCACAGCTTCGCGACTTCGGCCAAGCTTTCGGCGAAGTGGTACGAATTCGACATCGGCTGGATGTATATCCGCGTGCTCGCGCTGCTTGGGCTCGCGAAAGTGCGGAAAGTCATTCCGTCGCCGAAATTCGGCGAGGCGAAGAATGTTCCCGACCTCGACACGCTGCAGGCGATCATCACCCATCGCTACGACGTCATGACGCGCTATGTCGCGTCGCTCAAGCGCCTGTGCGGCGACGAGATCGAGCGGCTCGCCGCGACTCACGGCAGGAGCTTCAATCCGCGCGCGCTGCGCCGCTGGGTGCTGTCGGGGGAGGACAGGAATCTCGCGCCGGACGCCCGGCGCGCGCTCGAGCTCGTGCTCGTCGACAGCGCCGCGTTATCGACGATCGCGTCGATGCGCCGCGACCTCGTTGCGATCTGGGCGCGCTCGACGGCTTCTCGCGAGCAGTTGCTCAAGCAGTTGCACGACTGGATCGCGCGCGCCGAGCAGAGCGGCATCACGCAATTGCAGGAGTTTGCGTTCCGCTTGCGCCAGTACGCCGCCTGATTTCCGATCGCGGGCATGCCGGCCGGGCAGACATCGCGGGAGCCGCAAAGAGGTCATTCGCCGGGGCGCAGCGCGTCGGCCCAGCAGTTGGGGGTTTCGTAAAGGCGGACGCGTTCGAGTCGCAGGTGATTGCCGTAGAGGTCGCGATAGCACGAGTCGAGGATGCGGAACGCTTCGCTGGCGAGGTTCTCGGCGGTCGGCACGCTGTCGAGCACGACCGTCTTGTGGGCCGGCATCGTCGCGAGGAAATCGACGACGGCGCTGTCGCCGCGGTATACGAGGAATGCGTGATCCCAGCGGTCGACGACGTGCGTCCTGGCAATCCGCTTGACGTCGCCAAAATCCATCACCATGCCGTTGACGGCCTCGCCGGCGGCGTCAATGATATCGCCCCACAGCGTGATCTCGATCGCGTAGCGATGGCCGTGCAAGTGGCGGCACTGGCTGGCATGATCGGGAATCCGGTGGCCGGCGTCGAATTCCAGGCGGCGGGTGATGCGCATGATTGATCCCGGGGAAAACAGGCCCGAATTATAGCTGCTTCCCGACGCTCGTCCCGGCGCGCCCTTCCGGCATCTTTCATTCACTGGCTTCAAATCATGACTGCACGCGACCAGACTCTTTCCATACGCAACCACGACCGCGACCTGGCCGGGCTGACTTATGTTTACCCGGTGCTGTCGCGGCGCGCCGGCGGCGTTTCGGTCGGCATCAATCTCAATCCGAACAACGCCTGCAACTGGCATTGCGCGTATTGCCAAGTGCCCGGTCTCGTGCGGGGGCGGGCGCCCGAGATCGACCTGTCGCTGCTCGAAGCCGAACTGTCGGGCTTCCTCCATGCGCTGGTCGAAGGCGATTACCTAGAACGCCATGTCCCGGAAGGCTTGCGCGTCGTGCGCGACATTGCGTTCTCCGGCAACGGCGAGCCGACCAGCGCGACCGCGTTCGCGGAAGCGGTGTCGCTCGTCGTGCGGTTGCGCGACGCTGTCGGCCTCGGGCGCGAGGTGGCGCTGCGCCTGATCACGAACGGCAGCCTGGTCGGGCAGGCGAGGGTGCGAGAAGGGCTAAGGCGTCTCGGCGAGGCCGGCGGAGAAGTCTGGTTCAAGGTCGATGCGGGGACGCGAGCGTCGCTCGAACGCATCAACGGCGTGTCGCTCGATCCCGACGTCGTCGCCCGCGATTTGGCGACGAGCGCCGGGCTATGCACGACGTGGGTCCAGACCTGCATGTTCCGCTGGGATGGCGTCCCACCGTCCGACGACGATATCGATGCTTATATCAAGTTGCTTATGCGCGCCGGGCCGGAACGTCTTGCCGGCGTGCTGCTGTACGGCATCGCGCGGGCGTCGATGCAGCCGGAGGCCGTGCATCTGGCGCCGCTCGATGAAGCCGAGCTCGAGGCGATTGCGGTGAAAGTGCGAAAAAAAGGGCTGATGGTTCGCATCAGCCCCTGATCCGCGGCGGGAAGTGACGACGCGGTCAACGCGTCGTGCGTTCCTTGCGCTTGGCACGCGCTTCCTTCTTTAGCGACTTGTACAGCTCCGGGTTCGACGTCTTCAGGAATTCCGCGACTTCCACGTCTTCCTTCTTGACCTTGTTGATGTCGATCTGCTCGATATGCACGAGACGCAGCAGCGCCTGCACGGGGCGCGGAATGTTGCGCCCGCTCTCGTAGCGCGACCCGCCGCTCTGCGTGACCCCGATTTTCGACCAGAACTGCGATTGGTTCAGACCCAGCTTGCGCCGGATCTCGCGAACGTCGATGGTGTCGGTGTTTTTCATGCTCACATCCTCTGTAGGGTATCCAGCCCGCCTATAAGACAACGCGGTACGTAGCCGAGTTCCTACGACTTAAGTTGTAGGATTGCCGAAGTATAGATCACTATTCTTTCCACATACAATGAAAAAAGCCGGCGCATCCTAACTTAGTCAAAATCAATAAATCGTGCGATCGGGAGGGGGCACGACGCCGGCCTGCAAATTTTCGCCGCATTCGATAGAATTCCTCCCTTTATCCACAGGCACTTGGATACGACGATGGCACTGATAGTTCAGAAATACGGCGGCACTTCCGTGGGTAACCCCGAGCGCATCAAGAACGTCGCCCGCAAAGTGGCGAGGTTCCAGGCGCAGGGGCACAAGGTCGTGGTGGTGGTGTCGGCGATGAGCGGCGAGACGAACCGTCTGATCGCGCTGACCAAGGAGGTCGCGACGCACCCGGAGGCCCGCGAACTCGACGTCGTCGTATCGACCGGCGAGCAGGTCACGATCGGCCTGCTGTGCATGGCCCTGCACGACATCGGCGTCAAGGCGAAGAGCTATACCGGCGGGCAGGTCCGTATCCTGACCGACAGCGCCCACACCAAGGCGCGGATCCTCAATATCGACGAAGCCCCGATCAAGAAGGACCTCGACGAAGGCAATATCGTCGTCGTCGCCGGCTTCCAGGGCGTGGACGAGCACGGCAACATCACGACGCTCGGCCGCGGCGGTTCGGATACCACCGGCGTGGCGCTCGCTGCCGCGCTGAAGGCCGACGAGTGCCAGATCTACACCGACGTCGACGGTGTCTATACGACCGACCCGCGCGTCGTCCCGGAAGCCCGCAAGCTCGACACGATCACCTTCGAGGAAATGCTCGAACTCGCGAGCCTCGGCTCGAAAGTGCTGCAGATCCGTTCGGTCGAATTCGCCGGCAAGTACAAGGTCAAGTTGCGCGTCCTGTCGAGCTTCCAGGAGGAAGGCGAGGGCACGCTCATCACAGTTGAGGAAGATCAGAACATGGAACAACCCGTCATCTCCGGCATCGCCTTCACGCGCGACGAGGCCAAGCTCACGGTGCTCGGCGTGCCCGACAAGCCCGGCATCGCGTACCAGATCCTCGGGCCGGTCGCCGACGCCAACATCGACGTCGACATGATCATCCAGAACATCGGCCATGACGGCACGACGGACTTCTCGTTCACGATCCCGCGCGGCGAGCTCGACAAGACGGTCAAGGTCCTCGAAGCCGTCAGGTCACACATCGGCGCGCGGGCGATCGAGGCCGACAAGACGATGGCCAAGGTGTCGGTCGTCGGCGTCGGCATGCGCTCGCATCCGGGGGTCGCGTCGAAAATGTTCCGCACCCTCGCCGAAGAGGGCATCAACATCCAGATGATCTCGACGTCCGAGATCAAGATCTCGGTGGTCATCGAGGAAAAGTATCTCGAACTCGCCGTGCGCGTGCTGCACAAGGCTTTCGGTCTCGAATCCGCCTGAATTGCTGCCGAAGTTTGACCGAAGGCCGCAGAATCGTTATGATCGCGACCTCTAAAGGTTGGAGAGTTGGCCGAGAGGTCGAAGGCACTCCCCTGCTAAGGGAGCATGCGGGCTAAAACTCGCATCGAGGGTTCGAATCCCTCACTCTCCGCCAGTGCACCAGGAATCAAGCGCCTTTCGGGGCGCTTTTTTCTTGCACCCCGCATCCACCCCGACAAAGCCACAAGAAAGAACGCTGCATCAGGGCACCGCTCGACGGTCGACGCGCTGCCCGCAGAAGAAAGAAAAGCAGCGGCCAGGGCCTTCCCGTGACGCATAACATCGTCATCCCGCTCCCGGTCCCCGCCCCCAGCAGCGGATCGTGCGCTGGAAGAAAAGGCTGTTGGGCACTCGCAGCACCGTTTCGGCCTGCTCGGCGGAGGTTTCTTGCAATGTCGTGTAGATCAGGTTGATATCGATGACGCGGCCTTTGAGTCCCGGTTTTTCGCCGTTTTCCAGCAGCTCGACTTCATCGAAGAGGCGAAACGGCCGGACGGTGAGAATCAGCAGCGTGCAGAAGATGTTCGACAGCACACTCCACGCGGCGAAGAACGCCACCGCTGCGACGGCGGCGAAGCCGGTCAGGGCGGTCCACAGGACGGTGGCCGATACGCCGAGGCGGTCGAGGATCAGCAGCATCGCGCCGGAGTAGATGAGGAAGGTGCTCCCCCTGCGTGCGCCGATGACCATTTCCGCCGGCAGGCTGTAGCGCTCACCGATCCGCCGGATCAGGCGTTTCACCAGCATGCGCAGCACGCCCGCGCCGACGAAGATCAGAACGATCTGCAGGCCGAGGGTGATCGTGGCGAGCCATGGAAGGGCCCATTCGGGAAGAATCTGTGTCATCGGCGTCGAAAGGATCTGAGCGTGCGGCAGGATCCCCCGCCGCGTGAGGCGCAGATTGTAGTCGACCGGCTCGGCAGGTAGCCGCGGGACGGGCAACAGGATTGAAACCACTGCGCTCGCAACGGCAAGCTCATGTTCGGCCTGACCGCGCCGCGCAAGGAGCTCGTCATCCTGGTCGAGCGGATGCTGCTCGATGCAGCGCGACCCCCAGCATGGTTCCGCAGCGACCGGGAATACGAATAATGGTGGGCGCCGCGGCGTACCTATTCGTCCCGACCAGCTTTTTCTCCCTCGGAGAGTCCGCATGCAGGGGCGATGCAGGGGGCGCGAGGGCACTTTTTGGTCATCGCGGTTGTCGGTGAAGTGACGGCCGTCATGGCTCGATCAGAACCGCGCGGAGGCGTTCATGACTCTCAGATACGGGCCTGTCGCCGGGCTTTTTCTCGCTTGCGCGGTGCACGCGCAGGCTCCAGCCGACGTCTACAGCCGCGGCGGCGCGAATCCCGCCGCCCTGGCATGTGCGAGCTGCCACGGCGCGGAGGGGGAGGGTATGGAAGCCGGCGGCTTCCCGCGGCTCGCGGGCCTGCGCACCGAATATGTCAGGAAACAGCTCGCCGACTTTGCTTCCGGCGCTCGCGCGAATCCGATCATGCAGCCGATTGCTGCGGCGCTGACACGCGAAGAGATCGATGCGCTCGCCGCGATGCTCGGCACCCAGGCTTATCCGGAGGTGCCGTCGATCGGCAAGGCGGGCGAGGTGCAGGAGCCGGGAGAAACGCTGGCGCTGCGCGGCGCGTGGGATCGCAATATTCCCGAATGCGTGGCCTGCCACGCGTCCGGCGGACGAGGGGTCGGCGAAGCGTTTCCGCCGCTCGCCGGCCAGCCCGCGCAGTACCTCGCCGCTCAGCTGACAGCCTGGCAACAGGGCACGCGCAAGAACGATCCGAACGATCTCATGGGTCATATCGGGCGCAGCCTGACGGCAGACGAGATCGACGCCGTGTCGAAATACTTCGCGGGCCTGAAGAAATAGGAGCGCAGACATGAAAATATCGTGCACGGCGGCGCTGCTCAGCGCTTTCGGCTTTGCCTCCTTCGCGGCGCACGGCGCCGAAATCGCGGAAGACCAGTCGCAGATTCTCACGGGCCCGGGCTCGCCGGCGAGCGGGCGCTATTTCAGGCCGCCGTTGGAAAGGGAAATCCCGGACAACGCTTTTGGCAAACTGGTGCAGGAAGGGCGCGCGATCTTCGTCGATACGAAGAACCGCGCGCCGGAGTACGTCGGCAACGGGCTCAGCTGCGGCAACTGCCACCTCCAACAGGGGCGAAAGGCGAACTCCGCGCCGCTGTGGGCCGCCTACACGATGTACCCGGCTTATCGCAAGAAAAACGACAAGGTCAACAGCTACACCGAGCGCCTGCAAGGCTGTTTCCAGTTCAGCATGAACGGCAAGGCGCCCGAAGCCGAAAGCCGCGTCATCGCTGCGCTCACTGCATATTCTTACTGGCTCGCAACGGGGGCGCCGACCGGACAGGAGCTGCCCGGCCGTGCCTATCCGGAAGTGCCGCCGCCGGCAGGCGGCTTCGATCTCGTGAAGGGCAGAGAAGTCTACGCCGACCAGTGCGCGCTATGTCACGGCGCCAATGGCGAGGGGCAAAAAGCGGGCGAAGACTACGTATTCCCGCCGCTGTGGGGACCCGACTCGTTCAACTGGGGGGCCGGGATGCACCGGGTCAACACTGCCGCGGCGTTCATCAAGGAGAACATGCCGCTCGGCAAAGGAGGCACGCTGTCGGACGACGACGCCTGGCACGTCGCGGCCTTCATGAACAGCCACGAGCGGCCGCAGGATCCCCGGCTGATCGACGGGTCGGTAGAAAAGACGCGCGACAAGTACCACGCGAACGACGGCGTGAACCTGTACGGCACGGTCGTCAACGGCAGGATGCTCGGCCAGGGCGTGGAATGATGCTCCGCGCTTTCTGGGGCCAGCGGCGCGAATCGGTACCGGACAACGCTCGAAGCGCCAACTGCCCGGTGATGGTCGCCGCGGCGTCACCCGGGCAGACCCGGTTTGTCCTTCCCCGGAACGCTTTAGCCGCAAGCACCGAGCGGTAAAGTCGAGCATAATGTTCGAAATATCGACACAGTTGACTCGCATGAATTGGATCGTTTCCTCGATACCGGGCCGGCTGCGGCTCCGTAACCGGGCTCTGCGTGACCCCGATCGGCATGCTCGCCTGCAAGGCCTGCTGCAGGATCTGGACGGGACTCTGGCAGTCGACGGCAGCATCAACGCCGGCAGCCTGTTGATGCGCTACGATGCCGCGCGGATCGACAGGGCGACGATGGAAGCGCGGGTGACGACCGCGACCGGGAAGGTGCTGGGAGGAGTCCCTGAAACCGTGCGGGATGCGCCGAACGCGGAGCAGCCGGCTTCCCCCGGGCGCTGGAAGCTCGGTTCGAGGCGTGCAATCGCGCGGCGCCTCAATACCTACTCGAAGATCGGCATGCTCGGTAGCCTCGGGGCGTCGCTTGCGCTGGCCGCGGCCGGGAACAAGCACCTGCACGCCGCCACCGGAGGCTTGTTCACCGCGCTGCTGGCGATTCACATGGCCGTGCACCGGCGTCACTTGTTGAAATAGCTCGAAATACCGGGTTGGAATCCACCATGGACGAATTCGATCAACTGCAACGCTTCACCGGCTACCTGCGTATCGCGCACCACATCCCCGGGCGTATACGGCTCAAGCTCGAGGGCGATCTGGACTCGGCTCGGCTCGCGGCAATCGGCGACGCAAAACGCTTCGGGCGTGCGCTCGACAGCATCTCCGGCGTGCATTCGGTCAAGCTCAATATTCTGGCCCGCTCCTGTACGATCGAATATGACACCAGCACGATCCCGGCCGCCGCCTGGCCCGATCTGTTGGGCGGCGTGCGCTCGACCGCGGCGGAAACACTGCTGGACATACTCGTGACCAAGCATCGGGAGCTGCTTGGTGCGTAACTACGACGAAGCGATCCTGCGCAGCCGGCGCATCGACCCCGTTGCGCCGTTTGCGCCGCTGCAGCAGGGGCTGCGCATTGCGCTCTACGACACTTACGCGGCGCGGGCCTTTTACACCAAGATGGTCGAGGCGTTCGGGTCGCGTGCTCCGTTCGCCGATCTCACCAAAGCGGAAGAGAAGCATGCCGCGACCCTTTCCGCGCTCGCACGGCGCTTCGGCGTGCCGCTCCCGCTCGATCCATTTCCGCTCGAAACCGCGTTGGCGCCCGACTGGCGCGCCAACTGCGAGCGGGCAGTGGTGGGCGAGATCGGGCGGGCGCGCCTTTACGAATCGCTCCTGACGGGAATCGCCGAGCCGCAAGTCCGCCGGACGTTCCAGCGTATGCAGGCGAACGCGCTCGAACGTCATCTGCCGATGCTGCAACGCGCCGTGGCCGATGCGCTGCGGCAGGAAGCGCTTCATGCGCGGCACGGCGTGGCACCCGAACAGGCGTATATCCAGCATGGTCTGTTCGCCGATTTTCTCGAGAAAACTTTCGCCGTGCTCGGGAGCCAGCACCACGCCATCGGCGTCGTCGGCCCGCTTCTGCGCAACACTCGCCCCGCGATGATCGCCGGGCTCGTGGCGGGCGGGGCAGGCGTTCTGTTCGTGAAGGACAAGCGCAAACGCAACCAACAAGAAAAGGAGGGATGACATGTACCCTTTGCTTCCATTCGCCGTCGGCCTCGTGACCGGTGCGTTGGGCATCCGGCTGCTCAAGGCGGGCAAGACCCGCGCTACGCTCGACAAAGCCCAGGAGCGCCTGCGGGAGGCGACCGTGTCGAGTCTTAACGCGATTGAACATTCGTCGGCCCACTTGCGCGCCAAGCTCGCGACTGATGCCGAACTGCCGCCCGAAACGGCCCCGCAGGGGCAAGCGGCGCCGAACCAGGCGGAGTCCAAGGGGGCGCCGCAATCGAAGGCTGCTCCGCGCCGCCGGCGCAAGCCCGCTTCCCGGCCGGCTGAATCGGACGGACAGCGCGCGCGAGCCGATAAACCCGACGAGGAGCAATCGTGAAGCGGCGGCTGCGCGCCTATCCGGGCCCGGTCGCCGAGCGCGCCTCGACGAATTTTGTCCGCGGATTCGTCGCCACCGGCCTCCTCGCAGCGCTGCCGAGCGCAGCGGCAAGCGCCATGGCGCCGAATGCCGGCAAGGCGATCCTGCGTCAGGCCCTGCAAGGCGGCATCGCCCTCGCGGCAGGCGGGACGGCAGCGGGCGCGATGCAGCGTCGCGATTACAGGACGGCGATCGTGGCGGTCGGCGGCGGCGCAGCCGCGGTAATCGCCGTCGATTACCTGTTGCGCAAACCTGTGCCAAAAGACAGCAAAGACAACGAGGAGAAGACTCTTGGGCAAGAAAAAGCATAAGAAGGCGAAGCACCGCGACAAGGCCGCCGCTTACGCCGGCGGATCCTGGGGTGAACACCCGCATTACAGCGGTTTCGGCGCACCGGGCCATCACCTGGGCGGCTTCGGCGCAGGACTGGTCGACGAGGATTTCCTGCGCGGGCTTCCCGGGCGCTTCAAGTCGGGCCAATACGAACAGTTCGTGATGGGGGCAGTGATCGGAGCCGCAGCCGCGTACGTGCTCAGTGACGAAGAACTGCGTGCCAAGCTGGTGAAAACCGGTATCAAGCTCTATTCGAACGTGGTCGGAGGCTTCGAGGAGATGAAGGAGCAGATGGCCGACCTCAAGGCGGAAGCAGAAGCGGAGCGCCGCGACGAGGCATGATTTCGGGTTCGTGGTTCGGCACGCTGGAACTGGCCCACCGCACGCGTGGGCGCGCGCGCTTTCGCTACCGTTGCCGGACGGGCACGCCGACCGATGCCCGGACGATCGAGCGGGCAGCCGAAAACATCCCCGGCGTGCTCGAAGCGCGAGTCAACCGCGCGGCCCGTTCGCTGGTGCTGCATTTCGACGACAAGGAGGTCGAATTCGACACCTTGCGCGCAGCGCTCACGGCCTTGTCTGCCCCGCTTCCGGCCGCCGCACGGGGACCGGCCGTGGTGGAACAGGGCGGACCGGCAGCGATGGTCGCGAGTCTGGCAACACTGGCCGTCACGCGTTTTCTGCCGCAGCCGCTGCAGCTTCCGGTGACGCTCGGGGCGGCTGCGCCGCTGCTCAGGCATGCGCTGGAGGACCTCGTCGCCAACGGCATTTCGTCGCATGTGCTGGAGGCGATGGCGGTATCGATCTCGCTCGCGCGCGGTGACTATACGGCCGCCAATACGACGACTTTCATGCTCGCGTTGGGGGAGTACCTCGAGATTTCCATCGCCCGCCGTTCGGACGAGCTGCTCAAACACCTTTTGCGCCCGGCAAGCGACGAGATCTGGATCGAGCGCGGCGGGCAGGAAGTGCTGGTCGCGGCCGGTGACGTCGTCGTCGGCGATACGGTGATCGTCGCCGACGGCGCTGTCGTTCCCGTGGACGGCACAGTGCTGGGAGGCGAAGCCACCGTCAATGAAGCGACGATGACGGGCGAGAGTGCCGCGGTAGCCAAAGGGCGGGGCGACGCAGTTCTTTCCGGAACGCTCGTCGAAGAAGGCCGCCTGAGGGTGTACGCCGAACAGGTCGGCAGCCGCACGGCTGCGGCGCGCATTGCCGACTACGTCGAACAGTCGCTGACGGCGAAAAGCGCCGCACAACTCGACGCTGCGCGCCTTGCCGACCGGCTCGTGCCGATCGTGCTGGGGCTGGCCGGGGCCACCTATTTTATTTCGGGCGACTGGCGTCGCGCCGCGTCGGTGCTGCAGGCGGACTATTCCTGCGCGCTCAAGCTCGCGACGCCGGTCGCTTTCAAGTCGGCGATGTACGGGGCGGGGCGGGCCGGAATTCTCGTCAAGGGAGGCAGCGCCCTCGAACGTCTCGCCGACGCCGATACCTTCATCTTCGACAAGACCGGCACGCTGACCGCAGGCACGCTCGCCGTGACCGACTCGATCGCGTTCGACAGCACCTATACCGCGGAAGACCTGCTGTGCCTCGCGGCTTCGGTCGAGGAGCACTATGTCCATCCGCTGGCGCACGCGGTCGTCACCGCAGCGCGCGCGATCCAGGGGCAGCATTTCGATCACCAGGAAGTGCAGTTCATCGTCGCCCACGGCGTCGCGAGCGTCATCGACGGCCAGCGCATCGTCATCGGCTCGCGGCATTTCGTCGCCGATGACGAAGGGATCGACATTTCGGCACAGCTCGAGACCGTCGACCGGCTTTACGAGGAAGGCAAGACCCTGCTCTATATCGGTTTCGGCGGCAGGTTCCTCGGCGTGCTGGCGCTGAAGGACGAAGTGCGCGCCAACAGCGCGGCAACCGTTCTCCGGCTGCGCGAACTGGGCGCCAAGCGCATCCTGATGCTCACCGGGGACCACCGCGAGCGGGCCGAAGAACTTGCGGAGCTCCTCGGGCTCGATGGCTGCCACGCCGAGCTGCTGCCGCAGGACAAGGCGCGGATCGTCGAAGAACTTTCCCAGCAAGGCGCGCGCATCGCCTTTATCGGCGACGGCATCAACGACGCGCCGGCGCTCGCCGGTGCGCATGTCGGCATCGCGATGCAAAAAGGTGCGGATATTGCCCGTCTCACCGCGGACGTGGCACTGCTCGAGGACGACATCGCGTGCGTGGCCGACGCGAAGGCCCTGGCGAACGGCACGATGGCGCTGATCGGTTCCAACTATCGCCTGACCGTGGGACTCAACACGGGCATTCTCGCCGCCGCGGCGGCCGGGCTGCTGTCACCGATCACCACTGCGATGCTGCACAACGGCAGCACGATCGCGATCCTGCTCAACGCCTTGCGCCGCAGCAGCGTCTGAACGCCACGGCAGCGCAAATCGAGAACGCGCCGAACCGCCAGGAACGGCAGGGAGTTCGTCGGAGGCAGCATCGTGCGTTTTCTTCGGAACTGGCTGGAGCCGCGGATACTCGGCATAGTCGCTGCCGTGGCCTCTGCGCTGTGGATCTTCATCGAGGTCGCGGAAGACGTTGTCGAAGGTGAGACGCATGCGCTCGACAACGCGATCCTGATGGCGTTGCGGTCGCCCGGCGACGCGGAGGCCCCGTTGGGTCCGCCGTGGATCGAGGCGGCCGCGAGGGATATCACGGCGCTGGGCAGCTTCACCGTGCTGGGGCTGGTGGTTGCGGCGGTGACGGTCTTTCTCCTCCTGGCCAGGCGGCACCGCACGGCGATGTTCGTGCTGCTCGGTACCAGCAGCGGGATGCTGGCTTCGATGTTGCTGAAAGGGGCTTTCTCCCGCCCTCGTCCGGATATTTTTCCGCACGGCGACTTCGTCATCTCGGCAAGCTTTCCGAGCGGGCATGCGATGCTCTCGGCGGTCGTGTATCTGACGCTCGGAGCCTTGCTGGCGCGGCTGGTGCCGCGGCGCCGGCTCAGGCTCTATGTAATGTCGATCGCGCTGGCGCTGACCGTGATCGTCGGCCTGAGCCGGATCTATCTGGGCGTTCATTGGCCGACCGACGTTCTCGCCGGGTGGGCAGCGGGGGCCGCGTGGGCCCTGGGATGGTGGGGGGCGGCGGAGTTCGTGAAAATCCGCAACGGAGAGCGCGCATGAAAGGCCGGTGCTTGCGCGCACGCCTCGGTTTTGCACTGCACGGCCTGCAGTTGGCGATCAGTCGCGAGAAGAGCTTTCGCGCGCACGTCCTGGCGGGCGGGGCGGTGCTGTGCGTGTTGCTGGTGGCGCGTCCGCCGCTCGTCTGGTGGACGGTGCTCGCGCTGACGGCCGGTTTCGTCATGGTGACCGAACTCGTCAATACCGCGCTCGAGACGCTGGCCGATCACCTTCATCCCGAACGGCATCCGGAGATCGGCGCATGCAAGGACATCGCCGCAGGCGCAGTGCTCGTGGCCGCGGCGACCGCGCTCGTCGTCGGGATGGTTTTCGCCGCGCAGTGGTTCCGCGGCTGGTCCGATTAACCCGGCAACCCGATCCCGTTCGGGCTGGGCCGTTCAGCGTCGCGCAGGACAGACCTGTCGAAGCCTTCGCAGCGCCCTTCGACAAGTTCAGGGCGAACGCTTGGATTTGATCGCCGCCTTGATAGGCTGAATCGGCCGGCCGAGCGGCGACGTTCGGCGGGCGGGGCAGATTCGGCCACCGCCACCTTTTTCGCACGGCCGCCGGTTGGCGCGCGCAGTCCTACAGGCTGTCGCCGAAATCCTCGCGGAATTTCTCGAACAGCTTTTGCTGCCAGTCCGAAACGGGCTTCAGCCGGCCATAGAAGAAACGCAGGATTTCAGGTTCTTCGGTGAACGTGAGGCCGCCGATGAGGTGGCGGTTTTCGTACACCCACGAGATCCGGTCGATCGCGTATTTGACCTGCGAGAGCGTGAATACCCGGCGCGGCAACGCCAGCCGGACCAGTTCCATGTTGGCGAAGACTTCGTTGCCATCGGGGTCGCGCTGCTCGGAGAGCGTGCCGCGCTCCATGCCGCGAATGCCGCTGGCGATATACAGCGCCGAGGCGAGCGCGCCGGCAGGATATTGCGCCTGCGGAACGTGCTCGAGGAACTGCATGACGTTGATGTGGCAGCCGAGGCCGCCGGCCGGCGTGATGACCGGGACGCCGCGTTTCTGCAGCTCGTCGACCATGAAGCTGATGAACTGCGGCCCCTGGTTGATCACGTCCTCGTCCATCGTCTCGTCGAGGCCGACCGTCAGCGCTTCCATCTCGCGCACGGACATGCCGCCGTACGTGAGGAAGCCTTCGTACAGCGGCACCAACCCGCGCATCCTGCGGTACAGCTCCTCGGTCCTGATGCAGATGCCGCCGCCACGTGCGCAGCCGAGCTTGCGAGCCGAGAAGTAGATGACGTCGCACAGGTCCGCCATTTTGCGCGTGATCTCGCGAATGCTCAGATCCTTGCAGCTTTCCTCGCGGTTCTTGATGAAGTGCAGGTTGTCGGCGAGCAGGCTCGCGTCGAGCACGAGCAGGACGTCGTGCTTGTCGCACACGCGGCGGACGTCGGCGAGGTTCTCGAGCGAGAACGGCTGGCCGCCGATGAGGTTCGTGCCCGCTTCCATGCGCACGAACGCGATCTTGTTGCGGCCGTGCTCTTCGATGATCGCCGACAGCTTGGCGATGTCCATGTTGCCCTTGAACGGATGCACGCTGACGACTTCGAGGCCGGCATCCGAGATCAGCTCTTCGACGACGCCGCCGTTCAGCGTGATGTGCGCCTTCGTGGTCGTGAAGTGGTAGTTCATCGGCACGATGGATCCCGGCGAGACGAGCACCTGCGACAGGATGTTCTCGCACGCGCGCCCCTGGTGGGCGGGCAGGAAATAGGGCAGGCCGAAGATTTCCTGCAGCTTGTTTTCGAGCCGGGTGTAGGTCGCGCTGCCGGCGTAGCTGTCGTCCGCGATCAGCATTGCGGCCTGTTGTTGGTCGCTCATGGCATTGACACCGCTGTCGGTGAGCATGTCCATGAAGACGTCCTTGTTCTGGAGCAGGAACGTGTTGTTGCCTGCTTCGGTGATCGCCTTGAGCCGGTGTTCCACCGGCGGAAGGTTCAGCTTCTGTACGATGCGTACCTTGTGCATTTCCAGCGGAACCTGTTCTCCGCTGAAAAACTTCACCTGTGCCATGTTGTTGCCTCCGGATGCTGTCGAATTTCGGGGTGAAGCAATCGATTCTCGAGGGAAGAATTGCCGGCGGCGATTATCCCCTGCCTGTTACGCTGGAACAAACGTGGGACGATCTTTGCCGTTTCGTCACTTCATGGGAACGCCAGAAGAGACGGTATGAAACCTGTACGGCCGAGCGCGGGCGGGGCGGTTGTGGCATAGTCGGTGTGCGAACTCGCTCGCGGGCCCGTGTCCACCGTGTTTCAATCGGCTCGGCCGAACCAAAGGGAATCTCTTGGCAAAACCAAATTACCAGTTCGAAAAGCGCCAGCGGGATCTGGCGAAGAAAAGCCGGCAGGAAGAAAAACGCCGGCAGAAACTCGCTGCCAAGAGCGGCGCTCGCGATGTTCCGGCCGACGGAGCGCCTGCGGCTGACGACGCCGGCGCGCCGCATCCGTTCTCGAACGGCGAAAAAGAGTCCGGCAACACGTAACTTCACCATCGCGGCGGGAATCAGGCGGGCACGAGGACGGCTGCGCCCTGTATCTGCCCGCGCCGCAGCGCGAGCAGCGCGTCGTTCGCGCGTTCGAGCGGAAAGCGCTCGATATGGGTATGGATCGGCGCTGCGGCGGCGATCTCGAGGAAACGCCGGCCGTCTTCCCGCGTCAGGTTCGCCACCGAGCGGATGCCGCGTTCGCCCCACAGCAGCGGGCGTCATCGCAGAGATTTTCGCGGCCTTCGGCGCAGTATCCGCAATGGCCGCAGGTCGGGCCGAGCCACGGTACGCCGACGCGCTGGCCGGGCGCGAAACCGCTCGCCCCGGTGCCCAGCGCGACGACCCGCCCGACGATCTCGTGGCCGGGGATGATCGGCAGCCGCGGCTCGGGGAGTTCGCCGTCGACGAGATGCAGGTCGGTGCGGCAGACCCCGCACGCTTCGACCCGCAGCAGAATTTCCCCGGCGCCGGGCTGCGGCACCGGAAGCTCGGCCAGCCGCAAAGGCGTGCCAGGAGCGTCGAGAACCATCGCGCGCATGTCGGATTCCTCCCGGGACAGGTTGATCGGCCCGACTGGAATCATAGCGCGCGGCGCGACGACGAGCGCCGTCGCGTCCGCAAGCGGTGCGCGAAAGGGTCAGGCAGCGGCAGTATCGGGCTCGCGCAGCACCGCCGCCATCGCCCCCGCGACGTAATCGACGTTGCCGCGATTGAGGCCGGCGACGCACATGCGACCGGACTGCACGACGTACACGGCAAACTCCTCGCGCAGGCGATCGACCTGCGCGGGCGTCAGTCCGGTGTAGCTGAACATGCCGCGCTGCTTGACGAAGTAGCTGAAATCCCGCCCCGGCAACCTGCTGCTCAGCACTTCGTAGAGCTTCTGGCGCATCGCCTTGATGCGTTCGCGCATTTCACGCACTTCGCCGACCCATTCCTCGTGCAGTCCGGCATCGTTCATGACCGCGGCAGCAACCCGGCCCCCGTGCACCGGCGGGCTCGAGTAGTTGCGGCGCACGGTGAATTTCAGCTGGCCAAGCACGCGTTCGGCTTCGTCGGCATCCTTGCACACGACCGACAGGCCGCCGCAGCGCTCGCCGTAGAACGACAGGTTCTTCGAGAACGAGTTGCTGACGAAGAAACTCACGCCGGCATCGGCCATCGCGCGGATCGCGTACGCGTCATCGTCGAGGTTGTCGCCGAAGCCCTGGTAGGCGATGTCGAGGAACGGGATCAGCCGGCGCGACGCCGCCACCGCGATCACTTCCTGCCACTGTGCTTTGGACAGGTCGACCCCGGTCGGGTTATGGCAGCACGGATGCAGCAGCACGATGCTCTGCGCGGGCAGCGACTGCAGCGTCGCGAGCATCTCGTCAAAACGCACGCCGCCGCTCGCGGCGTCGTAGTACGGGTAGTCGTGCACTTCGATGCCGGCGCCCTCGAAGATCGAACGATGGTTGTCCCAGGTCGGATTGCTGACCCACACTTCGCTCGCCGGAAAATAGCGCTTCAGGAGATCGGCGCCGACTTTCAATGCACCCGAGCCGCCGATGGTCTGGATCGTCGCGATGCGTCCGGCGCGCAACGCCGCGCTGTCCGCGCCGAACAGGAGTTTCTGCACGGCGGCGCGATAGTCGCTTGCCCCTTCCATCGGCAGGTAGGGGCGCGGGCCGGGATTTGCAGCCAGCGCCGCTTCGGCCTTCTCGACCGAACCGAGCAGCGGGATGCGGCCGTCTTCGTCGTAGTACAGCCCGATGCCGAGGTTCACTTTCTGCGGGCGCGGGTCGCGGTGGAAAGTTTCGACGAGGGAGAGGATGGGGTCGCCGGGATAGGCGTCGACGTGCTCGAACATGGGAAAGCAAATCCTTTGCAGTGGTGGGTGGGACGCAGGGCTTATCGTGACAGGTGCCGCGCGCAAGTCAAACGAGCCCGCGTGCGCGCAGTTCGTCCTTGAGGTAGGCGTAGAAGATCGGCGCCGCGACGACGCCCGGCAGGCCGAAAGCGGCCTCCATCACGAGCATCGCCAGCAGCAGCTCCCACGCCTTGGCGCGGATCTCGCCGCCGACGATCCGGGCATTGAGGAAATATTCCGCCTT
This sequence comes from Azoarcus sp. PA01, assembly GCA_001274695.2. Taxonomy (NCBI): domain Bacteria; kingdom Pseudomonadati; phylum Pseudomonadota; class Betaproteobacteria; order Rhodocyclales; family Zoogloeaceae; genus Azoarcus; species Azoarcus sp. PA01. The sequence continues at coordinate 378,728 of LARU01000002.1, read as the reverse complement.
GTGCACGCTGACCAGGAACGCCAGCGAACCGAGCGCGACCTGCGGCGAATGGGCGAAGCTGACGACGATGATGACGGTGTTCGAGATCAGGTTGCCGAGGATCGGCAGCAGGCCGGCGATGAACGTCACCGCGATCATCGTCTTGACCAACGGCAGTTGGACGCCGAGCAGCGGCAGCACGGCCACCAGGTACAGCGCGGTGAAGATCGCATTGATCGCCGAGATCTTCACCTGCGCGAAGACGATGCGGCGGAACGCGTCGGCGAGCCGCCCGGCCCGCTCGCTCAGCGCGCGGGCGAGCGGCGCGTATTCCTGGCCGGCCTGCAGCTCGTGCAGCGACACCATCGCGCCGATGATCAGGCCGACGACGATGTGGGCCATGACGATGCCCGCGTCCTTGCCGACCCCTCCGACTTCGATCGCATGTTCGCGCAGCCAGCGCGATATCGCTTCCTTGATCGGATCGACGCCGTTCGGAAAGTGGTCGACCACCCACGGCGGCACCGATTCGCGCAGCCCTTCGATGATCGCCGCCATGCGGGTGAGCAGGTTCGCGAGATCGCCCGCGTCGCTGCGGAAAAAAGCGACCGCGCCGAGGACCATCGCCACCACCAGGATCGTGGCCACTCCGACGACCAGCACCAGCGCAGCCGGTTTGCCGCGCCGCCCGAGAGCTGCTTCGGCAGGCGCGGGGCGAGCAGATGGACCAGCTCGTGAACCAGCAGCCCGGTCAGCAGCGCCGGCAACAGGTCCAGGCGCAGCACCAGGAAAAGAGAGGCTGCCGCAAGGGCACAGGCGGCCATCAGCGCGTAGCGTTCGGTCACGATCGGGATCGTTCCCTATTGCCGGATCGTGCCGCCTGCGGCCCGCTTCATCCGCCGCCTGCGCGCCGCGTCAACAGCAATCCGCACTCCAGGTGGCGGGTGTACGGAAACTGGTCGAACACCGCGGCGGCCGTGATGCGGTGCGTCGCCTGCAGCGCGGCGACGTTTTCCTGCAGCGTCTGCGGGTTGCAGGAGATGTACAGGATGCGGTCGAAACCGCGCGCGAGTTCGATCGTCGCTGCGTCCAGTCCGCTGCGCGGCGGATCGACGAACAGCGTCGAGAACCGGTAGCGGTCGAGGTCTACGCCCTTCATGCGCCGGAATTCGCGCGTGCGGGCGAGCGCAGCGCTGATCTCGTCGCTCGACATGCGCACCATCGCGACATTGCCGATGTCGTTCGCAGCGAGGTTGTAGTGCGCAGCCTCGACCGACGTCTTGCTGACTTCGGTGGCGAGCACCCGCTCGAACAACGGCGCCAGCGCGACAGTGAAGTTGCCGTTGCCGCAATACAACTCCAGCAGGTCGCCGCCGGAGCCGCGCGCCTGTTCGCAGGCCCAGCTGAGCATCTGCCGGTTTACGCCGCCGTTGGGCTGCGTGAAGCTGCCTTCGATCTGCTTGTACTGCAGCGGGCGGCCGTCGAGGGCGAACCGTTCCAGCAGCCAGTCGCGGTCCAGCACGATCTTCTGCTTGCGGCTGCGCCCGATCAGCTGAACGCCGAGCTCGGCCGCCAGTTCGCGTGCTGCCGCTTCCCAGCTTGCGTCGAGCGGACGGTGATAAACCAGGCTGATCATCAGTTCGCCGCTGAGCGTGGCGAGAAACTCGACCTGGAACAGGCGGCGTTTCAGGATTTCGCTCGCCTGCAGCCGTTCGCGCAGCCGCGGCATCGCCGCGCAGATCGGCGCGGCGGCGATGTCGAAGTGCTCGATCGCAATCGGCTGCTTTGGCTCGGCAGGGTCGAACATTGCATAATCGACGCGCTCGCCGTCGTGCCACATGCGGAACTCGGCACGCAGCCGGTAGTGCAGCGGCGCGGAGGGGAAGATCGCCGGGTCGGGGACGGCGAAAGGGGCGAAAGCGTGTTTGAACTGCGTCACTTTGTCCGCGAGCTGCGACGCGTACTCGGCGGGAACGATGGCGGGTAAGGGCATGAAATCCGTGGGTATTGCCGAAGGTATTACGGTGTCTATCGGGGCCGTTTCCGGCAAAGCGCGTGAAACCGGGAAAAGCCGCGACGTGCGGCGCTCCGGTCCGCCGGCCGAGGACGAAATATACCTTGTCCGTGCCGTCACGTCGGAACGGCGTAGGCTTGCGCAATGAACGACGCAACTTCGAGTCCGTCTTTACTCGATCGGGAGCCGCCCGAGTTCGAAGTCCTGATCGAGATCCCGAAAGGAAGCTTCGTAAAACGCGGCTCGACTGGTCACGTCGATTTCATCTCGCCGCTGCCGTGCCCGTTCAATTACGGCTCGGTGCCGGCCTATATCGGTTACGAAGGCGATCTGCTCGACGCGCTCGTGCTCGGGCCGCGCCTGCCGCTCGGCAGCCGGGTCGTGACGAGAGCTTGGGGCGCGGTGATCCTGAGGGACCGCGGCATGACCGACGACAAGCTGGTGTGCGCCGCGCATCGCCCGAGTTCGGCCGAGTGCCGCGCGGTGCTGCGTTTCTTTCATCTTTACGCGCGGTGCAAGGGGCTGCTGAACCTGTGGCGTGGCCGGCCGGGGCGCAACGCTTGCGAAGGTTGGTGCGACGCCGCCGAAGCGATGGCTCGCGCGCGACCGAGAGACGCGACGTGGAGCGGACCGGTAATCGGGTTCTGATCGGAGCGGAGGGCAGCGAATGCTACCGGGACGGCCGCCTCATTCGTCACTCGCCGCGTCCGGAGCTCTTTCCGGAACTGCCGGCGCAGCGCGTCGTCATTACGTCGAACCGAACTGCCCGACCATCGGGTTGCACTGGAGAAAACGTTGAGTCGCGAGACCCTGTCCCTTCACCCGCTGCCTCCGGCGCCGCAGCCGGCTGCCGATCTGCGGCAGCTGCCGATCACCGTCGTGATGAACGCCGGCTCCGGCCGCGAGGACAAGTCAGACTCCCGCGCGGCGATCGAAAAAGTGCTGCGAGCGAGCGGTCGCGACGTCGAGCTGCTGGTCGCGAAGCGACCGCGCGAACTGGCGGCGCTCGTTCGCGCGGCGGCCGACCGGCGCCCGGGCATCCTCGCGGCGGCCGGCGGCGACGGCACGCTGAACGCGGTCGCTTCGGTCGCGTACCAGCGCAGCCTGCCGTTCGCAGTGATCCCGCTCGGAACTTTCAACTACTTCGCGCGAGAACTCGGCATTCCGCTCGATCCGGCCGCCGCGGCGCAAGTGGTCGTGGACGGGTCGATCCGCCGGGTCGCGGTCGGCGAAGTCAATGGCAGGCTGTTCCTCAACAACGCGAGCATCGGTCTGTACCGGCGCCTGCTCGAATGGCGGGAAGTGCACAAGCGGCGCTTCGGGCGCAACCGCTTCGTCGCGTTCGTCTCCGGGCTCGTCACGCTGATGCGCGAGCACCGTCCGTACCGTCTCGCGCTGCAGATCGACGGCCAACCGCTGACCTTGTCGACGCTGACGGTGTTCTTCGGCCGCAACGCGTTGCAGATGGAGCAGCTCGGCCTCGACGAGGCGGTGTGCGTCGCGCGCGGCGAACTGGCGGTGCTCGCGCTGCGCGAGGTCGGCCGACACGACCTGCTCGCGCTGGTGCTGCGCGGCGCCTTGGCCCGCCTCGAGACCGCGGAAAACCTGCGCCAGTATTGTGCGCTGACGGTGCAGATCGAGCGGCTCGACGAGCGCACGCGGCATATCCGCGTCGCGCTCGACGGCGAACTGATCGACTGCGAGCTGCCGCTCGTCGTGAGATCGGTGCCGGAAGCGTTGCAGGTTCTCGTGCCGGCAGTGCCCGAGGTGCGCGCGTGATGCGGCTGGCCCATATTTCAGACCCGCATTTCGGCACCGAGGACGCGCCGGTGCGCGATGCGCTGCGTGAGGACCTGCTGCGCGAAGCGCCGGACCTCGTCGTGCTGACCGGCGACATCACGCAGCGCGCCCGGCAGGCGCAGTTCCGCGCTGCACGAGCCTTCCTCGACAGCCTGGCGCCGCTTCCGGTGCTGGCGCTGCCCGGCAATCATGATCTGCCGCTGTTCGATCTCTTCACGCGCTTCACCCAGCCTTACCGCTTCTACCGGCGCCATATTTGCGCGTCGCTTTCCCCGCTGTGGCGGGGACGCCGCGTCGCCGTCGTCGGCGTCAATTCGACACGCATGCTGCGACACAAGCATGGCGAACTGCCGGCGCCGCTCGTCGAGGAAGTTGCGCGCCAGCTTGCGGCCCTCGGCGAGGCTTTCAAGGTCGTCGCGCTGCACCACCCGCTCGAGATCATCGAGCCTTCGGACCGGCGCAACCGCGTGCGCGGGGCCGACGCGGCGCTCGCCGCGTGGATCGCGGCAGGCGCCGACCTGTTTCTCGGCGGTCACATCCATTTGCCGTACTGTGTGACGACCGGAGACGGCTCACGCGATGCTCTGGTGCTGCAGGCCGGCACGTCGATGTCGACGCGGCGGCGCAACGGCCGGCCGAATTCATACAATCTGGTGCGTTTCGCGCCGATCGAGCGGCAGGATGCCGAGGTCGGTCGGCGGCGCATCGAAATCGAGGAACGGGACCACGACGCGCGCATCGGGCGCTTCATGGTCGCGACGTGTCGCGAAGCGGTGTGCACCGGCTCGGGCTGGAGCCTGCGGTCGCAGGGCGCCGTACCGCTGCCGGCTTGATGAGGACGGCTCGTCGGGGCGATTTTCCGCCGTCAGGTGCTCCTTTCGCCGGCGAGCGCGTTGTCGAGCGCCGTCGCGGCGCCGAGCAGCGCCGGGTATTCGGCGAGGATGACGTAGCAGGGGATGCGCGCGAGGTAGTCCGAGAACCGTCCTTTCTGTTCGAAGCGCGGACGGAAATCCGATCGATCGAAGAAGTCGCCGAGCTTCGGCACGATTCCTCCGCCGATATACACGCCGCCGAATGCGCCGAGCGTCAGCGCAAGGTCGCCGGCGACGGTACCGAGCATCGCGCAGAAGACTTGCAGCGCCTCGGCGCACCACGGGCAGCTCGCGGCGATCGCCCGGGCGCTGATCTCGTCCGCTTCGAGGGCCAGCGGCGGGGCGCCCGCGAGCTGCCGGATCGCGTCGTGCAGGGCGACGAGCCCCGGTCCCGATAACGCGCGCTCGGCCGACACGTGGCCGAAGCGAGCGGCGAGCACTGCGAGGAGCGCCGCTTCGCGTGGCGTGGACGCCGCCAGCGTGACGTGGCCGCCTTCGCCTTCGAGCGGCGCGTATCCGTTGCCGCAGCGCACCAGTCCCGACACGCCGAGGCCCGTACCCGGTCCGATTAGCGCGACCGGCCGCCCGGCGCGCTCGTGGCCGCCGCCGATCTGACGCCGTTCACCGGCCTGCAGGCCGGGCAGCGACAGCGCGAGCGCGGTGAAGTCGTTGAGGACCACGAGCCGCGCGAGTCCGAGGTCCAGGCGCAGCTGCTCGATCGAAAACGACCAGTCGTGATTCGTCATCTGCACCCGATCGCCTTCAATCGGATTGGCGATGCCGAACGCGGCCACACGCGGCGCGGCAAGCCCCTGTTCCAGCAGCAGGTAAGCCTGGACGGCGTCCAGGAGTCCGGGGTGATCGTCGCAACACAGCGTGCGAAAGCGCGTCGGCGGGCTGCCCGGCGAATCGATGACGGCGAAGCGGGCGTGCGTGCCGCCGATGTCGCCGATCAGCCGGGGGTAGGTGTCGGAACAGCCAGTGGGCATCGGGACGATCGAAGCGGATGGACAGAAACGGGAGAGTGCCCGCCGCGCGCAAAAGTGTCCACCGTGCCTGCTCCGGCCGCCACGCAGTTCGCCGCGAGACGGGCCGGAACTGCGACAATCGATGATTCGACTGAACAGCGAGGAGAGGCACGGATGAGGACGGCAGGCGACGACGCGGCGGGCAGGGCATGGTGGAAGGAAGCCGTCGTGTATCAGATCTATCCGCGCAGCTTCATGGATTCGAACGGCGACGGGATCGGCGACCTGAACGGCATCACTGCGCGGCTCGACTACGTGAAGTCGCTCGGCGTCGACGTGATCTGGCTCTGCCCGGTGTTCGGTTCGCCGAACGACGACAACGGGTACGACATCAGCGATTACCAGGCGATCATGGACGACTTCGGCACGATGGCGGATTTCGACCGCCTGCTCGCCGAAGTCCACCGCCGTGGCATGCGGCTGATCCTCGATCTCGTCGCGAACCACACCAGCGACCTGCACCCGTGGTTTCTCGAATCGCGCGCATCGCTGAACAACCCCAAGCGCGACTGGTACCTGTGGCGCGACGGCAAGGACGGGCGCGAGCCGAACAACTGGGAGAGCATTTTCAAAGGCTCGGCATGGAAACACGACGCCGCGACCGGTCAGTATTTCCTGCACCTGTTCTCCGAGCGCCAGCCGGACCTGAACTGGGACAACCCGGAAGTGCGGACCGCGATCTACGAAATGGTGCGCTGGTGGCTCGACAAAGGCGTCGACGGCTTCCGGCTCGATGCCGTCAGCCACAAGAAAAAGGAGCCGGGCCTGCCCGACATGCCCAATCCGCACGGCCTCGATTACGTGCCGTCGTTCGAGAAGCACATGAACGTCGATGGCGTGCTCGACTACCTCGACGAGTTGTGCCGCCACACGTTCGATCACTACGACGTGATGACCGTCGGCGAAGCCAACGGCGTGTCGCCGCAGCAGGCCAGAGCCTGGGTCGGCGAGGAGCACCGGCGACTCAACATGATTTTCCAGTTCGAGCATTCCGCGCTGTGGAAGAAGGCGCCGCGCAACGGACTCGACCTTCCGGCGCTGAAAGCGGTGCTGACGAAATGGCAGAAGAGCCTCGAAGGCATCGGCTGGAATGCGCTGTTCCTCGAAAACCACGACCTGCCACGGGTCGTATCGCGCTGGGGCGATACCGGCCGCTACTGGCGCGAGAGCGCGACCGCGCTGGCGACGATGTATTTCCTGATGCAGGGCACGCCGTTCATCTACCAGGGGCAGGAGCTCGGCATGACGAACAGCCGCTTTGCGGCGCTCGACGATTTCAACGACGTCCTGACGAAGAACCGCTTCGCGTTGATGAAGCGCGAAGGACTCGGCGAGCGTGACATCATCGACCTGTTGTCGATCGTCTCGCGCGACAACGCCCGCACGCCCATGCCGTGGAACGGGTCGGCGAACGCCGGGTTCAGCACCGGCACCCCGTGGCTGCGGGTCAATCCGAACTTCAACGAGATCAACGCCGAGTTGCAGGAGCCCGACCCCGCGTCGGTGCTGAACCATTACCGTTGCCTGATCGCGCTACGCAAACGCGAGCCAGGGCTCGTCTATGGCCACTACGAGCTGCTGATGGAGGACGATGCGCAGATCTACGCCTACAGCCGCACGCAGGGTGCGCGGCGCTACCTGATCATCACGAACCTGACGCGCGACGAAGCTCGATACCACGAGCCTGGCCTGCTGCTGGAGGGCAGCGGGTTGCTGCTCGCGAACCATCCGGTCGAGTCGCATCCCCCGACTGACAGGCTGCTGCTCCGGCCGTATGAAGCGCGCGTTTACCGCCTTGGCTGACCGGACCAGCTGCCGCTATGCACGGCGCCGGAGATCGCGTAACAGGCATGTCTCGACAATCATCGTCATATCCGATAATTTTTGTGCATCCAATCATTACTGAAACTAATTCCATTCCATGAAAACCACTCTTCGCATCGCCTCCCTGTGCCTGTGCAGCTTCGCGTTTCCGGCGGCCCACGCGGCAGCCACCGCATCCGCCGCAACCGCTCCGACCGCACAGGCCGACCTCGTCCAGCGCGCCGACGAGAACCGCAGCCGCCGCCTGCTCGAGAAGGCCGTCGCCCACTATCGCGACAAGGGCGAAGCCGCGCTGGCCGATTTCAATCAGTCGCCGGCGTTCAGCGACAAGGAGCTTTACGTCTATGTAATGACCCTCGACGGCGAAATGCTCGCGAGCGGCGGGCCATCCGTCGCGCTGGTCGGACGCAACGTCGCGACGATGAAGGATGTAACGGGCAAGGAGTTTTTCCGCGACATGCTCGACACCGCGGCGAAAACGGGCCACGGCCGTATCGAGTACCGCTGGCTCAACCGCGTCGATAACCGCGTCGAACCGAAAGTCACGCTGTTCGAGCGGGTGAACGACCGCATCATCGCGGTGGGGTACTACACGCCGCGCGCCACTGCCGAGCAGGCGAAAGGCCTGCTCGAGCGTGCCGTCACCGCGCTGAACGAAAAGGGCGACGCCGCGCTGAACGCTTTCAATGCGATCGACGGCGGTTTTATCCAGGATGATCTCTACGTCTTCGTCATCGATATCCCGACCCGGCGCTTCGTAGCCCACGGGGGTTCTCCGGCGATGGTCGGCACCGACGGCAGCGCGTTGCGCGACCCGAAAGGCAAGGCCGTCGTCACCGACATGCTGAACATCGTCGGGCGCAAGGGCGAAGGGGAACTCGATTACGCGTGGCGCAATCCGCTGACCGAAAAGCTCGAGTCGAAACACAGCTTTTTCCGCAAGGTCGGCGACAAGATCGTCGGCGTGGGCTATTACACGCGGTGAACCCGGCCGCCAGCAAAAATGCTTGCGCGGCGCGGCGGGCGTGTCCATAATGCCGGCCTGCGGCGTCTCGCGGTAGCTCGCAAGAGCGGGAAAACTTCACCAAATCGATGATTCGACAGGATTTTCGATGAAATTACGGTGATTCCGAAAAAATACCGTGAGGTGGTTGACGCGGCAGCGAGACCTGTTAGAATCTCGCTTCTTCACAAAGCGCCCGTAGCTCATCTGGATAGAGTACTTGGCTACGAACCAAGGGGTAGGGAGTTCGAATCTCTCCGGGCGCGCCACGGATTCAAGCAAAAAGGCCAGTCGAAAGACTGGCCTTTTTGCTTGAATGTTTCCGCGATAACGCCTTTTAGCGTTACGGCATGGTTCGCAGGGATCCGTCATTACGGGTTAGCATTGGAGCAAAATGACTTTGCTCCTGATCATCCTGCTGCCGTTCGCCGGCAGCCTGTGCGCCGCCTTCCTCCCGTCGAACGCCCGAAATGCCGAAGCATGGCTCGCCGGGTTGGTTGCGCTCGCGGCGACCCTCCTGACGGCGAGCCTGTATCCGCAGGTCGTCGACGGCGGCGTCGTCCGCGCGTCGCTGCCGTGGGCGCCGGAACTCGGGCTGAACTTCTCGCTGCGGCTCGACGGTTTCGCGTGGCTGTTCGCGATGCTGGTCGTCGCGATGGGGACGCTCGTCGTCGTGTATGCGCGCTATTACATGTCGCCGGCCGACCCGGTGCCGCGGTTCTTCGCCTTCTTTCTCGCGTTCATGGGTGCGATGCTCGGCGTGGTGCTGTCGGGCAACCTGATCCAGATGACGATGTTCTGGGAGCTGACGAGCCTCGCCTCGTTCATGCTCATCGCGTACTGGCATCACCGCGTGGACGCGCGTCGGGGAGCGCGCATGGCGCTCACCGTCACGGCAGCGGGCGGACTTTCGCTGCTCGGCGGCGTGCTCCTGCTCGGCCACATGGCCGGAAGCTACGACCTGGACGTCGTGCTCGCCTCGGCTGCGGTGCTGCGGTCGCATCCCTGGTATCCGGCAGTGCTCGCGCTGATCGCGTTCGGTGCGCTGACAAAAAGCGCGCAGTTCCCGTTCCATTTCTGGCTGCCGCACGCGATGGCGGCGCCGACGCCGGTTTCGGCCTATCTGCACTCGGCGACGATGGTCAAGGCCGGAGTGTTCCTGCTGGCGCGGCTGTGGCCGGTGTTGTCCGGGACCGACGCGTGGTTCTGGATCATTGGCGGCGCCGGCTTGTGCTCGCTGGCGATCGGCGCGTACCTGGCGATGTTCCAGGAAGACATGAAAGGCGTGCTCGCGTATTCGACGATCAGCCATCTCGGCCTCATCACGCTGCTCCTCGGGATGAACACGCAACTGGCGCTGGTCGCTGCGGTGTTCCACATCGTCAATCATGCGGCTTTCAAGGCGACGCTGTTCATGGCCGCCGGCATCGTCGACCACGAGACCGGCACGCGCAACCTGAAGCGCCTGTCCGGTCTTTACCGTGCGATGCCGCTCACCGCGACGCTCGCGTTCGTCGCCGCTGCGTCGATGGCCGGCGTGCCGCTGCTCAACGGGTTTCTGTCGAAGGAGATGTTCTTCTCCGAAACCGTTTTCCTGCAGCGCCCCGACGTGCAGCGGATCGGGCTGCCGCTCGCGGCGACGGTCGCGGGGATGTTCAGCGTCGCCTATTCGCTGCGCTTCATCGCCGAAGTATTCCTCGGGCCGAAAGCGACCGACCTGCCGCGCGCGCCGCACGAACCGACGCGCTGGATGCTGCTGCCGAGCGCGCTGCTGGTGCTGATGTGCCTGCTGGTCGGAGTTTTTCCGGCGCACACCGTCGGCCCGTTCCTGAAGACGGCGACGACGGCGATTCTCGGCGCCGATGCGCCCGCCTACAGTCTCGCGGTGTGGCACGGGTTCAACTTGCCGGTGCTGATGAGCTTCGCCGCGCTCGCCGGGGGATCCTGCTGTACGCGCTGCTGTGGCGCTATCCGGCGGTCCGTGCGCCGCTGCTCGGCCGCTTCGACGGCAAGCGGGCGTTCGATCTGGCACAGACCGCGATCATGTCGGGTGCCGAGCGTGCGCTGCGTGCGCTGTCCTCGCGCCGCCTGCAAACGCAACTGCTACTGGTGGTCGCGGTGGCGGTCGTGGGCGCGCTTTATCCGGCGCTGACCGCAGGCTGGTCGTGGGGCACGCGCCCGATTCTTCCTCCTCATCCGGCCTTCGTGCTGATGTGGGTCATCGGCGCGGCGTGCGCGGTCACCGCCGCCTGGCAAGCCAAGCATCACCGCTTCGCGGCGCTGATCCTGTCCGGGGGCGCGGGGCTGGCGACGAGCCTGACCTTCGTCTGGTTCTCGGCGCCCGATCTCGCGCTCACGCAACTCACCGTCGAGGTCGTCACTGCGGTGCTGATCCTGCTCGGGCTGCGCTGGCTGCCGCGGCGTGACGAGCGCTTCCGCCTGGGCGAACGCGTGCCGATGACCACGCGCGTGCGCCGCGGCCGCGACACCCTCATCGCCACCGTGGCGGGACTCGGGCTCGCCGGTCTCGCCTATGCCATCCTGACTCGTCCTCCGACCGACGGCATCTCGCCGTTCTTCGTCGAACGGGCGTTGTCGGAGGGCGGCGGCCTGAACGTTGTTAACGTCATCCTCGTCGACTTCCGGGGGTTCGACACCTTCGGCGAAATCACCGTGCTCGGGATCGTCGCGCTGACGGTGTATGCGCTCCTGCGCCGCTTCCGCCCGGCGCCCGAGAGCGTCGCGCTGCCACGCCAGCAAAGCGAGCAGGACGGAGCGGACGGCGGCAGTGAAGAGCGGCTGCCCGATCCTGCCGCGCCCTTGCCGGACGGTTACCTGATGCTGCCGGCGGTGATCGTGCGACTGCTCCTGCCGCTGGCGACGCTGGTGTCGCTGTTCTTCCTGCTCCGTGGGCACAATGCGCCGGGCGGCGGCTTCGTCGGCGGGCTCGTGCTCGCGACCGCGGTGATCCTGCAGTACATCGTCGGCGGCACGGTGTGGGTGGAGTCGCGGCTGCGCATCCATCCCCAATACTGGATCGCGACCGGGCTGCTCGCGGCGGGAACGGCCGGAGCCGGGGCGTGGCTTGCGACCGAGCCGTTCCTGTCGAACTTGTCCTGGCACGGCGAGCTGCCGCTGCTCGGTGAAATCCATCTGTCGACGGTGCTGCTGTTCGATCTCGGGGTCTACATGCTCGTCGTCGGAGCGACGGTGCTGATGCTCGTCGCGCTCGCGCACCAGTCGCTGCGCAGCCACCACCGCAAGGCGATGCTCGATCGCGGAGGATTCGTCTGATGGAAATCATCCTCGCACTGGCGATCGGGATCATGGGCGGCTCAGGCGTGTACCTGCTGCTGCGCCCCCGCACCTTCCAGGTCATCATCGGCCTGTCGCTGCTGGCGTACGCGGTGAACCTGTTCATTTTCAGCATGGGGCGGCTCAATCTCGGCCGTGCGCCGGTGATCGTGCCGTCCCACGGCAGCAACCCCGCGTTTTACGCCGATCCGCTGCCGCAGGCGCTGGTGCTGACGGCGATCGTCATCGGTTTCGCGACGACCGCGCTGTTCCTCGTCGTGCTGCTCGCATCGCGCGGACTGACGGGCACCGACCACGTCGACGGGCGGGAGCCGGAGCAGGAATGACGAAGCGGATGCGTTCTGTCGCGGTACCTCGCCCGGTCGACGGCCCCTTCTGTGGAGCCCTGGCATGAGCGGCTGGCTGCAGCATCTGCCGATTCTGCCGGTCGTGCTGCCGCTGTTCGCGGGAGCGGCGATGCTGCTGTTCGGCGAAACCCGGCGGCGGGCGCGCACGATTCTCGCGCTGACCTCGACGATCGCGCAGCTGGTCGTCGCGCTCACGCTGCTGGGAATGAGCGGCGAACTAATCAGTGCGCCATGGGCGAGCGACGTCGGCGTTTATGCGCTCGGCGATTGGGCTGCGCCGTTCGGCATCGTGCTGGTCGTCGACCGCCTGTCGGCGATCATGCTCACGCTGGGCGCGACGCTGGGACTCGCGACGCTCGTGTATTCGCTCGCGCGGTGGGAGCGCGCCGGCGCGCATTTCCTGCCGCTTTCGCAGTTCCTGCTGATGGGGATCAGCGGCGCCTTCCTGACCGGCGATCTCTTCAACCTGTTCGTCTTTTTCGAAGTGCTGCTCGCCGCGTCGTACGGGCTCGTCCTGCACGGCTCGGGCGCGACACGGGTCAGGGCGGGACTGCATTACATCGTCGTCAATCTCGTTGCGTCGCTGCTTTTCCTGATTGCGGCGGCCCTCATTTACGGCGTCACCGGCACGCTCAACATGGCCGAACTGGCGTTGCGCATCCCGCTCCTCATCGGGGACGAACGAGCGCTCGTCGACGCGGCCGCGGCGCTGCTCGGCGTCGTGTTCCTCGTCAAGGCGGGCGCCTGGCCCCTCAACTTCTGGCTGGTTCCGGCCTACGGTGCGGCAGCTGCGCCCGTGGCGGGCGTGTTCGCGATCCTGACGAAAGTCGGCATCTATGCGCTGGTGCGCTTCGAAACGCTGCTCGGCGACGCTGCGCCGGCCCCGTTCGGCGGCGAATGGATGTTCTACAGCGGCCTCGCGACGATCGCGACGGGAACGCTCGGAATGCTCGCCGCGCAGCAGCTGGATCGCCTCGCCGGCTGCACGGTGATCGTCTCGTCGGGAACGCTGCTGACGGCGTTCGGTTTCGACGGCTACGCGCTGACGGGGCCGGGCCTGTTCTATCTTGTCAGCTCGGTGCTCGCGAGCGCCGCGTTCTTCATGGTCATAGAAATGGCCGAACGCGGCCGGGCGATCGCGGCCGACCTCCTCGCGGTCAGCTTCGAAGCTTTCGGGCTCCAGGATCCCCAGGACCCCAGGCAAATCGAGAGCGTCGTCGGCTTTCCGATCCCGGCCGCAATGGCTTTCCTCGGCCTGGCGTTCATCCTGTGTGCGGTGCTGGTGACCGGGCTGCCGCCGCTGTCGGGGTTCGTCGGGAAGTTCACGCTGCTGGTCGCGGCGATCGCATTCGAGCCGGGGCCCGGCTCCAACGCCCCGCACCCCGGGCTGTTCATCGCCGCGCTGCTGCTCTCCGGCTTCGCCGGCGTGGTCGCGTTGTCGCGCATCGGGACGCGCATCTTCTGGAGCACCGAGCGCAGCGTGCCGCGGCTGCAATGGACCGAAGCCGTCCCCGTCACCGCGCTGCTGCTGCTGTGCGTCGCGCTCGCCGGCGGTGCGGGGCCGGCGATGACGTATTTCAACACGACCGCGCAATACCTCGAGGGCCGCGGCTACGTCGAGGCGGTGCTGCCGGGGATGACGGTGACGGAAGGCTTCGCGCGATGAGACGCAGGGTGCCAGTCCTGCCGGTCTTCCTCCTGGTGATGTGGCTGGCCCTCAACGGCAGCTTCGCGCCGGGGCAGATCGCGCTCGGCGTGGTGTTCGCCGGCCTGATCACGCTCGCGGTCGCCGCGCTGCGCCCGGTATCCGCGTGGCCGCGGCGCTTCGACGTCGCGGTTCGTCTGTTCTTCGTCGTCCTCGTCGATGTCATCCGCTCCAACATCGCGGTCGGCCGCGTCATCCTCGGCGCGTCGAGGCGGCAGCCGTACGTCGGTTTCGTCAAGATTCCGCTCGAACTGCGCGCTCCGCACGGACTTGCCGTGCTGGCGATGATCGTCACCGCGTGCCCCGGCTCGGTCTGGGCCGGGCACGACCGCGAGAGCGGGGTGTTGACGCTGCATATCCTCGACCTGCACGACGAAGCGGAGTGGATCCGAACGGTCAAGCAGCGCTACGAACGGCCGCTGATGGAGATCTTCGAATGAGCAATGTCCTTCCGTGGGCGGTGTACTTCGCCCTGATGTGCGTTTCGGTCGCGATGGGGTGCGCCGCGCTCCGCCTGCTGCGTGGCCCGCAGGCGCAGGACCGGGTGCTCGCCCTCGACACGCTGTACATCAGCGGCATGCTCGTCGTGCTCACGCTGGGAGTCGGCTTCGGCTCGGGGATCTATTTCGACATCGCGCTGCTGATCGCGCTGTTCGGCTTCGTCGGCGCCACCGCGATGGCCAAGTTCCTGCTGCGCGGCGAGGTCATCGAGCCGTGAACGCGATGAACGTGCCGTTGTGGGCCGCGCTCCCTGCCGCCGCGCTGCTCGTCGTCGGCGGTCTGTTGACGCTCGTCGGTTCGCTCGGACTGCTGCGGCTGCACGATTTTCACGCCCGCATCCACGCCCCGACGATGGGAAGCACGCTCGGCGCGGGCTGCATCCTGCTCGCCTCGATCCTGGTTTCGTCGGCGCTCGCGCAGCGGCCGGTGGTGCATGAACTGCTGATCGCGGTGTTCGTCGTCCTGACTTCGCCGGTGACCGCGATGCTGCTGATGCGCGCTTCGCTCTACCGGCCGCGCGGTTGAACAGCCCCAGCTGTCGATCCTCGCCGGCGACCGTTATCATTGATTTTTGCTATTGCGGTGGCGAACACGGCCACCGCTTCGGAGGAAGCTGGAATGTTTGGGGAATGCGAGCGCGAACTCGTGCATACGCGGCAGATCACCTGTCGGGCCTATCGCCGCAAGGACGGCCTGTATGAAGTCGAAGCGACGGTCGCGGACGAGAAAACGCAGGAGATGATTTTCCGCTCGCGCGAGCCGATCCGTCCCGGCGAACTGATCCATCACATGTCGATCACGTTCCTGATCGACCAGGAGTTCACGATCCTCGATGTGGAAGCGCGGATGATGGCGGCGCCATGGCCGGCAGTGTGTCCGGATGCCGCTGCGGCTTATCGGCGCCTCATCGGGCTCCACATCGGGCCCGGGTTTGGCCGGCAGGTTCGTGAGCGCGTCGGCGGCACGGAAGGCTGCGCGCATCTGACCGACCTCATCACTCAGGTCGGCAACACCTACACGCAGGCTTCCTGGCCGGATCGCGTCGCGCGTCAGATCGCCATCGACCCCGACCCGCGGCGCTGGCCGGATTCTCGCGCCGTCGCGTTCGTCGGCGAATGCCTCGCCTGGCGGCGCGACGGGGAGACGCTGCGCGGCGAATATCCGGAACTCGCCGACGAGTGACGCCGGACTGACTGCTGTCAGGCGCCGAGCGCCATCAGGCTGGCATTGCCTCCAGCGGCAGCGGTGTTGATGCTGACGGTGCGCTCATGGACGAGCCGCGCCGGATCGTATTCGGGTCCGGGTTGCAGCAGCGGCACGATCGGGCCATCGCGTGCGGCGAGGCGCACGCGCCACGCGTCGGCCTCTGCCACAGTGCCGTCGAACAGCAGCGCGCCAAACGGAAGGCCTTCCCAGTCGCTGTCCAGCGTCACCGCTTTTCGCACTGGGCCCGGCAGCGCGTCGAACAGCGCGCGATGCGCGGCATCGTCCGCAAATACGATGCAGTTGCCGCTCGCGAGCGCGGCGACGAGCTGGTGCAGACGCCCGACGGTAGTCGCGGCGACGCCGGCGACGAGGCCGCGCGGGACGAAACGCAGGCTGTTGTCTTCGCCGGTCGGGGCGGGCAGGGCGAGCCGCAGGCCGGCGAGGCGCCTCGCGCGGCAAGCGGCGATCCGCTCGAGCAGGAAGGCGTGGCCGGCGGCGTCGATCAACACCCGTCCTGCGTCGTCGAGCCAGGCGACGAGGCAGCCGAACGCTTCGTCGTCCCGGAGCCGGTCGCGCCCCTGCAGCGCCGGCCCCGGGCTGCGGCGCAGCAGGCGATGCACATACAGCGGGCCCCGGCTTTCGGACCGGTGCCGGACAGCCCTTCGCCGCCAAAAGGCTGAACACCGACGACGGCGCCGATCATGTTGCGGTTGACGTAGAGGTTGCCGACGCGGGCGCGCGCGATCACGGCGTCGATCGTCTCGTCGATGCGCGAATGCACGCCCATCGTCAGGCCGTAGCCGGTCGCGTTGAGCGCGTCGATGAGGCGGTCGAGTTCGCCAGCGCGGTAGCGCAGCACGTGCAGGATCGGACCGAAGTGCTCGCCGCCGATGTCGCGGATGTCGCCGACCTCGATGATCGTCGGCGCGACGAAAGTGCCTCGGGTGCAGCGCTGCGGCAACGCGAGGCGAGTGATTTTCGCGCCGTGTGCGTACATTGCGGCGACGTGGCGCTCGAGCGCCGCCTGGGCGTCCGCGTCGATGACCGGGCCGATGTCGTTGCGCACGTCCGACGGGTCGCCGAGCCGCATTTCGTCGAGCGCGCCGCGCAGCATCGCGAGCACGGCGTCGGCGATGTCGTGCTGCAGGCACAGCACGCGCAGCGCCGAGCAGCGCTGGCCGGCGGAGTCGAACGCCGACGCGATCGCGTCGACGACCACCTGCTCGGCGAGCGCCGTCGAATCGACGATCATCGCGTTCTGCCCGCCGGTTTCGGCGATCAGCGGCACGTCGCCGCCGCGTTTTGCGAGCGCGCGATGGATCTGCGTCGCGACTTCGACCGAGCCGGTGAACAGCACGCCGCGCACGCGCGGGTCGGCGACCAGCGCTGCGCCGACGGTCTCGCCGCCGCCGGGCAGCAACTGCAGGACGGCTGCCGGCACGCCGGCTTCGCGGAACAGGGCCACTGCCGCGGCGGCGATCAGCGGCGTCGGTTCGGCCGGTTTGGCGAGCACCGGGTTGCCTGCGGCGAGCGCCGCCGCGATCTGTCCGGTGAAAATCGCCAGCGGGAAATTCCACGGGCTGATGCACAGCACCGGTCCGAGGGCGACATGGGTCGCGTTGTCGAAGTCGCGCACTTGGGCAGCGTAGTAGCGGCAGAAATCGACCGCCTCGCGCACTTCCCCAAGAGCATTGGCCCATGACTTGCCGGCTTCGCGCACCGCCAGCGCGACGAGCTCGTCGGTGTCGCGCTCGATCAGTTCGGCGGCGCGCTCGAGGCACGCGGCGCGCGCCGCCGCCGCCCGCATCGCCCACGCCGGGGCAGCCCCCGACGCCGCGGCGAGCGCCCGTTCGACGTCGGCCTCGTCGGCATGAACGACCATCCCGACGACGTCCGAGTGGTCCGCCGGATTGCGCACCGCGTGCATGTTGCCGCGCGACGCGGGCGACGCTGCACCGTTCGCGAGCAGCGGCCCGGCGCGGCGCACGACGCTGCAGCTGCGCTGCAATGCGGCACCGATACGGTCGCGGACCGGCTCGCTCGCAAGGTCGTGGCCCGCCGAATTGCGCCGCTCGCTGCCGTACAGGTCGGCCGGCAGCGGAATCCCCGGGTGAGGTGCGCCGGCGAGCGGTAGCGCCTCCTCGACCGGGTCGGCGACCAGTGCGTCGATGCTCACGTTTTCATCGACGATGCGATTGACGAAGCTCGAGTTCGCGCCGTTTTCGAGCAGGCGCCGCACGAGGTAGGCGAGCAGCGTCTCGTGGCTGCCGACCGGCGCGTAGATGCGCACTCTGCGCCGCGGGGGGGCGTCGCCGACGACCTGGTCGTAGAGCGGCTCGCCCATGCCGTGCAGGCACTGGAACTCGTAGTCGCCGGCTGCGTAGTCGTCGCCGGCAAGCTGGAACACCGCCGAGAGCGTGTGGGCGTTGTGCGTCGCGAACTGCGGATAGAGGACGTCGCGCGCCGCGAGCAGCTGTTTGGCGCACGCGAGGTAGGCGACATCGGTGTAGAGCTTGCGCGTGAACACGGGGTAACCGGCGAGGCCCTCGACCTGGGCGCGCTTGATTTCCGCGTCCCAGTACGCGCCCTTGACGAGCCGCACCATCAGGCGCCGGCCGCTGCGCCGCGCCAGTTCGATGAGCCAGTCGACGACCTGCGGAGCGCGCTTTTGGTACGCCTGCACGACGAAACCCAAACCTTGCCACCCGGCGAGCTCGTCGTCGAGCGCGAGCGCTTCGAGCAGGTCGAGCGACAGGTCCAGACGGTCGGCTTCCTCGGCGTCGATGTTCAGGCCGAGGTCGTAGTGCCTCGCCAGCACGCATAGCGATTTCAGCCGCCGCAGCAGCTCAATGATCACGCGCTCGCGCTGCGACCACACGTAGCGCGGATGCAGCGCCGACAGCTTGACCGAAATGCCGTCGCCGTCGACCACGCCACGGCCGGCCGACGCTTTGCCGATGGCGTGGATCGCCTGCTCGTAGCCCGCCAGGTAGCGCCGCGCGTCGGCCGCCGTCATCGCCGCCTCCCCGAGCATGTCGAACGAGTAGCGGTAGCCGCGCCGCCGCGCCGTGGCGCTGCGCTCGAGCGCTTCGGCGATGCTGCGGCCGGTGACGAACTGCTCGCCGAGCAGGCGCATCGCCAGGTCCATGCCGCGGCGGATCAGCGGTTCGCCGCCGCGCGCGAGCATCCGCGAGAGCGCGCTCGAAAGCCCGTGCGCGCTGCTCGTCGTCACGAGCCTTCCGGTTACGAGCAGCCCCCACGTCGCGGCGTTGACGAACAGCGACGGGCTGTGGCCGAGGTGCGCATGCCAGTCGCGGTGGGCGAGCTTGTCGCGGATCAGCCGGTCGGCAGTCGCGGAGTCCGGCACGCGCAGCAGCGCTTCGGCGAGGCACATCAGCGCGACGCCTTCCTGGCTCGACAGCGAAAACTCCTTCATCAGCGCGTCGACGCCGCTCGAGCGGGTGCGCGTCGCGCGCAGTCCTGCGACCAGCTCGCGCGCCTGCGTGGCGATGTGCGCCTGCATTTCCGCATCGAGCCGCGCGGCGCGGATCAACGCCGGCACGCACTCGGGTTCGGGCGTGCGCCACGCGGCATCGATGTGGCGGCGCAGTTCGGAGCGGGCGGTGGCGGGGAGCGCGGCGGTGGCGGGATCAGGGATTTCGGGCTTCATCGCGAGGAGGCCTCCTGAAAGCGCGATCGGGTGCTGCGGCCACCGCTCGCGTACACGCATCGGCCCGCCGGCCCGCGTCGGTGATCGGGCCGGGCGGACAGCGACGGGTGGACGGGATTCTTGCACGATTGGACGGCCTTACGCACCGCCCCTTCAATGCCGAACCCCGCCGCTGTGCGCCATGAGAGCGTTTTGACGACCGGCCGGTGCAGAAACAGGGTCGAGGCGCGTCGCAGCGGGCCGCACAGATCACTTCGGGTAAGCAGGGCTCCCCTCCTCATGCGCTTCTGTGTTTCAATTTCCCACGTCGCGGGCCGTACGCGAAGCTGCCGCGCCGGACTGCCTGCATCTCGCCGAAAGGGCTTTTCCATGCCACGCAAATGGATGTCTAAACGCATGCTCTGGACTGCCGCGATCACGGCGGTGGGCACCGGAGTCGTGGCGTTGGTAGGGATGAACTTCTCCACCCCGGAAAAAAAGCTCGAACAGGTGCTCGCGCACCGCTTCGCAGTCGCCACGCCGCAGTTCCGGCGCGAGATGTCGGTGCTGCTGGGACCGCCGATCATCGGAGGCAATCGCGTCACTGCGCTGCAGAATGGTGACGAGATATTCCCGGCGATGCTGCAGGCCATTCGTGGAGCCCGCGCTTCGATCACGTTCGAGACGTACATCTACTGGTCCGGCGAAATCGGCAGGGAGTTCTCCGACGCGCTCGCCGAGCGTGCGCAAGCCGGCATCCCGGTCAATGTCACGATCGACTGGGCCGGCAGCATCAAGATGGACGAGCGCCTGCTGCGGAAAATGGAGCAGGCCGGGGTGCGGGTGCATCGCTACCGGCCGTTGCACTGGTACTCGCTCGATCGGCTCAACAACCGCACGCACCGCAAGTTGCTGGTTGTCGACGGGCGCATCGGCTTCACCGGCGGGGTCGGCATCGCGGACCAGTGGCTCGGACACGCCCAGGATCCCGAGCACTGGCGCGATTCCCATTACCGCATCGAGGGTCCGGCCGTCGCGCAGATGCAGGCGGCGTTCAACGACAACTGGATCAAGACGACCGGCGAAGTGCTCAGCGGTCCGGCCTATTTCCCGGAGCTGTCCCCGGTCGGCGACGTCGCCGCGCACCTTTTCCTCGCGTCGCCGTCGGGCGGCAGCGAGAGCATGCACCTGATGTACATGATGGCGGTGAGCGCCGCTAAACAATCAATCGACCTCGCGGCGTCGTACTTCGTGCCGGACGAGCTGATCGTCAAGGCGCTGATTGCCGCGCGCGAACGCGGCGTGCGCGTCCGCGTCCTGCTGCCCGGCCCGTACATCGACTCGGACGCAGTGCGGTTCGCGTCGAAAGCCGGATGGGGTCCGCTGCTGCAGGCCGGCATCGAGATCCACGAATACCAGCCGACGATGCTGCATACGAAGCTGCTGGTGGTCGACCGCGAGGTGGTGTCGGTCGGGTCCACGAATTTCGACATCCGTTCGTTCCGCCTCAACGACGAGGCGAGTCTCAATCTCTACGACCCGCCGTTCGCCGAGAAAATGATCGCGGTCTTCGAGTCCGACCTCGCGCAGGCGCAGCGCTACACCTATGAAATGTGGCAGCAGCGGCCGATGAAGGACAAGCTGATCGAGAAATTCGTGCTGCCGCTGAAGTCGCAGCTGTGACGGGGCCGAGAGGCGACGAATCGAGCCAATGAAGCGGCCGCGAGCCTCGCAGTCCAGGTGGCGCGCGGCGCGCCGTCCGGCGGCAAGGGGGAAGGTGCGGACTTACCTCGCGCTGACGTCGACTTCGACCCGGTGCTCCTGCCGGTCATCGATGAGGGGGAGCGTCCTGTCGGGTCGTTCGACGCCATCCACCGTAACGGACGTCACCCCGCTCTGTGCATCGCCGCCGCCATGCGTTTGCGACACGGCGATGTGATAAACGGTTTCCCGATACCGATAGCGGATCGTGTACCCGGGCCAGTCGGCGGGCAGGCAGGGCGCCAGATGCAGGGTGGCGCCGGCGAGGCGCAGGCCCAGCAGCGATTCGACGACCAACTGGTACATCCAGCCGGCCGAGCCCGTGTACCAGCTCCAGCCCCCGCGGCCGACGTGCGGCGCGACCGCGTAGACGTCGGCGGCGACGACATAGGGTTCCGCTTTGTAGGTCGCGATTCCCTCCGCGGATAGCGTGTGGTTGACGGGGTTGATCATCGTCAGCAACTCCCACGCGCGCTCGCACTCGCCCAATGCGGCCCAGGCCATCGCCGCCCAGATCGCAGCGTGGGTGTACTGCCCGCCGTTCTCGCGCACGCCCGGCACATAGCCGCGGATGTAGCCGGGATCGAGGGGCGACTTGTCGAAAGGTGGATCGAGAAGCTGCATGAGCGCGCAGTCGCGGCGCACGAGCCGCTCGTCGACCGCTTTCATCGCCCTGTGCGAACGCATCGCGTCGCCGGCCCCGGACAGCACGGACCAGCTCTGCGAGATCGAATCGATGCGGCACTCCGCATTGCCCGCGGAGCCCAGCGGCGTGCCGTCGTCGAACCACGCGCGCCGATACCACTCGCCATCCCACGCGTGCTGCTCGATGCCTTCACGCAGCTGCTCGCCTTCCGCGAGGCACAGTTCAGCGAAGGAGGGGTCGCCATGGGCGCGAGCGAGCGGGGCGAACTGCGCGAGCACGGTGCACAGGAAGAAACCGAGCCAGACGCTCTCGCCCTTGCCCTGGATTCCGACGCGGTTCATGCCGTCGTTCCAGTCGCCCGAGCCGATCAGCGGCAGGCCGTGCTGGCCGAAACGCAGGGCGTGCCGGATCGCGCGCACGCAGTGCTCGTACAGGCTCGCCACCTCGACGGAGCGGCCGGGCAGATCGTAGTAGGAGTCGTCCTCGGGGTTCACCGGACGGCCTTCGAGGAAATGCATGGCTTCGTCCAGCACCGCGCTGTCGCCGGTGCTCGTCACATAGCGGCACACCGCCAGCGGCAGCCACAGGTAGTCGTCCGAACACCGCGTACGCACGCCCCGCCCCGACGGCGGGTGCCACCAGTGCTGCACGTCGCCTTCCGCGTACTGCCGACTTGCGCACAGCAGCAGGTGCGCACGCACGAGCCCGGGTTCCGCGTGCACCAGCGCCATGCTGTCCTGCAGCTGGTCGCGGAAACCGAAAGCGCCACCCGACTGGTAGTAGCCGCTGCGGGCCCACATGCGGCACGCGAGCGTCTGGTACACGAGCCAGCCGTTCGCCAGCACATCGAGCGACGGATCGGGTGTTTCGATCTGCACTGCGCCGAGCGTATGGCGCCAGTATCGATGCACCGCTTCCAGGGCGTTGCGTGCGGCAAGGGTGCCGCGGAAGCGCTGCACGAGCTCGCTGGCGTCGTCCAGGTTTTGCCCGACCCCGAGCCGGAACACGATCTCGTGCTCGTGCCCGTCGGCCAGATCGATGCTCACCTGGATTGCGCCGCACGGATCCAGCGCAGCGCCGAACTTGCCGGAAAGGCGCGAGCGACTCAGCGCGGCAGGATTTTCCAGCGTGCCGTTGCGCCCGAGGAATTCCGTGCGGTCGCCGCTCAGGTTGCGCGTCGGGTCATCCACGTCGAAGAACGCGACCCGCTCACCGAACTCGGTGCTGTATGGGTTTCGCGCATACAGTGCACCGCTGCGCGGATCGATTTCGGTGCTGACGTGCATCGAGGATTTCGCGCGCAAGTCCCCGAGCACCCACTCGACGTAGCCGGTCGCCGACAGCCGGCGCGGCCGGCCCGATTCGTTTCGGAGTTTCAGCACCGAGAATTTGACGGCCGCATCCCGGGCCACATACACCCACAGTTCGGAGCGGATGCCTTCGGCGCAGGTCTCGAAAACGCTGTAACCGAATCCGTGGCGGACGACGTAGGACGTCCCTGCGCGGGCAGGCAGCGGCGTCGGCGACCAGAACTGGCCGGTCTCTTCGTCGCGCAGATACAGCGCTTCGCCGCCCGAATCGCTCACCGGGTCGTTGTGCCACGGTGTGAGGCGGAATTCGTGCGCGTTCTCGCTCCAGGTGCACGCGACCCCGCTCTCCGAGACGACCGTCCCGAACCCGGGGTTCGCGAGGACGTTCACCCACGGCGCCGGCGTCACCCGCCCGGGCGCAAGCGCAATGACGTATTCCTCCCCGTCAGGGGTGAATCCGCCCACGCCGTTGAACAGGATCAGCTCGCGGGGTAGCCCTTCATCGGCGGCTGCGGCGTCGGCGCTGGCCCCGGCCCGGGAGACGCGGCTCGGCACGAACGGTGGCGGGCGGGAGTCGACGGGCCCGCGACGGTCGAGTTGTTCGGCGAGCGTGCCGTGGCGGTCGCTCAGAACGACGCGCGCGACCGACTGGAACAGGATGCGGTCGTCGCTCGAGATCTGCTCGGCCGGTCGCACGAAGATGCCCCCCGGTCGGTCGATGACGCTCGCTTCGGTGCCCGAGGCGATCAGCCCCATGATCTGTTCCTGCAGCCGTTGTCGGTAACCGGCGTGGTCCTCGTTCCAGATCACGAGATCCACCGCCAGCCCTTTCAGGCGCCAGTAGGCGTGGGCCTGGACGAGTTGACGCACGAGCTCGATGTTGGCCGCGTCCGCGATCTGCAGCAGTACGATCGGCAGGTCGCCGGAGATCGCGTAGCCCCACAACCCGGACTGCCCGCGGCGGTTCTTGACCAGCACGGCCGCCTCGGGGCGCAGGGAGGCGTTGGCATGGATCACGGAACTGGCCAGCCGGGCGTGAAGTTGCGAGTCGGCTTCGCTCGCGTTGAGCTGGCGCAGCACCACCTGGCTGTGGGTCCACGTCAGGTCGAAGACGCGGTCGGCGAGGTGCCGGTCCTGGTATTTGTCGATGAGGCCCACCGCGATGTCGCGGCTCTCGCCGATGCCCGACACGATATCGATCGTCGCCGACTGTTCCGGATCGAGGACGAGCCAACGACGGATTGCGACGATCGGATCCAGCACCGAGCCATCGGTGCCCGACAGCGCGCCCGTGTCGCTCATCGCGAGCGGATCGGCGGTGCTTCGCGTACGGCCGATGAAGCGCAGGCGGTCCGTCTCGTAGGACACCTCGCCGACGTCCGCGCCGTGCACCGCCATCAGGTGCAGCATCCACGGTACGTGTTCGCCGGCGGAGCGGGGCCGGCGGGTGCACAGGATCGCGCGCCGCTCGCGCAGGATCTCGGTCTGCACGAAAAGATTGCTGAAGGCCGGATGAAGCGCGTCCGCGTCCGGGGGCGCGATCACCACTTCGGCGTAGCTCGTGACCTCGATCTCGCGGCGCAGTCCCGATCGATTGGTGATACGAACCCGGCGCAGCTCGATATCGTCCTCGGGCGACACGACGATCTCGGTGTAGGTCTCGAAATCGCCGCCGCCGACCGCATCGCGGCGGCGAAACTCGGCGCGCCCTTCGGAGAAGATCGCCTCGTAGCTGTGCGCTTGCCTGAGCGTCGGCTGATGGCCCGTCGACCAGAACTCGCCGCCCGGCCCGTTCGTGAGGTCGCGGAGGTAGCAGAACGTGCCGCGGTTGTCGCAGGTGCCGTCTTCGCGCCAGCGCGTGACGGCGAGATCCTTCCACCGGCTGTAGCCGCCCCCCGCGTTCGTGACCATCACGTGGTAGCGGCCGTTCGACAACAGCTGCACTTCGGGTATCGGCGTGTCGGGGCTGGTGAACACGCGAATCTGCATTTCCGCGGCGACCGATGTCGCGCGCACGTCGGACAACTGCGCGGTGTGTGAGAACAGGGCCGTCGCCTTGGGGATCCGTTCCTGCAGCAGCAGCATGACCGCCTGGAACAGCCGGTCCGACTCGAACCGGCGCTGCATCGGGCGATCAAGTACCAGATAGGCGAGCGCCAGCAGGCTCATGCCCTGGTGATGGGCCATGAAGGCGCGCACGACGACGTGTGACTGGCCGCGTCGCTGCCGCGCCGGCGTGTAGTCGATCGCTTCGTAAAAGCCGAACTTCCCGAGAAACCCCTCGGCGGAGAGTCGCTGCAGATTCGCACAGGCCTGCTCGGGCGCCACCATCAGCGCGAGCACCGATGCGTAGGGCGCGATGACGAGATCGTCGGCCAGCCCGCGCTTGAGTCCCAGACCCGGCACGCCGAAGGCGCGGTACTGGTAGTTGAGATGCAGGTCGACGGTGTTGTAGCAGGATTCCGACATGCCCCACGGCACCCCGCGCTGGATCCCGTACTCGATCTGTCGCGCCACCGCCGCCTTGCATGTCTGGTCGAGCAGTGTGTTGTCGTACATCGGCATCACGAGCAGTGGCATCAGGTACTCGAACATCGAACCGCTCCATGACAGCAGAACCGGCTCTCCGCCGGCGCCGATGAGCAGGCGTCCGAGCGCGAACCAGCTCTCCTGCGGCAGCTGTCCCTGCGCGATCGCGACGAAACTGGATAATCGTGCTTCGGAGGCGAGCAGATCGTAGTAGCTCACGTCCGCCCGGCATTCCGCGACGTTATAACCAATGACCAGCAGGTGACGGGTTTTGTCGAACAGAAAGTCATAATCCATCTGCGCGAACTCGCCGCACTGCACCGCCAAGCGGTCGATCGCCGCGATCCTGTCACGGGCGCGAGCGCTCGCCTCGGCGACGGACCGCTGCAGATCGCCGAGCCAGGCGTGTTCCGCCGACTTCGGCTGAGCATGAAGCCGGGCCGCGAGGCCCGGCCCCAGCTCGGTGTCGAGCCTTGCAAGTTGCCGCAGCGCCAGGAGGCCGGGGAGGGCGACGAGCGCAGCAGAGGCAGAATGAGCCTCCAGGCCCGGTGGCGGCCCCGGCTGCGACAGCCACGGCGCAAGGTGGTCGAGCTCGTCGAGCGCGTCATTGCATTGCCGGACGAGTGCCCGCGCCCATCCGTGTGATTCGCTCTCGGGCACGGTGGGGTCGCCGCCGGCGGGGGCGACCACGGCCGTCGCGAGCGCGGCGGCGCACGCGGCGAGGCGCAGCAGCGTTGCGTGCGCCGCCGCGAGCGTGAGCGGCTGCCCGGCCATTGGGGAGGCCAGTTCGTTCCGGCACGTCGCAACCTGGTCCGGGAGCCTGCCGTCCGTCCCTTCCAAAGTTTGCGCAAGAATCTCGAACGTGTCGGCCAGGCCGTCGAACAGCCGTGCCGGCACTATTGGATCATCGGCAAGGCTGAGCAGGCCCGCTCGCAAGGTCAGCAGATGGCCGGCGAGATTCCCGCTGTCCACGGTCGAAATGTACAGCGGCAGCAGTGGCTGCAGCGTCTGCGTGTCGTACCAGTTGTAGAAATGGCCGCGGTGGCGCTCGAGGTCGTGCATCGTGCGCAGCGTGTTCGCCGTGCGTTCGACAAGTCGCCCTCCCGGGAGGTAGCCGAAATCGTACGCGGACAGGTTCGCCAGCAGCGCCAGGCCGATGTTGGTCGGCGAAGTGCGATGTGCGATCGCGGCAACGCGATACTCCTGGAAATTGTCGGGCGGCAGCCAGTGATCGTCCTCACCGACGAAGGTGTCGAAGAACGCCCAGGTGCGACGCGACAGCGCGCGCAGGAAGAGGGTTTGTCCGGCCGTCAGGCTCGGCTTGCGGCGAGCGAGCGGGCGACTGATCCACCACGCGAGGGCAGGCGACGCAAACCACAGCAGCAGGACCGGTGCTGCCACCGCCAGCACTTCCGGGCGCGACAGCGCCAAGTGGATCGCCATCATCGCGGCGATCGCAGGTCCCACCCACATCGTGCGGATTGCGGCGGCGAGAGCGCCGCGGTCCTGGCCGGCCGATTCGCGATCGACTTCGCCCGACGGTTTCCATTCCAGCAGCTTCCGCTGCGTGACGGTCATCCGCCAGGCGGTGCGCGCGATCGCGTCGAGGCTGAAGAACGCCTCATACGGAAGACAGGCCAGCTCGAAGCCGACCTGCATGAAGCGCCGCGCCGCCGAGCGTGCGACGGCTGCGAGGTGCTGGCGCATCAGCACCTCGGCCGGCTTGCGGAACAGGTCGAGGACCACGGCGCACAGCGACGGAATCAGCAGGATGCCGATAACGGCCATCGTCCATAGCCCGGGGGATGACAGCAGTGCCCATCCGGACAGCAACAGCAGCGTCAGTGCGGCCGGGACGAGGCTGCGCCGCAGATTGTCGGCCAGTTTCCACTGCGACAGCATCGTCAGGGGGTTCGTCAGGCGGCGCGCACCTTCACCCGGCACCCTCCGCAGCAACCACCCTGCCAGCTGCCAGTCCCCGCGAATCCAGCGGTGACGGCGGCTCACGTCCGCGCCGTAACGGGCCGGATAGTCCTCGTACACCTGCACATCGCTCAGCAGACCGGCGCGCGCGTAGCAGCCTTCGAGAAGATCGTGGCTGAGGATGCGATTTTCGGGAAAGCAGCCGTCGAGCGCCTGCTCGAACGCATCGACGTCGTAGATGCCCTTGCCAATGAACGAACCTTCGCCGAACACGTCCTGATAAACATCCGACACGGCGCGGGTGTACGGATCGATGCCCGGCTCCCCGCCATACAGACGCGCATAGCGCGAGCGGTTCGTCCCCGGCAGGCTGACCGACACGCGCGGTTGCAGGATCGCGTAGCCTTCGCACACCCGACGCTTGGCCGTGTCATAGCGGGCACGATTCAGCGGGTGCGCCAGGGCGCTGACCAGTTGCCGCGCCGTGTCGCGTGGCAACTGCGTATCGGTGTCGAGCGTGATGACATACTTCACGCCCGACAGCACTGCGATGCCGCCGACGACGAGCGCGAAGCCGGGTTCCGCGGCGCCGCGCTCGTGTGCCCGCAACAGCGCGTTCAACTCTGCGAGCTTGCCGCGCTTGCGCTCATGCCCCATCCAGACGCGTTCCTGCGGGTTCCATCGCCGCGGGCGATGGAAGAGGAAGAAAATGTCGTCGCGGGGGGGGCCTTCGTCTCGGCCGTATTTCTCGTTCAGCTCGTCGATCCGGGTCCCGGCCAGTTGCATCAGCGGACCATCCTCCGGGAGCGATTCCTGGTCCGCGTCGAGAAAGTCCGTCAACAGGCCGAAGTGCAGGCTGGAATCGCGGTTCGCCAGAAACCTGACTTCGAGCGCCTCGACGAGATCCTCGATGTTCGAGGCACTCGTGAGCATCGTCGGCACCACGACGAGCGTGCGTGAGTGCGGCGGGATCCCTTTGGAGAAGTCCATCCTGGGCAGCGGATGCGGCGCAGCCAGCAGCGTCGCGAGCCAGTTCACCAGCGCGACCG
Source organism: Azoarcus sp. PA01 (assembly GCA_001274695.2). Classification (NCBI taxonomy): domain Bacteria; kingdom Pseudomonadati; phylum Pseudomonadota; class Betaproteobacteria; order Rhodocyclales; family Zoogloeaceae; genus Azoarcus; species Azoarcus sp. PA01. Next base: position 350,267 of record LARU01000002.1, on the reverse strand, counting down.
CCAACTGGCTCACGGCGAGCAGCGAAACGAAACCGACCGCGAGCAGCATCCAGACGGATAGTCCGGACCCCGACGCCTGCGACAGCAGCCATCCGGTCACGAGCAGCGTGATCAACGCGATGGTGCCCAGATACGGAATCAACGGCATGCGCTTTGCAATTCGCTGCCACGCCTCAAAGGCGGGTAGCGGAACGTCGGCTGCCCGCTCGAGCTCCGCGAGACCCTTGTCGATGAGATAGAAACCGACATGGGCTGCCCGATCGGTGCTCCCGCTGTCGACAGCCCTCGCCGCGCCGGCCCGCGCCAGTTCGACCGCCTTGCGGGCGACCTCGCCTTCAGCCAGGCGGCCCTTGCGCGCGATCGCTTCGGTTGCGTGGCGGTAGCGATCGCGGGTCGCGAAATCCATCCGCCCATAGACGCCGGCCGGGTCCTCCAGCAGTGTCTGCTCGACGACGCTCAGGCTCTCGACGAACTCGCGCCAGTCGATCGCCCCCAGGACGCGGAGGCTGCCGATGCTGTTGCTGATCGACACCTGGTCGGCGGCCTGCTGCTGGTTTTCCGACTGCACCGACTGTTCGATCGTCAGCCCCGATTCGGCGAGTCGCTGCTCGATCCACGTCAGGGGCAGGGCCAGGGCGGGGCCGCGCCCCTGCAGGCGGCGCGCCAGCTCGGCGACAAACGCGCTGCCCATCGGCGGGTTCGAGCGCGCCATGTCCGCGATCACCAGGATCAGGCTCTTCGGATCCTTCTCCGCCGTCTCAGTCATCCGGTCTGCCCACGACCCGGCGAGGTCGCGCTCTTCCCACGCGGCTGCGATCCGCGTGCCGACGCGACGGAGGTTCTCGATCAATGCCAGCCGCAGCATGATCGGAATCGCCCACAGCTCGCCGAGCCTGAGCGGCGAGACGGTCTGGTAGGCTGCGACGAAACGGCTGAGACTTTCGGTATCCACGCGACCGTCGCCGTGCGCCACCGTCTCCAGGGCGATGTCATAGACACGGGGTCGTCCGGCCGACCGCCCCGCTCGCGCGTCATCGAGGCGGGGCAGCTCCCGGCTGTAATCTTTCGGCAGGTGCCGCTTGGCGGTGTGGATCTGCTCTTCGATGAGATAGAAGTTGTCGAGCAGCCATTCGGCGGCCGGCGTACTCCGCTGGTTCTCGGTAGCCGCCGCGGTCAGCAGCCGGCATACGTCGACCAGGGCATTTTCGTTCGCCGCCAACCGATCCAGGAGCTGATCCGGCGCGCCTCCCGAAGCCAGACGATGCGACGCACCGAGCGCCTTGCCGTGCTGCTCCATCTGATCGGCGCTGAACAACTCCGATCTCAGCGGCGGCTCCTCGTCCAGCGGGACCCGCGGCCGGCCGCTGCCGTGAAGCCGTACCTTCAACTGTCGCAGCGTCGCGACGAGATCGTCATGCCGTGCCTGCACCGGTGCCGCCATGGATTTTCGAACGAATGGCAGCGGACCGCCGCGACCGCTCCCGACCGTGATGTCATCTCGTAGGCCGCGACCCGCCTTCCTCACTTGACCCGCATGTCGTTCTTGACCGATTTCACGCCGCTTACGCCCCGTGCGATCTCGACTGCCTTGTTGATGTCCGCCTGCGAGGTGACGAACCCGCTCAGTTGCACGACGCCCTTGAAGGTCTCGACGTTGATCTCCGCGACTTTCAGTGTGGGCTCATTGAGGATCTCCGCCTTCACCTTGGTCGTGATGACGGTGTCGTCGATGTATTCGCCTGTGCCTTCCTGCTTCGACGTGGATGAACAACCCACTGCGGTTACCAGTGCGATGGCGAGGAAAAACGCCGAAAAATACTTGCCAAGCTGTGTCATGAGTGCTTCTCCAGAGGTGCATGAAAGAGGTTCTTGCTTCTTGTTTATTGCTTCTTGACTCCGGCTCCCTATCGACAGCGCATTTCGTGGCGGTCGGTTGGCACCGCTGCATCTCCCGGCGTGAGTGAAGGGGCGGGGCGACCGTCGCGGGCAGGATTTGCCGCTGCCTCGTCGCCTTCGCGCGAAACGGATCTGCTCCTCAGGGCAGCGATCATCAGATGTTCTTGATGTCTTCCTTGATATCGCCGTACCCGGACTGGACCTTGCCGACACCTTTTTCGACCTTGCCTTTTTCTTCGAGGCTCTTGTTGCCGACGATCTTGCCGGTCACTTCCTTGACGGTACCTTTCACTGCCTTCAGTCGGCCTTTGACCTGATCCTTGTTCATGTCTTTCTCCCGTAATTCAGGTTGAACATTGCCCAGGGCGCCGTGTCGCAGCTGCGACACCCGGCGCGACAAGGATGCGTGCAAGGCAATTTGCGGTCTGTACGACAGCGCACATTGGGCGTGTTGTCATTCGCGGCGGGAGACGCTGTGTGTGATGCCGCACTGATGCGGCCCGTCCGGGTGGCTAAAATTATTCAAGACGCGAGCGCGTCGGCTTCAGCGACAGATCGAGGAGAGGGATCGACATGGAAAAGATGAACCTGCTTTTGTTGCCGGGGCTGCTGAACGGGGCGAGCCTGTTCGAGCACCAGGCGGATGGGCTGGCGGACGTGGTCGGCATCACGATCGCCGATCTGACCGGTTCGGATTCGATGGCCGGCCTCGCGGAGGATGCGCTGGCGCAAGCGCCCGAGGGGCCGTTCGTGCTCGCCGGGATGTCGATGGGCGGCTATGTCGCCTTCGAGATCCTGCGCCGGGCACCCCACCGCGTGCGTGCCTTGGCACTGCTCAGCACGAGTGCGCGTCCCGACACTCCCGAAGCCACGGCGGCGCGTGAGGAGCTCATCGAACTTGGTGCCACCGATTTTCCCGCAGTCATCGAAAAACTGCTGGCGCGCATGTCGCACCCCGAGCATGCGAACACCCCCGAGGTGGGCGGCGTTTTCCAGTCGATGGCGACCGGGCTCGGGTACGAAGTGTTCGTGCGCCAGCAGCGCGCGATCATCGGGCGCGCGGACAGCCGGCCCACGCTCGCGGAGATCGAATGTCCGACGCTCGTCCTGTGCGGCCAGGAGGACCTCATCACGCCGCCGGCCGTGCACCGTGAGCTGGCGGCGGGGATTTCCGGGGCGCGGCTCCATGTCATCGAGGAATGCGGTCATCTCGTGCCACTCGAGCAGCCCGAACAGGTCACCGGGCTGCTGCGCGACTGGCTGGCAGCGCTCGCGAGCCCGCCGAAGACGCCGGGAACCTGACCAGGCCCGGGCCGTCGTCCCCGAATCAAACGACTGCCCCGAACAGCGCCCCGACGCCGGCAGTGATCGCCATCGCGAGCGCGCCCCAGAACGTGACGCGCCAGCCCGCTATCGGTACGGGGGCGCCGCCGACGCGGGCGGCAACGGCGCCGAGCAGCGCGAGGAATGCGAGCGACGTCCCTGAAACCCACGCCATCAGGCCCGGCGCAGGGGCCAGTGCCGTCACCGCGAGCGGCAGCGCTGCCCCGACCGCGAAGCTCGCGGCCGACGACAGCGCGGCCTGCACCGGCCGTGCGCTGAGCGTTTCGGATATTCCGAGTTCGTCGCGCGCGTGGGCGCCGAGCGCGTCGTGTGCCATGAGCTGGTCGGCGACCTGATGCGCGAGGTCCGGCTCGAGGCCGCGCGCGATGTAAATGGCGGCCAGCTCGCGGTGTTCCGCGATGGGCTGCCTCTCGAGTTCGGTGCGCTCGCGCGACAGGTCGGCATTTTCCGCATCGGCCTGCGAATGGACCGATACGTATTCGCCTGCGGCCATCGACATCGCTCCGGCCACCAGTCCGGCAACGCCGGCCACCAGCACAGCGCCCCGATCCGGGCTCGCCGCCGCGACCCCGACGACGAGGCTGGCCGTCGAAACGATACCGTCGTTGGCGCCGAGGACGGCGGCGCGCATCCAGCCGATCCGATCGGTGCGGTGACGTTCAGTGTGGTGGCGCGCGGACTTCATGATCGGCACTCCGTGGGCGCGATCCGTACAGCATGGCTGCTACAGACGTGCCGTCAAGCACGCGGTGAATTTTCGAACCGCGCGCGCCGCAGGCGTTCCCGTTCCTGCAAGGCCTTTTCGGCGAGCCTTTCGGCAGTGATGTCGCTCACCACCATGCGGCATTCGCGCCCGGTTTCATCCGGGACCGCCTCGATCCGGACGATCGCTTCCGGCCGTTGGCTGCCGGCCGCCAGGACGATCTCGCATTTCTTCTTGCATTTAGCATCCAGCACGTCCCTGACGAAGCGGTTGAACTCCGACAGGAACTCCGGCTTGACGGAAGCGGCGAAACGATGGCGCCCGTGCTCGGAGCGCTTGATGCCGAGCAGGATCGCCCCGGCGAGATTGACATTGATGATGACTCCGAGCGCATCCAGCGTGAAGTAGCCCACCGGTGCGAAGTCGTACATGTCGGCGCACTGCTTTCGCAGCGAATCTGCTTCGTCGTACGCCTGGCGAAGTTCGTGGTTATGTAACTCCAGCTCGATCTGGTGCACCTGCAGTTCGTGCAGCAGGCGCTCGGTATCCCACGGCGCGCCCGGCAGGATCGGCTGGGCTTGCTTCAACCGGGCCTCGGCACGCTTGCGCAGCGTGGCAGGATTCGGCCGTGCGCGATACTTCGACCGGTTGGCCGGCAGCAATTGAAACAGACGGTCGGATTCCGACTTGACGGCGCCGTAGCACTCGCAGGCGCGCGCTTCCAGGCCCGGGCGATCGGTCACCGTGACATGCCCGCGGCGGTATTGAATCAATCCGGCCGCCTGCAGTTTTCCGGCGGCCTCGGTAACGGCTTCGCGACGCACGCCCAGCATCCGCGCAATCATTTCGTGGGTGACATCGAGCTGGTTCCCCGACAGCAGGTCGAGACTGAGGAGGAGCCAGCGGCACAGTTGCTGGTCCACGGTGTGATGTCGATTGCAGACGACACTTTGCGCCATCTGCGTCATCAGCGCCTGCGCGTACCACAGGGACAGGCGCTGCAGGCTTCCTCCCTGGTCGAGTTCCCAGCGCATGACTTCGGCGCGCAGGCGGTACGCACCCCCCTCGCTCTGAACCACGACCGCATGGGTCGTGGTGTCGCCGCCGAGCACGAGCGGGATGCCCACCAGGCCGTCGTTGCCGGTCATCGCCAGCTCGGTCGACGCGCCGTTCTCAGTCGACAAGATCAGCGAGGCGATGGACGTCGTCGGGAAAAAGACGAATTCCAGGCTGTCACCCGATTCATACAGGACTGCCCCGGTTGGAAAGGTCACGAGTTCCAGATCGTCCACCAGCCGGGCATACTCCGTCACGGGAAGCGTGGCCAGAACCCGGTTCTGCCTCGGATTGTCGGTCAGCGTCTCGGGCATTGCGCCCTCCTCATGTCGTCAACCCGCCGGTTCACCGGCTTGCGACCCGGCCCTTGTCTTTGCCGGTGCGGCGACCGTCCTGACATCGGATACGTGATGAATCCGGTTGCGGGCCGAAGCACCGTTACAACACTTTGCGCCCGCTGATGATTCTGAGCAGCACGATCACGATCGCGACCACCAGCAGGATGTGGATGAATCCCCCGATGGTGGTGGAGGTGACCAGCCCGAGTAGCCACAGGATCAGCAGTACGACTGCAATGGTATAGAGCATGAGATTCTCCTTGTCCGTCAGGTTGAGAGCCACGATCCGGATGGCGGCACGGCATTCGTGAGCGTGGGGGGGAGCGTTGGCGATCGACGTGGATGCCGGAAGTGCCGCCGGCCGTACGGATACCAATAGTCGATTCGATCGCGAGCGTCTGTCTGCCATCGCACACAACTGCGATGCTTGCCGGGGATCTACCTTGCGGAGACGTCTCCGCCTTGGCGATCATGCGGTGACGGAAGCAGGCGATCGCATTCCGCCCTGACCACTGCGTAGCATTCGCAGGCGCGTGCTTCGAGGCCCGGTCGGTCCAGCACCGTGATGTGGCCGCGGTGGTACGTGATCAACCCCGCCTTGTGCAGGTTTCCGGCAGCTTCCGAGACGCCCTCGCGGCGCACACCGAGCATGTTGGCGATCAGTTCCTGAGTCATGAGCAGCTCATTCGACGGGAGGCGATCGAGACTCAGCAGCAACCAGCGACACAGCTGCTGGTCGAGAGAATGGTGCCGGTTGCAGACCGCTGTCTGCGCCATCTGGGTCAGCAGCGCCTGGGTGTAACGAAGCAGCAAATCATGAAAGGCGCCCGAGCGACGCCCTCCGGTACGTTCGAATTCATCCTTCAGCAGCTGCCCTTTCAGCTGGAACGCGTGGCCGGCGCTTTGCACGACGGCACGGCTCGGCGTGGTCTCGCCGCCCATGAAGAGGGAGATGCCGACAATGCCCTCGTTGCCGACCACGGCGATCTCGGCCGACGCGCCGTCCTGCATGACATAGAGCAGTGACACGATCGCGTCGGTAGGGAAATAGACGTGGCGCATCTGGGCACCCGACTCGTAAAGCACTTTGCCCAGGGGCATCGGGACCCATTCCAGGCTGGGTAGGAGGCGGGCGTACTCCCGCGCGGGCAGGGCAGCGAGAAGGCGATTCCGGCGGGGGTCGTGAGTGCAGGGCATGATCGATCTCCGCTCGTCAGGCATTGTCAATACGCCTCCACTTCGTGGCTGAATGAATCCTGCCGGCGTCCATAGTATAGGCGCAACGCCGGCTCCGCCGTCGGGCGGCACGACACAGACGGGACTGCGAAACTCGGGCCGCTACGTGTTGATCCTCGCCTGTAGTACTTCGCTCCCCAGGATTTCCGGCGCTTGCCGCCTGCGCCCATTCGCGCGGCGCCGCTCTCGTCCGATCGGCCGGACTTGAAGATCGACCGGACTTGAAGATCGGCAGCGAGATGGCGTCATTTCCAAGTCGCGGGAAAGAGGCAAAACCCGGCTGTGTGCCGGTTTTGCCTATGAGGAGCACCGCTCCTTGGTATCACGGCCACTGATAGAAGCTGTCGTGCCGCCGGAGCGCTTCCGGGTCGTTCCGGAACGCGATCAGCTCCTGATGGACCTGGGCGCGCGTTTTTCCTTCCGAGCCCGCTGTCGTCTTCATGTCGAGCACCCACACGGCTTCTCCTCCGATGCGGCGCCACCCATTCACCACCGGCTCGTTGTGCAATCCGGCGGTCGCGCGCATGACGTGATTGTGCGACGCGGCGTCCGCGCCGATGCGCACGGGTGCCGATGAAGAATCGGCGATCGCGACGGAGGCGCCCAATGCGGCGACAAGAGCGAGGCCTGTGCTTTTCAGATATTTCTGCATTTTTAACCCCAAAGATAATGTGACGATTAATTTGATTGAAATGGCGGCGCAATTCAGTTGCGTCGTGATTCAGAATAAGCGCCGTCGCGATCGCGCACTTTGATTTAGATTATTTTTTAAAAATCATGATTAAACCGTTATCGCTTCATGGAAATTCGACTGCCTCGAATGCGGAGCCGTGCCGGCGATAAAATCCAGGAATATCCATTTCTGTTTTGTGGGGAAAAAACGACGATGCCGCAATGGTATTGATGATATCTGGATAATGCCGGGAGCGGAGCCGGCGCCGGAATTGATGAAGATCAATCCAAATTCCTGCAAGTTTCGCGTATGGAGCGATTCTGTGAAATAAATTGATTTGAAGTTGCAATAAAGATACATCTTCTGATAGCCTGCAGTCCTTGCTTTCGGCGAAGTGGCAGGCTTCCGGTACCGCTCGTGGCGGCGGAAGAATAGGGTTGTTGAGCGGTAGATGAACGGAATAACGGATGCATGTTCCCGTCTCCGTGCCACGTCCGGGGTGGAGTTGAAAAAGATAAGAAGCATGTAACGTGTTTATTAAACATTCATAATTTACGTCCGGTACTTCAGGGGCTGATACCTTTATCGAAACAGGAGCGTGCAATGTCGTTTGCGGTGAAAAGTAATATCACGTGGGTCGGAAAGCAGGATTGGGAGCTGCGGGAGTTCCATGGTGCGGAATACTCGACGCACAAAGGGTCGAGCTATAACAGCTATCTCGTGCGCGAGGAAAAAGTGGCGTTGATCGATACGGTCTGGAGTCCGTACGCGCAGGAGTTCGTCGACAATCTGGAAAAGGAAATCGATCTAGACAAGATCGACTACATCATCGCGAACCACGCTGAAATCGATCACAGCGGCGCATTGCCGGCCTTATTGGCGAGGATTCCGAATACGCCGATTTACTGCACCGAAAACGGTGTGAAGTCCCTGAAAGGACACTTTCACAAGGACTGGAATTTCAAAGTCGTCAAGACCGGGGATACGCTGGATCTGGGCAACGGCAAGCAGTTCGTCTTCGTCGAAGCGCCGATGCTGCACTGGCCGGACAGCATGATGACCTACCTCGCCGGGGATGCGGTGCTGTTCAGCAACGACGCCTTCGGCCAGCACTACGCCAGCGAGCAGATGTTCAACGACCTCGTTGACCAGGAGGAACTGCGCGCCGAGTGTCTCAAGTACTACGCGAACATCCTCACGCCGTTCAGTGCGCGGGTTACCGCGAAGATCCACGAAGTGCTGTCGTTCAAGCTGCCGCTGGAAATGATCTGCACGTCGCACGGCATCATCTGGCGCGACAATCCGGCGCAGATCGTCGAGCAATACCTCGCGTGGGCCGACGATTACCAGGAAAACCAGATCACGCTGATCTACGACACGATGTGGAACGGCACGCGGCAAATGGCGGAGGCGATCACCAAGGGGATCCGTTCGGCTGATCCGTCGGTCGAAGTCAAGATGTTCAACCTGGCGATCTCCGACAAGAACGACGTGCTGACCCAGGTGTTCAAGTCGAAAGGCATTCTGGTCGGTTCTCCGACCGTCAATAACGGCATGCTGCCCCATGTCGCCGCGCTGCTCGAAGAAATGCGCGGCTTGCGTTTCCGCGGCAAGCACGCGGCGTCGTTCGGCAGCCACGGCTGGAGCGGCGGCGCGGTCGACCGCATCGCCCAGCGGCTCGAGGAGGCAGGCTTCAAGGTCAGCGGCGGGATCGAAGCGGTCTGGAAGCCGACTGACGGCGCGCTCGACGAATGCCTCGCGTTCGGCCGGCATATCGCGCAGCAATGGCGTGGCGATCACACCCCCGACGAGATCGGGAAAAGTGCGCCTGCGTCCGCGTTCGCCCGGCAACCGGCCCGCCCGGCCGCGACTTCCGTTGCAGCGGAGGCGACCCAGAGCGTCGCGGCGGCTGACGGCGGGTCGATGAGGTGCCGGACCTGCGGCTGGGTTTATGACCCGACGAAGGGAGAATCGGGGCAGGGCGTCCAGGCCGGCACGCCGTGGTCCGCGGTGCCGGAAACGTTCCTGTGCCCCGAATGCCTTCTCGGCAAAACCGAGTTCGAGCCTCTGCATCCGCATCGGGACGGCGCGGCGGACGCTTCCCGCGGCGACGGGCTTCAGCCCGCGCCGGTCGTGATCATCGGCGGCGGCAGTGCCACTTATCAGCTGGTCCGTGCTTTCCGCGCCCGGGATCAGGACACGCCGGTGCTGGTGATCACCGCCGACGCGGGCGCGGACTACCCGAAGCCCCAGCTGGTCCATGGCTTCAGCCGCAAGCTCGGGCCGTCGGATCTGGTGCAGCGTTCGCCGGAAGAGCTTGCCCGCGAGTTCAACGTCACGATCAGGACGCATACGCGGGTGGATTCGATCGACGCCGAGGCGAAGACGATCAGTTTCGGCGGTGAAATCCAGCCTTACAGGGATCTCGTCCTCGCGCTCGGGGCGACTCCGTGGATCCCTCCGCTCGAAGGAAACGCTGTCGATCGGGTGATCACGCTGAACAATCTCTCGGACTACGAAACCTATCTGCACCAGCTCTCGCAGGGAAAGCGGGTGCTGGTGATCGGAGCGGGCCTGACCGGCACCGAGGTCGCGCTCGATCTGGCCGAAGGCGGGCAGCAAGTGTGGCTGACCGATGTCGCGCCCCGTACGCTTGCCAGAGTGTTGCCCGAATTCGTCAGCCAGGAGCTGGAAACCCGGCTGGTGCAGAAGGGGTGCCGGCTGCATCTGGGGCAAAACATCGTGTCGATCGACTCGAGCGCTGGAGGGGTCACCGTGCGGCTTTCGGACGGGGAAACGTTTGAAGTGGACACGGTGTTGGCGGCGGCGGGCGTGCGGCCGCGCGTCGAACTCGCGAAGGCGGCCGGCCTCGAGGTCGATCGCGGAATCCGGGTCGATCCGCAGTTGCAGAGCAGCAGCGCGCATATCTATGCGCTGGGCGACTGCGCGGAGATCGAAGGGCGGGTGCTGCCGTTCATGCATCCGCTGTCGCTGGCGGCCCAGGCGCTGGCGAAAACGCTCGCCGGTGAACGGACCGGGCTGCGCCTGCCGGCGATGCCGACGATGGTGAAAACGCCCGCAATGCCGATCCAGGTCGGCGGGGTGACGGTCGCCGACGGCCTTCAATGGACGGTGGAAACCGATGAAACCGGCCTGACGGGCAAGGCGGTCAATGACGAGGGCGAACTGGTGGGCTATGTCGTGACCGGCAAGCATCTGGGCAACGGCATGGCGCTGCTGCAACAGCTGCCCGCACTGCTCTGAGGCCTGTCCGCGCTCTTCGACGAGCGCGGCGTCGCTTTCGCCGACGAGCGGAAACGGGATGCGGGCGGCCCGGAAGGGTCGCTCGCTTCATCATAAGCTGCATCACAGATACACCTATCGCGTGACCGCGTGGTAATCTGACGTGTACGGCCGATTGCCCGGTCCGTCCTGTCTGGATCTGTGCTCCAGTGGGAAGGGGGCAGAAGTGCCGGGACATGCGAAGAGCCCGCGATGCAACTGACCCGATATACCGATTACGCGTTCCGTACGCTGATTTTCCTCGGACTGCAAAAACCCGCCGAACTGGTAACGATCTCGATCGTGTCGGAGCATTTCGACATTCCCCGCAATCATCTCGTCAAGATCGTGAACCACCTCGCCAAGCTGGGGTACATCGAAGCGCTCAGAGGGAAAGGCGGCGGCATTCGCCTGAATCGTCCCGCGACGAAAATCAACTTGCGCACGGTGGTCGAGGCCGTGGAGGAGACGCTGACGCCGATAAACTGCCACGAGCCGACCTGCAGGATCCTGCCGTCATGCCGGCTGGTGGGCATCATGGACGAGGCGCAGGAAGCGTTCCTGGCGGTGCTCGGGAAATACCACCTGAGCGATCTTCAGCAAGAGCCGCAACGTCTCGAGAAATTGCTCAGGTGGTTTCCTCCTGCACACGAACGGAGTGCGCACGTGGCGCACTCCTGAACCGCGCCGCGAAGCTACTCCCGCGGGCAGCCGTCGTGTCGTTGCTTCAGCCGAACCGGAAAGCCGAAAGCGTGGTTTCGAGCACGCGATCCGCAAAGACCCGCTGACCTCGGTCCTCGCCGGCGGCCCCGGCGACCACCATCAGCGGCAGCAGATGCTCTTCGGCCTGCAGCGGGTGCGAAAGACGGGCCGAAGGTGCGTGCGCCCAATCGACCAGCGCCTGATGACGGGACTGCGGCGGCGCCTCGACTGCCGCGGTGAGCCAGCGGTCGAACTCGTCGGACACGGGCCCGAAACTGGGGTCACCGTAACCGCGCATGTTGTGAAAGCTCATGCCGCTGCCGACGATCAACACCCCTTCATCACGCAGCGCCGCCAACGCTTGGCCGGCCTGCACATGCGCGAGCGGATCGAGATCGCGACGCAGCGACAGTTGCACCACCGGGATATCGGCCGCCGGGAACATCAGCTTCAGCGGAATGAACATGCCGTGATCGAAGCCGCGGTGGGCATCCGTTTTGGCCGGCAGCTGCGCCTGGCCGAGCAGCGCGGCAATCCGCTCCGCGAGGCGGGGCTCGCCCGGCGCCTCATAGCGCAGTTCGTACGTGTGGGGCGGGAAACCGTGGTAATCGTAGATCAGCTCCGGCCGTGCGCCACTGGTGACGCTGAACACCGGCTCGAGCCAGTGCGCTGAAACGACGACCACGGCTTGCGGGCGTTGCGGCAGGGTACCGGCCACATTCCTGAGGAAGTCCGCCATCGCATCCCACGCCGTGGGCGGGTTCCAGTCCATGAAGAAGCACGGGCCGGCACCGTGGGGAATGAACAGCGTCGGCATCCGGGAATCGATGCGCGCCGGAACGGCTTGCGTAGTTGCTGACATATGCGCCACTCTCCTGGGGGAAACGCAAACGCTGCAAAAGTACCACTTGCGGCGCTGCCCGGTTGAATCCTGCTGAGGTGAAACTCATGCCCAATTCACGCATCGGCAACGCGGTACGTCTGGAGTTCTCGCCGGACTCGCTCGTCCACACCAACCTCTCGGGAGCCGCTTTTTCAGGAGACTGGTTGTGGGTCGCCGGTGACGAAGCCTGCGGCATCGATCGGCTGCGGCGTCTCGAACCGGTCGGCAGCGAAGCGTTGCGGTACGGGGATCCCTACAACGTGCCCCTTGCCGACCTGCTGGATCTGCCCGGCGAGCCCGATGAAGAGGCCGACCTGGAGGGGATGGCGGTCGTCGACGGCTACCTGTGGGTGGTCGGCTCGCACGGGCTCAAGCGCAAGAACGCGAAGACCCGTCGATCGCATGCCGATAACGCGAAGCGTCTCGCGAAAGTGACGCTCGACGCGAACCGCAGGGTGCTCGCGCGTGTTCCGATCGAGGCGGACCGGGACGGCGTGCCGTGTCTCGTGCGCGAAGCCAGGGACGGCCGCCGCGCGCAGAGGCTCGCCGGGGACGCCCGCGCGAACGAACTGACTGCGCTGCTCGACGACGACCCTCACTTCGGGCCGTACCTGACCCTTCCCGGCAAGGACAACGGCTTCGACATCGAGGGGCTCGCGGTCGACGGGAAGCGGCTGCTGCTGGGGCTGCGGGGGCCCGTGCTGCGAGGCTGGGCCGCTTTGCTCGAGATCGCCGTCCAAGCGCACGGCGAAGACTTGCGGCTGGCTCCGCTCGACGACGGCGACACGCTCGTCCGCAAGCATTTCCTGCAACTCGAAGGCCTCGGCATCCGCGACCTGCACTTTTCCGGCGACGATCTGCACCTCCTCGCCGGGCCGACGATGGTGCTCGACGGCGACATCCGCGTGTTCAGGTGGGCAAACGCCCGTACGGTGCTGGCGGGGAACCGGGAGCCGGTGCGTTTCGAGGCCGCGTTGCCGCAGCGGCTGTCCCTGCCGCACGGACGCGGCATCAACCGGGCGGAGGCGATTTGCGAAGTGCCGCGTGAGCTCGGCCTGCCCACGCCCGCATGGCTCGTCCTCTACGATTCGCCGGGCCCCGCGCGCAAGGAGGACGAATGCACCGTGTTCGGCGACCTGTTGCTGCGGCGGGCAGCACGACGGTGAGCCGGCCCGCGTCGAGCGGTAATCGGGAATCATGGCCGCGTTCATGCGAAACGGAGGGTAACGGTCCCGCAGCACGGTGAGCAGCGAGCGAGTCTGGGCGGCGCGTCCGGCACCCCCCAAAAGCAAAAAACCCAGCCACCGTGAAGTGATTGGGTTTTCTGTACTTTATTGGTTGCGGGGGCAGGATTTGAACCTGCGACCTTCGGGTTATGAGCCCGACGAGCTGCCAGACTGCTCCACCCCGCGTCGGAGAAACAGAACTATAGTCGACCTCGTGTATGCCGTCAAGAAATATTGCCGAAAAATGCCGAGGCAGGCGATGCGCCGGCTACAAGGAACGGGCGGGCGACGCTATGCTGTCGGCCGGACGGGTTTGGCGTGCGGGAACAGTGTTTTCGGCAATCCCGGCATTCCTCGGTCCCAGGCTCGGCGGCTGCCCGCACCCGGACGTGTTCGAGATTTCAAGGAATCAATTGATGGCAATGACGCGATCGCTCGAAGTGAAAGGCCAACTGGTCGCCGGTGGCAAGGAGCCGTTGATCTGCGCGCCGCTCGTCGGGCGGGACGAGGCGGCGGTGCTGCACGAGCTGGAGGTGATCGTCGCGAAGCGGCCGGATCTTCTCGAGTGGCGGGTAGACTTCTATTCCGGCATTTCCGACGTCGACCGTGTCGTCAAGCTCGCGAAGGAGATCCGCGCGCGTTCAGCCGGCATTCCGCTCATCTTCACCCGCCGCTCGACCCGTGAAGGCGGCGAGCCGATCGGTCTGTCGGAGGACGAGGTGCTGTCGATGTACCGAGCAGTTGTCCGTTCGGGCGCGGTCGATTTCCTCGACTACGAGTTGAGCAGCGAGCCGGCGCATTTCGAGCAGGCGGTCGCGCTCGCCCGCGAGACCGGCACGAAGCTCATCGCGTCGTTCCACGATTTTGCGAAGACACCCCCGGCCGCCCGGATCGTCGCGAAGCTCGTCGCGATGGAGGAAGCGGGCGCCGACATTGCGAAGGTCGCGGTGATGCCGCACGGGCTCGAGGACGTGCTGACGCTGCTGCAGGCCACTTTGGAAGCGCAGAAGATGATCCGGCTTCCGCTGATCAGCATGTCGATGGGCGCCTATGGTTCGCTGAGCCGCCTGTTCGGTTGGGTGTTCGGCTCGTCGGTGAGCTTCGCCGTCGGCCAGCAGGCGTCCGCGCCGGGACAGGTGCCGATCGAAGACCTGAGGGCGGTGCTCGAAGTGCTGCAGCGCTCGCTCAACGGCGAGTAGGCCCGACGGCGCGGAACAGCTTGCCGCCCGTACCGGTCGGCATGGCGACGGCTTGCCGGATTTTCAGCCGGCCTGCCGCGTTTCGAGCAGCTTGACCAGGCTGTGCAGGACGCGATTGACCGGCGTCGCAATGCCGCAGGCTTCGCCCTTGCGCAGCACGTAACCGTTGAGATGGTCGATCTCGCTGCGTTTGCCGCGCGCGAGGTCCTGTGCAGTCGAGGAGAACTGCGTCGGCATCGTGCGCGCGATCTGCTGCACGGCGTCCCAGGGATCCCCGGGCGGTTTCACGCCTTCGGCGTGCGCGACGGCGAGGCACTCCCGCACGACATCGCGCATCACGTCTTCGACTCCTACGCCGTGCACGAGGCGACCGTAGGGCAGCTGGGTGATCGCGGACAGTGCGTTGTACGCACAGTTGAGGATCAGCTTGGCCCACAACGCGCCCATGACGTTGTCCGAGATCTGCACCGGCACGCCGGCCTCGGCGAACAGCTTCGCTAGTGCCTCGCTCGCGGCCGACGGGCCGATCACGAGTTCGCCGCGTCCATGGTGCCTGACGTGGCCCGGAGCGACCATTTCGGTCGCGACATAGACGACCGCCGGCGCCACTTCGCGTCCGAGCAGCGCCTGCAGCCGCGACGCGTTGTCGACGCCGTTTTGCAGGCTCAGCAGGATTGCGTCCGGTGCTAGATGCGGCGCCATTTGCGCCGCTGCATCGGCAGTATCGGTCGACTTCACGCAGCACAGCACGAGTTGCGCTCCCCGTACGGCCGCGGCGTCGGTGCTCGCGCGCATCGGCACGTGCGCCTGGAAAGTCTGCGTATCGAGGAACAGTCCGTCGCGCTGCACTGCCTCGACATGCGCGGCCCGGCCGATCAGCACCACGTCGTGGCCGGCGCGGGCGAGCATGCCACCGTAGTAGCAGCCGACTGCGCCGGCACCCATCACTGCAATATCCATCCTGCTTGCTCCAAAGTGCCGCCTCGATTCGCGAGGCGCGTCTCATCATGGTTGTCGTGGCCGCTCATGGTAACGCGATCGCGCGCAAGGGCAGATTGGGGCGGGCGAGCATCTTTTCGGACAACGGAGTCGATCGCCGAGGTGCGCGGGGTATTTGAATCGTCTCGCTTGCCGCGCGACAATGTGTGTCGGCATCAGGCTTTCGCGGGAGCAGTCGAGATGAGCAAACCGGATCACGAGCGGCTCGACCGGCTCGTCGCCGAAGCGCGACGCGCCCGGGAGCAGCGCGAGCAGGGGTATCGGGAGCGGGCGCTGAAGATCTATCCGTGGATCTGCGGCCGCTGCGCACGCGAATTCACGCGTGAGAACGTATACCAGCTCACTGTGCATCACCGCGACCACAACCACGACAATAACCGGCCCGATGGCAGCAACTGGGAATTGCTCTGCGTTTATTGCCATGACGCCGAGCATTCGCAAATCCTCGATAACGCCGGGCGCAGCGTCCGGGGCGAGGCGCTTTCCCCGGCCACGCACCAGCCGTTCGCGGAGCTGAAGTCGCAGCTGAAAAGGCGCACGTAACGCAGTCACGCGGCGTATCGGCTGGCGCAGGCCGCGCTCGCACGAGGCGAAAGTGCTCTCCCGAACGATGCTGCGGCTCGCCATTGCCTCTCTGATCATGATCGCCGGGGTCACCATGTTCCAGGACCGTTGGCTTTATTTCCCCGACACGGCCACGCTCGACGAGGTCGTGTCCGAGCGGCTCGCCGCGTGGCCGAGGCCCGAGGACTTTCGCGGTCTCATCGCCGAGCCGGAGGGCTCCGCGCGGGCCACGGCAATTGTCTTTCACGGCAACGCCGGCCATGCCGGGCACCGGGATTTCTACGCGGCGCGCCTCACGAGGCTGGGACTGCGCGTGATCCTGGCGGAGTATGCGGGCTACGGTCCGCGCGGCGGGGCGGTAGGCGAACAGAACCTCGTCGTCGATGCCGAACATACCGTCGCGCTCGCCCATCGCCTGTACGGCGGACCGCTGCTGCTCATCGGCGACTCCCTTGGCGCCGGCGTCGCGGCGGCGGCGAGCGCGAGCCGGCGCGACAGGACTGCCGGGCTGCTGCTCATCACGCCCTGGGATCGCCTCGAGAACGTCGCGACCTTCCACTATCCGTGGCTGCCGGTGCACTGGCTGCTACACGACCGGTACGACAGTGCCGCCCATCTGGCGTCGGCCGGCCGCCCGGTGCTGGTGGTGGTCGCGGAGCGGGACAGCATCGTTCCCGCCCGCTTCGGCGCCGCCCTTTATGAAGCGCTCGGAGAACCCAAGCGGCTCGCGGTGGTGGAGGGCGCGGACCACAACGACTGGGTCGATCACGTCGATGAGCGCTGGTGGCGCGATGCGATCTCGTTCCTGCTCGATGAACCCCAATCGCGGTGAGCGCCTCCGGAGATGCCGGGCGGGCGTGGCTCGCTTCGGGTCAATCCCGGCTATCGCGGTGAGCGGAATCCGGATCCGCGCCACTTGAGTCCGGCAACAGCGTTTCGAGCCACGCGTTCGCGCTCGTCGTCGTCAGCTTGAACCCGGCGTCCACGCGCAGCGCGGCCAGTTCGTCGCCGGTGGCATCGAACGCCGCGAGCAACGCATGTGGATCGAATTCGTCCGGGACGATGTCGAGCGTGACGCTGATCCGTCCGGAGGGCGTGTTCACGGTTACTGTTTTGTGGAACATCGCGTGCCGTTGCTGCTCGTGGCGGCGCAGCACCTCCGAGGCGGTCTTGACGAGCGTGTTGAACGCGTTGACGTCGAGCGGCTTCGGGTTCTTCTTGTCGCGCCCCATCGTCCACGGTCCGACCAGGGCGGGCTCCGGTTCGCCGTCCAGGATCATCTCGACCGCCCAACCTTCGTCGTCTTCGTTCTTGATGACGCGGGCAGTCCATCCGTCGTCACGCCACAGCCGCGCTTCCTTCACTGCAGGGGGCGAGTCATCCTCGGCGTCGTCGTTGAGTGCATTCGATGTCATCGGCCGATTTTACGTCCTGCGGCGCCTGCGTGCGCGGTTCCCGCCGCCGACTGGCCCCCGCCGGTCCTTCGGCCGCAGCCAGCGGTGCCGAGTGCATCATCGGTTTCTCCAATTCCGCGATCCGTCACCGTCACGAGCAGCACGAATCCTGGTCGCCGGAACTCCCTCATGCCGACGTAGGGTAATATCGTGGACAGGTATCGACGCACAGCAGCGAGCACAGGCCATGTCGAACGCAAAGACAGTTATGCTCACCGTGCTGCATCTCTTGCCGAATGGAGGGCCGCAGCGATGAATCCCGTCAAGCGCCTGCTAGTCGCGACCGATCTTTCGGCTCCGGCGCGACACGCCGCCGACCGCGGCGCGCTCGTCGCCGGCGAAGTGGGCGCGAGCCTTGATCTGTTCCATGTCGTGAATGTCATGGCGGTGGAAAAGCTCCGCCTCCTCATTGCCGACGTCCCGCCCGAAACCGGACAGCGGGTGCTCGATAGCGCACGGGAAGAAGTGCGCGAGCTGGCGGCATATCTGCTGAAACATCACGGTGTCTCAGCGGGGGTCCAGGTCGCGTCGGGTCCGCTGCTGCCGGAAATCATCGGGCAGGCGGACGCGATATCCGCCGATCTCCTCGTGCTCGGCGCGCGCGGCAGCAGTTTCATGCGACACCTGTTGATCGGCTCCACTGCCGAACGAATGGTGCGCAAGACGCGCTGGCCGATGCTCATCGTCAAGCAGCCGCCCCACGAGGCTTACCGGACCCTGCTCGTGCCGGTCGACTTTTCGCCGTTTTCGTTGCGGGCGCTGCGCAATGCGCAAGCCATCGCCCCCCGGGCCGACATCGTGTTGCTGCACGCGTTCGAAGTGCCTTTCGAGAGCAAGCTGCGCTTCGCGGGGATCGAGGATGAACTGCTTGCCCGCTATCGCATCGCCGCCCGGCAGGAGGCGCTGGCGAAACTGCGCGAGCTGCGCGACGAAGCGGGGTTGTCGCTGGAGCGTACGCGCCTGATCGTCGTCCACGGCGACGCGTCGCGGAACATCGTCGAACAGGAGCAGGAGCAGGATTGCGACCTGATCGTGATGGGGAAGCACGGCGAAAGCATGCTGGAGGACCTGCTGCTCGGAAGCGTCACCAAGCACGTGCTGGCCGAGTCCCAGGGCGATGTGCTGGTGTCCGTCTGAACCGCGGCTTCCTGGGACCGCGCTGGGGCGTAATGCGAACCACATGGCCGCTCTTGGCTTGTCGCTGCACATGCGCCATGCGCCCTTGCCGAAGCGCAATATCTGATTGGCGCGTAGCGCTCCGAATTCTGGTAGGGCCGCCGCGATCAGTCGAAACGGGGCGAAGCGTGCTGAGCGCGGGCCGCGGCGCGCCATTTGGATTTTGTTCCTACCCCATTCCGAATTGATGTTGGGTCTTGGCCCACAAAATGAAAATGGCAACCCTGCTGAGTTGCCATAAGAATTTGATTCTACTGGTGCCGACAATCTGACTCGAACAGATGACCTACCGCTTACAAGGCGGTTGCTCTACCAACTGAGCTATGCCGGCGCGGGGCAGATTATAGCGCAACTGCGGTGGAGACCGGCCCCACGATTGTACCGGTGCCGCGCGCTTCGTTGTCTTCGGGACGCCCCGGCGGGAGCTAGTGAGCCCGGCTGTCGTCCTGGAAGCGGCGGTAGATCTCTTCGACTTCCTCGCGGCGCTCGAGCAGGGCTGCGACGGTCGGGGCGTAGAGCTTGGCGCCGCCCATCCGGGCGATTTCGTCGAACGCGTTGTCGAGCGTCCAGGCGGGCTTGTAGCTGCGGGCGCAGGCGAGGGCGTCGAAGACGTCGGCGGTTGCAACGATGCGGGCTTCGAGCGGGATCGCCTCGCCCGCCAGTCCGCTCGGGTAGCCGCTGCCGTCCATGCGTTCGTGATGGGCGCTGACGATGTTGCGCAGCATCGCGATGTTTTCGAACCCGGTGAGACTGAAATCGTTGATCAGCCGTTCGGCCATTTGCACGCCCATCGCGACGTGCTCGCGCATCGTTTCCCGCTCGGCGTCGTCGAGCCGTCCGGGCTTGAGCAGGATGCTGTCCGGGACTCCTATCTTGCCGATGTCGTGAAGCGCGGCGAACAGGAAAACATGTTCGATGTAATCGTCGGACAGGCCGTGCGTCGGCGCGAGCTCGCGCGCGATCAGGCGCGCGTAGCGCGCCATGCGGTCGAGGTGGGCGCCGGTCTCGAGATCGCGCACATGGGCGAACTGGCTTGCGAGCCGCAGGCCGCCGATGAGCGTCTGAACTGTCGAGAGTTCCTGCGTGACGATCATTCCGATGAGATGGCCGGAAAGAAGCAGATCGGCGACCACGTCGTCGGGGAAAGCATCGCGCGTACGCGAATCGAAGAACAGAAAACCGAGCAGCTGCTCGTTCTGCAGGATCGGAACAGTCAGGCTCGACCGGTAGCCTTCGTGCAGCAACCAGCGGGAATGCGGGGAGTCGGGGCTGATCGCAGCGCTCAGATCGTTGAGGACGCGTGCCTTGCCGCTGCGGGCGATCGCCAGAAGCGAAGGCACGTCGGCGATCGGGCACTCGTACGCCCGCAGCGAGGTGCCGCTGTCGGTGCTGTCGACGAACGTGCGTAGCCGTTTCAGGTCGGGGTCGTAGAGCGCGACCGCGAGGCGTTCGATGACCGGATGCCGTTCGTGGATACGCTCATGCACGCCGCGCATTTTTGCCGTTACCGAGGAGAAATGCAGGTTGCTCGCCTGGCGAGCTGCCGAGGCGGCGAATTCCTGCCAGCTTACCGGGCTATCCATACTTTGACCTCGCGACCCATTTCGGAAATAGCTGCTTGGCTGCGCCAAACGCAGTGCCGAGATCGACAGGAGCTAGAATTGCCCCTGCGTCGTGCGCAGCTTTTCGATATCCGGGATGTGAATCGTGCGTCCCTCGACACAGATTAACCCGGCTTCAATGAGTTCGTGCAGGATGCGGGAGAAATGTTCCTGGGTGAGGTTCAGGCGCGACGCGATCGTGCCTTTGCTGGTCGGCAGCCGCACCGACACGTAACCGCTCGTCCTCGGCTCGCCGTCGATTTCTTCCTGGCGCAGGAGGTAGCCGACGATGCGCTCGCGCCCGGAGCGCAGCGAGTAGGTCTCGACGTCGGCGATCAGGTGGTGCAGGCGGTGCGACAGGCCGGCGATGATCTTGCGGCAGAACACCGGATCGTGGTCCATCTCGTCGAACACGACGCTCTTCGAGATGTGCAGCAGCTTGCAGTCGGTCAGGGCCTGCGCCATCACGACGTAGGGCTTGTCCATGAACATCACCGCCTCGCCGAACGTCTGGCCCGGAAGGATGATCTCGATGACTTTCTCGTGCCCTTCGGCGGAAGTGAAAGCGAGCTTGACCTGGCCGGCCAGCACCAGGTGGAAGCCGTGACAGGGATCGCCCTTGTGGAACACCACGCAGCCCCTGTCCACGTTCTGCTCGCGCACGCCGTGGGCGAAGCGGGCGATCTCGGCGGGACTGAAGCCGCTGAGGAGCGGCACGTGCACCAGCAGCCTGCACAGGCGGTCGGTTTCGGCGTGCTCGGCGTGGATCGCGGGACAGGCCGCGGAAGAGAGGAATTCGCTTCGGGTTCCGGGCGAACAGGCAGTACGCGGCATGATTACCGGGTCAGTTGAGCGTAGAACAGCGGAAGTCGCGCCGGCAGTTCCTCGGGCTTGCGAATCACCGCATAACCGGCCGGCCCGAAGAGGTGCGGCAGATAGCCTGCGCCTTCGCGATCGATTGTGACACAGAACGGGACGAGTCCATGTTTGCGCGCTTCGCCGACGGCGACGCGTGTATCTTCGATGCCGTAACGTCCTTCGTACAGGTCGAGATCGTTCGGCTTGCCGTCGGACAGGATCAGCAGGATGCGCCGGGCGGCCTGTTCGGCTGCGAGCAACTCGCTTGCGCGCCGGATCGCCGCACCGAGGCGCGTGTAGTAGCCCGGCTTGATCGCGCTGATGCGCCCGCGGATGCGATCGTCGAAGCGGTCGTTGAAGTCTTTCAGCCGATGGAAACGGACCTGGCTGCGCTTGACCGACGAGAACCCGGCCATCGCGAAGCGATCGCCCGTCGCGCCGAGTGCTTCGCCGAACAGCAGCAGCGCGTCGCGGATGACGTCGATGACGCGTGCTTCGCTCGACACCCAGCTGTCGGTCGACAGCGACAGATCGGCGAGCACCATGCAGGCCAGATCGCGTTCGCGCTTTTCAAGCGACAGATACAGTTGGTCGGACGGATTGCGTCCGACTGAGCGGTCGGTCTGCGCGCGGACCACCGCGTCGAGGTCGAGCTCGGTGCCGTCGGGGCGCGCTTTCAGCCAGCGCCGGCCCGGCTGCAGTGCAGCGAACTGCTGGTGCAGCCGCCGCGCAGTGCGCCGCAGCGGTTCGGGCAGCGGGCAGGGCGGGGCGTCGCGCGCGGCAAGCTCGGCCAGACGTACGTGATCCTGCAGCAGCACGCCTTTGCGGTAGTCCCATTCCGGCAGCGGGATGCCGGCGCCGAGCACGATGTCGTCCTCGGCTGCCGAAGGGAGGTCGAGGTCGAAGCGCACTTTCGAGGCGACGCGGTCGGTGTCCTGCGCGAGCGACAAGTGATCGAGGTCGCGGGCGGCGCTGGCGGCGTTCGGGTCCGGCTCGTCATCGGTGGGGCGGTTGATACGCAGGAACTCGGCGACCGCAAGCAGGCTTTCGGCGCGGAAGAAGATCAGCAGGCCGTTCTTTTCCTGCGGCATGTCGACCTGCTCGGCACGGTGGGCATGGCGCTCGCTTTCGTCGAACGACGGCGGTCCGCCGTCGGCGGTTTGCTCGGGGTCGGCGCCGGTGTTGCGCCGGCTCGCGGCGGTGCCGGACAGGGCACCGGTGAGCCACAGCAATACCGGCTGAGCAGGAGGGGTTCCCGGCGGGACCGGCGGCAGCGCACGGACGCTGCCCGGCGCTTCGAGCGCCTGGCGAATCGCACGCTCGCGTTCGGCTTCGGCCGCAGGGAGCTTGTCGGGACGGGGACGCGTCGGCAGATACGCGGCGACGAGGCGCCGGTAGCGCGGCTCGATTCCTGGCCACCTGTGCAGCGCTGCGCACGTCGCGAACTGGTTGCAGCGGAAGTCATTGTCGGCCTCGTCCGGCCCGCCCCCTTCGATGCCGTCGTGCGCGGCGGCGAGCGTGGCGAGCCACAAGTAGAGGTCGCGGTTCAGCGAGCGTTCGGGAAAGGCGTCGATCTCCGGCGGCAGCCGCAGTGTCGAGGCGTCCATGCGCGCACGGGCGGCCCGCTCGCCGGCGCCCGCGATGCGTTTCAGCAGACTGCGGCGCGCGCCGTGTTCGTCCTCTGTGGCGGCGGCGACGCGCAGGCCGGGATCCCCGCCGAGCGCGCGGAAGAACACGCCGGCGGTGCGCTCGATCTCCTTCAGCTTGACGACCGCTTCGGGGTGATTGCCCAGCGCCGTGCGGGTAACCCAGCGGTGCCAGAGTTTGCCAACGACTTCTTCCATCCTAGCGTTCCTTGCCGGAGCGGAACCCGGCTTCATTCTGGCGGGCGGCTTTGCTGCTCACCCACGCGAGCAGCGGCCCCTGAGGGTTGTCGCGCTGGCTCTGCTCGCAGGCTTCGACGCACTGCGCGCACTGCGTGCAGGTGAACATCAGGCGCTTGATGTTGCGCGGAGTCAGCCGCATCGGACACACCGCGTCACAGGCGGACTGCCGGTCGGGCAGGCAGCTGGCGCAGTCGACGGCGCGCTTGCGCTGGAAACCGACCACCATCGCGTCGCGGTTGCTCATCCACGCGAGGCTCTGGAACAGGCCGACTGCGCAGGCATAACGGCAGAAGAGGTGACGGGCGAAAAGGAATTCCATCGTCAGCACGACGGTCGCTGCGGAGAGGAAAATCGTCTGGTTGCGCGTGAATTCGCCGCCGAAGAGGTTGCCGTAGACTTCGGCGGGCGGCAGCAGGTAGCTCAGGAACACCACCGCCCACAGGAACGCGAAGAACCCCGCGGCGGGAACGACGACGGCCCACCACCGCGCGTCCGGACGCCACGGCGTGCCGTCGGCCTTCCATGGCGGCAACGGCTCCTTGACCCACACGCTGGGCTTGCCCGACGCCTTCTGCATCAGCTTGTTGATCGTCTCGACGACCGAGAAATGCGGGCATAGCCAGCCGCAGTAGAGGCGCCCCCACTTCCACGACACCCACAGGAACACGCCCGCGCCGACGAAGATCGGCACGAAGAGGCGGAACATCACGTTCCAACCGGCTTCGAGCGCGCCAATGCGTCCGGCGATGAAGTCGTCGAGTCCGAGCCGCCATTCCATGCCGAGCAGCCACGCATGGCCGGCGTCGAGGTCGTAGCGGAACAGGTCGAGCACCGGCGCGAGAATGAACAGCGTGAAAAAGCCGATCTGGAACGCGATGCGCTTCTTCTGCGTGCGGTTGTGTCCGGCCGGCTTCGCCGCGGCGATCGGGATGACCCGGCGGGACGGCTGGCGCGCGGCGTCCGGCCTGCCGGCGTGAACCGGGTCGGGCGACGTCTGCGGTGAAAGGGGCGAGAACTGCGGGGCGTTCATGATCTACTCGACGAGCTTCGGGCCGATGAGGGGAAAACGGTAGGGGCGGGCGAGCATCGCGCGGTTCAGGCCGATCACGCCGAACAGGATCAGCATTGCATGAAAGCAGACGAAGTACAGCACCCCGACGACCCACGACCACGGGTTCGTGAAGCCACCGAGCAGAAACACCGCCACACTGACTCCCACCAGCATGCCGCCGCCCCACAGGCTGGCGACGACGGTCTGCTTGAGGTGATTGCGCGCGAGCGCCGGTGCGCTGAGCCGATGCCGCCACCACAGCACGACGAGGATGATGAATGCGAGGCCGGGGGCGATCATCAGATTCACGAGGAACAGCGACTCGGCCGCCACCGCGAGCGGCGGACCGGGCATGTCTTCCTTCAGCAGATCGTGTTCCGGCTCTGGCATCGCGTCGATTCCTTGCGGTCGGACCGGCTGCCGGCCCGGTTTCAGCGCCCGAAGGTCGCCGCCACGACTTCCATCAGTGCTTCGGCGACTTCCGGGTCGTCGGTCAGGCTCTCGACGATCGCCGCGCGGCACGCGGTGACCGGGTCCATGCCGTCGCGCACCAGCAGCGCCGCATAGACGAGCAGTCGCGTGCTCGCCGCTTCCTCGAGATCCTGGTCTTTCAGCGTGCGCAACGCATGCGCGATCGACACCAGTCGCCGCGCGAGGTCCGGCACGCAGCCGGCTTCACCGAGCAGGATGGCTTCCTCGCGGGCGCTGGCAGGGAAATCGAAACGCAGGCTGACGAAACGTTGCCGCGTCGACGGCTTCATGCCTTTCAGCAGGTTCTGGTAGCCCGGGTTGTAGGAGACGACGAGCATGAACGACGGCGGCGCGGACAGCAACTCGCCGGTGCGGTCGATCGGCAGGATGCGGCGGTCGTCGGCCAGCGGGTGCAACACCACCGTGGTGTCCTTGCGCGCCTCGACGACTTCGTCGAGGTAGCAGATGCCGCCTTCGCGCACCGCGCGCGTCAGCGGGCCGTCGCACCACACGGTCTGGCCGTCGCCGATCAGGTGGCGGCCGACGAGATCGGCGGCCGTCAGGTCGTCGTGACAGGCTACCGTGTAGAGCGGCAGCCCGAGCTTGGCGGCCATGTGCGCGACGAAGCGCGTCTTGCCACAGCCGGTCGGACCCTTGATCAGCAGCGGTAGGCGGTTTTTCCACGCGTGCTCGAATACGCTGATTTCATCGCCGGCCGGCTCGTAAAACGGAATTTCCATGAGGGGCGCTTCCATCTTCATGCTGCAAGTCCTTTCCAGTAGGCCAGACCGATCATCGAGCAGACCAGGAGCATCCAGCCGAGCGCGATCAGCGGCCACATCAGCGGCGCGCGGCGCAGCGCCATGTAATCGAGAATGATCAGGGTGCCCTTGGCGAACGCGATCGTCATCAGGAGTGCGGTGATCGCAGGGCCGGCGTCGCCGCGTTCGCCGACGAGCCACGTCAGCATCGTGGCGAAGATCAGTGCTGCCCAGATGATCGCGGCGCGATTCGGCGTGCCGTGGGACGAGGCGTGCGGGGGGGAGGAAAGCGAGGATTGCATTGTCTTGGACCTCTCAGCGCATCACGTAGATCAGCGGGAACAGGATCAGCCACACCAGATCGACCATATGCCAGTACGCCGCGCCGGTCTCGATCCCGTTCATGTTGCCGGGGCCGTAGCGGCCGGTTCGCGCGCCGTTCCACATCGCCGCGATGATCACCAGGCCGAGGATCACGTGCATGAAGTGGAAGAACGTCAACGACAGGTAGAACATGTAGAACGTGCTCGACGACAGGCTGACACCGGCACCGATTTTTTCCGCGTACTCGAAGATCTTCACGATGACGAAACCTGCCCCGCACGCGAACGCTGCGGCGAGCCACGGTGCGGCGCGGCGACTGAATCCGGCTTCCGCGACCTGCACGGCGCGCACGACGAAGAAGCTCGACGTCAGCAGCAGCACGGTATTGATCGCACCGGAGGTGCGGTCGAGCGTGAGCTGTTCGGCGTTGAAGAGTTCCACGTGATTGGCACGCGTGAAGGCGTATACGACGAAGAACACGCCAAACGCCAGCAACTCGGCGAGGATGAAGAACCATATCGCGAGGTCACCGGGAAGGCGTCGCGCCGTGGTCTCCGACGCGGAGCTGGAGGCGGAGAGGGGCGTCATCAGGGTTTGGCTGCTTGTATTCATGGGTCGAGTCTAGGGAGCGTACCCCTTCCGGACCTTGATTCTGGTTAATTCATTCCCCGCAGATGTAACGAGAACGATTTGCGTGAGCAGGAAAAAAATGGGGCGGCTTGCGCCGCCCCATGATGCTGTCCTTCAACGCCGTTGAAGGACCACTGTTGAGCCTGTTCAGGGAGTGATCAGCGGCTTGCTTTCACCTTTGACGAAGAAGCTCGCGAGGTACGTGACCAGGCCGACCGCGAACACCACACCCGCCCACAGGCGCATCCAGTAGAACAGCGCGATCTGGTCCTGCACCTGCATGAACGGCATCGGCGTGTCGGAGACGCGCTGCAGCCAGACCTGCAGGATGCCGGCGGCAGTGAGGAACAGCGTGATGAAGACCATCGAGATCGTCATCAGCCAGAAGCTCCACATTTCAACCACCTGGGCACGCTGGCTGTTCGCCGCACGACCGCGCAGCAACGGCATCGCGTAGCTGATCATCGTCAGCACGACCAGCACGTAGGCGCCGTAGAACGCCATGTGGCCGTGGGCCGCGGTGATCTGCGAACCGTGCGTGTAGAAGTTCACCGGAGCCAGCGTATGCAGGAAGCCCCACACGCCTGCGCCGAGGAAGGCCATCACGCCGGTACCCAGCGCCCACAGCACGGCAGCCTTGTTCGGATGCTCGCGACGGCGACGGTTGACCATGTTGAACGCGAAGACGGTCATCGCGAAGAACGGGATCGGTTCCAGCGCCGAGAAGATCGAACCCCACCACTGCCAGTAACCCGGCGTGCCGATCCAGAAGTAGTGGTGACCGGTGCCGATCAGGCCGGTGACGAGCGCCAGCGTGATGATCACGTACAGCCACTTCTCGATGACTTCACGGTCGACGCCGGTGACCTTGATCAGCACGAACGCGAGCATCGCGGCCATGATCAGTTCCCACACGCCTTCGACCCACAGGTGCACGACCCACCACCAGTAGAACTTGTCCTTGACCAGGTTGCCCGGGTTGTAGAACGAGAACAGGAAGAAGATCGCCAGACCCCACAGGCCGAGCAGCATGACGATGCTGATCACCGTCTTGCGGCCCTTCAACATCGTCATGCTGATGTTGAACAGGAAGGCCAGCGCGACGATGACGATGCCGATCTTCGTCAGCAGCGGCTGCTCGAGGAACTCACGTCCCATCGTCGCGAGGATGTTGTTGCCGGTCATCTCCGCGAGGGTGTTGTAGTCGACGAGCAGGTAGCCGAGGATCGTCGCGGCGCCTGCGATCAGGAAGATCCAGAACATCAGCAGCGCGAGCTTCGGACTATAGAGCTCGGTTTCGGTTTCTTCCGGGATCAGGTAGTAGGCCGCGCCCATGAAGCCGAACAGCAGCCAGACGATCAGCAGGTTGGTGTGGACCATCCGGGCGACGTTGAACGGAATTTCCGGGAACAGGAAATCCCCGACGACGTACTGCAGGCCCATGGCCAGGCCGAACACGATCTGGCCGACGAAAAGACCGATCGCCGCTATGAAGTATGGCAGCGCGACCGATTGCGAGGTGTATTTCATGGTTTGTTATCCCCTTGAGGTTTTCGATTCGCTGCGCTCAGCCCTCGATGTTGGGAGGCCATTTCTGGGCGTCGATTTCGGAGGTGTACTTCAGGAAGGCAACCAGATCGTCCAGTTCCTGATCGGTGAGATGGAACTGCGGCATCTGCCGGCGGCCCGGCGCGCCGGTCGGCTGCGACTGGATCCATGCCTTGATGAACTCCGGCCCGCGACGCGGGTAGACGTTCGCGAGCTCCGGTGCGAAGTAGGCACCTTCACCGAGCAGGGTGTGGCAGCCGATGCAGTTGCGCGTTTCCCAGATGTGTTTGCCCGCCACCACCTGGGGCGTCAGGTTCGCGCTGTTGTCCGACTTGTGCAGGTTGGTCGTCGTGTCGACGGTCAACGCCACCAGAAGCAGGAAGAAGAACACTGTCCCGCCGTAGAAGATGTTGCGAGCCATCGCCTTTGTGAAGGTGCCGCTCATGGTTTTCCCCTCATTGTTTTGTCATGCGTCCGTTTGGTTGATGGATAACCCGAAGGTTAGCCGCATTCTGAGCAGAGGGGGAAGGGGGCTCCATGATTTGAATCAAGTTACAACAAACTGGCGTCGCCGGAAGCCGGTGGGTATTTCCTTGTCGATTCAATGGTTTTAGGTGAAAAGCCGCGAAACAGCAGGAAGTTTTTCGCCGCTGTCAACTGCCATGCGCCCGGAATTGCTGAAAGTTCCCCTTCCAGCAATTCCGGGCGCGGTGATCGATGCCAGGGGAAAGTCGCTCAGTAGGTGTGGCTGACGAAGAGGCCGCCACCCCAGTCGGGGCTCGCGTCCGAGAACCCTTTGACCGCATACAGCTGGAGTTTCCAGGCCTCGTCGAGCTTCTGGGTCGCGAACAGCGCGACTTCGCTGATCTCGTCGCCATTCGACGTGACCTTCTCGCGCCAGTCATATACCGCGCCGATCGTCGTGGCGGGCGCAAGCTTCGTCGCAACGCCGAGCGAGGCGAAGATCGGGTCGCGAAAGCTGGTGCCCGACGGATCGCCGAATTTCTTCCAGCCGAGCGTGCCGAAGCCGGTCACGGCGCCGAAGGATTTCGCCGCGTCGAGCTGGAACGAGTAGTCGGTCTCGCCGGTGCCCAGGCATTTGTCTTCATCCGCGGTCGGCAGCTTCACCTTGCCGATGACGTCGAGCAGCACCCCGTGCTCCTGGCTGCCGTCGAGCAGCGCGTAGCCGGCGCTGCCGACGATGTCGCCGAGCCCGCTCTCGGTCTCGCGGCAACCTCCCGGCAGCGGCTCGCCCTCCGGGCCGACTGCGGGGTCGGTAATGCGCAGGTACGGGATCGTCAGTTTCAGCGCAAGCGGTCCGCTCTCGTACTTGCCGACCACGGGGACGTACCAGGTTTCGCTTGTACTGTCGGTGCCGTAGTCGCCGCTCGAATAATCCAGTCCTATCGAGGTCGTCAGTTCGCCGGCACAGACCGGCAGGGCGAAGGCCGCCAGCAGCGTCATCGGCAGCATTCGAGCAATTTTCATGAAATTCTCCGGGCCTGTTTGGATGCGAAATCGTTCTGGTCGTCGAGGTCGCCGCGCTTGGGGCGCTCGACTTTTTCGGGACGTTCGACTTTTTCCGGACGTTCGACTTTTTCCGGACGTTCGATTTTTTCGGGACGTTCGACCTTTTCCGGGCGTTCAACTTTCTCGGGGCGTTCGACCTTTTCCGGGCGTTCGACTTTTTCGGGACGTTCGACTTTTTCCGGGCGTTCGACTTTCTCGGGGCGTTCGACTTTTTCGGGGCGCTCGATTTTTTCCGGACGCTCGATACGTTCAATGCGGTCCGGTTTTTCGACTTTCTCGGGTCGCTCAAGCTTCTCCGGACGCTCCAGCTTTTCCGGGCGGTCCACGCGCTCGGGTTGGTCTGCCTTTTCGTTGCGGTCGGGACGCACCCTCCGTTCTTGCGGACGGCTTTCATTCGCTTTGCGCGGCTGCGCTATCGCGTCGAGGCCGCTGTCGGTCTTCCCGCTGCCGGATTCGTTCTGCTGGCGCTTTTCGCCGCCCTGTCCAGACGCATCATCCGCGCCGCCGCCGCTCGACGCGCCAGTGCCGTCCCGTCGGCCGTCCGGACGTTCCAGCACGAACTCGATGCGTCCCGCCTTCACCTCGCGGGCGCCGCTGAACGTGCCGCTGACGCGAACGCGGCGGTCGCTTCCGATTTCAGCCGGGGCGCCACCGTCGAACTGCGTATCCTCATCCAGTGTTACCGAGAATCCTCCCAGCGCGACGCGTTTGCCGTCGCGAGCCTGAACGAGGCCCTCGACGAGCGCGTTGCGCACGCGCCCGGCGAACGGAATGTCGGGATCGGCCCGTACGCTGATGACATCGAAGCCGGCTGTGCTCCAGCGGCCGCGCACGAGGAGGACGTTTGGCGGCGAAGCTGGCAGCGCCGGGTGGATGCCGACGAGCGGCAGGCCTTGCAGAGAACCGCGCACGAGCGTCCCGATCGCGCTTGCCGTCGTCAGGGCAGGGGCGCGCTCGATGCGGGTCGCGAGGACGTCGCCACGGGCGTTGCGCAGTCCGCTGACGCGAACCGGCTCGCCCGGCTGCAGTCCTTCGGCGACCTGGGCGCCGGGCGCGATCAGCACGGCCTGGTCCATGACGCGCAGCGGCGACGCACCGGCGGCGAGAGCGGTCAGCGGGCCCTCGTAGGCGTGCAGAATCGCGAGGCTGCGTGCCTCGAGCCCGCGCGACGACAGGCCCGCCTCGATCGCGACGACCTGGCCGATCGCCAGGCGTTCGATATCGGCCCGCGTGCCGTTCTCGGCGATCTCGAGGTCGTTGTCATAATGCACCTCGACGCCGTTGACGCACACCGACGCGAAGCCGGTGATCGTGCCGACAATGCCGGTCCCGCCAGCCCCGCCTTCATTCGCGACCGCGCCCGTACCGCCGACCCCGCCCGGATCGCGTTGCGTCGGGGCGCCGGTGCCGCCGATGCCATGGTCGCGAAGCGTGTCGCCGGTTCCGCCCGTGCCCCCGGGGTCGACGCATATCTGCGCCGCCGTGAGCGCCAGCGCCAGCGGTGTGCATAAGCCGAGGCCGAGCCCGAGCACGCATCGCAGGGCCAGTGCGGACAGCGCAGCCAAGCGCGGGAGGCCCCGCCTCACTTGGGTTCCCTCTCTGCTTGCGCCGGTTCAGTGCCCGGCTCGGTATAGAAATACAGGCCGATCGTGATCCGCTGCGGGGAGTCGACCGTGGCTGCCGCGTCGCCGGCTTCGAGTTGTGCGGCGAGCGCGTTGAAGTGCATCAGTGCCTGCATGCCTTCGGCTGAGACCGCGTCGCGCAACGTCTCGACGCTCGCCGCCGAGAGCGCGTCGTAATGCACGCTGCGTTCGAAGAACGGCCGGGCGTCGGTCGTCAGGTTATGGACTGCGGCGCAGGCGTGGTCATGGACGTTGTGGCTGAAATACGCGGCTTTCTCGTCGAAGCCCTTTTGCGGGACGAAAGCGGTCGTCTGAAGATGGACGCGGTCCTGTTCGTCGATGCGCGCGATGCCCAGGCGCAGCCACTCGTCGAGCACGACGCGCGCGCGGATGTCCTTGCTCGCGTGCGCGACCAGCGCGTCGAACGAGCACTCGCCGCCCGCGCTCGCGAGCCGCGGCAGTGGCAGCGGGCGGCCGGGGTGTTCGCAGAACGGCGGCTGGCTCATCCAGATGCTGACCAGATGCGCGCCGAGCGACAGCGCTTCGGGCAGGTGGGCGTCCGATTCGGGGGCGGCCTCGCGCAGCCGCCGCACGTCCTTGCGATGCACACCGGTGATCAGGCTGATCCGGCTGTCGCTCGGTGCCTTGTCGTCGAGCCGGAATTCGGCCGCGGCGATTTCGACGAAGATGCCTTTGAGCATGTCGGAGAAATAGGTGTAGGTCACGCCCTTCCTGAGCATCAGGCGCACCAGCGGGCGCATCACGCGACGCAGCGCATGCAGCAGGGACGCAGGTGGGGTGGGCGGATGCATTCGGCAGATTCTCTCCAGCAGTCCATCATACTATCGCCGCCCCGCGTGGAGTTCCACGGCGAGGCGGCTGCGATCTGCCGAAGTTGTTGCGGGATGCGTCAGCCTCGCCCGCTGCGCTCGGGACGCTCGACTTTCTCGGGACGTTCGACTTTCTCGGGACGTTCGACTTTTTCGGGACGCTCGACCTTCTCGGGACGCTCGACCTTCTCCGGACGCTCGACTTTCTCCGGGCGCTCGATCTTTTCGGGACGCTCGACTTTCTCGGGACGCTCGACTTTCTCGGGACGCTCGACTTTCTCGGGACGCTTGACTTTCTCGGGACGTTCGACTTTCTCGGGACGTTCGACCTTCTCGGGACGTTCGACTTTCTCGGGACGTTCGACCTTCTCGGGACGTTCGACCTTCTCGGGACGTTCGACTTTCTCGGGACGCTCGACTTTCTCGGGACGCTCGACTTTCTCGAGGCGTTCGATCTTCTCGGCGCGCTCCGGCTTGGCCGGGCGTTCGATCGGGTCGACGCGCTCGCGGCTGCGCAGGATCTCGCCCGCGGCATCGCGCTTGATGTCGCTGCGCGTGCGCACCGGTTGGCCGTCTACGAATTCCAGGCTCGAGGTCTTCTCGCGCACGGCGACGCCGTCGGCGCTGGTGCGAACGTCGCTGCGGCTCTGCTCGAGGAGCTTGCCTTCTGCCGAGAACGTCATCGTGCTCGTGCGCACGCGGGCCGGGGCATTGCCGGTGGCGTCGAGGGTGCGCGTCCGCGTCACCGTCGTCGTACCGTCAGCGTTCGTCGTGGTCTCGGTCGTCTGCACGGGCGCGGCGCCGCGGCTCATCGTGCCGTCTTCGGCTGGAACATCCTCGAGCTCGTCGTCCGGCAGATCGGCAACGTCATCCGGGGTGTCGATCACGTCGTCGGGTGCGTCGGTCACGTCATCCGGGGCGTCGGTCATGTCGTCAGGTGCATCCGTCACGCCGTCGGGTACATCGGCCACGTCATCCGGGGCGCCGGCCACCTCGCCTGCGAGGGTGTCGAGATCATCGGGCGCGTCGCCGGACGGGACGTCGGCGGCGGGAGCCGAGATCGCAGTGGTCACTTCTGTGACGGCGGCGATGACCGAGGGGCTGTTGAGCGCGAGGAAAAGCGCCGAGGTCGCACACAGCGGCGCGGCGAGCCATTTGTATTTCATCCTGACCTCCGGGTTGAGATAACAAGTGGGAAAAATTCCCACGCAGACGAAGCGTAATGACTTCGCGATAACACGGTCAAGCGCTCCGGCCTCCCGGTTTGTTTCAGCATGTTGGAATGCCCAGGAAATCCGCAGGCATGATGAAAAAGGCCCTCCGGATTTCCCCGGCGGGCCTCTCAGGATGCGACGCGACGCGCCGCAGCGGCGATCAGACGATCAGGCGGTCGCGACCGGGATCTTGCCGATTTTCGCCTGCCATGTCTTCGGGCCGGTCTCATGCACGCTGGTGCCGTTCGAATCGACCGCGACGGTCACCGGCATGTCCTGCACGTCGAACTCGTAGATCGCTTCCATGCCCAGATCGGCGAAGCCGACGACCCTGGCGGTCTTGATCGCTTTGGCGACGAGGTAGGCTGCGCCGCCGACCGCCATCAGGTAGGCGGACTTGTTGTCGCGGATCGCGTCGATCGCCGCCGGGCCACGCTCGGCCTTGCCGACCATCGAGATCAGGCCGGTCTGCTCGAGCATCATGCGCGTGAACTTGTCCATGCGGGTCGCGGTCGTCGGGCCGGCCGGGCCGACGACTTCGTCGCGCACCGGGTCGACCGGGCCGACGTAGTAGATGACGCGGTTCGTGAAGTCGACCGGCAGCTTCTCGCCTTTCGCGAGCATGTCGGCGATGCGCTTGTGCGCGGCGTCGCGGCCGGTCAGCATCTTGCCGTTCAGGAGCAGCACCTGACCCGGCTGCCACGACGCGACTTCTTCCTTCGTCAGTGTGTCGAGATTCACGCGCGTCGCGACCTTCGTGTCGGCCTGCCACGTGACGTCCGGCCAATCTTCCAGCTTCGGCGCCTCGAGCTTCGCCGGGCCGGAGCCGTCGAGTTCGAAATGCACGTGACGGGTCGCCGCGCAGTTCGGGATCATCGCGACCGGCAGGCTCGCCGCGTGCGTCGGGTAGTCGAGGATCTTGACGTCGAGCACGGTCGTGAGGCCGCCGAGACCCTGCGCGCCGATGCCCAGCGCATTGACCTTGTCCATCAGCTCGAGGCGCAGCTCCTCGACGCGCGTGAGCTGCGCGCCGGACGCCGCCTTGGCCTTCAGTTCGTGGATGTCGATCGGGGCCATCAGCGATTCCTTCGCGAGCAGCATCGCTTTTTCGGGCGTGCCGCCGATGCCGATGCCGAGGATGCCCGGCGGACACCAGCCCGCGCCCATCGTCGGCACGGTCTTGAGCACCCAGTCGACGATCGAGTCCGACGGGTTCAGCGCGTAGAACTTGGTCTTGTTCTCGGAGCCGCCGCCCTTCGCCGCACAGGTGACTTCCACGTGGTCGCCCGGCACGATCTCGTAATGCACGACTGCCGGGGTGTTGTCCTTGCTGTTCTGCCGTGCGCCGGCCGGGTCGAGCAGCACCGAGGCGCGCAGCTTGTTGTCGGTGTTGGTGTACGCGCGGCGCACCCCTTCGTTGACCATCTCCTGGACGCTCATCGTCGCGTCCCACTGCACGTTCATGCCCACTTTGAGGAACACGACCGCGATGCCCGTGTCCTGGCAGATCGGGCGGTGGCCTTCGGCGCACATGCGCGAGTTCGTCAGGATCTGCGCGATGGCGTCTTTCGCCGCGGGGTTCTCCTCGCGCTTCCAGGCCTCGCCGAGCGCTTCGATGAAGTCGAGCGGGTGGTAATAGCTGATGAACTGAAAGGCATCCGCGACGGACTGAATGAGGTCTTCTTCGCGAATCACGGTCATGATGCGTCTCCAAGGTGGCGGGGCAAGGGGCCGCAATTCTATCAGCCCGGCGCCGGCTGCGTGCTGCGGTGCAGGAAGAGACCCGATTTACGGCATCCGCACGGCGTGTAAGTCCTGTGTAAGATAGCTGCTCTTAAATGCGCATCAGATCGCGGAGCCTTTCGCGAACGACAATACAGGCTGGAACCCACCGGCCGCCCCGCAACAGGGCAGCTTCAACCATTCAGAACAGTTGAGGAGAGGTGAATATGTCGAATGAGCAGCAGACCCAGAGCCGCATCTACCAGCCTTCCGAAGAGATCGTCAAGAACGCCGCGGTTTCCGGCATGGAAGCTTATTTTGCGTTGTGCAAGGAAGCGGAAAACGACTACGAAGGATTCTGGGCACGCAACGCGCGCGAACTGATCGAGTGGAAGAAGCCTTTCACCCAGGTCCTCGACGAGAGCAACGCGCCGTTCTTCAAGTGGTTCGCCGACGGCCAGCTCAACGTCTCCTACAACTGCCTCGACCGCAACGTCAATAACGGTCTCGGCGACAAGGTCGCGCTGATTTTCGAAGCCGACAACGGCGACGTCACCCGCGTCACGTACAAGGATCTGCTGTCGCGCGTGTGCAAGTTCGCGAACGCGCTGCGCGAGATGGGCGTCAAGAAGGGCGACCGCATCGTCATCTACCTGCCGATGTCGATCGAAGGCGTCGTCGCGATGCAGGCCTGCGCGCGCATCGGCGCGACCCACTCGATCGTGTTCGGCGGCTTCTCCGCGCAGGCGCTGCGTGACCGCATCAACGATGCCGGCGCCGTCGCGCTGATCACGTCCGACGGCCAGCACCGCGGCGGCAAGGCGCTGCCGCTCAAGCCGATCGCCGACGAAGCGCTCGCGCTCGGCGGCTGCGAATCGATCCGGAACGTCGTCGTCGTCAAGCGCACCGGCGCGCAAACCGCGATGGAAGCCGGCCGCGATCAGTGGTTCGACGACGTCTGCGCGAACCAGCCGGACACCTGCGAGCCCGAATGGGTCGAGGCCGAGCATCCGCTGTTCCTGCTCTACACGTCGGGCTCGACCGGCAAGCCGAAAGGCGTCCAGCACTCGACCGGCGGCTACCTGCTGCACGCGATCATGTCGATGAAGTACACCTTCGACATCAAGCCGGACGACGTCTTCTGGTGCACCGCCGACATCGGCTGGGTCACCGGCCACACTTTCATCACTTACGGCCCGCTTGCGTGCGGCACGACCGAGATCGTGTTCGAAGGCGTGCCGACCTACCCGGACGCCGGGCGTTTCTGGAAGATGATCCAGGATCACAAGGTCACGGTGTTCTACACCGCGCCGACCGCGATCCGTTCGCTGATCAAGGCCGCGGACAACAATCCTGCGGTGCACCCGAAGAAATACGACCTGTCGAGCCTGCGCATCCTCGGCTCGGTCGGCGAACCGATCAACCCGGCTGCGTGGGAGTGGTACTACGAGAACGTCGGCGGCGGACGCTGCCCGATCGTCGATACGTTCTGGCAGACCGAGACCGGCGCGCACATGATCACGCCGATGCCGGGCGCGACGCCGCTGGTGCCGGGTTCGTGCACGCTGCCGTTCCCGGGCATCCAGTGCGCGGTCGTCGACGAGACCGGCACCGAAGTGCCGAACGGGCAGGGCGGCATCCTCGTCGTCAAGCGTCCCTGGCCGTCGATGATCCGCACGATCTGGGGTGACCCGGAGCGCTTCAAGAAGTCGTACTACCCGGACGACTTCAAGGGCAAGCTGTATCTCGCCGGTGACGGCGCGATCCGCGACAAGGACACCGGCTACTTCACGATCACCGGCCGCATCGACGACGTG
The DNA here is from genome assembly GCA_001274695.2 of Azoarcus sp. PA01. Classification (NCBI taxonomy): domain Bacteria; kingdom Pseudomonadati; phylum Pseudomonadota; class Betaproteobacteria; order Rhodocyclales; family Zoogloeaceae; genus Azoarcus; species Azoarcus sp. PA01. Next base: position 313,671 of record LARU01000002.1, on the reverse strand, counting down.
CTGAACGTCTCCGGTCACCGCATGGGCACGATGGAGATCGAGTCGGCGCTCGTCGCACACGAGAAAGTCGCGGAAGCCGCGGTCGTCGGCCGTCCGGACGACGTCACCGGCGAGGCGATCGTCGCGTTCGTCGTGCTGAAGGGCGCGCGCCCGAGCGGCGAAGAGGCGAAGGCGATCATCAAGGAACTGCAGAACTGGGTCGGCCACGAGATCGGGCCGATCGCCAAGCCCAAGGACATCCGTTTCGGCGAGAACCTGCCGAAGACCCGTTCGGGCAAGATCATGCGCCGGCTGCTGCGTCAGCTGGCGAAGGGGGAGGAGATCACCCAGGACACGTCGACCCTCGAGAATCCGGCGATCCTGGATCAGCTGGGCCAGCCGCTGAGCTGAACCCCTTGCGGGGCACGGGCCCGCAGAGGCCCGGCTCCGGCCAGAACAATGAGGCAGTCACTCTGGCTGACCGGGGGGAGGAGGAGAAGGCGCGCGAAAGCGCGCTTTTTTTTTGCAGCCTGCCGGCGCTGGCGGCGAAGGGCGAATTCCGCGTGTCGCTATAATCCGGGGGCCGTCGTCATCATGAGGAGTCCCTGATGCGCAAGGGTCTTGCCGGACAGCGGCTGGTGGCGGTTTTCCTGACCGGCGTGCTGCTGTTCAACTATCCGGTGCTTTCACTGTTCGACCGGCCGGAGCCTTTTCTCGGCCTGCCGATGCTGTGGGTTTTCCTGTTCGGCATCTGGGCGCTGCTGCTGGTCGCAGTCGCGTGGATCGTCGAGCGTGGCGCACGCTGAAGGATCGGCCGCATGCTCACCGGCACTGTCGTCGCTGTTTCGTTCGCCTACCTGCTGCTCCTTTTCGCCGTCGCCTATTTCGCCGATCGCCGCGCGGAGCAGCGGCGCTCGGTGATCTCGAATCCGTGGACCTACGCGCTGTCGCTCGGCGTGTATTGCACCGCGTGGACCTATTTCGGCAGCGTCGGTCGCGCGGCCTCGGGCGGCGTGTGGTTCCTGCCGATCTATCTGGGCCCGACGCTGGCGATGACGCTGTCGTGGATCGTGATGCTGAAGATGATCCGCATCGCCAAGACCTATCGCATCACGTCGATCGCCGACTTCATCGCCAGCCGCTACGGCAAGAGCCATCTGCTCGGCGGGCTGGTCACGATCATCGCGGTGGTCGGGATGATCCCGTACATCGCGCTGCAGCTGAAGGCGATTTCGAGCGGCTACGCAGTGCTCACCGGCGAGCGCGACGGGCAGTTCTTTGCGCTCGCCGGCGGCAGCTGGGTCGGCGACAGCACGCTGTACGTCGCCCTGACGCTGGCGGTGTTCACGGTGCTGTTCGGCGCGCGCCACCTCGATGCGACCGAGCGGCACGAAGGCATGGTCGCGGCGATCGCGTTCGAATCGGTCGTCAAGCTGCTCGCGTTTCTGGTCATCGGCGTGTTCGTCACCTACGGCATGTACGACGGTTTCGGCGACCTCTTCACGCGCGCGTTCGCCGACCCCGAGCTCGCCGGGCTCCTCACCGTCGAGAGCGCCAGCGGCGCCGGCTATGGCGGATGGTTCACGCTGACACTGCTGGCGATGCTGTCGGTGATCTTCCTGCCGCGGCAGTTCCAGGTCATGGTCGTCGAGAACGTGAACGAACAGCACCTGCGCCGCGCGACCTGGCTGTTCCCGACGTATCTGTTCCTGATCAACATCTTCGTGCTGCCGATCGCGCTCGGCGGGCTGCTGTTTTTCGGTCGCGGCACGGTCGACCCGGACACCTTCGTGCTGTCGCTGCCGCTCGCCCACGGCCACAGTGCGCTGGCGCTGCTCGCGTTTGTCGGCGGCCTGTCGGCGGCGACCGGAATGGTCATCGTCGAGACGATCGCGGTGTCGACGATGGTGTGCAACGATCTCGTGATGCCGCTGGTGCTGCGCAGCCGCAGCTTCAACCGGCGGGCGGCCCACGGCGATCTCACCGGCCTGCTGCTGGGGATCCGGCGCGGCGCGATCCTGGTGGTGCTGCTGCTCGGTTATCTGTATTTCCGCCTCGCCGGCGAAGCCTATGCGCTGGTCAGCATCGGCCTGATCAGCTTCGCCGCGGTTGCGCAGTTCGCGCCCGTGATGCTCGGCGGAATGTACTGGCGCGGCGGCACGCGCGAAGGGGCACTGGCCGGACTGCTCGCCGGTTTCGTCGTCTGGGCCTATACGCTGATGCTGCCGTCGGTGGCGAAATCGGGCTGGCTCGATCCGGCATTCCTCGAGCAAGGCCTGTTCGGCATCGCGCTGCTGCGGCCCGAGCAGCTGTTCGGACTGCAGGGGCTCGACAACATCAGCCATGCGCTGTTCTGGAGTCTCGCGGCGAACATCGCCTGCTATCTTTTCGTCTCGCTGCTGCGCGCGCCGACCGGGCAGGAGGCGGGCCAGGCGACCCTTTTCGTCGATGTCTTCCGGCGCGACCGGACCTCCCCGGCCACGTTCTGGCGCGGCAGCGCCCATGTGCGGGACTTGCTGCCGCTGGTGGCGCGCTTTCTCGGCACCGCCCGCGCGGAGCGCGCTTTCACCGACTACGCCCGCCAGCGCGGGCTCGCCGGCATCGCACAGATCGAGCCGGATGCGGGACTCGTGCAGTTCGCCGAGACGCAGCTCGCCGGGGCGATCGGCAGCGCCTCCGCGCGCGTCATGGTCGGGTCGGTCGTGCAGGAGGAGCCGCTGGGGCTCGACGAAGTCATGGATATCCTCGACGAGGCGTCGCAGGTGCGCGCGTATTCGCACGAACTCGAGGAGAAGTCACGGGCGCTCGAAGCGGCGACTGCCGAACTGCGGGCGGCCAACGAGCGGCTGCAGGAACTCGACCGGCTCAAGGACGACTTCATGTCGTCGGTGTCGCATGAACTGCGCACGCCGCTGACGTCGATCCGCGCCTTCTCCGAAATGCTGCTCGACGATCCCGACATCGCCCTCCCGGATCGGATGCGGTTTCTCGGCATCATCGTGTCCGAAACCGAGCGTCTCACACGTCTCGTGAACCAGGTGCTCGATCTGGCGAAAATCGAGTCCGGCCACGCGGAGTGGCACAACAGCGACATCGACATGCGCGCGCTCGTCGAGCACGCGGTCGACACCACGGCCCAGCTGTTCCGCGACCGCGGCGCGACGGTCGAGCTGGTGCTGCCGGACGAAGCGCCGCACCTGAAGGCGGACCATGACCGGCTGGTGCAGGTGATGCTGAACCTGCTGTCGAACGCCGCGAAGTTCGTGCCGCAGGGGGCGGGCCGCATCCGCGTCGCGCTGACCTCCGAAGCCGGGCAGGTGCGTGTCGCGGTGTCGGACAACGGGCCGGGCATCCCGCCCGAGCTGCACGGCGTGATATTCGAGAAGTTCCGGCAGGGTGGAGACGAGCGTTCGCGGCCGCAGGGCACCGGCCTCGGGCTGCCGATCAGCCGTCAGATCGTCGAGCATTTCGGCGGGCGGCTGTGGGTGGAATCGTCGCCGGAGCGGGGCACGGTATTTACGTTCGTGCTGCCGCTGCACGCTCCGCATCCCGACACGGTGGCTCTCGTGCAATGACATAGAATATCCGGGAGAGAGGGAGAAGCATGGCCAAAAAGATACTGATCGCCGACGATGAGCAGAACATCGTCATTTCGCTCGAATTCCTGATGAAGCGCGAAGGATATGAGGTTTCGATCGCCACCGATGGCGAGGAGGCGGTCGCGCGGATTCGCGCCGAGTTGCCCGACCTGGTGCTGCTCGACGTGATGATGCCGAAGAAAAGCGGGTTCGAGGTGTGCCAGGAAATCAAGGCCGATCCCGCGCTGCAGTCGGTGCGGATCCTGATGCTGACGGCAAAAGGGCGCGACGCCGAGGTCGCGAAGGGGCTGGCGCTGGGGGCCGATGCCTACATGACCAAGCCGTTCTCGACGAAGGAGTTGGTGGAACGCGTGCGCAGCATGCTCGCGGCGGGCTGACGGATGACGGCACGCAGGCGTTTCCTGCTGGCGGTGATCGTTCTGGCGTTGCTGATGACCGGTCCGTTCGTCGTCACCGCACTGCTGGTCTGGCTGGAGACGAGGGAAGGCAGCAGGGAACTGCTGATCGACGTGATCGCGCCGCACCTGCCGCTCGGGGCGCTGATGACGCTGATGGGTTTCGTCATGGGCATCGCGGTGCTGCGCAACCTTTTTCGCCGCTACGTGCAGGGCCTTCTGACGATGGGGGAGAACCTCAACCTGATGCTCGGCGCGAATCGCGAGTTCCGCGTCAAGGAGGACGGGCCGCCGGAAGTGAGGGCGCTGGCGCGCTACGTCAACGCCCTTGCCGAACAGCGCGACGCGCTGCTGCAGGACGTCGAGGCGCAGATCGCGCGCGCAAAGGAGTCGCTCGAGGAAGAGAAGAACCGCCTCGCCGCGCTGATGTCCGAGCTGACGCAAAGCGTGCTCGTCTGCAACCTCGATGGACGCATCCTGCTCTACAACAACCGCGCGCGCACGCAGTTCCGCTCGCTGTCGCAGGCCCCGGCAGTAGCGAACGGCGGCGAGCTGATCGGGCTCGGCCGTTCGATCTACGGCGTGTTCGACCGCAACCTGATCACCCACGCGCTCGAGAGCATCCAGCATCGGTTGCAGCGCAGCAACGTGCAGCCGGTGGCGAAGTTCGTCACGACGACGCGCGCGGGCCACCTGCTGCGGGCGCAGATGGCGCCGGTACTGTCGGTCGCGCAAGAGGGCGTCGCCGAGCGCAGCATGACCGGGTTCATCCTGATGCTCGACGACATCACGCGCAATTTCGAGAACGAATCGCGTCGCGACCAGATGCTGCACACGCTGACCGAAGGCAACCGGGCGGCGCTCGCGAACGTGCGCGCAGCGGCGGAAATGCTCGACTACCCCGATCTGCAGAACGAGCTGCAGGAGCGGTTTCGCAAAGTCATTCGCGACGAGGTCCGGGCGATGAGCCGGCGTCTCGACGAGACCGCGAACGAGTTCGCCGATGCGCTGAAGGCGCGCTGGCCGCTCGAGGAGATGCTCGGCGCGGACCTCGTCGCCGCGGCGCAGCGGCGCATCGTCAAGGTGCTGAAGGTGCCGGCCAAGCTCGAGGAGGTCGACGAGTCGCTGTGGGTGAAAGTCGACAGCTTCTCGCTGCTGCAGGCGCTCACTTACCTCGCGAGCCGGCTGTCGGACGAGTTCGAGATACGCGAAGTGCGTTTCCGGCTGAGCGGGGCGGAGCGCCTGGTGCACCTCGACCTGATCTGGTCGGGGCAGGCGATGAGTACCGAGACGGTGATGAGCTGGGAGCTCGAACCGATGCGCTTCGCCGACGAAAACAGCCCGCTCACTGTGCGCGACGTCATCGAGCGCAATGACGGCGAGATGTGGCTGGAGCGCGAGAAAGTGCGCCACCGCGCGTTCTTCCGCATTGTGCTGCCGGCCGCGCTGCCGCAGGAGGAGCTCGATCCGGCGGCGTTTCTGCACGGCGAGGCGCGGCCCGAATACTACGATTTCGACCTCTTCAAATGGTCGGAAAAATCGCACGCGCTCGAGGATCGCCTGCTCAGCGAACTGACCTACACCGTCTTCGACACCGAAACGACCGGGCTCGACCCGTCGAAAGGCGACGAGATCATCCAGATCGGCGCGACGCGCATCGTCAACGGCAAGCTGCTGCGCCAGGAATCCTTCGAGCAGCTGATCGACCCGGGGCGCGGGCTGTCGCCGGAGTCGGTCAGGATCCACGGCATCACGCCCGACATGCTCGCCGGGCAGCCGAGGATCGCCAAGGTTTTGCCGGCATTCCACGCGTTCGCGCAGGACACGGTGCTGATCGCACACAATGCGGCGTTCGACATGCGTTTCCTGCAGCTCAAGGAGAAGCTGACCGGCCTGCGCTTCGACCAGCCGGTGCTCGACACGCTGCTGCTGTCGGCAGTGGTCCATCCGAACCAGGAGTCGCACCGCCTCGAAGCGATCGCCGAGCGCCTCAATCTGACGATTGTCGGCCGGCATACCGCGCTCGGCGATGCGATCGTGACGGCCGAAGTGCTGCTGAAGCTGATCCCGCTGCTCGCGGAAAAAGGCATCCACACGCTCGGCGAGGCGCGCCGGGCGGCCGAAAAATCGTATTACGCGAGGGTCAAATATTGAACCCCGGACGGGTCACGGTGTGCGGGTGGCAGGGCGGTCAATGGACTGAAGCGGTGCGCTCTTGACCACGCAGTCCGCGTTCGGCCGCCGCCTGCGGCGCTATTACGGCTGGTACACCGGCAGTTTCCTCGCGTTCGTCGGGCTGCTCGCGATCGGCGAACAGTTCGGCATGTCGCCGGGCGTCATCGGACACGTGTTCCTGTTCGCGACGATCGCGATCTATGCCGGCATCGGCGTGATGAGCCGCACTTCGGACGTGTCGGAATATTACGTCGCCGGCCGTCGCGTTCCGGCGGTCTTCAACGGCATGGCGACCGCGGCCGACTGGATGAGCGCGGCCTCCTACATCGGCCTGGCCGGCACGCTGTACTTTTCCGGCTTCGAAGGCCTCGCCTTCGTCACCGGCTGGACGGGCGGCTTCGTTCTTGTCGCGCTGCTGCTCGCGCCTTACCTGCGCAAGTTCGGCCAGTACACGATTCCCGACTTTCTCGGCGCGCGCTACGAAGGCAATGTCGCACGCATCGTCGGGCTCGTCGCAACGGTGCTGGCGAGCTTCGTCTATCTCGTCGCGCAGATCTACGGCGTGGGTCTGATCACGAGCCGTTTCGTCAGCGTCGAGTTCGAGATCGGCCTGTTCGTCGGCCTCGCGGGCATTCTCGTCTGTTCGTTCCTCGGCGGCATGCGGGCGGTGACGTGGACGCAGGTCGCCCAGTACGTGATCCTCATCGTCGCTTACCTCGTGCCGGTGGTGATCCTGTCGTACAAGGTCACTGGCGTGCCGGTTCCCCCGGCAGCGTATGGCAGCGTGCTCGACCGCCTTTCCGCGAAGGAGACCGAGCTGTTCGTCGAGCCGCGCGAAATCGAGGTGCGCGAGCGCTTCGGCCAGCGTGCGGCCGATTACGCGGCGAAAATCGCCGCGCTGCCGGATTCGCTCGAGGAAGAACGGCGTTCGCTGATCGAACGCCTGAACCGGCTGCGCATCGACAACGCTGCGGCGCGCGAAATCGCGCACACCGAACGGGCGCTGCGCGACCTGCCGAAAACACCCGACCAGGCGCGGGCGACGTGGGAGCAGGCGCGCGTCGAGGCCGCCGGGCGGTCGCGGCCGCCGCCCCGCCACGCCGAAGCCCACCCCGGCGACACGCCGGAGCAAAAGCGCGTCGCGCGCAACAACTTCCTCGCGCTGGTGTTCGTGCTGATGATCGGCACTGCCGCCCTCCCTCACGTGCTCGTGCGCTACTACACCACGCCGGGGGTCGTGGAGGCGCGGCGCTCGGTGTTCTGGTCGCTGTTCTTCATCTTCCTGCTGTACGTCACGGCGCCGGCCTATGCGGTGTTCGCGAAGTGGGAGGTGTACAACAACATCATCGGATCGAGTCTTTCGCTGCTGCCGAATTGGGTCGCGTCGTGGGGCAAAGTCGGGATGGTCGCGATCGAGGACATCAATGGCGACGGCATCCTGCAACTGGCCGAACTGCGGCTCAACACCGACGTGATCCTGCTCGCGACGCCGGAGATTGCCGGCCTGCCGTACGTCGTGTCGGGGTTGGTCGCGGCGGGCGGACTCGCGGCCGCGCTGTCAACTGCGGACGGGCTGCTGCTGACGATCTCGAACGCGTTGTCGCACGACTTCTATTACAAGGTCGTCAATCCGCGTGCCTCGACACAGCGCCGGCTCGTGATCGCGAAATCCCAGCTGCTCGTCGTCGCGGTGATCGCGGCGTGGGTTGCGTCGTTGCGCCCCGACAACATCCTGTTCATGGTCGGCCTTGCGTTCTCGATTGCCGCCGCCGCGTTCTTTCCCGCGCTGGTGCTGGGAATCTTCTGGAAGCGCGCGAACCGCGCCGGAGCGGTCGCCGGCATGCTCGCCGGGCTCGTCGTCACGCTGTACTACGCGGTGCGCACCCATCCGTTCTTCGGCGGTTCGATGGCGCAGGCGTGGTTCGACATCAACTCGATCTCCGCCGGCGTGTTCGGTGTGCCGCTCGGCTTCGCGACGATCGTGCTGGTAAGCCTGCTGACCCGACCGCCGTCCCCGGAAATCCAGGATCTCGTCGATTACGTGCGCTATCCGCGGCTTCCGGCGGAGGACAGCGAGGCGCAGCCGGACTCGGTCGCAGTGCGGCGCCGGAGTCAGAGCTGATCGGCGATCATTCCGCCGAGCGTCGCCATCGCGCTGTCGAAGCGGGCGGACCACGGATGGCCGAAGTTCAGGCGGATGCAGTTGCGATACTCGCGCTTGGCCGAGAAGATCGGCCCAGGCGCGATGCTGATGCCGTGGGCAAGCGCGGTCCGGTGCAGCGCGAGCGCATCGAGCCGGGGTGGCAGTTCGACCCACACCAGATAGCCGCCATGCGGCCGCGCAAAGCGTGTGCCGTCCGGAAAATGCCGCTCGATCGCGGCGGCCATCATCGGCTCATGCAGTTCGAGCACCGCGCGCAGCCGGCGCAGGTGAGTGTCGAACGCGCCGTGGCGCAGGAAATCCGCGAGCGCGATCTGGACCGGAATCGTCGTCGCGAGACTCGTCGAGATTTTCAGTCGCTGGATCTTCTGCGCGAACCGGCCGGCGGCGACCCAGCCGACGCGGTAGCCGGGCGCGAGGCATTTCGAGAAACTCGACACGTGCAGCACGAGTCCGCTCGTATCGAGCGATTTCGCCGCGAGCGGCGCCTGCTTGCCGAAGTACAGTTCCGCGTACGTGTCGTCCTCGATCAGCGGCACGTCGTGCCGGCGCAGCAGTTCGACCAGCGCACGGCGGTTGTCGTCGGGCACCAGCGCGCCCAGCGGATTCTGGAAGTTCAGCATCAGCAGGCAGGCTTTGACCGGGTGCTGGCGCAGCGCATCGCTGAGCCCGGCGAGGCTCACGCCTTCGCGCGGATGGGTCGGGATCTCGACGACGCGCAGGCCGAGCCGCTCGATCGCCTGCAGGCCGGCATAGAACGTCGGCGACTCGACCGCGATGAGATCGCCCGGCCGCGTCACCGCCTGCAGGCACAGGTTCAGCGCCTCCATCGCGCCCGAAGTGACGACGATCTCGCCCGGCGGCACGGCGACGCCGCCGGTCAGGTAGCGCAGCGAGATCTGGCGCAGCAGTTCCTCGTTGCCGGGCGGCAGGTCGGTGACCGTCGACAGCGGGTCCATGTGGCGCGCGGCAGCGGCGAGATAGCGCCCGAGCTTCGCCAGCGGGTACAGGTGAGGGCTCGCGAAGCTCGAGCCGAACGGCACGACTGTCGGGTCCTTCACTGACTCGAGGATCTCGAAAATGAAGTCGCTGACGTTCAGCTCGGTGGAGTGGCCGAGCGGGCGCGTGAGCTGCGGCTCGGGCAGCGGCTGGCGCAGGCGCGGCCGCACGTAATAACCCGACTTCGGCCGCGCCTCGATCAGCCCGCGGCTCTCGAGCTGGTAATACGCTTTCAGCACCGTCGAAGCGCTCAGGTGTTGCGACCGGCACGCCTGGCGCACTGAGGGCAGCCGCTCGCCGGCACGCAGCACGCCGTCGCGGATGCGCTGTTCGATGTCCAGCGTCAGGCGGTCATAAAGATTCATCCGTTTCCTCATGCTCGCGGTGTCTTCGCGGGCGGCTCCCCATCGAATCGCTATTTTCCGGTCGGCGATCGCGAACGTTTTTTTATCGCGGTCCCGCCGGGCCGCGACTGCTGGCAGCCCGCCATTCGGCCAGCCATTCGGCCAGCGCCTCGCCCGGCATCGGCCGCGCGTAGTGGTAGCCCTGCGCCTCGTCGCAGTTGAAGATGCACAGGAAGCGACCGATGTCCTCGCTTTCGACGCCTTCGGCGATGACCTGCAGCTTGAGGGTGCGGGCCATGCTGACGATCGCGCGCACGATCGCCGCATCGTCCGGATCGGTGGCGATGTCGCGGACGAATGACTGGTCGATCTTGAGCTTGTCGACGGCGAAGCGCTTCAGGTACGCGAGGCTCGAATAGCCGGTGCCGAAGTCGTCGATCGACAGGCGCACGCCGAGCGATTTGAGCCGTCGCAGCGTCTCGATGACGGATTCGGTGTCGACGAGCAGCAACGACTCGGTCAGTTCGAGTTCGAGCCGCGCCGGATCGAGGCCCGACAGCGACAGCGCCTCGACGACGCTGCGTTCGAGGTCCCCGCGCTGGAACTGCACCGCCGACAGGTTGACCGCGATGGTCAGCTCCGGCAGGCCCTGTCGCGTCCAGCGCACGGCCTGCGTGCACGCTTCGCGCAGCACCCAGTCGCCGATCGGGACGATCAGGCCGCTGTCTTCCGCCGCCGGGATGAAGCGGCCCGGCGCGACCAGTTCGCGTTTGTCGCAGTGCCAGCGCAGCAAGGCTTCGACCCCGACGACACGGCCGCTGGCGAGGTTGATCTGCGGCTGGTAATGCAGCAGGAACTCGTCGTTTTCGAGCGCGCGGTGCAATGCCGTGCGGATCTGCAGCTGTTCGACGGCGTCGGCGTTCATCTGCTCGGTGTAGAAGCGCCAGGTGTTGCGGCCGGCGCGCTTGGCCTGGTACATCGCGGTGTCGGCGTTCTTCAGCAGCGTGTCGAAATCCTTGCCGTCGTCGGGCCAGATCGCGATGCCGATCGACATCGTGTTCGTCAGCTCATGACCTTCGAGTTCGAACGGGCGGGTCAGCGCGTCGAAAATCTTCGCCGTCGCGCTGTTGATCGCCTGCGGATGGCGGACATCGGTGAGCGCGATCAGGAACTCGTCGCCGCCGAGGCGGCTGACCGTGTCGGTCTCGCGCAGGCATTCGCGCAGCCGCAGCGCGACTCCTTGCAGCAGCCCGTCGCCGGCAGGGTGGCCGAGGGTGTCGTTGATGGTCTTGAAATGATCGAGATCGACGAACAGCAGCGCGACTTTCGCGTGTGCGCGCTCTGCCCACGCGGTCGCCAGCGCGAAGCGGTCGCGGAACAGCACGCGGTTCGGCAATCCGGTGAGCGCATCGTGATGGGCGAGATATTCGATGCGCGCCTGAGCTTCCTTGCGGTCGGTGATGTCGTGCACGAACGTGAGCACGTGTTTCTCGCCGTCGATGTCGATGTATCTGGACGACAGGCTGACCTGACGCACCGCGCCGCTGCGGTCGCACCCGACAGTCTCGAAATCGAGCACCGAACCGTGCTGCCGGAGCATTTCGAGCCAGCGCTGGCGGCTCTCGGGATCGGGCCACAGGTTGGCCTCGACCGAAGTCTTGCCGATGAGGTCTTCACGTTTCCAGCCGAAATGGAGTTCGTACTTGTCGTTCACCTCGACGAATCGACCGTCCTCGACGCGCGTGATCGCGACTGCGAACGGTGCTGCCGTCATCGCGATGGAAAATCGTTCTTCGCTGTTTCGCAACGCGGTTTCGGTGGTGCGCAGCTCGGTAATGTCCTGGATCGCGCCGCACACGCGCACCGCGCGGCCTTCCCGGTCGTACTGGAGGTGACCGTTGGCGCGCGCGATGCGCAGCGCGCCGTCGGCGCGGACGAGGCGGAACTCGCTGACGTAGGAGCGATTGTTGCGTACTGCGCCCGCGAGGTCGTCGGCGACCCGCTTGCGGTCGTCGGGGTGAACGTGAGCGAGGAAGGTCGCGCCGCTGGGAGTGACGTCGCCCGGCGCGTGGCCGAGGAGGCGGTCGGTTTGCTCCCCCCAGTGAAGGACGCCGGCGGGAAGCTGCCATTCCCAGTACCCGACGTGCGCCAGCATCGTCGCCTCGGCGAGCTGGCGGCGGCTCTCCTTGACCGGCGTGATGTCATGAAAAATCTCGAACTTGCTGAGCGTGCCGTCGGGATTGCGGAACGGCATCTCGAACAGGTCGTAGCTGCGCCCGCTGGGCGCCGTCCATTCCGCCTGCACCGATGCCCCCGCGAACACCGCGTCGTTGTTGCACCACGTACAGGCTTCGCTGCGGCCGTGGAGGTATTCGAAGCACTTGCGTCCGGCCGGCGCGCCGAACTGGCGTTCGAGCGCCGGGTTGAAATACTCGACGACGTGATCGGCGCCGACGATGTACGCGCCGTCAGGCAGCGCGTCGAGAATGCCTTGCAGGCGCGTGCGCTCGGCCGCGAGCACGGCAACTTCAGCCTGCGCGGTCTTGACGCGGCTGATATCCGTATAGGTGAGCACGACGCCGTCGCGCATGCCACCTTCGCCGTAAAACGGCAGCATGCGTTCGAGGTACCAGCGGCCGCTGACGTCCACCTCGCGCTCGAGGCTTTCGCCGGTCGCGGCGACGTGCTGAAGATCGACCAGGAAGCGGGATGCGTCGCCGGCGTGGTAGGCGATTTCCGCGAGCGGACGGCCTGCGTCCGAGGCGCGCAGCGCGAGAACGTCTTCGACCGCTGCGCTGAAGCGGCGCACGCGCAGGCCGCCATCGAGAAACACGGTGCCGATCTTCGTGCTTGCGAGCAGGTGGTCGTAGTCGCGGTTCAGGTGTGCCAGCGCCGCGTTGCGGTCTTCGAGTTCGCGGTTGAGGATGTAGAGGTCTTCGTTGACCGACTTCAATTCCTCGTTGGTGCTCTGCAGCTCCTCGTTCGACGCAGTCAGTTCCTCGTTCGCCAGATCGATGTGCTCATGGCTGCTCTTGAGCTCGACGATCATCTCGTGCAGCCGTTCGCGCGTCGCGAGCAGCTCCGCTTCGAGCTCCTCCGGCGTGGCTGCGCCGTTCGCGGGAAGCGCGTCGGGCAGCGTCGACAGCGGGGGAACGCGAACGCTGCACGCGCGTGGCAGCGCGACTGGCTGCTTGCGGTAAAGCTTGCTCGAGCGGTCGACAGTCATGAAGGCGCGCGCCGCGTGTTCGCCAACGGTTTCGCTCGCGCCGAGCATCAGCAGGCCCTGCGGCTTGAGGGCGAAGTGAAGCTGCGCCAGCGCCTTCAGCTGCGCTGCGTTCTGCAAGTAGATCAGCAGATTGCGGCACAGCGCGAGGTCGATGCGCGTAAAAGGCGGATCGGTCAGCAGGTTGTGGCGGGCAAAGACGACATGGCGCCGCAAGGTGCCGTCGACGCGCCAGCCATCGTGCGTGCGCTGGAAATAGCGGCGCAGCAGCGCTTCGGGGATTGCGTGCACTGCGTCGTCGCGGAAAATTCCCTGCGAGGCGTCGCTCAGCACTCCCGAATGGATGTCGGTCGCGAAGACCTTGACGTCGCCGGTGAATCCGAAGCGGCCCGCCGCGTCGAGCGCCAACACGGCCAGCGTGTACGCTTCTTCGCCGCTCGCGCATCCGGCTGACCACAGCCGCAACGGGTCGGACGGATTGCGCCCGCGCAACATGTCGGGGAGGACTTCATCGGCGAGCAGCGAGAACGCGGACGGATCGCGGAAGAACTCGGTGACGTTGATCAGCAGATCGTCGCACAGCGCGATGCGTTCGGCGTCGTCCCGGACGATTTTCTCGTGATATGCGGATACCGTGCCGCAACCCGTCAGCGTCATGCGCCGTCGAACGCGGCGCGAAAGCGTGCCGATCTTGTAATCCGAAAAATCCACCGCACAGTGCCGCCGCAGCACGTCGATCAGTGCGGCCATGTCCGGAAGCAACGGGTCGCGCGGGGCGTCTTCCCACTGGGTTTCGGCGCAGGGCCGTACGTCGATGCCCTCCATGCGCCGGTCCTCGGCATTTTCCGCTTCGCTCACGCTCTTGCTCCGCGGTTGCTCATCCGGCCTGACGGATGGCAGGCCCGTGCGGCGGGGCGGGGCAGCGCAGGGACCGGGTCCGGCGGTCGGGCCTGGTACCCGCAGAAGCGGTCAATGTCATGACGATGAACTATTATGCAGAAGGGCCTGAGGGCGGTAATAAAGTGCATTGAATCGTTTCCACGCCGAACACCACAGTCGGAATCGGCACTAGTGTGCAGTATTTTTTGCCCAGGCAACGTTCAGGATTTGGCATCGGGACGCGTAATCCGGCTTTTTGTCCACTCCGATATTTCTCCGCCGCTCCGGATGGAATTTTTACAGCGACCGCTCGGTTGCCGTCCGAGGACGCTGCTCGAGACCTTCTGCCACTGGCGCCGCCACAGGCCCCCGTTTTGCTTCCGTGCCCGGGACGCAGTCACACGAGCCGTGGCGACGCTGTCGAACGGAGGCCGGGAATGCACTTGCTCAAGCTGCTTCACTTCGCGGCGCTGCTGGCCTGGTGCGGCACGTTGCTGTACATGCCCGCGATGATCGCCGCAGGCACCCATCACACCCGGCCGATGTTCTACCGCGACCACACTCATCTGATGAGGCTGATGTTCACGCTGGTTTCGTCGCCGGCGGCGCTCCTTGCGATCATTTCCGGCACCTTGCTGTTTCCCGGCGCCGCGGCGCTCGAACCGTGGCTGATCCTGAAGCTTTCGGTTGTCTGCCTGCTCGTGATCGGGCATGCGTTGTGCGGCGTCCTGATCCTGAAAATCGAGCGCCGCCCGGAGGGGAGGATTCGCCGTCATTGCGCGATCCTCGGCAGCGTGCTGACTGTCCTGCTCGGCGTCACGCTGTGGCTGGTGCTGGCCAAGCCGCTATAGCGTGGTCGAGTCCTCGATGGCCGCCTTATGACCGAGTTCGACGCCGACCGCGTGTTCATAAACCAAGCGCCCCCCAAGATAAGCCGCGAGGCCGATCGTGCCGGCTGTCAGGAGCGACAGATACAGTTCCCATGCCGCGAGCTGTTCGGCCCCTTCACGGTAGCGCATCGCCCAGTTCAGCGAAGCCAGCGAAAGCATCATCACGGCGATGACGGCATGGCACCACGCGGTGATCTTTTCGCGGATGCGCTCGACCAGCAGCAAGTCGGCGACCCCAAGGAGGCTCGCGACCCAGCCGCCGCCCGCGCCGACGCCTGCCAGCCACAGCCCGGCGCGCGCCCAGAACGGGTCGCCGCTGACGAGCCACGCGATATCGGTCGCGACGAGCCCGATGAGCGCCGCGACCGGAAAGTGGATCAGCATCGGGTGAAGCGGGTGGCCGCGCAGCGCGGCGCGGCTGACGATCGATTCGGCGCCGGAGTCGGCGGGTACGGGCATCTTGACCTCGCGAGTGGACGGAACGCAGCCGCGCCGAGGCCATCGGCGCCGGCCCCTGCCCTGTCGGTGCAATCGATGCTCCCGGCGCTCGCCGTGCCGTGGCTCGCCGCGTGCGAAGGTCCGCAGTCGATACTCGACCCGGCCGGCCCGGCCGCGCGCGACGTGACGCTGCTGTGGTGGCCGATGTTGATCGTTGCCAGCGTCGTGCTCGTCGGGGTCACGGCCGCGTGGGTCGTCGCGATGCTGCGCAGGCCGCGCGACTTCAGCCCCGAGGAGGCGAAACGGATCAGCCGGCGGTGGGTCGTCAGCGGTGGAATCCTGCTGCCGACGGCGAGCATCGTGCTGCTGCTCGGGTTCGGGGTTCCCGCGGGCGACCGCCTGCTGCCGCTGCGTGACGACGCGCCGCTGCGCATCGACGTGACGGCCCGGCAATGGCAGTGGGACGTCGCGTATCCGGGCAGCAGCACGATGCTCGTCGATGAGCTGCACTTGCCGGCGGGCCGCCCGGTGCATATCCACGTCACCAGCGCCGACGTCATCCATTCGTTCTGGGTGCCGCGGCTCGGACCGAAGATCGACGCGGTGCCCGGGCGTACCAACGTTCTGCGCCTGCAGGCCGACGAGGCGGGAGCGTTGCGCGGCCAGTGCTCGGAGTTTTGCGGCACGGGGCACGCGCACATGGTGCTGAAAGTGCGGGTGCATACCGAGGCGGGTTTTTCGGCGTGGCTCACGGAGCGCGCTGCAGCCGCACCCCCGGGCGGGAATGATCCGCCGGCTGCGGCTCCGCGCGGTGCGCCGACCCCGCCCCCCCGACTCGTCTCCGGCGCCGCCTTTCCGCCATGATCGACGGTCGCCCCGACGAGCTCCACCAGCAGTTCGATGAGGTGTGGGGCAACCCCCGCGGCTGGCGAGCGGCGACGATCGTGAACCACACGCGCATCGGCCTGCTGTTCCTGCTGACAGGCCTCGGTTTCTTCATTTTCGGCGGCCTGCTGGCGATGCTCATCCGCGCCCAGCTCGCGCTGCCGGACCAGGCTTTCATGGACGCGGACATCTATAACCAGGTGTTCACGATGCACGGCACGGTGATGATGTTCCTGTTCGCCGTGCCGATGATGGAAGGCCTGGCGGTGTACCTGATCCCGAAAATGCTCGGCGCGCGGGATCTGGTGTTTCCCCGGCTCTCGGCGCTGGGTTACTGGTGCTACCTCTTCGGCGGGCTGATCCTCGCCGCGAGCCTGTTCCTGGAGCTCGCTCCCGATGCCGGCTGGTTCATGTACACGCCGCTGTCGAGCCTGCCGTACAGCCCGGGCGTGAATTCGGATTTCTGGCTGCTGGGGATCACGTTCGTCGAGATTTCCGCCGTCACCGCAGCGGTCGAGCTGGTCGTGGCGATCCTGCGCGCCCGCGCCCCCGGCATGACGCTGCAGCGCATGCCGCTGTATGCGTGGTACATCCTGACGATGGCGATGATGATCGTGCTGGGTTTTCCGCCGCTGATCCTCGGCAGCATCCTGCTGGAGCTCGAGCGTGCCGCGGGAATGGCGTTTTTCGACGTCGCCCGCGGCGGCGATCCGATCCTGTGGCAGCACCTGTTCTGGCTTTTCGGCCATCCGGAGGTGTACATCATCTTCCTGCCCGCGGCGGGCCTCGTCTCGACGATGCTGCCGGTGTTCGCCCGGCGTCCGATCGTCGGCTACCGCTGGGTCGTCGTCGCGGTGCTGACGACCGGCTTCATCAGCTTCGCGCTGTGGGTGCACCACATGTTCACCGTCGGCATCCCGCATCTCGCGCAGGCGTTCTTTTCGGCCGCGAGCATGCTGGTCGCGATCCCGACCGGCGTGCAGGTCTTCTCGTGGCTCGCCACGCTGTGGCTGGGCCGGCCCGTGTATCACGTGCCGATGCTGTGGCTCTTCGGTTTCCTCGTGATCTTCGTCGCCGGCGGGCTGACCGGCGTGATGCTGGCGCTGGTGCCGTTCAACTGGCAGGTGCACGACACCCAGTTCGTCGTCGCGCACCTCCACTACGTGCTGGTCGGCGGCATGTTCTTTCCGCTGGTCGCAGCGGTTTATTACTGGTTGCCGCATTTTTCCGGACGCATGCCGTCGGCGAACCTCGGACGCTGGGGTTTCTGGCTGGTCTTCGTCGGCTTCAACGTCACGTTCCTCGTGATGCACTGGACCGGGCTGCTCGGGATGCCGCGGCGCGCCTATACGTATGCGCCCGGGCTCGGCTGGGACGTTCCGAACCTGGTGTCCTCGATCGGCAGCTTCGTCATGGCGATCGGCATCGCGGCCGTGCTCGTCGACGTGCTGCTGCACTTTCGCTTCGGCGTGCGGGCCGCGCCGAATCCGTGGCATGCCGATACGCTCGAATGGGCCACCCGGCTGCCGCCGGCCGCCTACAATTTCATCAGCCTGCCGACTGTCGACAGCCGCTACCCGCTGTGGGACCGCCCGGAGCTGGCGAAAAAAATGGCGCGCGGCGAGGAGGGTCTCGCGGCGATCGCGCACGGGCGCCGCGAAACCTGGGGCACCGATGCCGTGACCGGCGAAGTGCGGGAAATCATCCACTTGCCCGGCAACACCTGGCTGCCGTTCGCGATCGCGCTGGTGCTGTCGGCGGTGTGTATCGGCCTGCTCGTGAAGGCGTACGCCGTGGCCGGCTTCGCGAGCTTCGTCGCGGCGATCCTCGTGCTGCGCTGGTCGTGGGAGAACGGCGCCCGCGCAGCGGGGGGCACGGCCGTTCCGGGTTCTGCCGGCGACCCGCCGCTGCACTGGCGCACCCATGACGGCCCCGGGCGATGGGGCATGAGCGTGACGCTGCTCGCGGACGGCGCGCTGTATGCGGCGCTTCTCTTCGGCTGGTTCTACCTGTGGACCGTCGCGCCGCAGTGGCAGGTGCCGGCGCAGTCACCGCTCGATGGTCCCGCCCTGCTCGCGAACGGCGTGCTGCTGACCGTCGCAACGCTGTGGCTGCGGCGGGTTGTCGCGGCGCTGCGACGCGGCTCCGACAGGAGGCTGCGCGGACAACTCGCGGCGATCGCGGCGCTCGGGCTGCTGCAGTCGGCCCACTTGCTGTGGCTGATGCATGCGTCGGACCTCGCGGTGAAAGCGACGGCCCACGACGCGGTGATTGCGATCGTCCTCGGCTATGCCCTTTTCCACTGCGTCCTGGCGGGGATCGTGACCGCGCTGCAGGCATGGCGAGTCCATTGCGGCCATGTCGACCGTGCGGCGCCGTACGAGCCGATCGTGCTCGGGCAGCTGTGGTATTACAACCTCGGCGTGGTGTGGAGCGCCTACTTTGCGCTGGTGCTGTTTCCTTCGACGTGGGGAGGCGGTTGATGCTGTGGCTTTACCACCCGCTCCAGATTCCGCTCGGCCTGATCGTGTGGGGCGTGTGGTTCATCGCGCTGTACAGTGGCCTGTCGGTCGGGTGCGCCGTTGCACCGCCGGACGCGGCAGCAGGGCCGTGGAACTGGCTCAACGCCGTGTTGGGCCGCGCATCGCTCGCGACGGTGGCGCTGCTGCTCGGATTGTCGGCGCTGTGCTGGCGCGCGTCGCGCCGGGTCGGCAAGGACGAGCGGGCGAAGCGCTTCATCGCGCGCGTCGGTGCGAGCGTGCATCTGGTCGCGGCGCTGGCGACGCTGTTCATCGCGCTGCCGATCGTGGGCCTGCCGCCATGCGTCTGACCGCTGCCTCGGTTCTGGTGATGCTGCTCGTCACGGCGCCCCCGGCCGCGGCGCACGCGCTTTCCGGGTCGCTGCCCGCTGGCTTTGCGCTGCTCCTGACTGCGGGGCTGCTGGGCGCGGCGTGCGGGCTTTATGCCGTCGGGGCGCGACGGGTGCTCCCGGGCCGGGCGCAGGCGACGTGGTTTTGCGCGGCGATGGCGATCGGCGCGCTGGCGGTGGTCGGCCCGCTGGACCGCTGGGCGCAGGACAGCACGGCGGTGCACATGGTGCAGCACATGCTCCTCATCGTCGTGGTCGCGCCGCTCGGTGCGCTGGCCAGTCCTTTGCCGCAGTGGAGCGCCGCGACCGGGGCGCTGTTGCGCCCGCTGTGGGCGACGATCCTGCGTTGCGGCCGTCATCCGCTCGCGGCGGCGATGGTGCACGGCGTGCTGATCTGGATCTGGCATGCCCCGCGCATGTACCGGCTGGCGCTCGACGATCCGTGGTGGCACCTGATCGAGCACGTGTCGTTTGTCGCAAGCGGCTGGCTCTTCTGGTGGTCCGTGCTGTGCGGCCGCCGGCTCGCGCCGGCGCTGCTCGCGATCCTGCTGACGCTGATCCACACCGGGCTGCTGGGCGCGTTGCTGACTTTCGGCCGGGTATCGTTCTACGGCGACGCACGCGCGCTCGAGGACCAGCAGCTCGCCGGGCTCATCATGTGGGTGCCGGGCGGCTTCGCGTATCTCGCCGCGGCCGGCTGGATCGTATGGCGCCGGCTCGGCGAAGAAGCAGTGCCTGCCGCAGTGCCGGCGCGGGATTGAAGGGGGAGGGCGTCGCCAGCTGTCGCGACCCGGCCGCGTCAGCCACCGGGCGTCGCCAGCCTCGACCAGCGCTCTCCCGCTTTCGCGTAGCGGTCCCACGCGCCGTAGTGACTTTCGACGGCGCCGCGCGGCAACGCCAGCGCGACCAGCAACAGACCGATGATCGAAACCGTCGCGGTCCCGAGGCCGGTATAGCCGTCCAGCAGCCACGGCGCGAGCAGCAGCCATGCACCGAAAGCGGCGTTGATGAAGCGCAGCGGCCGCGCGACTTCGGCGAGCGCCATGATCGAAAAAGTGATCACGAGGGCGCCGACGACGTGATCGTTGTCGGCCGCTATACCGGTCGCGTCGAACAGCAGCCGGCTGAGCATCAGGACCGCGCCGAGGACGATGCTGAGCGACAGCGTCCACGGCACGGTCACGCCGCCCTTGAGCATTTCGCGCAGCACGACCGGCGCGCGTTCCTCGAAATTGTCCGAATAGTCCGCGCTGCCGCCTTCGATGGTGTCGCCGTGCAGCAGCACGTGCCACAGCCACTTCCCTTGCCGGCGGCGCTCCTTGAGAAACTGCAGGGTCGCGAGGATCTCGTCGAAGGAGTACGGGATCTGCAGCAGCATCGCGGCGGCGGCGACGAGGCACAGCGTGCACCACGTGCCGATCACGACCGGCTGGATGATGATGAAGAAAATGCTCACGGCGCCGAGCGGGACGATCAGCACGCCGAACAGCAGCACCAGCCACGGCAGCGTGCGCCAGCGTCGCTTGTCGCCGATGATGCCGGTGACGATCTCGAGCACATAGACGGCACCGCCGAGTCCTGCGTCGGAAATCGGCCAGGCTTCCGAAACCGAAGAGGTGATGATGCGTTCGGTGCCGTCGCCGAAGAACGGATCCCACGCTGCGGGGATATGGCCGAGCTGGAACGCGGCCAGATAGCGCGAGATGAACAGGCCGACCATCGCCAGCGCGATGATCGGAATGCGCTGATTCCACGACGACGGGCTGTAGTCCCAGCCGGGAGGCGTGTCCGGCCCGGCCAGGCGCGCGATCGGGCCGACGCCCGGTGTCGAGGGCACGCCGACCGCGAACAGGATCACCAGCGCGCCGACGAGCGTGTCGTTGGCATAGGCAACGGCGCTCGGGCTCCAGAACACCAGCGGCGCGAACAGCAGCCAGGTGCCGACCGCGGCAGTTGCCCAGCGCGCCCACGCGATATGCCGCGACAGCGAGGCGAGCGCGAACGCGGTGATCAGCAGCCCGCTGACGATGTCGCTGGCGGTCATCCAGGTGTCGGACAGGACGAGGCCGCGCGCGTTGGGCGCGACGAGTGCGCCGGGCTCCATCCACCGATCGGCGAGCCCGAAGATGAACGGGCACGAGACGAGCCACAGCCCGAGCGCGGCGTTCGCGAAATGGCACCAGATCGTCTGCCGGTGTTCGCGCCGATCGAGCGCGTCGTATTCGGCGAGGAGCTGTGCTTCGGGCTGCGGCTGCGCGGCCAGATCCTCGAGCCACAGCGGCAGCGGAATGTGGTTCGCCTTGTACCACGCAGCCGGGCTTTGCCGGAGCCGGCCGATCATTTTCGGCAGGACGCGGCGCAGGCTGTGCTGCGGTCGCCAGCCGAGGAGCGCGGTCGCGCGCGAGATGTCGAGTTCGTAGTGGTCGTCCGCGAGCCACACCATGAACGGCTGGATGAACGGCTCGATGCCGCGGTCGATCGCGTCCGGAGTGACTTTTTCAACGACATCCTGCGCCCACGCGCCCGTCGCTGCGACGGGTTTCGGTATCCGCCGCGTTCCCCACGGCTCGCCGTGGATGAGCTGCCCGATCAGGTTCTGCAGCGACTCGTAGCTTTCGGTCACCGGCTCGCCGATGAGCAGCGTGGTTTCGTCCTCCAGCGCATGGCGTTTCTCGACGACGAGCCGAAACGCCTGCGCGACGTCGTCCAGATGCACGAAAGCCTGGCCGTGGGCCGGATCGCCGGGGAAGACGTGGCCGAGCATCTGGCGCTCGTAGATGCGCTCGATCTGGTAGGCGAGCGACGGGACTTCGCAGTCGTCCGTATAGACGCCGGCAATGCGCAGGATCACGGCCGGAATCCGCCCGCGCGTGGCGAGCACCGCCTCTTCGGCTTCGAGCTTCGATTGCGGGTACGGCCACTTTGGCGCGAGTTCGCTGTTCTCGTCGATCGGCGCACCCGGTTCGGTCGGCGCGTGGACCAGCATCGTGCTCGCATAGACGAACTGATCGACGTCGAAATCCTGCAACGCCTCGAGCAGGCGGCGCGTGCCCTGCACATTCACTTCGTCGTATTTCGGATCCGGCTCGCCGGAAAAATCGTAATAGGCGGCGAGGTGAATGACCGACGCGATATGGGCACCATGGCGTTCGCGAAGAGTGCGACAGGCCGCCGCGAGCGCCTCAGGCGAAGTGATGTCGACGTCGATGCAGTCGGGCGCCTGCCGGCAGTCGCGCTCGAACCCGACGACGGTGAAGCGCTCGCCGAGCGCCGCACCGATCGCGCTGCCGAGCCGGCCTGCCGAACCGGTGATGAGTACCAGCGGTTTCGTTGACGCCATCAGACCCTCCTCGCGGTCGGCATACTCAAGCGGCCGGGTTGCGGAAAAAAGAACGGCTGCGTGCTCAGCCAGGAATCGACCCCGGCGGGAACAGGCTGTCCCAGCTTTCCTTGAAGCTCGCGATGACGATGCCGCGCGAGTCGGGGTCGCCGTGCAGCAGCGCCGACAGGTAGGCTTTGGCCTGCTTGGCGCTGATGTGCGGGGGCAGCGGCGGCACGTCCGGGTCGGTGACCATCTCGAGGAGCGTCGGCCGATCGGCCCTGAGCGCGGCGTCCCACGCCGCGCCGACCTCTTCCGGGTCGTCGACGCGAATGCCGCCCAGGCCCAGCAGCCGCGCGTATTCGGCATACGGGAAATCGGGCACCGCCTGCGCATCGACGAACTTCGGGTCGCCTTCCAGGGCGCGCTGCTCCCAGGTGACCTGGTTGAGGTCGCCGTTGTTGAGCACCAGCACCACGAGGCGCGGGTCAGCCCACTCGCGCCACACTTTGGCGATCGTCACGAGCCCGTTGATGCCGTTCATCTGCATCGCCCCGTCGCCCACGAGCGCGATCACCGCGCGCTCGGGGTGCGCGTACTTGGCCGCGATCGCGTACGGCACGGCCGGGCCCATCGTCGCCAGGCCCCCCGAGAGCGAGGCCAGCATGCCGCGGCGGATCTTCAGGTCGCGCGCGTACCAGTTCGCCGCCGAGCCCGAGTCGCAGGTGAGGATGCAGCGCTCGGGCAGGCGCGGCGACAATTCCCAGAACACGCGCTGCGGGTTGATCGGGTGAGCGCTGTTGAGCGCCCGGCCTTCGAGCACGCGCCACCAGCGCTCGACGCCGTGCTCGATCGTCGCGCGCCACGCGCGGTCCGGTTTCGCCACCAGGTGCGGCAGCAGCCCCTGCAGCGTCTCCTTGGCATCGCCGAGCAGCGCCACTTCCATCGGGTAGCGCAGATTGAGCATGCGCGGCTCGAGGTCGATCTGCACGCCGCGCGCCTGGCCTTCCTTCGGCAGGAACTCCGAATACGGAAAACCCGAGCCCACCATCAGCAGCGTGTCGCAGTCGTTCATCAGGTCCCAGCTCGGCTTCGTGCCGAGGAGCCCGATCGCGCCGGTGACGAACGGCAAGTCGTCGGGCACGGCCGCTTTGCCGAGCAGCGCTTTGGCCACGCCGGCGCCGAGCCGCTCGGCGACTTCGATGATCTCGTCGGTCGCGTCGAGCGCCCCGGCGCCGACGAGCATCGCCACTTTCTGCCCGGCGTTGAGGATGTCGGCTGCGCGCACGAGATCCACCTCGCGCGGCACGATGCGAATCCCGGTGTAGCCGATCCCCGAATGGATCGTGCCGTGCTCGCGCGGCGGCGCCTGATACGGCAGGTCCTGGACGTCGTTGGGGAAGACGATGCACGTGACGGTGCGCCGGTCGCGCGCGATGCGCATCGCCCGATCGACGACGTGGCGCACCTGCTCGGGCACCGTCACCATGTGCACGAACTCGTGCGCGACGTCCTTGAACAGCGACAGCAGGTCGACTTCCTGCTGGTAGTCGCCGCCGAGCGCGGCGCGGCTTTGCTGGCCGACGATCGCGACGACCGGCTGGTGGTCGAGCTTCGCGTCGTACAGGCCGTTCAGCAGATGGATCGCGCCGGGGCCCGAGGTGGCGAGACACACGCCGACTTCGCCGGTGAATTTCGCGTGCGCGCACGCCATGAACGCGGCGAGCTCCTCGTGGCGCGCCTGCACGAAGCGCAGCCCTTCGCCGTAGCGCCCGAACGCGCCCATGATGCCGTTGATGCCGTCGCCCGGATAGCCGAACACCCGCTGCACGCCCCACGCCGACAGGCGCTGGAGCAGGAAGTCGCCGACTGTGTCGCTCATGATCGTTCTCCGTCCCGGCTTTCGGAATGCCAAACGCTGCAAGGCAGATGCCAGGAAGAAGATTCGCCCCGTCGGGACGAGTCGGTGGGCGCGCGCTTGAGCGGAAAACGGACTGCTGCCGAGGTCGGGCCGCCGCGCGCCGTCGCGACTGCCGGCCTTCGTCGGAAAAGGCTTGCCGCGCGACAACGCAATGCTCCAGCGGGGTCTCGTCGAACACTCCCGCGAACTCCGCCCTTGAGGTTTTCAATGCGCGAGACTCGTTACAAGGCTGAAAAAACTACAGCGCGTTGAAACAATTTCCCGGTCGCCGCGGCAGCGTTGCGCGCGCTTGCGGCAAGGCTTTCACGAACGGCTAACGCGAGGGGCGGATGGAAAGGGCTTTCCGCGCGTCACCCTCGGGCGAGCCCGTCGGTCTTGGCCGCCATGATGAAATCGTTGTCGTGGAGGCCGTTGATCTTTTTCGTCTGCCACGTCACACGTGCCCAACCCCAGCCGAAGCAGATGTCCGGATGATGGCCTTCGGTTTCCGCCAGCTCGCCGAGCTTCGCGACGAAGCTCATCGCGTCCTTGAAGTTGCCGAAAGTGAAGCTGCGCTCGATGTGGAGCCCGTCCTCCGCAAGGCTCCACGCCGGCGTCTGCGCCAGCTGGCGTTGCGCCTGCGCTTTCGTCATCGGCGGCACGTCGCCACGGCACGGCGTGCATGTCCTGGACTGTAGCTCGTCGCTCATGTCGGGGTTCCTCCAGAGGCGGGTCCGATCCGGGCGAACACAGACGCTGCGCTCCCGACGAACGATCCAATGTAGATCGCCCCGGAGCAAGGTTCAAATGCCGCAGCCGCCGAAAGCAGGAATGACGAGGGTGGAAGCGGCTTTGAGCGTGGGCCTACAATGACCGCGGAGCAGATGTGAAACTTGGCGTTTGAGCCTATTGGAGGACGAGGACATGTCGGAAGCGATGCTTCGCGCCGTCAAGGCCGATATCACCACGTTGGCTGTGGACGCGATCGTCAATGCCGCGAACGCGTCGTTGTTGGGCGGCGGAGGCGTGGATGGGGCCATTCACCGGGCAGCGGGTCCGGGCTTGCTCGCCGAATGCAGAACCCTCGGGGGCTGCAGGACAGGCGAGGCGAAGATCACGGGCGGGTACGACTTGCCGGCGCGTTACGTGATTCACACCGTCGGACCGGTGTGGCACGGGGGCGACGATGGCGAAGACCGATTGCTCGCTGCCTGCTACGCGCAGTCGCTCCGGCTGGCCGGGCAGCATCGCGTCGAGCGGATCGCGTTTCCGTGCATCAGCACCGGCGTCTATGGCTATCCGGCTGATCTTGCCGCAGAAATCGCCGTGGAGACGGTGCGAACGGCGCTGAAGCAGCCTGGCTCGCTCCAGGAAGTGGTTTTCTGTTGCTTCAATTCTGCGGACCTCGCGCTCTACGACGCGTTGCTGTCGAGCGATCCGGACCGAGTTCAGTAAATGAACGGAATCAGCTTGCGCACCCGCTGCTGGTACCCGGTGTAGTGGGGGAAGCGCTCGACCAGCCAGCGTTCCTCGCGTCTCGACTTGATGTCGAAGAACAGCCCCAGCACGGCTGCGTAGATCACGGTAAGCCATCCGTGGATAAACAACGCCCAACCGACCGCCATCAGTATCAATCCGCAGTAGATCGGATGCCGCACCCATCGATACGGGCCGGTCACCACCAGCGTGGCGTGTTCCCTGGGGCGGGGCAGCGGCGTGAGGTTGGCGCCGAGGTGCAATGCCGCAGCGACTGACATTGCCAGTCCTGCCGCGATCAGCAAGACGCCAACGACTGACATGACGGCCGCGGCGGTTTCCGGCCAGCGTGGCAGGCCCGGGGCGGTTCTGGGTCCGAACAGGATGAGGGCGAAGAGGATTGCCTGCACGACGACGAACCATTCGCCGCGACGGCCTCTCCACCAAGCTTGTTTCGAAGAATGCATGTTTCCTTCTCCTGTCCGTCCACCCGGCGAGTGCGTGTCGAAGTCGCCCTTGTCGAACTCGAAGGCCGGGGGAGGCACCCGCGAGCTCGAGGGCAGTGCAGGATCCCCGCCCCGTTCCGGGACCGCCCGTCAGACTTCTGCGGCACGATGACACAACGCCGACCTTTCCGTCTGGCGCCCGGAAGGGATTATCCGCCGGCCGGCAAACGAACTACTATTGCCGCTGACACCCCGTTCGGCAAAGGAGTCGCGGCATGTGCGGTCGCTACGCCCTCTATGATGCGATCTCGCGGCTGCACGAGCAGTTCGGCTGCGGTATCGACCCGCTGGTTCGCGACTTTCCTCCGCGCTACAACGCCGCGCCGACGCAGAGACTGCCCGTCATCCGGCAGCTGGCATCCGGTGAGCGGGTGGCGCATCTGCTGCGCTGGGGCCTGATCCCGTCCTGGGCGAAGGACGAGACGATCGGCACGCGCCTGATAAACGCCCGCGGCGAGACGCTCGCCGAGAAGGCGAGCTTTCGCAACGCGTTCAAGAGCCGCCGCTGCCTCGTGCCGGCCTCGGGATTTTACGAATGGCAGAAGGTCGCAGGCGGAAAACAGCCGTATTTCATTCGTCCGGCGAATGACCGACTGTTCGCTTTCGCAGGGCTATGGGAGCGCTGGCGCAAGCCCGACGGCGAGACGCTCGACACTTACGTGATCATCACGACGGACGCGAACGACGCGATGGGCGAGGTGCACGAGCGCATGCCCGTCATCGTCCCCGAGGAAGATTACGACCTGTGGCTGAGCAAAGACACGCATCCGGAGCTGGTTCGCCGGCTGCTCGTGCCGTACGACTCGGCGCTGATGCAGATGCACCCTGTGACGAAGCGCGTTGGCAACGTGCGTAACGAAGGCCCGGAACTCGTCGCCCCGCTCGAAGCCCACAACGAAGGACGTTCAACGGTATGACGATAAGAAAGACTGCTGCCATCCGTTGTCTCGGGGTTGCGCTGGCGGCCGCGCTCCTGTCTGCGCTGGCGCTGTCCGCATCGTCGGCAGAGCTCCCCGCCGGGCAGTCGCGGTGGCAGGGGGCGGCCTTCAGCAGCGACCGGACGGGGTTGAAGAAGCTCGCCGATGCGGGTGCTCGCGTCGTGCGGGTGTACAGCGAGGCGGACGCGTGGGTGCTCGACGAGGCCGAGCGCCTCGGGCTGAAAGTGGTGATGGGGCTGTGGGTGGCTCATCCGCGGCTGGGCTTCCGGCTCGACGACCCTGCGATGGTGCGCGCGCAGGAGCAGGGCATACGCGACTTCGTCATTCGGCATCGCAATCATCCTGCACTGCTGGCGTGGGGTGTCGGCAACGAGGTGGAGCTCGCGCAGCCCGGGCCGATGCCGGCCTGGCGCGAGGTCAACCGCCTCGCCGGTATCGTCAAGGCGCTCGACCCGGCGCATCCGACGTTGATGGTGGTGTCCGACAACAGCGACGAGAATCTCCGACGGCTCGCTGATTGCTGCCCGAACGCGGATCTGCTCGGCATCAATGCGTTCGGCGGCTCGGCGTTCGAGATCGTGCGCCGGCTGCAGGCGGCAGGCGTCGCCAAACCGATCGTGATCGCCGAGCTGGGGCCGCTCGGTCAATGGCACGCCGGACGCAAACCCTGGGGTGCGCCGGTGGAGCTCACGAGCACCGAAAAGGCGGTCTATTTCC
Organism: Azoarcus sp. PA01; assembly: GCA_001274695.2. NCBI lineage: Bacteria > Pseudomonadati > Pseudomonadota > Betaproteobacteria > Rhodocyclales > Zoogloeaceae > Azoarcus > Azoarcus sp. PA01. The sequence continues at coordinate 285,979 of LARU01000002.1, read as the reverse complement.
GTGACGCGCTCGACCATCTCGCGCGCGAGCCGCAGGTCGTCGGCGTTTTCCCCTTCCTGTGGGGCGCGAAGCAGGAGCAGACCGAAACCTGGCACGGCCTTCTGCTGCCCGACGGCAGCCTCACGGCGATGACCGACGTGCTAAGTCGCGCGTGGGGCCAACCGGTGTCCGAGCCCGCTCCGCTGATCCGCGGCATCGGCATCGCTGCCGACGAGTTCGCGCCGGGACAGGAAATCTCGGCCGGCGTGGACGCAGTCTCCTTCGACGGATCCAAGTTAAGCACCGAATGGAAAGTGCTGGCCGAGAGCCCGGGCTGGAAGCCCGATGCCGATACCGAGCCGGTGCCCGCTCGTGTCGTGGTGCAGACGCTGCATGCCGACGCTGCCACCGTCCGCTTCGTCGCCCCCCGCGACCCCGGTGCGTACCGGCTCTTCATCACCCTGCGCGACCGCAACGGCAAGGCTGCGACGGCAAACCTGCCGTTCCTGGTCCGGTGAATGCCGTGAACGTGAAGCGGGGGCCGAAGCCCCCGCCAGCCGTCTTTGGTAACAGGGCTCAGGCGGCCCCGGCTGTTGCCTTAAGCGGCTACAGCGAAACGCTCATCGTTGGCGTTTGTGGATTTGCGCGGATTACGTCCGTCGCCTCTCGGGTTGCCTGCTCACCATTGCCCGCCCTGTCGAAACCGGTGCACCCCCACACTGGACACTCTCGAGAATGCCCACTGTGGAGGTGGCGGGAATCGAACCCGCGTCCAGAACGTCTCCGGGTTGCCGGAATTACAACCATGCTTTGCACTATAAGGGCAGTGCCCCTTCGATTCAAGTGCACGGGAGTTTTTTTGTAGCGAGTTTTTACGCGCCGGCGCGAAAGCGGGTTTTTGATCGAAGCAGGGCTTCACGACCCTTCTCGCTTTTTTCCTGGACACCGTCGTGGCAGTTCGTTTTTCCTTTCTGCAACAGTCGGTTGTGAATGTGTTGTGGGCAGCGCGCGGCCCTTCGGATTAATTCACGCTTTGGGCATTCCTGTTTTGACAGGCATATCTTCGTTTGATGCAAATATCATATCACCCGAGGTTTTCTGCCCGCCTTGCTCCCCGCATCCTGCACCGACGCTGAAAGCAGAGCAGGGCGAGGAACACGGCGGACGGCAGCGGAGCGGGGGACTGCAGCTGCCGATCCGCTATCCTGTCGTCCTGATCGTGACCCGGACCCGATTTCGCGCATGCCTGCCCCCGATTCCACGCGACTGACAGCCTTCGAATCGCGCTGGCTCGCGGAGGCGATCCGGCTGCGCGAGGAAGCGGCCGGGCCGCTCGACGACCGCGATGCGCTGGCCGCGGTGCGCGCGACCGACGGGGGCGTCGAGGAGCGGATCGTGCGCCGCGCGCTGCTGCTCGACGAGCGCGAAGGCATGGCCGGGATGATCGCGGCGTGGCGCGCGCGGTCCCGCGTGGTGTTGATGGTGGCGTCGGCCGTCGCGCTGGCGAGCGGGTTCGGTGCCGCGCTCGCGGTGCTCGGCGACGGCACGCGCGCAGTCAATGTCGTATGGGCGCTCGGCGGCCTGCTCGGCGTGCACCTGCTGAGCCTGCTGCTGTGGGGAGTCGGACTGTCGTTCGGCGGGCGGGATGCGGGCGGAGCACTCGGGCGCGTCTGGCTGTGGCTGTCGACGCGGCTGTCGCCGGCCGGTCCCGCTTCAATGTACGTCGCGAAGGCGCTCGCAGGGCTGCTCGGGCGCGCGCGGCTTTTGCGTTGGTGGCTCGGAGCGGTGACGCACGGATTATGGTTCGCTGCGCTGTGCGGTGCGCTGGTGGGCCTGCTCGCGACGCTGTCGGCGCGACGTTATGGCTTCGTCTGGGAAACGACGATCCTGTCGGCGGACGTGTTCGTGCATCTCGTCCGTATCGTCGGCTGGCTGCCGGCGCAGGTCGGCTTCGCGGTACCCGATGCGGAGCATGTGCGCGCGAGCGGCGCGGCCGCCGCCGTCGACGAAGCGGCGCGCATCGCGTGGTCGTCGTGGCTCGTGGGCTGCGTGACGATGTACGGCATCGTGCCGCGCGCACTGCTGTGGGCGATGTGTCTCGTGCTGTGGCGGGCCGGATGTGCGCGTCTGCGGCTCGACCTGACCTTGCCCGGCTACGCGGTGCTCGCCGCGCGGCTCGCGCCGGCGAGCGAGCGGATCGGCATCACCGACGCCGATCCGGGACGCTTCGCAGGGCCGCGGGCTGACGGCGCGCACCCGCTCGGCAGCGGTTCGCCGCTCGCGGTCGGCCTCGAGCTGCCGACGGGCGCGGGGTGGCCGCCCGCGCTGCCGGGGGGGGTGCGCGATGCCGGAATCATCGACAGCCGCGAGCAGCGCAAGCGCCTCGTTGCCGAACTGCAGGCCGACCCGCCGTCGCGGCTGCTGGTCGCGTGCGATGCGCGCCAGACGCCGGACCGCGGCAGCCTCGAACTGATTGCCGAGCTGTCGCGCCACGCGGGCGACTGTCGGGTATGGCTGACAGGGGACGCCGGTACCGGCACGCAGGCGCCCCACTGGCGGGAGTCGCTCGACCGCATCGGCATGACCGCCGAACGGGTCGTCGACACGCGGGTGGCGGCGATGGACTGGCTGCGCGACGCCGGGACGGGGGCCGAAAATGACTAGACCGCTGCGCATCGCCGTCGTCGGCCACACCAACACGGGCAAAACGTCGCTGATGCGCACGCTGACGCGCGACACCGGTTTCGGCGAAGTGTCGAGCCGGCCGAGCACGACGCGTCACGTCGAAGGCGCTCGCCTGCTCGCCGACGGCGAAGTGCTCGTCGAGCTGTACGACACGCCCGGGCTCGAAGATCCGATCGCGCTGCTCGAGCGGCTGGAGGCGATCGAGGCCCGCGGCGACGAGCGGCTCGACGACACGGCACGGATCGAGCGCTTCCTCGCGACCCCGGTTGCCGGCCATCGCTTCGAGCAGGAGGCGAAAGTGCTGCGCCAGACGCTCGCGAGCGACGCGGCATTCTACGTTGTCGATGTACGCGATCCGGTCCTCGCGAAGCACCGTGACGAGCTCGCGATCCTCGGCAGCTGCGCGATCCCGCTGCTGCCGGTGCTGAATTTCGTGCGCGATCCGGCCACGAACGAATCATCGTGGCGCGAGGCGCTCGCGCGGCTCGGTCTGCACGCAGTGGTGCGCTTCGACACGGTCGCGCCGGAGCGCGACGGCGAGCGGCGCCTGTACGAGAAGCTCGCGACGCTCGTCGACGCGCATCGCCCGGCGCTCGAACGCCTCGTCGCGTGCCGCGAGCGCGAGGCGCATGCCCGGCATGGCGCGGCGCTGAAGCTCGTTGCCGAGCTGCTGGTCGACGTCGCCGCGGCGCGCGTTGCCGTTGCGACCGAAGCGCAGAGGATCGAGCGCGCGGTCGTGGCGCTGCACGAGCGCGTGCGGCGGCGCGAACAGGCTTGCGTCGACGCGCTGCTCGCGCTCTACCGGTTCCGTTCCGATGATGTCGATGCGGCCGATCTGCCGCTGCTCGACGGGCGCTGGGAGAGTGATCTGTTCAACCCGGAGACTTTCCGCGCGATGGGCGTGCGGCTCGGCACCGGGGCGGCGGCGGGCGCGGCCGCCGGAGTCGGCATCGACCTGATGCTCGGCGGGCTGACGCTCGGCGCCGCGGCTGCGCTCGGTGCGCTCGCCGGCGGCGGCTGGCAGGCGGTGCGCCAGTTCGGCGACCGCGTGGTCGAGAAGCTGCGCGGGCAGCGCGAGCTCAGTGTCGACGACGCGATCCTGCGGCTCCTTGCAATGCGCCAGCTGCGTCTCATCGACGCGCTCGAAACCCGCGGCCACGCGGCGATCGCGCCGATCCGGCTCGTCGACCCGCAGCTGCGGCAATGGCGCGAAGGGCCGATCCCGGAGCCCTTGCTGCGCGCGCGCGCGCATCGTGAATGGTCGGGACTTTTCGGCCTGGGGCCGGCGGACGACGCGCGACAGGAAGCGGTCGATACGTTGGCGCAATTCTTGTCGGAAGCGGCAACGGCGAGCGCCTGAAGGCCGGGAAAAGCCTGCTGCAGTCACTGTTCCGGACTTTTATCGATGGTCAAGGCCGGATGAAACAGGGGCGCCGCAGCGCCCCCGTGCTTGCCGTTGAAGCGGTCGAGCCTACTTTTTGCGCATCGGCGGAATGTCGGTGCAGCTGCCGTGCGCGACTTCGCCGGCAAGACCAATGGTTTCGCCCAAAGTCGGGTGCGGGTGGATCGTCCTGCCGATGTCGACCGCGTCCGCGCCCATCTCGATCGCGAGGCACACTTCGCCGATCATGTCGCCGGCCGACGGGCCGACGATCGCGCCGCCGATCACGCGATGCGTCTCGGCATCGAAAATCAGCTTCGTGAAGCCGTAGTCGGCGCCGTTCGCGATCGCGCGACCCGAAGCGGCCCACGGGAACTTCGCGGTCTCGACCTTCCGCCCTTCCTTCTTCGCCTGCTCTTCGGTGTAGCCGACCCACGCGACTTCGGGGTGCGTGTAGGCGACGCTCGGGATCACGGTCGCGTCGAACGCCGCGCGTGAGAGCTCGGTCGAGCCGAGCTGCTGCCCGGCGGCGACTTCGGCGGCAACATGCGCCTCATGTACCGCCTTGTGCGCGAGCATCGGGTTGCCATTGACGTCGCCGATCGCGTAGATGTGCGGCACGTTCGTGCGCAGCTGCGCATCGACTTCGATGAAGCCGCGGTCGGTGACGACGACGCCCGCCTTGTCGGCGCCGATCTTCTTGCCGTTCGGGCTGCGACCAGCCGCCTGCAGGATCATGTCGTAGCGCTGCGGCTCTTGCGGGGCGCTTTTGCCACCTTCGGCACCTTCGAACGTGACCCACAGGCCGTCGTCCTTCGCCTCGACCGCGACCGTCTTGGTCTTGAGCATGACGTTGTCGAAACGCCGGGCGTTCTGCTTCTCCCACACCTTGACCGCGTCCGCGTCCGGGCCCTGCATCAGCCGGTCGAGCATCTCGACGACATCGACGCGCGTGCCGAGCGTCGAATACACCGTGGCCATCTCGAGGCCGATGATCCCGCCGCCGATGACGAGCATGTTCTTCGGGACGAAGCGAAGCTCGAGCGCGCCCGTCGAATCGACGATCCGCGGGTCCTGCGGGATGAACGGCAGATGCACCGCCGACGATCCGGCCGCGATGATGCACTGGCGGAATTTCACGACCTTCTTCTCGCCGCTCTTGTCTTGGCCACTGCCGGTCGTCAGTTCGACTTCGACGTGGTTCGGGTCGAGGAACTGGCCGTAGCCGCGCACGACTTCGACCTTGCGGCCTTTCGCCATGCTGGCGAGCCCCGCCGTGAGCTTGCCGACGACATTGTCCTTGTGCGCGCGCAGCGCGTCGATATCGACTTCCGGCTTCGCGAACTTGATGCCGGCGGCCGACATGTGCTCGGCTTCGTCGATGACCTGGGCGACGTGCAGCAGCGCTTTCGACGGGATGCAGCCGACGTTCAGGCACACGCCGCCGAGCGTCGCATAGCGCTCGACAATCACCGTCTTCAGGCCGAGGTCGGCCGCGCGGAACGCTGCCGAGTAGCCGCCGGGGCCGGCGCCGAGCACGAGCAGGTCGCACTCGATGTCCGCGCCGCCGCCATGCTTTGCCGCGGTCGGTGCGGCAGCGGCCGGTGCTGCCGGAGCCGCGGCCGAAACCGGCGCGACCTTCGCGTCGCCCGCACCGGCCGGCGCCGCGCCGGCGCCTTCGGCCTCGACCTGCAGCAACACGGCGCCTTCGCCGACGCGGTCGCCGACTTTGACGAGCACTTCACGGACGACGCCCTCGGCCGACGACGGCACGTCCATCGTCGCCTTGTCGGACTCGAGCGTGCAGATCGACTCGTCGACCTTGATGCGGTCGCCGGCCTTGACGAACAGCTCGATGACCGGCACGTCGGAGAAATCGCCGATGTCGGGGACTTTCACTTCAACGATCTGGCTCATGTCGCGGCCTCCTTACAGCATGACCCGACGGAAGTCGGACAAGAGTTGCGCTAGATAGACGTTGAAGCGCGTCGCGAGCGCGCCGTCGATGACGCGATGGTCGGCGGTCAGCGACATCGGCAAGGTGAGGCGCGGCACGAACTCCTTGCCGTCCCACACCGGCTTCATGACCGACTTGTTGACGCCGAGGATCGCGACTTCGGGCGCATTGACGATCGGCGCGAAGTACGTGCCGCCGATGCCGCCGAGCGACGAGATCGTGAAGCACGCGCCGGACATGTCGGCAGGCCCCAGCTTGCCGTCGCGCGCCTTCTTCGCGAGCTCGCCCGATTCCGCGGCGATCTCGAACACGCTTTTCCTGTCGGCGTTCTTGATCACCGGCACGACGAGCCCGTTCGGCGTGTCGGCGGCGAACGCGATGTTGAAGTACTTCTTGTAGACGAGGGTCAGTTCACCCCCGCTCGCGTCGAGCGAGGTGTTGAACTCGGGGAACTGCTGCAATGCGCGCACCGATGCCTTGATGATGAACGCGAGCATCGTCAGCTTCTTGCCGGACTTCTCGTTCTCCTTGTTGATCGCGACGCGGAAAGCCTCGAGGTCGGTGATGTCGGCGTCCTCGTGGTAGGTCACTGCCGGGACCATGACCCAGTTGCGGGCGAGGTTCTGGCCGGAGATCTTCTTGATCCGCGACAGCGGCTGCGATTCGATCTCGCCGAACTTCGAGAAATCGACTTTCGGCCACGGCAAGAGATCCAGCCCGCCGCCGAGGCTCACGCCCGCGCCGGCCGCTGCGGCCTTGCCCGGCACGATGCCCGACTGCATCGCGCCTTTGACGAACGCGGTGATGTCTTCGCGGACGATGCGCCCTTTCGGGCCGCTCGCGCGCACCTGCGCGAGATCGACGCCGAGTTCGCGAGCGTAGGCGCGTACCGACGGGCTCGCATGCACTTTGCCGCCCAAGGCCACCGCGGACGGGGCGCCGGCCTGCGCCAGCGCAGGAGCGGACAGCTTCGACTGCTCGAACGCCTCGGGCGCATCGGCCGGCGTCGCATCGGCAGCTGCGATGCGGGCGGCGGCGGGTGCCGCGGCGGGAGCGGGCGTTGCAGCGGCACCCGGAGCAGCAGCCGCACCCGCCGCGCTGTCGACGACGATCAGCACGGTGCCTTCGGACACCCGGTCGCCGACCTTTACTTTCACTTCCCTGACGACGCCGGCGGCCGACGACGGCACGTCCATCGTCGCCTTGTCCGATTCGAGCGTCGCGATCGAGTCCTCGAGCTTGATCGTGTCGCCGACCTTGACGAACAGCTCGATCACCGGAACGTCCGAGAAGTCACCGATGTCCGGGACTCTCACTTCGGTGCTGCGGCCGGTCGCGGCAGGTGCGGGAGCAGGGGCAGGCGGCGGGGCGGGGGCGGGCGCAGCGGCACCGGCCGGCGCGGAGGCTTTCGATTGTTCCAGCGCGGCGCCGGCGTTCGCGGGCGTCGCCTGTGCCGCCGCGTTGCTGGCGGCTTCCGGTGCCGCAGCGGTTTCGGTGCCGGCTGCCTCGACCTTGATCAGCACCTTGCCTTCGGCAACGCGGTCGCCGACCTGCACCAGCACTTCGCGCACGACGCCGGCGGCGGTCGACGGCACGTCCATCGTCGCCTTGTCCGATTCGAGCGTCGCGATCGGGTCTTCGAGCTTGATCGTGTCGCCGGGCTTGACGAACAGCTCGATCACCGGCACGTCGGCGTAATCGCCGATGTCCGGGACTTTCACTTCAATGAGTTCGCTCATGTTGTTGTCTCCCTGGGGCGCTCAGACGGTCATCGGGTTCGGCTTGTTCGGATCGAGCTGGTACTTCAGCAGCGCGGCGGCGACCTTGTCGCGCTCGATCAGGCCGTCGTCGGCGAGCGCCTTCAGCGCGGCAACCGCAATCCAGCGGCGATCGACTTCGAAGAAGTGGCGCAGCTTCTCGCGCGTGTCGGAGCGGCCGAAACCGTCAGTGCCGAGCGTGACGTAGGTGCGCTTGATGAACGGGCGGATCTGCTCGGCGAACATCTTGATGTAGTCGGTTGCGGCAACAACCGGGCCGCTCGTGTCCTTGAGGCACTTCTCGACGTGGCTCGTGCGCGGCGCATCGAGCGGATGCAGCATGTTGAAGCGCTCGACGTCCTGGCCGTCGCGGACGAGCTCGTTGAAGCTCGGGCAGCCCCACAGGTCGGACTCGACGCCCCAGTCGTTCTTCAGCAGGTCGGCGGCGGCGATGACTTCGCGGAAGATCGCCCCCGAACCGAGCAGCTGCACGCGCAGCTTGTTTGCCGACTCGCCGCCCTTGCGGAACGCATACATGCCCTTGATGATGTCGGCTTCGGCGCCGGCGGGCATCTCGGGATGCTCGTAGTTCTCGTTCAGCACGGTGACGTAGTAATACACGTCCTGCTGTTCGGCGAACATCCGGCGCATGCCGTCCTGCACGACGACGGCGACTTCGTACTGGAAAGTCGGGTCGTAGCTGACGCAGTTCGGGATCATGTTCGCGAGCAGCAGGCTGTGGCCGTCCTCGTGCTGCAGGCCTTCGCCGTTGAGCGTCGTGCGGCCTGATGTGCCGCCGATCAGGAAGCCGCGCGTGCGCTGGTCGCCTGCGGCCCAGCACAGGTCCATCGTGCGCTGCAGGCCGAACATCGAATAGAAGATGTAGAACGGAATCATCTGCACGCCATGCACCGAATATGCGGTGCCCGCGGCCATCCAGTCGGCCATCGCGCCGGCTTCGTTGATGCCTTCCTGCAGCACCTGGCCGGTCTTCGATTCCTTGTAGAACATCAGCTGGTCATGGTCTTCCGGAACGTAGTTCTGGCCTTCCTGGTTCCAGATGCCGTACTGGCGGAACATGCCTTCCATGCCGAAAGTGCGCGATTCGTCGGGGACGATCGGCACGACATGGCGGCCGATCTGCTTGTCCTTCATCAGCGTGTTCATGATGCGCACCACGGCCATCGTCGTGGAGAGCTCGCGGCCTTCGCCGGAGGATTTCAGCAGCGCGGCGAAAGTGGCGAGTGGCGGCACCGGCAGCGTTTCGGCCTGGCGGCGGCGAGCCGGCAGGAAGCCGCCGAGCGCCATGCGCCGTTCGAGCAAGTATTTCTGCTCGGGCGAATCGTCGGCGAACTTGAGGTACGGCACCTCCGCGATCTGGTCGTCGGGCACCGGCAGCTCGAAACGGTCGCGGAAGCGGCGCACCGCGTCGGTGTCGAGCTTCTTCTGCTGGTGCGAGATGTTCATCGCCTCGCCGGCCTGGCCCATGCCGAAGCCCTTGATCGTCTTCGCGAGGATCAGCGTCGGCTGGCCCTTGTGCTCGACCGCTGCCTTGTACGCGGAGAAGATCTTGAACAGGTCATGGCCGCCGCGGTTTAGGCGCCAGATCTCGTCGTCGGTCCAGTCGGCGACCATCGCCTTCAGTTCCGGAGTGTTGAAGAAATGCTCGCGCACGTAGGCGCCGTTCTTCGCCTTGAAAGTCTGGTACTCGCCGTCGACGCATTCCATCATGCGCTTCTTCAGGAGGCCCTTGGTGTCGCGCGCGAGCAGCGGATCCCAGTGCGTGCCCCAGATGACCTTGATGACGTTCCAGCCGGCGCCGCGGAATTCGGCTTCGAGCTCCTGGATGATCTTGCCGTTGCCGCGCACCGGGCCGTCGAGACGCTGCAGGTTGCAGTTGATGACGAAGATCAGGTTGTCGAGCTTCTCGCGCGCGGCCATGCCGATCGCGCCGAGCGTCTCGACTTCGTCGGTCTCGCCGTCGCCGACGAAAGCCCACACCTTGCGGTCCTTCGCTTCGACCATGCCGCGGCTGTCGAGGTACTTCATGAAGCGCGCCGCGTAGATCGCGCACAAGGGTCCGAGCCCCATCGACACCGTCGGGAACTGCCAGAAGTCCGGCATCAGCCAGGGGTGCGGGTACGACGAGATGCCTTTGCCGGAGACTTCCTGGCGATAGCCGTCGAGCTGTTCGTCGGTGAGGCGGCCGAGCATGTACGCGCGGGCATAGACGCCCGGCACCGAGTGGCCCTGGAAGAAGATCAGGTCGCCGCCGTTGTCCTTCGTCGGCGCACGCCAGAAGTGCGAAAAACCGACGTCATAAAGGGCGGCCGCCGACGCGAACGATGCAATATGGCCGCCGACGTTGGTGTGCTTGTTCGCGCGCACGACCATCGCCATCGCGTTCCACCGGATGTAGGAGTGCAGCTTGATCTCCATGTCCGGGTTGCCGGGGTATTTCGGCTGCTGGCTGGCGGGGATCGTGTTGATGTACTGGGTCGTCGCGGAATAAGGGATGTCGATCCCTTCCTCGCGGCCGGCCTCGATCATTTTCTCGATCAGGAAGTGGGCCCGTTCGGGGCCTTCGTTGGCGACGACGCCGGCAAGCGCGTCGAGCCATTCCTGGGTTTCCTGGCTGTCCTGGTCGGGCTGCAGGATCACGTTCGATGTAGCGGCCATTCTCTGTCTCCTCATCGATTGAGGTTTGCGGTTTCCGCTCTTGTGGAGCAGTCGGGGCTGAAGCGTGGATCGCCGACCCTGCATCCGGTCAGCAAGTTTCACATTCTAAAATGTGTTTTCGTGATGCGCAATAAAGGCGCAGCAAATTTCACGGCGAAGGTTTTGCAGCGGGGGGCGTGCAGGCAGGTCACAGGCCGCGCGCGGCGGGACGGACCGGGCGAACGTGTTCCGCGGTGAAACGCGACGCGCCTGCCGCGCGAAGGGTCCGGCGGAAGCGGTCGCGACGATGTCCGGAGTCGCGCAAAACGGCGCGATTGCGGAAGGGGCGGAGCAGCGGAAAAAAATCGGCCGGGGGAGAGGGAGGGAGGGAGAGGTCCCCCGGCCGATGGGTAAAACGGGAGAGGAGGCGCCCGGCTCATTTGCCTGACGCTCTGCGCCGATCCTCGTCATAGGCGAACACCACTTTGCCGTCTCGTACCTCGCCCATGAAAATGTCATGAACGCTGGTGATGGTCTCGTGGTTGTCCTTCGAGAAGGGCTGGCGATAAGTCATGATGACTCCCTCGACCTTCTCGCGCAGTTCTTCTAGCGCCTCGCGTATCCGGTCGCCTTCGGTGCTGCCTGCCTGGCGGATCGCGGCGGCGAGCAATAGGAGGGAATCATACCCCTGCGCCGCGGCCGGCGGCACCGGGATGCGCGCGCTGCCGCTCGATTTCTTCCACGCGTCGAGGAACGCGCGGCGCCGCGGGGTCGTCGGCTCGGCGATGAAAGTCTGCGGCATCCGCGCGCCTTCGGCGTTCGGGCCGGCGTTGTCGATGAAGTTCGACATCGCCAGCGTCCAGCTGCCGATCAGCGGCACCCGCCAGTTCATCCGCGCCATGCCGTTGGCGATCTGCGCGAGTTCGGGGCCGATGCCGTAGGTCAGGATCGCTTCGGCGCCGGCCTCGCGCGCGCGGCGCAACTGCGTCGTCATGTCGGATTCGCGGATCTGGAAGCGTTCGACCGTGACCGGATGGACGCCGCGTGCGGCGAGCGCGCGCTCGAGGTCCTCGCGGCCGAGCTGCCCGTAGTTGGTCGCATCGTGAAAAATCGACACCCGCTTCAGGCCGCGCCGGTCGATCGCCTCCATGACGATCATCGCCGCCTGCAGCGTATCGTTCGCCGAGATGCGGAAGACGAAATTGTCCGGATATTGCGGCGGCACGAACTGCTTCGTGATGACCGAGCCGGTCGCCACCGACGTGATCACCGGAATGCGCGCATGCTGGTACGCGCGCTGGCTCGCGAGCGCGACGCCGGTGTTGACGATGCCGAGGCCGGCGACGACGTGCTCCTTCTCGACGAGTTCCTGGACGACCTGGGCGCCGCGTTCGTTGCGCGCCTCGTCGTCGCGTTCGACGAGTTCGATCGGTCGGCCGAGGACGCCGCCGCCGGCGTTGATTTCGGCCGCGGCGATGCGGATCCCCTCGCGCATCGAGATGCCCATCGGGCTCGAGCCGCCCGTGAAAGGGCCGGACACGCCGATCCGCAGCGGCGGCGCGGCGTGGACCGACAGCGCGAGCAGGCACAAGAGGGCAAGGATCAGGCGTCGCACGCGGAAGTCCGCCGGGGTTGTCGTCGAAGGCGCAATTTACGCGGCATGCGTCCGGGCAAGAATTGGCGAAAACCCGCAGCGTCGGATTGCGCCCCATTCCGCGCGCGGGCCTCCTGAATCCGCGCCGATGGTAGGGGAAAGACCCGATGTCGCCGATGACGCGCCGCGGCAAGAATGCGCTCGAGCCATCGGGCGACGCTTTCGCTGCCGTGCGCTTCATTTCGGAACTGCCGCCTGCCCTGGTTTTCGCTTTCATGAACGACATCGATTCGTCCCGTTTCACGCGAGCCCGCTGGTACTGGACCGCGCCCTATGTCGCCGTGGGCGTGTTCGCGCTGACGATGCTCGCGCTGGTGTGGCTGCTGCAGACGCGCGAAGCCGAGAGCGAGCGCAACGCGGTGGCGCGCGACGTCCAGTGGGCAGAGCAGACGATGCGCCTGCACATGCAGGGCACCGAGGAGTTTCTCGGGCAGCTCGCGCGCGACCTGGCTGCCGACGCGCTCGACATGGACGGCTTCCAGGTGCGCGCGAACCAGCACATCGCGAACAACGCCGAGCTGGTGAACATCGTGTGGGTCGGTCCGGAGGAGGCGGTGCGCTGGTCGGCGCCGTTCGACACCACCGACTGGCTCGTCGGCGACGGGCTGTCCGGCCTGCAGACGCAGGCGTTCTACCGCGCGCGCGAACTTTCACGGCCGAGCTACGGCGCGCCCTACGCGAATCCGCGCGACAAGGTCGTGCTTGAAGTCTATGTGCCGGTGCGGCGCGGGCGCGAATTCCTCGGCGCGGTGGTCGGCGTGTATTCGATCGACCGCATGGTCCGCCACCTCGTGCCGAGCTGGTTCGCCGAAAAATACCGGCTCGCGCTGATCAGCGACAAGGGCGAGAGCCTCGCGGTCAATTCGCGCGTGCGCGATCTCGACGAGAGCGTGTCGTACCAGATCCCGCTCGACCCGCCGGGCAACGGGCTGACCTTGCGGGCCACCGCGTTTCGCACCGGCGGCCAGCTGCCCCAGGCCTTGCCGACGGCGATGATCCTCGGCCTGTCGGTGATCGTGCTGTGGAGCCTGTGGCTGCTGCGCACGCACGTGCAGCGCCGCGTCCAGGTCGAGAAGGAACGCGACCGCCTGTTCAACCTGTCGCTCGACCTGCTGTGCATCGTCGGCCTCGATGGCGTGTTCCGCCGCGCGAACCCCGCATTCGAGCGGATTCTCGGCTACGCGCCCGACGACCTGCCCGGTCACCCGCTGCTTGATCTGGTGCATCCCGACGACGTCTCCGCGACGGTCGAGCAGATGCGCCGGCTGTCGGCGGGCGAGCCGGTGAGCCTGGAGAACCGTTGCCGCTGCGTCGACGGCAGCTTCAAGTGGCTTGCGTGGAGCATCAATCCGGTGCGCGAGGAGAAGCTCGTCTATGCGGTCGCCCACGACATCACCGGTCGCAAGGCGGGCGAGGATGCGTTGCGCGCCGAGTCGTCGTTCCGCAAGGCGATGGAGGAATCCGTCGTCACCGGGATGCGGGCGATCGACCTCGACGGACGCATCATCTATGTGAACCCCGCGTTTTGCCGCCTGGTCGGTTTCGAACCCGACGAACTCATCGGCGCGTCGCGGCCGTTCCCGTACTGGCCCCCCGAGGACCTGCAGCTGTGCAGCGACAACCTCGACCTGACACTGCTCGGGCGGGCGCCGTCGGCGGGGTTCGAGATGCGCATCCGGCGCAAGAACGGCGAGCGGCTCGACGCGCGCTTCTACCTGTCGCCGCTGATCGACAACAGCGGGACGCAGACCGGCTGGATGGCCTCGGTGACCGACATCACCGAGCCCAAGCGCATCCGCGCGGCGCTCGAAGCCGCCCACGAGCGCTTCGAGGCGGTGCTCGACGGGCTCGAAGCGGCAGTGTTCGTCGCCGACGCGGGCAGCGACGAAATCCTGTTCGCGAACCGCGCCTTCAAGAGCATCCACGGTTTCGACGCTGTCGGGCGCACCGTGCATCGCGTCGCGGTGCCGCAGCCCGAGCGCGGTGACTACCGGCTCGATCCGCGCGGCCTCAAGCCGACCGACGTGCCGCGCGAACTCTTCGATGGCGAACTGCAGCATCCGCTGTCGGGGCGCTGGTACCACGTGCGCGAGCGCGCGACGCGCTGGGTCGACGGCCGCGTCGTGCGCATGGGGATCGCCACCGATATCACCGAGCGCAAGCAGACCGCCGAAGTCTCGCGCCAGCAGGCCGAGCGCCTGCAGCGCACGTCGCGCCTGATCACGATGGGCGAGATGGCTTCGACGCTGGCGCACGAGCTCAACCAGCCGCTGGCCGCGATCGCGAACTACTGCATGGGCTGCGTGACCCGCATCCAGTCGGGGAACGTCCGCGGCGAAGACCTGCTCGCGGCGATGCAGAAAGCGAGCTTCCAGGCCGAGCGCGCCGGCAAGATCATCCGCCGGGTGCGCGAGTTCGTGAAAAAGAGCGAGCCGCGCCGCAGCGCGGTGCAGATTTCCGAGGTGCTCGACGACGCGATCGGGTTCGCCGAAATCGACGCGAAAAGGATGAGCTCGCGCATCGTCGCGGACGTTGCCGACGCACTGCCGGCGGTGTTTGCCGACCGCATCATGATCGAGCAAGTCGTGCTGAACCTCGTCAAGAACGGCATCGATTCGATGGCCGAGCTGCCGCGCGACGAACGCGTGCTGATCGTGAGGGCGCGCGCGCTCGGGCCGAGCGCCGTCGAAGTGTCGGTCATCGATCGCGGCCACGGCATCGGCGACGACGATCGGGCGCGCCTCTTCACGCCGTTCTACACGACCAAGACCGAACGGATGGGGATGGGGCTGAACATCTGCCGTTCGATCATCGAGTTCCACGATGGGCGTCTGGTGGTCGACTCGAACCCTGAAGGCGGTACCATCTTCTCCTTTACGCTGCCTACGGAGGTTGCCAGTGAGCGAGTCGTCCGGCGTGCCTGACCAGAACATCTATATCGTCGACGACGACGAGGCGCTGCGCGATTCGCTCGTGTGGCTGCTCGAATCGAGCGGCTACCGCGCGATCGCCTTCGAATCGGCGGAGCAGTTTCTCGCCTCGTACCAGCCGGCGATGACCGGCTGCGTGGTGCTCGACGTGCGGATGCCGGGCATGAGCGGTTTCGAGCTGTTCGAGGAACTGCGCCGCCAGCGTTCGACGCTGCCGGTGATTTTTATCACCGGCCACGGCGACGTGCCGATGGCGGTGTCGGCGGTCAAGAAAGGCGCAGTCGATTTCATCGAGAAGCCGTTCGGCGACCGCGACATGCTCGGGCTGGTCGAACGGTGCCTCGCCGCCGAACAGGAAAGCCGCAGCAAGCGCCGGCTCGAAGCCGACACGACGCGCCGGCTCGGCAGCCTGACGCAGCGCGAACGCGAAGTGCTCGACCTGATCATCGCCGGCAAGCTCAACAAGCAGATCGCCGACGTCCTCGGCATCAGCATCAAGACCGTCGAAGTGCATCGCGCAAGAGTGATGGAGAAGATGGGCGCCCACTCGCTCGCCCAACTGGTTCAGCACGTCATTTCCGCCGAGCCGGACGCGGCGCGCTGAACGGTTTCCCTCCCGGGAAGGCGCCGGCACGCCGGCGCGGGCGGCGCGCCTAAAGTTTCGCTGCCCCGGTCCGATAAGAACCTCGTCGGTTTCCGCTTCAATATTTCCCCGGGGTGTTTCGTGCCAAGTTTTTTTCATTTGAAAGTGGGCACCCGCCTGCGTCTGATCGTCCTGATCGCGTTCGCGCTGTTCGCCGTGGTCATGTGGCAGTCGCTCAGCTCCCTGGGCGAGGTGATGCTCGACGAACGCAAGAGCAGCACCAGGCACGCGGTCGAGTCGGCGCATGGCGTGCTCGAGTATTTCCAGCGGCGCGAAGTCGCCGGCGAGATGACCCGCGACGACGCTCAGGCCGCGGCGATGGGGGTCATCAAGGGCATGCGTTACGGTGAGGGAGAATACTTCTTCATCCTCGACATGCATCCGCACACGCTGATGCATCCGGTCAATCCCGATCTCGATGGCAAGGACATGCGCGGCGCCGCGGACCCGAACGGAAAGCGCATGTTCATGGAGTTCGTCGAAGTCGTCGGCAAATCTGGCGCCGGCTACGTCGACTACGTGTGGGCGAAGCCGGGCAAGAGCGAACCGCAGCCGAAGGTCTCCTACGTGCAGGGGTTCGCGCCGTGGGGCTGGCTGGTCGGCAGCGGCGTGTATGTCGACGATGTCGACGAGACGTTCTGGCAGCACACGCGCTACACGTTCATTTTTGGCGCCCTTGCGGCGCTGCTCGTGATCCTGCTGTCGTGGCGCATCGGGCGCGGAATCCTGCGCCAGCTCGGCGGCGAACCGTCGGAGCTGCAGCAGGTGGCCGGTCAGATCGCCGAACGCGACCTGACTTCGCACCTCGAAGTCGAAGCGGACGACACGCGCAGCATCACGTATGCGATGGAGCAGATGCAGTCACGCCTGGCCGAAGTGATCCGGCGGGTGCGCGACAACGCGCGCGACGTGACGGTGGCGGTGCGCGAAGCGGCCGATACCGGGCGCTCGATCCATGAGGCGTCGATGCGCCAGTCGGAAGTCGCGGGCGGCACTGCGGCGGCGATCGAGCAGATGGCGGTGAGCATCGCGCATGTGTCGGAGAACACCGAAGAAGTATGCGGCAACTCGCAGCGCACGGTCGAAGTCGCGCTGCGTGGCGAAGGGCTGGCGCGGGATGCGTCGGAGGGCATCGCGCAGATCTCCGCCACCGTCACCAGCGCTGCGGCGCAGATCCAGGTGCTGCGTGACCGCTCCGGTGAAATCGGCAAGATCGCCAACGTCATCCGCGAGATTTCCGACCAGACGAACCTGCTCGCCCTGAACGCCGCGATCGAGGCGGCGCGGGCCGGCGAACAGGGACGCGGCTTCGCGGTCGTCGCCGACGAGGTGCGCAAGCTCGCCGAGCGCACCGGCGCCGCGACGACGCAGATCTCGCAGGTCATCGTCTCGGTGCAGGCGGAAACGGAGAGCGCCGTCGCCAGCATCGAGCAGATCGTGTCGAAGGTCGATTCGGGCGCGCGCCTGTCCAAGCAGGCGGCCGAGGCGCTGCACGAGATTCGCGAGGGCGCGCGGGACACGCTGGTGCGCCTCGAGGAAGTGGTGTCGTCGATGAAGGAGTTGTCTTCGGCGAGCAACAGCGTCGCGACGAACATGCAGGAAGTCGCCGAGGTCGCCGAGCGCAGCAGCGCCGAGATCCGCGGCAGCAACGAGTCGACGGCGCGGCTCAGGCACAGCGCCGAAGCGCTCGAGCAGCTGACGGCCGGATTCCGTATCGGCTGACTTTTTCGTGTCCAGCTGCGGCAACGTGGCGCCGCTTGATCTGGATCAACGGAGTAAAGTCGACCGATCGGTAATCTTTGCGCTCCATAATCCCCGGGGTCCATCCGATGTCTGCGTCCCAGCCCGTGCCGGCAGCGGCCCGGCTTTTCCTGTCCGGCAACGAAGCCGTGGCGCGTGCAGTGTGGGAGGCCGGCACACGTGTCGCCGCCGCCTATCCCGGCACCCCGTCGACCGAAATTCTCGAAGTGCTGGCGAAGTATCCCGACCTGTACACCGAATGGTCGATCAACGAGAAAGTGTCGCTCGAAGTCGCGCTCGGCGCCTCGATGGTCGGCGCGCGCGCGTTCTGCGCGATGAAGCACGTCGGCCTGAATGTCGCGTCCGACGCGTTGATGACGATGACCGTGACCGGCACCGAAGGCGGGCTCGTGATCGCCGTTGCCGACGACGTCGGTATGTCGTCGTCGCAGAACGAGCAGGATTCGCGGTACTGGGGGCGATTCGCGCACGTGCCGGTGCTCGAGCCGGCGGACTCGCAGGAAGCCTATGCGATGACGCGCGCGGCGTTCGAACTGTCCGAGCGCTTTCGCACGCCGGTGATCCTGCGCCTGACGACGCGCATCTGCCACGTCAAGGGTGTTGTCGTCGCCGGCGAGCGCGAGGCGGTCGAGCCGGGCGGCTTCACGAAGGACCCGCGCCGCTGGGTGATGGTGCCGGGCAATGCGAAGCCGCGCCTGCCGCTGATGTTCGAGCGCGAAGCGGCGGTGCGCGCCGAAGCCCAGACTTCGCCGCTGAACTTCGTTGTTGACGGCAGCGACCGGCGTATCGGCTTCGTGACTTCCGGCCCGGCGTTCATGCACGTGCGCGAGGCTTTCCCGGATGCGCCGGTGTTCAAGCTGGGTCTTTCCTGTCCGCCGCCGCTCGAAAGCCTCCGTGAATTCGCCGCGACCGTCGACAGCCTGCTGGTCGTCGAGGAGACCGAGCCGCTGCTCGAAACCGAGCTCAAGGCCGCCGGCATCGCATGTTACGGCAAGGACGTGCTGCCGCGCACCGGCGAACTCGCGCCCGACGCGCTGCACCTGGGCGTCGCCCGCTTGCGCGGCGAAGCCGTCCCCGAGCCCGAACACGTCGTGCCGCAACAAGTGTTCCCGCGTCCGCCGACGATGTGCGTCGCGTGTCCGCATCTCGGCGTCTATTACACCCTGTCGCAGATGCGCAACGTGATGATCGCCGGCGATATCGGCTGCTACACGCTCGGTGCCGGCCATCCGTGGAACGCGCTCGACAGTTGCATCTCGATGGGGGCGTCGATGGGCACCGCGCTCGGCATGGACAAGGGCCGCGGCAAGGTCGATGAGAACAAGAAGGTCGTCGCCGTGATCGGCGACTCGACCTTCATGCACATGGGCATGCAGGGCCTGCTCGACATCACGTGGAACCGCGGCAACGTCACGGTGCTGCTGCTCGACAACCGTGCCGTGGGCATGACGGGCGGCCAGGACAACCCCGGCAGCGGGCGCGACCTGCACGGCGAGGAAACCACCCGCGTCGATTTCGCCAAGCTGTGCGAAGCGCTCGGCGTGAAGAAGGAGCGCATTCGCGTCCTCGATCCCTACCAGCTGCCGGTGCTGTTCAAGGCGCTGCGCGAAGAGACGAAAATCGAGGAGCCGTCGGTCATCATCACCGATCGCCCGTGCGTGCTGATCGACCATTACGTGCCGACGAAGCCGTACCTGGTGAAGGAGGATCGCTGCACCGGCTGCGGCAACTGCGTCGATGTCGGCTGTCCGGCGATCCACGTGACGCGGCGCGACAAGGAGGTCAAGGCATCCGGCAAGGAAGTCGACCTGTCGTTCGTACGCATCGACACGTCGGCCTGCACCGGGTGCGGCCTGTGCGTGCAGCCGTGCGCCCCCGAAGCGATCATCCACGCCGAGCCCGTGCAAACGCTGCAGCCCGTGCAGTTCGTCAGGAAATGAGCGATATGTCGAAAGTCACCAACATTCTCGTGTGCGGCGTCGGCGGGCAGGGCGTCATGACCGCCACCGAAATCCTCGCCGAAGCGGCGATCTCGCTCGGCTTCGACGTCAAGAAAACCGAAGTCGCCGGCATGAGCCAGCGCGGCGGCGTCGTCACGTCGCACCTGCGCTTCGGTCCCGAGGTGCTGTCGCCGCAGATCCTTGCCGGCGACGCCGACCTGCTGATCGGCTTCGAGTCCGCCGAAGCGCTGCGCTGGGGTCACATGCTGCGCCCCGGCGGCGTCGCGCTCGTCAACAGCGGGCGCATCGTGCCGCCGGTCGTCAATATCGGACTGTTCGACTATCCCGACGAACCGGTCGCGCAGATGCGCGCGCTCGGCCTGCGGGTGCATGATTTCGACGCGACGGCGCTCGCGGTGCAACTCGGCAACATCCGGCTCGGCAACACGGTGATGCTCGGCGCGAGTTCGGACTGGCTGCCGTTCCCGGCGGAAGTGCTGCGCGACGCGGTGCTGGCGCGCTTCGGCAGCCGCAAACCGCAGCTCGTCGACGCCAATCGCGAAGCGTTCGCCGCCGGCCGGCAGGCGGTTGCCGGAGAAACGCTCGCCGCGTGAGCGTCGCACGCGCACAAGCCCCTGATCGTGCGATAAAATCGCCGGTTTTTGGGATAACGACGATGACCGCTCGCATTCTTGACGGCAACGCCCTTTCCGCGCGCGTCCGCGGCGAACTCGCCGAGCGCGCCGCTGCGCTTGCCGCCCGGGGCGTGCAGCCGTGTCTCGCGGTGATCCTGGTCGGCGCGAATCCCGCGTCGGCAGTGTATGTGCGCAACAAGGTTGCCGCGTGCGAGAAAGCGGGTATCCGTTCGCTGCGTTTCGATTTCGCCGCCGATGTCGATGCTGCCGAAGTCATGGCGAAGATCGCCGAGCTCAACGCCGATCCCGCAGTGCATGGCATCCTCGTGCAGCTGCCGTTGCCGAAGCAGTTCAATGAAGCCGAAGTGCTCGAGGCGATCCGCGTCGAGAAGGACGTCGACGGTTTCCACGCCGAGAACGTCGGCCGCCTGTCGCAGGGCCAGGAAGCGTTCCTGCCGTGCACGCCGCACGGCGTCATGAAGATGCTCGAAGCCGGGGACGTGCCGGTGCAGGGCGCCGAAGCGGTCGTCATCGGCCGCTCGAACATCGTCGGCAAGCCTATGGCGATGCTGCTGACCAACGCCGGCGCGACCGTGACGGTCACCCACTCGAAGACGCGTGACCTCGCGTTCCACACCCGCCGCGCCGACATCCTCGTCGCGGCGATCGGCAAGCCGCGCTTCGTCACGGGCGACATGATCAAGCCGGGCGCTGTCGTCATCGACGTCGGCATCAACCGCCTGACCGAAGGGCCGGATGCCGGCAAGCTGTGCGGCGACGTCGACTTCGAGTCGGCTCGGAAAGTTGCGTCGCTGATCACGCCGGTGCCGGGCGGCGTCGGCCCGATGACGATCACGATGCTGCTCGCGAACACCGTCGAGTCGGCCGAGCGCGTCGCGCGCCGCAAAGGTTGAGACGATGAGCGACAAACCTCTCGTCGGAATCATCATGGGTTCGAATTCCGACTGGCCGACGATGCACGCGGCAGCGAAGATGCTCGCCGAATTCGACGTGCCGTACGAGGCCCGCGTGGTGTCCGCCCACCGCACGCCCGATCTGATGTTCGTCTATGCCGACAGCGCGCGCGAACGCGGCCTCAAGGCGATCATCGCCGGCGCGGGCGGCGCGGCACACCTGCCGGGCATGGTCGCGGCGAAGACGACGCTGCCGGTGCTCGGCGTGCCGGTGCAGTCGAAAGCGCTGTCTGGGCAGGATTCGCTGCTGTCGATCGTACAGATGCCCAAAGGCATCCCGGTCGCGACTTTCGCGATCGGCGAAGCCGGCGCGGCCAATGCGGCGCTTTTCGCGGTCGCGCTGCTCGCCAACGAAGACGCCGCACTCGCCGAGAAACTCGCCGCGTTCCGCGCCCGGCAGACGCAGGCGGTGCTCGACATGACGCTGGACCCGGTATGACGGCCCTCGCGCTTGCGGCGCTGGCCGCTACGCTGCCCCCGCGGGCGAACGTCCTTTCGGGCCTGCCCCGGCGGAGGGCGCGATGATCCTCCCTCCCGCAACCCTCGGCATGCTCGGTGGCGGCCAACTCGGCCGCTTCTTCGTTTCTGCCGCCCACGAAATGGGGTACCGCGTGTGGGTCCTCGATCCGGACTCGCACAGCCCGGCCGGCCTGATCGCCGACCGCCACCTCGTCGCCGCCTACGATGACTACGCCGCGCTCGACGAACTCGCCGCGGCCTGTGCCGGGGTGACGACCGAGTTCGAAAACGTCCCGGCCGCGACGCTCGATTACCTCGCCAAATTCCTTTCGGTGCACCCTTCGGCGAGCGCGGTCGCGGTCTGCCAGAACCGCATCGCAGAGAAGACTTTCCTTGCCGACAACGACCTGCCGCACGGCCCGTTCGCGGTCGTGCGCAACGAGGCCGAAGTCCGCAATGCCGGTCCCGGGCTGTTCCCGGCAGTCCTCAAGGTGGCGCGCTTCGGCTATGACGGCAAGGGCCAGGCGCGTGTCGCAAACTCCGACGAAGCCTTGCACGCGTTCCACCAGTTCGGCGGCGAAGCCTGCGTGCTCGAGAAAATGCTGGACCTCGATTGCGAACTGTCGGTCGTCCTCGCGCGCGACGAGTCGGGCAACATGCGCTGCTTCGACCCGTCGGAAAACCGCCACCGCCACGGCATTCTCGATGTCACCATCGCGCCAGCCCGGGTCGCCCCGGCACTCACCGCGCGGGCCCGCGAAGTCGCCGGACAGATCGCCGGAAAGCTCGGCTATGTCGGCACGCTCGGTGTCGAGTTCTTCGTCTGCGGCGGCGCGCTTTACGTGAACGAAATGGCGCCGCGCCCGCACAACAGCGGCCATCACACGATCGATGCCTGCGTCACCAGCCA
The DNA here is from genome assembly GCA_001274695.2 of Azoarcus sp. PA01. NCBI lineage: Bacteria > Pseudomonadati > Pseudomonadota > Betaproteobacteria > Rhodocyclales > Zoogloeaceae > Azoarcus > Azoarcus sp. PA01. The sequence continues at coordinate 263,656 of LARU01000002.1, read as the reverse complement.
GTACGAGCAGCAGGTACGGGCACTGTGCGGACTGCCGCTCGGCGAGCCGCGCGCGCACAGCATCGCCGTGATGGTGAATCTGCTCGGCGAACTCTGGTACGACGGCGCGCCTGCCGGCAGCCCATACCGCGAACCGGACTGGTCCGTGCTCCACGCGGTACCGAATCTCCGCCTGCACCTGTACGCGAAATATCACGCGCGCGCCGGGCGAAAAATGGGGCATTTCACCGTGATCGGCGACGACGCCGAAAAAACGCTGGCCGCGGCGCTGCACGGGCGGGCAGTGATCGGCATTCGCGATGACGAGCGCTGACGTCGCTGCGGCGAACGACGAGATCCGTCGCGCCGCCGGGCTGCTGCGCGCCGGCGAACTCGTCGGCATGCCGACCGAGACGGTCTACGGGCTTGCCGCCGACGCGCTCAATATTGCCGCGGTCGGCCGGATCTTCGCCGCGAAAGGGCGCCCCGTCGATCACCCACTGATCGTTCACCTGCCCGATGCTCGCCATCTGGCGCGCTGGGCGCGCGAGATTCCGGACGATGCTTTCGCGCTCGCCCGCGCCTTCTGGCCCGGGCCGCTGACCTTGATCCTGAAGCGTCAGCACGGCGTCCCCGACGTCATCACCGGCGGTCAGGACACGGTCGGCCTGCGTGTGCCGGACCACCCCGTCGCGCTCGCGCTGCTGCAGGCTTTCGGTTCCGGTATCGCCGCGCCCTCCGCCAACCGCTTCGGCCGCATCAGCCCGACCACTGCCGAGCACGTGCGGCAGGAACTCGGCGACAAGGTCGCGCTGATCCTCGACGGCGGCCCGTGCGCGGTCGGCATCGAATCCACGATCCTCGACCTGTCGCGCGACGCGCCGCAGATCCTGCGCCCCGGCGCGATCTCTGCCGAAGACATCGCCTCCGTCATCGGCCGCCTCCCGCGCTCCCGCCCCACGCCGACCGGCGAGGCCAGCGTCGCGGACGAAACGGGCGGTGCCACCGACGACGGCGAACCGCGCGTATCGGGCTCGCTGTCGGCGCACTACGCACCGCGCACGCCACTGCAGATGGTCGCCGCTTCGCAGCTCGTCGAACTCGCGGCAACGCTCGCCGCCGAAGGAAGCCGCGTCGCCGTTCTCGCGCACCGCTGCGACGATCCGCACGATGCGCGCCTGACCTGGCGCGCCGTGCCGCTCGATGCTGCCGGCTATGCCCACGCGCTCTACGCCAACCTGCGCGACCTCGACGCCTGCGGCGCCGATTGCATCGTCGTCGAAACCCTGCCCGCCACCGACGAGTGGCAAGCGGTCAATGACCGCCTCGGACGCGCCGCCGCCGGCTCGGGCGACGCCGACGAAACGTGAAAAACCCCTTTCAAAATGAAAACACCACCGCTATAATTCGCCGCTCTTGAGGGCCGATAGCTCAGCTGGGAGAGCGCTGCGTTCGCAATGCAGAGGTCGAGGGTTCGATCCCCTTTCGGTCCACCAATTCCAAAAGCCAGCCTCGTGCTGGCTTTTTCCTTATGGGTCGCAGACGCCAGTGTTGGCGCAATCATTCACTGGCAGATCGTTCAAGTCGTAGGCCGAATTGGCCACGGGCTGCTGGTGTTCTTGTGCGCCGAGCGCGGCGATACCGAAGCCGAAGGCGCGCGTCTGCTCGCCAAGTTGCTCAAGCTGCGCATCTTTGCGGACGTTCAGGACGTATGAATCGGTCGGTGCAGGATGTGGGCGGGGGACTGTTGATCGTGAGTCAATTCACCCTGGCTGCCGACACCTCGGGCGGCAATCAATCGGCCCAGCTTCAGCGCAGCCGCCGCGCCCGCCGACGGATTGCGCCTGTACGAGGCCTTCGTGCGGTGTGCCCGCGCCTCGTACCCCGAGGTCCAGAGCGGCGAATTCGGTGCCGAGATGCAGGTTCATCTGGTCAACGACGGGCCGGTCACGGGCCGTTGAGGATCGTGCCGACGGCGCCGCCGCCCTGATCCGAGCGTTGTTTTGATTATTTTCGATAGCCGACCGAATCGATGACGATCCGCACACTTCTTCGCATGGGCGACCCGCGCCTGCTCCAGCCCGCCGCGCCGGTCGACGCCTTCGGCACGGCAGCGCTCGCCGCGCTCGTCGTCGACCTGTTCGACACGATGACGGCCCACGGCGGTGTCGGGCTGGCGGCGCCACAGATCGGCGTCGGGCTGCAGGTGGTGATTTTCGGTTTCGAGCGCAGCGAACGCTACCCGGACGCTCCACCGGTGCCGCGGACGGTCTTGTTGAACCCGGTGATCACCCCGCTCGATGAACGTGTCGAGGAGGGCTGGGAAGGGTGCCTGTCGGTGCCCGGACTGCGCGGCATCGTTCCGCGCCACACGCGTATCCGTTATCAGGGCGTCGATCCGCGTGGCCAGACGATCGATCGCGTTGCCGAAGGTTTTCACGCCCGGGTGGTGCAGCACGAGTGCGACCACCTGGCTGGAGTGCTCTACCCGATGCGGGTGCGCGACTTCAGTCGCTTCGGCTACACCGATGTGTTGTTTCCCGATCTGGACAAGGCATAGTCCGATGCGATTCGTGGTCGTGCTCCGACCGGACGAAGTCGCAATCACCGCTCCGTGCCCAGCGCACGAGTGCTCTGGTCGGCCTCCTCACGCGCAAACCTTGAAAAATCCTTCCCGACTCCTCCCCGGCGGGCGGTGATGACGGAATTTCTGGACGCACTGCAGTGGCCCGCGATGATCGTCACGCTCGTCGCCGCATGGTTCGTCGGTTCGCAGGATTCACGCAAGCGCAACTGGGGCTTCTGGTGCTTTATCGCGAGCAACGCCTTGTGGATCGCGTGGGGCTGGCACGACGGCGCCTACGCACTGATCGGACTGCAGATCGGGCTTTTCGCGATGAACCTGCGCGGTGTCAGGAAGAACGATCCGAACCCCTGACGTCCCTCGAGAAGTCCGCAGAAACGAGGTCCTCAGAAACCAAGAAAAAGCCCGAGCACTTTCGGGCCCGGGCTGAAATCCACACCAAAGGAGGAGGGTGGAGGAGACAGCTGAAGAATAGGCGAAGACCTTGTGCGGCGCAACAAAATAGACAACGAATTTTTTTATCCTTCGATTAATCATCCGCATTCCCCTTGGTGTTCCGACATTCCCGTGCCAGAGATAGGGAAATGACATGACGCAGTGCGCAACCTGTGGAAAGCCGGATGGAAGCCTTTTGCCGGCTTCGTGATGGCGTGACGTACTATGCCGGGGAGGAACGCGCTTGGCCTGCCCCCGGTGCGACCAGCGCCCGCACCCACATTCCTACGGCGACTGCGGGGCGAACGCCGACACGTCCCCGGGTTTGCGCAACATCTTGTCGACTTCCGCAAGATGCAATTCCTCGACCTCGATCATCCGCCGTGCAAATTCCTCGAGCGCAACCGAGCGGTCGGTGACGAGCGCGAGCAGATCGCGGTACAGCTGCAGGGCGGCGCGCTCGGCTTCGAGGGACTCGCGCAGGATCGCCCCGATATCGTGCTTGTGCGAGTCGAGCAGCGGACCGATCGCGAGCGACGGGTAGGCGCCGAGCGTCGTGACCCATTCGCCGACCATGCGCGCATGCATCAGCGACTCGTCGGCCTGCTCGCGCAGCCACGAGACAATCGGGATGCGGCCGAAGCCGAACACGAGGAAGGAGTAATGCGTGTAGCGCACGACGCCGGCCAGTTCGGATTCGAGGATGCGGTTCAGGACCGCGACGACCGGTTCCTTGTCGAATTCCCCCATGACACCCTCCGTTGTGACACTCCGCGCGGGACCAGCCTGCGCGTCGATTCACTCTAGACCACGAGCCGCTGTGCTGCCGGCGCAGGGAGGGCAAGCTCGGACGCGCGTGGTCGAGGTCGACGTTCCTTATTCGTGATTCGCCTCGTAGAGCGAGGGAGTGACTCCGGCGTCGGCCAAAAACTCGCGCAACTGTTTGACGGATTGCTTGCTGAACTCGTTGCTGTGGTGGGGATGGTGGAGGAAGAACTCGTGGCGGTTCAACTCGACACGGAAGCGTCCGCCGTGGCCTGGCTCGATGACAGCGCCGAGATGGTTGAGCAAGGACTCGACCTCGCGCCACTGAATGTTGCTTTTCGGCGGTTCGTGAAAAATCGATTCCAGAACGGCCCGGTGTTTGTGACTCATGATCCGGCCTCCCGTCAATGGGGCATCACGCTCAGTCGGCTGCCCCTGCTGGCACGCATCGCACAAGAATGGCGAAAAGTCGCCTCGTCGAACGCATCGCAGTCTCCAGAGCCATGCGACATGATTAAATAAATCCTAGCCCTTGCCGGCCCGTGACGCAATTGGCGAGCGGCTCGACCATCGATTCGCGCTCGACTTTCTTCATTCAGCCATGTCGTTCGAGTCATCGGCGCAAGCGTTGCAGCAATGTGACGGCACCCAGCACGACGGCGCCGGCGATCACGCCGATCCCGGCTCCTGCCGCCGTATTCAGCAAGCTACTGAGCAGCCCGCCGAAAGCTGCCGAAAATTCTTCGACGGCATGAGCGAGCGTGGGCCAGCCGTGCAGCAGGATGCCGCCGCCGACCATGAACATCGCTGCAGTGCCCAGGACCGAGAGCGTCTTCATCAGCCAAGGTGCGGTGCGCAGCAGCCCTTCGCCCAGGCGGCGACGCAGGGGGGACGGGCCGCGCTGCAGGTGTAGACCGAGGTCGTCGAGCTTGACGATGCCGGCCACCAGACCATATACGCCCACCGTCATCAGCAGCGATATGCCGACCAGGACGCTCACCCGCTGCATCAGGGAGGCGGCCGCCACCGTGCCCAGCGTGATGACCACGATCTCCGCCGAAAGGATGAAATCGGTGCGCACCGCCCCCTTGATCTTTTCCTTTTCAAGCGCAACCAGATCCACGCCTGGGTCGCTCAGCGCCTGCAAGGTTTTCCGGTGTTCCGCTTCATCCTCCGCAGGCGAGTGCAGGAACTTGTGGGCCAGTTTTTCGAAGCCTTCGAAACACAGGAATGCACCGCCGACCATCAGCAACGGGGTGATGAGCCACGGCGCGAGCCAGCTGACCAGCAGCGCCGACGGGACGAGGATCACTTTGTTCAGCAATGAACCTTTTGCCACCGCCCAGACGACTGGCAGTTCGCGGTCGGGCTGCACACCCGTGACCTGTTGCGCATTGAGGGCCAGGTCATCACCGAGCACGCCGGCGGTCTTCTTGGCCGCCACCTTGGTCATCGTGGCGACGTCGTCCAGGATGCTCGCAATGTCGTCGATCAGCGTGAGCAAGGTGGTTCCGGCCATGGCGAAGGCTCCGTAACGGACAGAAAGGAGGGGATGGTCGGTTGTAGCAGATTTGGACGAAGGCGCGCACGGATTTCGGCAAACGCAGCGCTGAAGCGAGTACTTTCGCCAAATCTCGCCGCGGGAATGCGACGTCCTGGTAGACGGCTCGAGCTTGTAGGCGGAACATTGCTGCCGACGCGCGTCGGACAACAAACGCAAGCCAGGGAAACGCCGGTCACAACCGCTTCGTTCGCCCGTTGCCGGGACGACGCCAGCATCGGCAGCAAAGCGCCTGGAACACTTTCCACTTGCGAGTGTCACCTAACGCTGGCATGGCCCGGCTTACGAGGCCGGGCGGCAAGTTAGACTTTCGTGGAGCATGGCACTTGCCTTCCGCCACGACAATACATGGAGTTCAGAATGAATTTCCCGATACCGGTACCTTCGGCAGCGACACTGCCCCTGATGGATCCGTTCGGTTTCGCACGGTCCGCCTTCGACTACTGGCGGGATGCCGTCGAGCGCAGCGTGCTGTTCATGGACGTGATGCGCCATCGTGGTAACCAGTACCTCGAGCATATCGAGAAGACCAAGCCCAGCGTGCTGGGTTTCGAGACCGAAGTGCTGATGGACGGCCGCGAACTGCCGCGGCCGGTGAATTATGAACTGATGCGGGTCCTGCCTCCGCCGGGCATCGAGATCGACCCGCAGCGGCGGCCTTTCGTCGTCGTCGATCCGCGCGCCGGGCACGGCCCCGGCATCGGCGGTTTCAAGCCCGACAGCGAGATCGGCGTCGCGCTGCGCGCGGGTCATCCGTGCTACTTCGTCGGTTTTCTGCCCTATCCCGAACCGGGGCAGACCGTCGAAGACGTCGTCGAGGCGGAAGTCGCGTTCCTGCGTTGCGTCATCGAACGTCACCCGAAAACCGCGGAAAAGCCGATGGTCGTCGGCAACTGCCAGGCGGGCTGGCAGATCATGATGGCCGCGGCTCTGGAGCCGGACCTGTTCGGCCCGATCCTGATCGCCGGCTCGCCGCTTTCATACTGGGCGGGCGAGCGGGGCAAGGCGCCGATGCGCTATACCGGGGGCCTGTCCGGCGGCAGCTGGATGACGGCACTGTTGAGCGACATGGGCAACGGGCTGTTCGATGGCGCCTGGCTGGTCCAGAACTTCGAAAACCTCAACCCGGCCAACACGTGGTGGACCAAGCAGTACCGAGTGTTCGCGAATGTCGATACCGAGGCTGTGCGCTATTTGGAGTTCGAGCGCTGGTGGGGCGGGCACGTCGTGCTCGGCGGCCAGGAGATCCAGTACATCGTCGATAACCTGTTCATTGGAAACCGTCTTTCGACCGCCCAGCTGATGACGTCCGACGGGCGGCGCATCGACTTGCGCAACGTGCGCTCGCCGGTCGTGGTGTTCTGCTCGCGGGGCGATGACATCACCCCGCCGCCGCAGGCCCTGGGCTGGGTGCGCGACCTCTATGAAGGGGTTGACGGCATCATCGCCAACGAACAGACGATTGTGTATTGCGTGCACGACAGCACCGGTCACTTGGGCATCTTCGTCTCGGGCAGCGTCTCGCGCAAGGAGCACACCGAGTTCACCGCCAACATGGACTACATCGACGTGCTGCCGCCGGGACTCTACGAGACGTCGATTTCGCGCGCCGACGAGCGTGCCGATGCGGGGCTGATCGAGCGCGAGTACCTGCTCGAGTTTACGCCGCGCACGGTCGCCGAACTCGATCGCGAGATCGGCCACCGTCCCGACGATGAAGCGCGTTTCGCCACGGTCGCCCGCATTTCCGAGATCAACCTGGGCCTCTATCGCCTGTTCTTGCAGCCTTGGGTGCGCGCGATGTCGACGCCCGCGTCGGCCAAATGGATGCGCCGCATGCATCCGAACCGTCTCGGCTACCGCCTGCTTTCCAACCGCAACCCGCTCACCCTGTCGCTGCCGGCACTCGCCGAGAAAGTGCGCGCCGACCGCCATCCGGTCGGCGAGGACAACGTCTTTCGCAGGGCCGAGACCGTCATGTCCGAGCAGATCGCCCGCGGTCTCGACACGTGGCGCGACCTGCGCGACAAGGCCAGTGAACAGCTTTTCCTGAGCATCTATGGCCAGCCGCTGCTGCAGGTTCTGGTTGGCCTGCGCGCCGACGGACAGGCGCACCGCCGCCGTCCGGGCACCGAACTGGAGCATCGTCGCTTCATCGAGCGCCGTCAGGCCGAGCTTCATGCCCGTATTGAAGCGGGGGGCAGTCACGAGGCCAAGATGCGTTCGATCATCTACGTGCTTGGTGGCGCCCCGGCGACCGATGAGCGCAACTTCAAGCGGATGCGTGCGTCGCGTGCGGAACTCGAGCCGGGCCTCAAACTGGCCGACTTCAAGCATCTGCTGCGCGAGCAATTCTTCATCCTCAAGTATGACCGCGAGGCGGCGCTGGAGGCGATCCCGACTTTGCTCAAAGGACAGAGCGACGCCGAGATCGATGCGCACCTGAAGCAGATCGAGCACGTGCTGGCCGCCAGCGGCGACCTGAGTGCGCATGCGGCCGATCGATTCGATCGCATCAAGTCGCTGTTCCTGCGTGCGCGACCGAACGCCCTCGCAGTGGCATCGACGTCCGCGAGCGCGGGCTCGCAATCGTCACCGGTCGAGATGACCGAGCCCGCCTCGCCTGCGCCCTTAGCCAGCAGTGGGGAGGCTCGACAAACAGTCGCGAGCGCTCTGCCGGTGGCGCAGGTGCAGCACGTGCAGGATGGCGACAGCGGCCGGACGCCGGATGGCGGCAAGCCCGCCGCGGCCCCGCGACGACGCGCGGCGCGCAAGCCGAAAGCCTGATCGCGCCTCGCCGTCACGCCACGCTCCCTCCGTCTGCCGAACCTCACTGATCGGCTGGAAGTCGGGAGAAGGAACGCAGCCGCACGACCTCGTGCGGCTGCGTCGTTTCAAGCTCCGGCCACGGCCTACGTCGCGTTCCGCTGGCGAGGGACGACAGTGGATGCTAAGAATAGACGAGACATTCTCGAAGGATGCGGACCATGACGTATGTCGTACCAGTCGTCGTCGCTGCGGCACTGTTCATTGCCGGATGCGAGAAGAAAGAGGAACCGCCTCCCGACGTTCCCGCCCAGCCGCCCGCCCAGCAGGAAAACGCGCCGCTGCCGGTGACCCCGCCTCCGCCGCTCCCGGAAGCGGATCCGCCCAACGAGCCGACTCCTCCCACGCCGCTCCCCGGGCAGGCGAACGACCATTCGAACCCGGCATTCAAGGAGGGCGGCAGGACGGACCCGGCGGCGAACTGATCGCATCTCGCGCTGGAGGCCGGGATGCCGGGTTGCCGGGTTGCCGGGATGCCGGCGGCGTGAACTCGTCCGTGCGAACTCGTTTGCGGGTGCGCGACAAACAGGAGTCGAAGATGACACGCAACACCGTAATGACGGGGGTGTTCGCCAGCCCGGGCGAGGCGCAGCAGGCGAAGGCGCGGCTTCTGGAAGCGGGTATCGCGGAAAACTGCATTGCCATCAGCACGGATCTCACCGCGGACGGCGTCGCGGCCGAATTTCCCGGTCAGACGTATTCGAATCAGCCGGGGCAGGGGCCGGGCGAGGAATTGCCGGATGTTGCCGACATGGCGCATATCGGCGCGTGTGTGCTTACCGTGGAACTCGCCTCGAACGCTGACCGCAAGGCGATGGAACTCATCCTGCGGCAGTCCGGTGCGCGCATTGTTCCGTCCGAATATTAACCGTCTGTTTCGATCCTCCGTCATGTCGCTGCCCTCCGTTAGAATCGGGGGCTCCTGATTTTCATATCGGGGCTCAGCCCTGCCGGCCCCGCATTCTGCGCATGCCCCTCTCATCCCAGGCGAAGGCACTGCTGGACATGGTCTACCGTGTCGGCGCCCCGCGTTTTCACGAGCTGTCCGTCGATCAGGCGCGACATTCATTCCGGAAATTGCAGTGGGCATGCGGTCTGCCTTCTCCGGCGGTTGCGGCGACAGCGGAAGTGGTGATGACGCGTGCGGACGGGAGCACGTTGAACGCGCGCCTGTACCGCCCGCGGGAGAGCGCCGGGGAAGACGAGCTTCCGCTGCTGATCTACTTTCACGGCGGCGGCTGGTGCGTCGGCGACCTTGAAAGTTATGACGTTCTTTGTCGTCAGCTGGCAAACGGCTCCGGCTGCGCGGTGCTGTCGATCGACTATCGGCTCGCGCCTGAGAATCCCTTTCCGGCCGCAGTCGAGGATGCTATTTTTTCTATTGAGTGGGCAGCAGAACAGGCGCAACTGCTGGGCATAGACCGGGGATGTATCGCGTTGGGAGGGGATAGTGCGGGCGGAAACCTTTCGATTGTCGGCGCGCTCCTGGCCCATAAACGGGCAAGTGTCGCGATCCGGTTCATGTTCCTGGTCTACCCGAGCACCCAGATCGCCAGTGAGCGTCCGTCGCGCCAACTTTTCAGCCAAGGGTATCTCCTCGACCGCGAGAGCCTCGAATGGTTTTACGGTCACTACCTCCGGGCAGGCGAGGACGAAGACTGGCGGGCGTCGCCGATGCGCGCGCCGTCATTGGCCGGATTACCGCCGATCCTTCTCGTCACGGCGGAATGCGATCCTCTGGCGGACGACTGCGTGGCTTTTGCAGAACGGGTACGAGCGGAGGGGGGAGAGATCGAACACGTCACGGTGGATGGCGTCGTCCACGGCTTCATCACGTTGGGACAGTTTTTTCCGCAAGCCACGCATGCCGTGGACCGGATCACTGCCGGCCTGCGCCAAGCATTCGAGCCCTGAGGGTCGATTCACCTGCCCGTCGCCTGAATTTGCAGCGCTGCCCACGGTGGGTAGAAGGGGCACCACGAATATGCACTTCTGATGTACAGGCCGTTCCGCAGGGACTATCGTGTGGACGAGCCGAGATGGATGAAATCGCAGCAGGTAGGTGTTTCGGTCCGCAAGGGAAGAATCCTTTCGGGGCCGCGTGATTCCGATTGCTCACGTAATCCAGGATGTGCCGATGCTAAAAATATTCAGTCACTATTTTCCGTCCCACGTCCTGCAACAGGTCGTTTTCGACGGCCTCGTGCTTTTCATGGCGGTGATATTCGCGGTGGCGGCACAGGTGAGCGGCGGGGCTGTCGACTGGCGCGTCATCGTGCCTTCGGCGCTGCTTTTCGCGTTCGCGATGATTCTGCTGAACAGCGCGATGGGCCTGTATCGGCCGGCCGAAGGGGAGCGGTCGACGCGCACCACGATAGGGCGCGTGCTGATCTCGATTGTCGTGAGTATCCCGGTTGCGTTCGGAGTGTTCCTCGTGCTTCCGTGGAACTATTTCGCCTCCGAGGCAATGCAGCTCTCGGTAATGCTCTTGCTCGGTCTGGTTCTCCTGATGCGGGCGATGATCAACCGCCACTGGGCGACTTCGATGTTTGCCCCGCGCGTGTTGATCATCGGTACCGGAACGGACGCGGTGACGGTCGAGCGATCGCTCGGCAGCCCGATGCGCAGCGGCATGGAAGTAGTCGGCTTCTACGCGGTGGAAGGGGAGGATTCGGTCGATGTCGACCGGAACCGCGTGCTCGATTGCAAGGACCTTCTTCAGACGGTCCGGGAGCTTCGGGTGAACGAGGTGATCGTCGCAGTGCGGGAACGCCGCGGGGGAGTGCTTCCGATTCGTGAACTGCTCGACTGCAAGGTGTGGGGCGTCCGGGTGCTGGATCTGTCATCCTTCTTCGAGCGCGTGCAGGGACAGGTGCGCATCGATTCGCTGAAGGCGAGCTGGCTGATCTATGGCGACGGCTTCCGGCAAGGCCTTGCGCGCGCGTTCGTCAAGCGCTGCTTCGATCTGGCGGCCTCGTCGATCCTGTTGCTGGTCGCGCTGCCGGTGATGGCGGTCACCGCGCTGCTGATCGTGCTCGAGGATGGCGCGCCGATTTTCTATCGGCAGGAGAGGGTCGGGCTGGGCGGACGGGTGTTTCGCGTCATCAAGTTTCGCAGCATGCGACGCGACGCCGAACAGGACGGCAAGCCGCGATGGGCGGTGTCCGGCGACGACCGGGTCACGCGGGTCGGGAAGGTCATCCGCAAGCTGCGCATCGACGAGCTTCCGCAGATTTTCAACGTCCTGAAAGGTGAAATGAGCCTCGTCGGACCCCGCCCGGAGCGCCCGTTCTTCGTCGACCAACTCGCGCAGGAGATCCCGTTCTATGCCGTTCGCCACTGCGTCAAGCCAGGCGTCACCGGCTGGGCGCAGGTTCGATACCAATATGGCGCTTCGGTGGACGATGCCATTCAAAAGCTGCAATACGATCTGTATTACGTGAAGAACCATACCGTCGTGCTCGACACCCTCGTACTGTTCGAAACGGTCAGGGTCGTCCTGACCGGAGAGGGCGCGAACTGACCGGATACCGGCTGCCGCCTTTTGCCAGACACGGCGGAAGCGACAAGCCGGATCCTGCGGGCGCCGAAACGACTTGCTCGGGGGGGAGCTGATGGGTGTCGAGCTGTCCGACGTCGCGGTGTGGGGGTACGGCGGAGCCGCGGCAGCTTACCTTCTTTTCGGTCTGTACCTTCTGCTCGCTTGGCGCGGCGGCGTTCCCGGCGGTTTTCTGCTTCTTGCCGTGGGCAGCAGCGCGTCGTGGGCGCTCGCGGGCACTTTTCTCGTGCTGTATCCGAGCGCGTGGCTGGCGGTGGTGGCGGCCGCGCTGGATGTCTTCCGCAGTGCCTGCTGGTTTGCGTTCCTGCTTGTGCTGCTGCGCCCGTTGGGGGGAAATCGGCTGCGATGGCCGGGCGGGTTCGCGGCGCTCGTGGTCGCCGCCGAGCTGGTCGCGGTCGCGCTTTCCGCCCTGGATCTGACCGTCGACCTCAAGCCGGCAAATCTGATGCTCGCCGCCTTTCTGGCGGCTGCGGTGTTCGGCCTCGTGCTCGTCGAGCAGCTGTTCCGCGCGATACCGGCGGAATCGCGCTGGGGTCTGAAACCGTTGTGCCTCGGCCTCGCCGCAGGCTATGTGTTCGAACTGTATCTGTTCGCCGACGGATTCCTGTTCGGCCGGCTCGATCCGGATGTGTGGGGGGTGCGCGGCATCGCCCATGCTCTGGTGATTCCTCTGGTCGCGGTTTCAGCGGCACGTACGCCGTCCTGGACGCTACAGATCTCGGTATCACGGGAAATGGCGTTCCATTCCACTGCGCTCGCGGTGTCGGGCCTGTACCTGCTGGTGATCGCCGCGGCCGGATATTACGTTCGCTATTTTGGCGGGAACTGGGGCAGGGCCCTGCAGCTGACGCTGCTGTTCGCCGGGTTCCTGCTGCTGCTGGTTTTCCTCTTCTCCGGATCGCAGCGCGCCCGCTTGAGAGTATTCATCAACAAGCACCTGTTCCCCTACCGCTACGATTATCGCAACGAATGGTTGCGCTTCACGCAGGCGCTTTCCTCTGCGGGCGGCACCCTCGATCTCGGACAATCGGTCATAAAGGCCCTCTCGGACCTGGTCGAGAGTTCCGGTGGAACGCTGTGGCTGAAGGACGCGAGCGGGCGTTTCTCGGTCAATGCGCGCCTCAATCAAGGACTTTCGGATGCTTTCGAGGACGATGGCAGCGCTCTGTGCCGCTTTCTCGACGAGCGCGAATGGATCGTCAATCTCGAGGAATTCCGCTCGCGTCCCGCCCACTATGACGGGCTGGTGTTGCCGATGTGGCTCTCCGGGATCCCCGACGCGTGGCTCGTCGTGCCGCTCAAATCGTCGGGCGCACTGGTCGGCTTTGTGGTGCTCAATTCACCTCGCACCGCGTTCGAGGTCGACTGGGAAGTGCTCGACTTGCTCAAGACGGCGCAGCGCCAAGCCGCGAGCTATCTCGCTCGCATGCAGGTGACCGAAGCCCTGCTCGAGTCGCGCAAGTTCGACTCCTTCAACCGCATGTCGGCGTTCGTCGTTCACGACCTGAAGAATCTCGTCGCCCAGCTGTCGCTGATGCTGCGCAACGCCGAGCGCCACAAACACAATCCGGCGTTCCAGGAAGACATGCTCGACACCATCGCGCATGTCGAATCGCGCATGCGCGCGCTGATGGCGCAGTTGCAGGAAAAACGTTCGATCGATCCGCGCCGGCGAGTGGATCTTGGTGCCTTGGCCGAGCGTATCCAGGCAGTGAAGCGCCATCAGCAGCCGAAGGTGGAGGTGTTCGCGGACCGCGATCAGCCCCTAGAAGTCCTGGCGCATCCCGAGCGGCTCGAGCGTGTGATCGGGCATCTGGTGCAGAACGCGCTCGATGCGATTCAGGACGATGGCAAGGTGACAATGAGGGTGGATATGCCGGACCTCTCTTCGGCCCGTATCACGGTCGAGGATACCGGCTGCGGAATGACGTCGGAGTTCATGAAAGAGCGCCTGTTCAAGCCGTTTCACACAAGTAAATCCACGGGAATGGGTATTGGGGTCTACGAGACCCAGCAGTACATTCACGAACTGGGAGGCCGCATTCATTTTGACAGTGAAGCGGGGCGCGGGACCTGCGTGACCGTGGTATTGCCCGTTTCTGCCCGGGCCGATCCGGATTTGCCAGCTATACGGGAAAAGGTACGCGAAAATCATGAATGACAAGCGGCGTACGCTGCTGATCGTCGAGGACGATCCGGCGCTTCAGAAACAGATGCGCTGGGCTTTCGACGCTTTCGAAACAGTTGTTGCGAGCGATCGGGAAAGCGCGATCACGCAATTGAGGCGTCATGAGCCGGCGGTCGTGACGATGGACCTCGGACTGCCCCCCGCCCCCGATGACGGGGTAGAGGGATTTCGCCTGCTGGGGGAGATGCTCGCGCTCGCCCCCGATACCAAAGTCATCGTCCTGACCGGGCAGCATGACCGCGAAAACGCGGTCAAGGCGGTCGCGATGGGGGCCTACGATTTCTTCGGCAAGCCTTTTGAACCCGAGTTGCTCGGCCTGACGATCGACCGCGCTTTTCGCCTGCACGACCTGCAAATGGAAAACCTGCGTTTGGCGACGCTGCAGGGAAGCAGTCTGTCCGCCGTCCTGACGCGGGATTCGGCGATGCTCAAGGTCTGCCGCACCGTCGAGAAAGTCGCGCCGGCGAACGTGACGATCGCGCTCCTCGGAGAAAGCGGCACCGGCAAGGAAATCCTGGCGCGCGGCCTGCACGCGATGTCGACGCGCGCCAAGGAGCGCTTTGTCGCGATCAACTGTGCCGCGATCCCGGAGACGCTGCTCGAAAGCGAACTGTTCGGCTACGAGAAAGGGGCTTTTACCGGGGCCGTGAAACAGACGCAGGGCAAGATCGAAGCGGCGCACAAGGGTACTTTTTTCCTCGACGAAATTGGCGATCTGCCGATGGCCTTGCAGGCGAAGCTGCTGCGTTTCCTGCAGGAGCGGGTCATCGAGAGGATCGGCGGCAGGGAAGAGATCGCGGTCGATGTGCGGATCGTGTGCGCGACGCACCGCGATCTGAAGGCGCAGATCAGCGCCGGGCTGTTCCGCGAGGACCTCTATTACCGGCTTGCCGAAATCGTCATCGAAATCCCGCCACTGCGCGATCGGGACGGCGACGCGGTGCTTCTCGCCCATGCTTTCGTGCAGCGCTTCGCGCAGGCCAACCGACGGGGAACGATGCACCTGGGCGACGACGCGGTGGCGGCAATTGAATCGCATCGCTGGCCTGGCAACGTGCGGGAACTGGAGAACTGTCTCAAGCGCGCGGTCATCATGGCCGAGGGAAACCGCATCACGGCCGACGATCTGGGGCTGGACAGCGTCGACCCCGATCTGCAGCACCTCAATCTGCGACAGGTACGCGACGAGGCGGAACGGCGTGCCGTGGTGCGGGTGTTGGCACGCACCAACGGCAACATCGCTCGCGCCGCGGACATTCTCGGTGTGAGCCGCCCGTCGCTTTACGACCTCATGAACCGTTTCGCTTTGAAGAAGGAGAACTGATCGTGTCCGAGCGGAAAGTTTCAGCGCGGTCCTTCGCGGGTCGCATCGCCACCGCCGCGCTGTGCGCGGCGCTGCTCACCGCCTGCGGCGACGATCCGGAGACGATGCTCCGATCGGCGAAGGAATATCTGGCGAAAGGGGACACCAACGCGGCGGCGATCCAGCTGAAGAACGCGCTGCAGAAGGACGGCAGTCTTGCCGAGGCACGTTTCCTTCTCGGACAGATCAATCTGGAGCACGGCGACGTTGCCGGTGCGGTGAAAGAGCTGCGCCGCGCTGCCGAGCGCGGTTATCCGGAGGCGCAAGTCAGCCCGCTGCTTGCGCGTGCCCTGGTCCGCTCCGGAGAGTTCGATGAGGTGCTGAAGGCGTTCGACGGCAAGGTGCTCGAAGATCCGGCCGGCCAGGCGGCGCTGCTCGGGGCGCTCGGGGATGCCTATTTCGCGAAGAGGGATCTCGAAAAAGCGAGGGCCTCCTACGAGGCAGCCGTGGCGGTGGCGCCGTCCGATGCGCAGAGCCGCATCGGCCTGGGGCGCGTCAAGCTTTTCGGCGGCGATGCCGACGGGGCGCTCGCCGAGGCGGACCGGGCCCTCGCGCTCAAGGCCGACGCTGCGCAAGCGCATGCGTTGCGGGCCGACGTGATGATGGTGCGCAGCCGGCCTGCGGAGGTCGTGACTGCTCTCGAGGCTGCAGTCGCGGCACGTCCCGAAGCGGTCAACTACCACTTTGCCCTCGTGTCGGCGCTGCTGCGGGAAAACCGGTTCGAGGCAGCGGTTTCGCGCCTCGATGCGATGAAAAAGATCGCGCCGGGGCATCCGTCGACACGTTACCTGCAGGCGCTGGTGGAATTCCGTAACAACCGGATGACGGAGGCGCGGGACCATGTTGCCGAAGCTGTTCGCCTTGCACCCGACTTTCTCGCGGCGCGCCTGCTTGCAGGCGTCGTCTACGGCCGCCTGAACCAGCAAGTGCTCGCGCAGGAACACCTCGGTGTGGTGCTCAAACGGGCTCCGCGCCAGGTGCTGGCGCGCCGTATGTTAGCGGCGTCGCAACTGGTTGCGGGCGAACCGAGCCGCGCGTTGGAGACGTTGCAGCCGCTGCTCGATGCAGCGTCGGTGGATAGTGCGACGATGGCGCTTGCGGGGAGGATCTACACCGCGAGCGGCGATCTCGACCGGGCGGCGGAATATTTCGCGAAGGTTTCGGCTGCCGAGCCCGAGAACGCGAGCGCGCGCACGCGTCTCGGGGTTTCACGCCTGATGGGCGGCGACGCCGAGCACGCCATCGCAGACCTCGAAGCGGCATCCGACCTCGAGTCCGAGGGCGGACAGGCCGATCTCGCGTTAGTTCTCGTCCATCTGCGGCGCGGCGAATTCGACAAGGCGATGGCTACCCAGCAGCAACTCGAAGCCAAGCAGCCGGATAATCCGCAGACCCACATCTTGAAGGGCGGAATCCTGATGGGCAAGAAGGACGTCGCGGGTGCGCGCGCGGCGTTCGAAAAAGCGCTCGAACTGGATCCGGACTACCTCGCCGCGTCCGCCAATCTCGCCCGAATGGATATTGCCGACGGTCGTCCGGACGATGCCAGGAGGCGATTCGAGAAGATCGTTTCAGCCAATCCCAAAAATATCGACGCCCATTTGTTCCTCGCCACGATGTTGGAGCGCACGGGAGCCAAACCCGGCGAAGTGCTCTCGGCGCTCGAACGTGCGGCCAGCGCCAATCCATCGGCGGTAGCGCCGCGGCTCGCGGTGACGCGTCATCATCTGGTCGCCGGCGAGGCGAAAAAGGCGCTGACCGTAGCGCAGGAGCTGGCAGTTGCCCATCCGTCGGATGTACAGGTGATCGGGTTGCTGGCACAGGCCCAGCTTGCGGCAGGCGATCGGCAGCAGGCGATCTCGTCTCTCAACAAGCTCACCGGCCTGGTGCCCCAGACCCCGGGTCCGCTGATCAAGCTGTCAGACCTGCAGCGGCTCGCCAACGATCATTCGGGAGCTGAACGCTCGCTTCGACGTGCGCTCGAGCACAAGGCGGATTTCCTCGACGCGCAGCAGCGTCTGGTCTCCCTGTTTGTCGAAGACAAGCGGATCGAGGAGGCTTTGGCCGTTGCGAAAACAGTTCAGCGGCAGCGTCCGAAAGAGTCCATCGGCCTACTCGCCGAAGGCGATATCCACGTGGCCGCCGGCAACTGGACGCCAGCGGTTCAGGCGTATGGCAAGGCGCTCCAGCTTGCCGCATCGCCGCAGGCCGCCGTAAAGCTTCATGCCGCCCAGTTCAGGGCCGGGAAAGCGGCGGATGCAGCCAAGACGGCTACGGACTGGATACGCACGCATCCACAGGATGTGGCGATGCGCAACTATCTGGCGGAGCGGGCAGTTGCCGAGGGGCGCCTCGACGAAGCGCGGAAGCTGTACGGAAAGCTCGACGAGCTCATTCCGAACAACCCTTCCGTGATGAACAACCTCGCCTGGATCGCCGGTCAGCGTGGCGATCCGGCAGCGATCGAGCTTGCCCGGCAGGCGTTGTCCCTGTTCCCCGACAATCCCGCGATCCTCGATACGCTGGGGATGCTTCAGGTCGAGCACGGGCAGCGTGACGAGGGCCTCGACAACCTGCGCAAGGCCGTCAGCTTGGCGCCGGAAGCGGGAGTGATCCGGCTGAATCTCGCCAAGGCATATCTCAAGGCCGATCGCAAAAGCGATGCGCTCAAGGAACTCGAGCACCTTGCCCGGCAGGCACCCGAAGGCAGTCCGCTCCGCGCGCAGGTGACGAGTCTGAAGCAGGGCTTGTAAGGCACAGGATTCGGACACCCCGATACGAACATCAAAAAAGGACTCCCGCCATGACAACTCTCGCTGTGATCGGCCTCGGCTACGTCGGGCTTCCCCTGGCTGTCGAGTTCGGCAAGAAGTTCAAGACCATCGGCTTCGACCTCGCGGCCGACAAGGTCGCGGCTTACCGCGACTTCGTCGATCCGACCGGGGAAGTGTCGTCGGACGATCTTCGCGCCGCGATTCATCTCGGTTGTCATTCCGATCCGGCCTGCATCCGCGACGCGGACTTTATCGTCGTGGCCGTGCCAACGCCGGTCGATATTGCTCACAAGCCGGATTTCACCCCCTTGATCCGCTCGTCGGAAACGGTGGGACGCAACCTCAAGCGCGGGGCGATCGTGGTGTTCGAATCGACCGTGTATCCGGGAGCAACCGAAGAAGTCTGCATTCCGATCATCGAACGGGAATCGGGGTTGAAGTGGAAGCAGGATTTCTTTGTCGGTTATTCACCTGAGCGCATCAATCCGGGCGACAAGGAGCGCACGGTGACGAAAATCGTCAAGGTCGTTTCAGGCGATACGCCGCAGACGCTGCAGAAGGTCAAGGAAGTCTATGGGGCAATCATAAGCGCCGGGCTTTATCCGGCCAGTTCCATCAAGGTCGCCGAGGCGGCGAAAGTCATCGAGAATACGCAGCGCGATCTCAATATCGCGCTGATGAACGAACTGGCGGTAATTTTCCACAAGATCGGAATCGATACCACGGAAGTGCTTCGGGCGGCCGGGACGAAATGGAACTTCCTGCCGTTCCGGCCCGGCCTCGTCGGCGGTCACTGCATCGGCGTCGACCCGTATTACCTGACGCACAAGGCGGAAATGCTCGGTCATCATCCGCAGGTCATTCTGGCCGGGCGTCGCATCAACGACAGCATGGGGAAATACGTCGCCGAACAAACCGTCAAACAGATGATCCAGGCGGGGCACTCGATCAGGGGCTGCGATGTCATCGTGCTGGGGCTCACGTTCAAGGAAAATTGCCCCGACCTGCGCAACAGCAAGGTCATCGACGTGATCCGCGAACTCGAGAGCTTCGGTTGCACTGTGCATGTCCATGATCCTGTCGCCGCGCCTGCCGAGGCAATCCGCGAATACGGCATTCGTCTGGAGCCGTGGGCAGCGCTGCCGAAGGCTGCGGCAATGGTGGCGGCCGTTTCCCATGCGCCCTATCTCGATATGCAGCTGGATGAGCTCGCAGGCAAGCTCCTGCCGGGCGGCGTTTTCTCCGACGTGAAATCGTCCTATGACGCCGATGCATTGGCCAAGGCGGGTGTAACGGTTTGGCGACTCTAGGAGCATCTGCTAGAACACCTGTATCGGCAGCCGGGCCAATGCCATTGGGGGGATGATGAAACGCTACAAACTCCGCAATGATCGCTGTCATGCAGCGCTGCTTTTCGTCCTCGCGGCCGGCGCCATGGCGCCCCCGGCATATGCGGACGAGCGCAAGGAGCAGGGTGGCACCGACGCAAAGCTCGCAGCGCATGCACGCTATCTTGTCCAGCAGGGCGTCGCCCACGAACATGGCGAGGGCGTGCCCCGCAATCCCGCCCGGGCAGTCGCGCATTATTGCGAGGCGGCACGCCTCGGCGATGCGGAAGCGATGTACGCCCTCGGCTGGATGTATGCCAACGGACGAGGGACGCAGCGCAGCGATGCATATGCCGGCACCCTGTTCGCGATGGCGGCCGCGCGAGGGGACATGCAGGCGCGGCGGATGCTGCGCTTTACCGGCGGTCACAGCGGGCAGGTTCCTCCATGCCTGAAGGCCGCGCCGGCGGTCGCGCTCGACGATCAGGAATGGAATCCGGAAACCCACATCCGATCGCTGTCAGCCGAACGGCAGCGCATTGCCCGCATGATCATCGAACTCGCCCCCACCTATCAGATCAGCCCCCGGTTTGCGCTCGCGATCGCGCTGGCCGAGTCGCGGCTCGATGCAGCAGCCGTTTCGCCGAAGAATGCACTGGGCGTCATGCAGCTGATTCCGGACACGGCCGCCCGCTTCAACGTCCGCGATCCGTTCGATCCGCGTGAAAACATCAAGGGAGGACTCGCCTATTTGCGCTGGCTGCTTGCGTATTTTCGCGGCGACATCGCGCTTGCGGCTGCCGGCTACAATGCCGGCGAAGGCGCGGTGGACCGCTACCGCGGGGTGCCGCCTTACCCCGAAACGCGAGCCTATGTGGCGCGCATATTGAACTTCGTCGCGCGTCGGGAGCATCCGTTCGACAGCCGGATTGCCCGGCCCAGTGCAGTGATGCCGGCAGGGCAGCCGGCAAGCGAGGGAGCAAGCGATACATGAATTTCAGCGCGGCGCACAGTGCGCTTAGGCGCAGCCTCATTGTCGCCGCGACGACGGCCGGTGCGATGCTGACTTCGCTCCCGGCGGGGGCCGATCTCGTCGATACCGTGTCGCGCATCAAGCCGTCGGTGGTTGCGATCGGCACTTTCCAGCGCACCCGGGCTCCCGCCTTCAAGTTCTTCGGCACCGGTTTCGCTGTCGGGAACGGAATGATGATCGCGACCAATGCGCATGTCGTACCCGATGCGCTCGCCGACGATCAGATGGAAACGCTCGCGGTGGCAGTGCCCGGCGAGCGGCAGGCGACGATCCGCAAAGTCAGCAAGCTTGCAGTCGACAAGAACCACGATCTCGCGGTGCTGCGGCTCGAAGGCGGACCGCCGCTGCCTTCGCTGTCCGTCGACGAGACTTCCGACCGCGTCCGCGAAGGGCAGAGCATCGCCCTGACCGGTTTTCCGATCGGCAGCGTTTTGGGACTATCGCCCGTGACGCACCGTGGCATCGTCGCCGCGATCACGCCGATCGGAATTCCGCAGCTGCGTGCGCAGCATCTCGACCAGGTGCTGATCCGCCGCCTGTCGAACGATCCTTTCCGCATTTATCAGCTCGATGCGACGACTTACCCCGGAAACAGCGGAAGCCCGGTCTTCGATTCCGAGACGGGGCGACTCGTCGGGGTGATCAACATGGTGTTCGTCAAGTCGACGAAGGAAAACATCCTGAGCGACCCGTCCGGCATCAGCTACGCGATTCCCGTGGAGTATCTGAAGGCACTGCTGAAAGGCCTGGAGTGACGGGGCGACCCCCGGGGAGGAGGGTGGGAAGTGGTCTCCTCGGCGAGAATCGAACTCACATCTAGCGCTTAGGAGGCGCTCGTTCTATCCATTGAACTACGAGGAGAAGCGCGCAATTCTAGCCGTTCGTGCGCCGGTGACCAAGCACGCCTTTGCCATTTCCGAGGATTTTGTGGCTGACGTGGCCGTTGTGCGGTTCGGACTGAGGAAGCGGTGCTTCTCCGTTCTGTTCTTCGGCCTGCACCGTCGGGGATGGCGGTAGCAGGAAATCGCGGGGACGCGAGACGAAGCGCCGGACGATCATTTTCCCCAGCTCGCGTCCCTGCGCGAAAGTGATGCGACGCGCGCGCAGCGCGACGTAGAGGGTCAGCGCGAAGCTGACCCCGAGGTTCGTGAGTCCGATGAGCGCGATCCCCGCTGCCGACAGCGCGGCCAGCTGCCAGCTCAACGTGAAGTCCATGCCGACCGCAGCGTAGCCGACGTACGCGGACGAGAAAGCGATGTGACGGATGTCGAGCGGCAGGCCGAACAGAACTCCGAGCGCCGTCACGCCACCGAGCAGGAAACCGAAGAAGAAATTCGCGGCCAGCGCGCCGAGGTTGTTCTCGATATAGGCCGCGACGCGCTCCATGCGCGCGGCGCCGAACACCCGGCGAGGCCAGCGCAGCTGCAACAGGCGCTGCGGAATGCGTTCGTAGGCCGACAGGTTGTCGTAGTAGCCGGCGATCAGCCCGGACAGGAACAGGCAGAAACCGGCGATTGCGGCGAACAGGACGGCGCCGCTGAGGGGATCGACCTGCCTGAGCAGTTCGCGCGCCTTGCCCGCTTCGGTGAATGGATCGCCGGTGAGCCAGTCGATCCCGATCGCGATCAGCATCGCCATCGGAATCGCGACGCCGATGTTGCCGAGGATTGCGGCAAGCTGGCTGCGCACGGTGCGCGCAATGAGTTCGACGAGGTTCTCGAGGTTGCTGTTCTTGCCCTGCGCTTCGCCGATCGACGCGGCGATCGCGTTGGCCGTCATCGCAGGCTGCTTGGTCGCCACCGTACCGCCGAGAATGTGGATCAGCACGAAGCCGATGCCGTAGTTGAGGCAAAACGCCAGGGCTTCGGTCATCGGCGCGAAACCCTCGCGGCCCAGCACGATCTTCAGGCCTGTCATCGCCGCGATGATCAGCCCGCCGAGCGCGGCCGAGCCGAGAATGCCGAAGTATTCGCGGCGGGTCGAGGTGATGTAGTGCTCGCCGGTCTTGCTTGCGCTTTCGGTCATGCGCATCGACAGCAGCTCGACGTTCTGCCCCCAGTAGTCGGAGAGCTTGTTCTTGCGGCATTCGGCGTGCACCAGCTGCTTGAAGATCCCGACGATCTGCGCCGCGACCGCGTCGATGCGTCGTTCGGCGTGCAGCCGATGGAGCAGGAACAGCAGGTCGGCCATCCGGTCGAGGTGCTGGCGCAGGCGTTCGAGCTTGAACGTGAGCGCCAGGCTCGTGCCGATCTTCGCCGCGCGCTTGCGAATCCGCAGGAGGACGTCGTCGCACTGGTCGAGCATCACCTGCAGGTGCTTTTCGTCTTCGACCAACTCGGAGCCGTCCTTCCAGGCGCGCCGATAGTGGTTGAGATAGGCCACCAGTTCTTCGTTCTGCGCCAGAAACGGCGATTCGTGTTCCTCGAGCGTCGGATCGACGCGGATCAGCTCGGGCTCCAGCCCGATCGCCGACACGTGGTACGACAATACCCGCAGCGCCTCGAGGATCTCGGCAGCGGCATGCGGCAGCCCGTAACCCTCTTCGGTGTTGTCGCGCTGGAGCGGAGTCGATCCGAAAACGCTGCGCAGGAACTCGATCCACTCCGCGTCGGGGATCGCGGTGACCCAGGCCTCGTCGTCCTTGCGGTGGAAGACGACGCTCAGCACGTCCTTCATGTAGTCGGTGTCGACGACTTCGGGCAGCAGCCGTCCGGAAATGCGGTGCGCCGTCTCGGAAAAGAAACCGGTGGACGGCAGCAGGCCGGACGAGACGTACAGCGACACCTGCTTGCGCTCGCGAAAGAGCCGGATCAACGCGTCGCACAGCCCTTCTGCAAGGTCGTGGCGGACGGCGAGCGTCTGCGTCAGGCCGCGCAACGCCGCGATCGCCGCTTGCGTGTCGGACGCACTGGCCGGGCGCAGCTCATCGACCAGCGCGACCCACAGGGCGAGGTCGTCGTCGTGTTCTTCGCGGAACCGCCCCAACAATGCTTCCATGCCGCCTCGCCGATGGTGTTGTCTGCAAAATGTTGCACCGCATTATGCTCGAATGCGCCGCTATGGTAGCAGGCCGGTAAAATGGCTTTTCATTCCAATGAGTCCCCTCGCCATGCCGCTGCTTTCTGTCGACAACGCCTGTCTCGCTTACGGACACGTGGATCTGCTCTCCCATGCGGACTTCCAGCTCGATGCGGGCGAGCGCGTGGCGCTGATCGGGCGAAATGGCTCGGGCAAGTCCAGCCTGCTGCGGGTGTTGGCCGGGCAGTCGGCGCTCGACGACGGGGCGGTGTGGCGGCAGTCGGGGCTGAAAGTCGCGTACGTGCCGCAGGAGGCCGACTTCCCGCTCGAACGCGACGTGTTCGCGACGATCGCCGACGGGCTGGGGGATGCCGCGCGCCTTCTGGTCGAGTATCACGCGGCGATGCACGCAGTCGCGGAATCGGCCAGTGAAGCGACGCTGGCGCGGCTCGAGGCGCTGCAGCACGCGGTCGAAGCTGCCGACGCGTGGCGGCTCAACCAGCGCGTCGACGAGGTCCTGCTGCGCCTCGGCCTGCCGGGTGACGCATTGGTTGCGAGCTTGTCCGGCGGCGGTGTCAAGCGCGTGTCGCTGGCGCGGGCGCTGGTCGCGGAGCCGGACCTGCTGTTGCTCGACGAGCCGACGAACCACCTCGACCTGGACGGCATCCTGTGGCTCGAAGCGCTGATCCGGGATTTCCGCGGCACGGTCGTCGTGATCACCCACGACCGCGTGTTTCTCGACAACGTCGCGACCCGCATCATCGAGCTCGATCGCGGCAAACTCGCGAGCTATCCCGGGCGTTTCAGCGACTATCAGCGGCGCAAGGCCGAAGAGCTCGACGCCGAGGCGAAAGCGAGCGCGCGGTTCGACAAGGTGCTCGCGCAGGAAGAAGTGTGGATACGCAAGGGGGTCGAGGCGCGACGTACGCGCAACGAGGGGAGGGTGCGACGGCTCGAGGCGCTGCGCCGCGACCGGGCGGCGCGGCGCGAGCGGCTCGGCAACGTGAAGCTCGCCGTCGACAAGGGCGAGCAGAGCGGCCAGATGGTCGCCGAACTGACGGACGTGACGAAGCGCTTCGGCGACCGCGTCGTCGTGCGCGGCTTCTCGACGCGGATCCTGCGCGGCGACCGCATCGGCCTGATCGGTCCGAACGGCGCCGGCAAGACGACGCTCCTGAAGCTGATCCTCGGCGAGATCAGCCCGGATGCCGGGACGGTGCGCCGCGGCACGCGTCAGACGGTCGCCTACTTCGACCAGCTGCGCGAGCAGCTCGACCCCGAGCTGCCGCTCACCGAAGTCATCAGCCCGGGTTCGGACTTCGTCGAGATCGGCGGCGAGCGCAAGCACGTCATCGGTTACCTCGGTGATTTTCTGTTCGCGCCGCAGCGTGCGCGTTCGCCGGTGAAATCGCTGTCCGGCGGCGAGCGCAACCGCCTGCTGCTCGCCCGGCTGTTCGCCCGCCCGGCCAACGTGCTGGTGCTCGACGAACCGACGAACGACCTCGACATCGAAACCCTCGATCTGCTCGAGGAATTGCTGTCCGCCTACGAAGGCACGCTGTTTCTCGTCAGCCACGACCGCGCGTTTCTCGACAACGTCGTGACCCAGGTGATCGCAGCCGAAGGTGACGGGCGCTGGGGAGAATATGCCGGCGGCTATGCCGACTGGCAGCGGGTCAAGCAGGCCGAAGCGGAGCGCGGCGCGGAGCAGGCGCGGCTGGCCGCGACGCAGACCAAAAGCGCTGCGCCCGCACCCAAAACACCCGCGATGACAGCGTCGCGCGCCGGCAAACTGTCGTTCAACGAGAAAAGGGAGCTCGACGCCTTGCCCGACCGCATTGCCGCGCTGGAGGCGGAACAGGGAACCCTGCAAGCGCGCCTGGCGGACCCGGCGCTGTACCAGCAAGCGCCGCACGAAGCCGTGCAGATCAAGGAGCGGCTCGACACCGTGGAGCGGGAAATCGAAGAGGCGCTGGTGCGCTGGGAGGCTCTCGAGACGCGCGCCGGCGGGTGAAGGAGTGCCAAGCGGCCGGCACGTTCTGCGCGGGCAGAAATTCGACATCGGCGTCGACCGCATCGAGGGCCGCGTCAACGAGAGGCATGGTTTGGCGGTAAGCCTTCGATTCGTCCGCTTGCGCGCCGTCCGAACGGGCGTGGCAGTCCCATAGCTTGGGGGGACCGTGAAAAAGTCGAGCCGGCGATCTGGCTATAATCGGTCCAAAAAACGTAGCACCCGAAACCGTCCATATTCACCAAGCATCCCAACCGAGAGGAGTTGCCGCAAGTGACTGCGCCGTTCAAAGCGTTCCTGATCGATCAGGACGAAAGCAGAAAAGTCTTCAGCCGCATGACCACGCTGAGCCGCGAGCAACTCGACGCGGGCGACGTGCTGATCCGGGTCCATTATTCCAGCATCAACTACAAGGACGCGCTCGCCGCGACCGGTGCGGGCAAGATCATCCGGCGTTTTCCATGCGTCGGCGGCATCGACCTGTCCGGCGAAGTCGTCGAAAGCTCGGACGCCCGTTTCCGGCCCGGCGACCAGGTGATCGCAACGAGCTTCGACATCGGCGTGTCGCACCACGGCGGTTATGCGGAATATGCGCGCGTGCCGGCCGGGTGGGTCGTGCCGCTGCCCGACGGGCTGGATCTCTTCGAAGCGATGGCGCTCGGCACGGCCGGCTTCACGGCCGCGCTCGGGATCGTGCGGATGGAAGACAACGGGCTCGCCCCCGAGCGCGGCCCGGTCGTCGTCACCGGTGCGACAGGTGGCGTCGGCGGACTTTCGATCGACATGCTGTCGCGCCTCGGCTATCACGTCGTCGCGCTGACCGGCAAGGAGGCCGAAACCGATTACCTCAAGAGGCTCGGCGCCGCCGAGGTGCGCCTGCGCAGCACGATCGACTTCGACAACGTGCGCCCGCTCGAAGCGGCGCAATGGGCCGGCGCGGTCGATAACGTCGGCGGAAAGGTCCTGCACTGGATCCTCGCGACCATGAAGCAGGCCGGCACCGTCGCGAGCATCGGCAACGCCGCGAGCTTTCATCTGGAGACGACGGTGTTCCCGTTCATCCTGCGCGGCGTGAGCCTGCTCGGCGTCGATTCGGGCTACATGAGTTTTCCGACGCGGCAGCGCGTCTGGCAGCGTCTGGCGGGCGATCTCAAGCCGCGTCATCTCGCCGCCGTTACCCGTACCCTTGCGTTCGACGAATTGCCGAACGCGTTCGACGCCTTCATCAAGGGCGAAGTGAAAGGCCGTACCGTCGTGCGCATAGGCGCCTGAAGGCATCCGACGGCGCGGCGAGCGTTACCGGAGATTCCCGAACATGAGCGAGGAAGAACGCCAGCCGTTGCCGAAGGTGCTGATCGTCGACGACTCGCGCATGGTGCGGGCATCGGTCATCAAGCTGATCCGCGGGCGTTTCGAGTTCCGCGAAGAGGCCGACGGCGAAGCCGGCTGGCAGGCGTTGCTCGTGGATCCGACGATTCACGTGGTGCTGACCGACATCGGCATGCCGCAGCTCGACGGGTACGGCCTGCTCGAGCGCGTCCGGGCGTCGAAGCTGTCGCGCATCCATGACCTGCCGGTGATCGTGATTTCCGGCGACGAGGACGATTCGGCGCGCGAACGCGCGCGCCGCCTCGGCGCCAACGACTTCATCACCAAAGGCATCGGCGCTGCCGAGCTGCTTGCCCGCCTCGATTCGCTGACCCGGCTCGCGCAGACGCGGCGCGAGCTCGAGGAAAGCAGGGCGGCCCACGCGAAGCACAGTCCCGTCGATCCGGTCTCGGGCCTCGTCGCCGAAGCCTGCCTGCACTGGCGCGCGGAGCAGGAACTCGCCCTGGTGCGGCGGCGCCGCGGCAACATCAGCGCGATGGTCGTCGAGATCGACCGCTACGAGCAGCTCGTGGTGCTGCATGGCGCCCACGTCGCGCAGCTCGTCACGCGCAAGCTGTCGAAAATACTTTCGACGAAGGTGCGCAAGGAAGATACCGTCACGGAGCTTGCGCCGGCACGGTTCGCCGTGCTCTCGCCGGCAGCGGGCTGGGGCGGATGCTGCGCGTTCGCGCTGCGCCTGCAGAAGGCGATGGAAAAGCTCGTGATGACCTATCGCGAGGAGCAGATCCGCATCAGCGTGACGATCGGCGTAGCGAATGCGACGAACGACGACATCGGCACGGTCAGCGAATTGGTCGGGCTTGCGACGCAGCGCGCGCAGACCGGCCGGCAAGCCGGCGGCAACCGTGTCATCGGCGACCGGGGAGAAGTCACGCAGGCGTTCGTCGATCGGCTGATCACGCAGGCAGTCAGCATCGACCAGGTTCTCGAGCGCATCCAGGCCGGAGAAAGCGTCGAGCTCACGTCGCAGCTGCCGCAGGTCATCGCCACGCTGCTTCCGCTGCTGCAGTTGCTAGAATCACGGCTTCGTTGCGGAATCCCGCTCGACCGTCTGGAAAAATACCAAATGGACGGTAGTGCGGAAAACGACATCGCGGCGGAAAGTTGAACAGCATTGCCAACAGAAAAATACAAGGCAGTCACGGGGCGCTCCCGAGGTCCGGGAGTGGGAGCCGGAGGGGCGCCTGAAGTCGTTTGCAAATGACGGGAATCTTGAAGGGAGAGGAATGCTCATGACGACGTACAAGGAATTTCATCGCCGTTCCATCGACAGCCGTGACCAGTTCTGGGCGGAAGAAGCACGGCTCATCGACTGGAACAAGCAGCCCGAGCAGGTCTGCGATTTTTCGCAGCCCCCGTTCGTCAAGTGGTTCAAGGGAGGCGAGACGAACCTCTGCTACAACGCCGTGGATCGCCACGCCGCGGTGCGCCCCGACGACCGCGCGCTGGTATATATCTCGACCGAGACCGACGAGGAGAAGGTGTACTCGTTCGCGCAGTTGCAGCGCGAGGTCGAACGCATGGCCGCGATCTACCAGGAGCTTGGCGTCGGCAAGGGCGACCGCGTGCTGATCTACATGCCGATGATCGCCGAAGCGGCGTTTGCGATGCTCGCCTGCGCCCGAATCGGGGCGATTCACTCGGTCGTGTTCGGCGGCTTCGCGGCAGGTTCGCTCGCGACCCGCATCGACGACGCGAAGCCGGTGCTGATGGTGAGTTCGGACGCCGGCATGCGCAACGGCAAACCGGTGCCCTACAAGCACCTCGTCGATGAAGCGTGCAAGATCGCCGAATTCCCGCCGCAGAAAGTCCTGATCGTGGACCGCGGGCTCGACAAGGGTTTCTCCAAAGTCGCAGGCCGCGACGTCGATTACGCCGAGCTGCGCGCGAAGCACCTCGACGCGCAGGTGCCCGTGACCTGGCTCGAGTCCTCCGAGCCGAGCTACATTCTGTATACGTCCGGCACCACCGGCAAGCCGAAAGGCGTGCAGCGCGACACCGGCGGCTATGCCGTTGCGCTCGCCTCGTCGATGAAGCACATTTTCACCGGCTTTTCCGGCGAGACGATGTTCTCGACTTCCGACATCGGCTGGGTCGTCGGCCACAGCTACATCATCTACGGGCCGCTCCTGGCCGGCATGGCGACCGTCATGTATGAAGGCACGCCGCTGCGCCCGGATGCCGGAATCTGGTGGCAGATCGTCGAGAAATACAAGGTCAACGTGATGTTCTCGGCGCCGACCGCGGTGCGCGTGCTGAAGAAGCAGGACCCGGCTTTCCTGAAGAAATACGACCTGTCGTCGCTGAAGCATCTTTTCCTCGCCGGCGAGCCGCTCGACGAGACGACGCACAAGTGGATCATGGACGAGCTCGGCATCCCCGTCATCGACAACTACTGGCAGACCGAAACGGGCTGGCCGATGCTCTCCGCGGTGCGGGGCATCGAGGAGACGCCGATCAAGTACGGTTCGCCGAGCTTCCCCGTGTATGGCTACGACCTGCGCATCTTCCGCGAGGACGGCAGTGAATGCGGTGCCAACGAGAAAGGCATCGTCGGCGTGGTTCCGCCGTTGCCGCCGGGCTGCCTGTCGACGGTGTGGGGCCAGGACGACCGTTTCGTCAGCACCTATTTCACGCTGTTCAAGGATCCGATTGTCTTCTCGTCGTCCGACTGGGGCATCAAGGACGAAGACGGCTACCACACGATTCTCGGGCGCATGGACGATGTCATCAACGTCGCCGGCCACCGTCTCGGCACGCGCGAGATCGAGGAGGCGATCCAGGCGAACGCGGCGATCGCCGAAGTCGCGGTCGTGGGCGTCGCAGATCCGCTCAAAGGGCAGATGCCGATGGCTTTCGCGGTGGTCAAGGACGCCTCGCGCGTCGATACCGCCGAGAAACGCGCCGAACTCGAGAAAGATGTCATGAAGACCGTCGACACCCTGCTCGGTGCAATCGCGCGCCCCGGTCGCGTGCATTTCATCTCCGGACTGCCGAAGACGCGCTCGGGCAAGATGCTGCGCCGCTCGATTCAGGCGCTCGCCGAAGGCCGTGATCCGGGCGACCTGACGACGATCGACGATCCGGCGACGCTCGAGCAGATCAGGACGTCGCTGGCGAGCTGACCCGAAGCCCTTTCTCACCAGGACGAAGGCTCCTCGCGCGGGCCTTCGTCGCGTGGGCGGAGTACCATTCACGACCGCTCAGGCACCGTCTCGCCTCTGCCGCATCAAAGCGCCGCCCGGGAGCATCCTCGCTCCGCGAATCTGGGAACTCCCCCGTCATCCAGCGGCAGTGTGTCTCCACAAGTCGAATCCCGTGAAGTCTCCGCACTCGAAGGTTAGCGTCAGTACATCTTCGATTCCGTCGGGATCTTTTACACCCCGTTTTCGTACATCAGCATAAAATCCAATCAAATTAAAGAGATAAGTCGTCTGGCATGGACTGTGCAAGCTGAAAGCCGGGCGGAGAAACGTCGAAGTTCCACGAGGGAGCCGCGACTCTGGCCGGCCAGATCCGAAGGTTCGATGTTGGAAAAGGAGATTTGTCATGACCACGAGCACAGTCCGCAACACGTTGCTGGCAGCTAGCCTGATGGCAGGCGGATTAATCATGGGCGGAGTCGCTCATGCAACGCCTGGAACTCTCTTTACCGGAAACAACAGCCTTGCATTCGACCCCGACAGCGCTACCGTCATTGGACCGGGTGAGTTTGTCAGCGTGTCCTCCACCCAGCTGGAATGGGTCGAGACGGGCGACCCGACCGATAATCACAGCTTCCTGACGATTATTCCGCCGAGCAACACGGATGTGGTCATTGCCTCCGATCTGGGAGCGGAAGAGGTCGCGCGGATTCGCCATACGAACAACATCATCCCGGTGGGGAGCTTCGATTTCACGGTCGACCTGATCGACCAGTTCACTCTTTCGGATGCGACGTTCGCCCTCACCGGAACCAACCAACTTCCCGAACTGACCTTGAACGTCGATTTCACCGAAACGCCTAACAGTCTACCGTGTCCCGCACCGAATCCGCTCGGCAGCACCTGCGACGACATTTTCCAGATTGGAAACCTGGACCTCGTCATCGACTCGTTCCTGTTTACGGCCAATGGAGAACAATTTGTCCTCACGTTCGACGTAGACGCCAGCGCGGGCGAGGGAACGTTCTTTGACGATGCGGGCAACATCATCTACACGGCGGAAAATTTTATAAGCGAGATCGTCATCACGGCGCGTATCGACCAAGTGCCGGAACCGGGTACGCTCGCATTGCTGGGTATCGGCTTGGCTGCGTTGCCGGGAGCGGGCATGTGGCGCAAATCGAAAAAGGCCGGCGTAAAGACGGCCTAATGAGTATGGTGCCAACGAGAAAGGTATTGTCGGAGTTGTCCCGCCGCTGCCGAAGGCGCGCTCGGGCAAGATGGTGCGCCGCTAGATCCGGGCACATTCCACGCACGCTCGAGAAGATCAGGACCTAGCTGGCCGGCTTGACCCGCAACCTTTCGCCCGATGACGAAGGCCCCCTCGCGGGCCTTCGTCCGTTTGGCGGAGTCCCATTCGGCACGGCTCATGGAGCGTATCGCCTCCGCCGCATCGACGCGCTGCCCCGGACGATCAATCGTCTCTGGAATCGGTGCGCATTTCCATGCCATGTACGGCGGAGCGTCTCCACAAGTCGAATCACCTGGATTCTCTCCATTCGCAGGCTGGCGCAGGCACCGCTCTCGCGGCGTCGAAATATTTTACACTCTGCGTCCGTGCGTCATGCATAAACCCCATTTAAATGAAAGAGATAAATGATGTGGCATGGATTGTGCAAGAGGACAACCGGGCGGAGAAACGTCGAAGCTCCTCAAGGGAGGCGCGACTCTGGCCGGCCAGATCCGAAGGTTCGATGTTGGAAAAGGAGATTTGTCATGACAACGAGCAGATTCCGCAACACTTTGCTGGCAGCTAGCCTGATGGCAGGCGGAATGATCATGGGCGGAGTCGCTCATGCAACGCCAGGAACGGTATTCGAGGCAGTAGACCTCCTCGAGTTTATTCCCGGCTCCGTCGTCCCGGGCGTCGGACTCGGCGGTTTTGTCAGTGCCACCGAGGACGAGTTACAATGGCGCGACACCGGCAACCCAGCCAGTGCCCATAGCTTCCTGAGGATTCTTCCCCCGAGCAACGATCCTGTTGACCTCGTATCCGATGCCGGGTGGTTTAACGTCGCCCTGATTGAGCACGAGAACAATGTCATTCCGGGTTCGACGTTCAATTTCACTGTCGATATGCGCGACAATTTCACCCTCGCCGGCGCAACCTTCGATCTCACGGGCACCAGCAGCCTTCCGGAAGTCATTCTGGATGTAAGCTTCACCGAAACGCCGAACCTGACTGAGTGCGACCCACCGAATCCGCTCGGGAGCCAATGCGACGACATTTTCGCGGTACCGAATTTGGACGCCGTGATCAACACGTTCCTGTTCTCCGCCCTGGGCGAGAGGTGGATGCTCTCTTTCCAAATTGATCCCGACGAGGATACAGGCACGTTCTTCGACGACGAAGGCAACATCATCTTCACGGCGGAAGCGGAGACAAGCCAGTTGTTTATCCAGGCACGAATCGACCAGGTCGAGGTGCCGGAGCCGGGTACGCTCGCATTGCTGGGTATCGGCCTGGCTGCGTTGCCCGGAGCGGGCATGTGGCGCAAGGCGAAAAAGGCTGGCACGAAGAAGGCCTGAAGAGAGAGTTTCAGCCTGTTGACCGGATGCGGAGTAACCGCCAGGACCTGAAAAATCCTGTGGGTTACTCCGCATTTCATTGAATGGTGTTCGAAGCTTCAACCGGGAGGGGCATTTCGCCAGAATGCCCCTCCACGCTTTTCCTGCCGTGCCTGCAGCGTGCGTCGTGCTTATTCGGCAGGACTGCGCTCGAGAGGCCCGCTTCGTTCATCCACGCGGATGTTTTTTATCCAGGTAGCGCTCGAGAACCCGCGGCAGATAGTCTTCCCAGCGCGGCAGGCTCGTGCCGCTGGTCGCTAGCCAAGCCAGATATTCCTTGTTGTCGAACCCTTGCTGGTCGCCGAGGTAGTCGACATAGATCGGAAGAGTCGCAAGGGCTCCCCTGCGATGTGCCGGAGCGAAACGTAGGGCGGCCTGTTGCAGCACCGAGAACAAGCGGTGCGGCAACAGGATGCCGAACGGGACGGCGAGACCGTGGCGGGCGAATATCTCTTGGACGCGCGATCGCAGTGTCTTGAGCGGAATCGAACGCTCGGGGCCCGAGCACAGATGGTAGATCCGACCCACGGTCTGCTCATCGACGGTCGCACGTGCGATTGCGCTGGCGACGGCATCGACCGGGATGATGTCGAGCCGCACCTCGCCCAGATCCGGTAGCACCACGTAAGTACGGCGGCCGGAAAGAAATTCGCAGATGAAGTAGAAGATCTGGAAATGGATGATGCGGCCGTCACGCGAATCGCCGATCACCATGCTCGGCCGATGCACCGTGATCGGCAGATGCTCCTGTTCGATCGCGGCGCGAACGAGAATTTCGGCTTCTGCTTTGGATTGCTCGTAAGTGTTGTGAAACGCGCGCGGTTCGTCGATCCAGCGTTCGGGCAATGCGCCGGGACGTTTGCCGGCGATGCCTACGGTGCTGACGAAATCCACTTTGCGCAAGGTTCCGTTGTGCGCAAGCGTGCGGGCCAGCGACAGAATCTCTTGCGCCGAACCGACGGCCGAGCGGCGCGCGTCATCGAGTGTGTCATTCATGCGCACGCTGGCCGCGCAGTGAATGATGTGTGTGGTGTCGGCGCCCAGCGTCGCGTACTCGGTGTCGTTCAAGCCGAACTTGGGCTGCGACGCATCGCCGCGCAGCGCTGTCAGCCGCGTGCGAGCTTCGGCGTTCGGAGGCAGGTTCCAGAACCGGCACAACTCCTCCAGGCGTTCATTCAGGTGATGTTCCGACTTTGCCCGCAGGAGAATCCGCACGCGCGTGCGCGTATCCGCGTACAGCAGAGGAACCAGGGCGCTGCCGACAGCGCCTGACGCGCCGGTGACGAAATAGGTATTCATGGTGCGTTGATCACTCGGGGTCGGGAGGGGGTGGTTGGCGCGCGATGTGAAGCACGGTCATATGCTTCCTCGATCTGTGCGCGAAATCGTTCTTCGATCGGCTTGCGCCGAAGCTTGAGGTTGGCCGTGAGTTCGCCGCCGGTGACCGTGAACGCATGCACGCTGAGAATGATCGCTCCGGGGCGCTGGTAATCACTGAAGCCCTCGCAGGCGGCAGCGACGTCAGCCGAGATTGCGGTGGATGTTGCGGCGGTGTGAATTTCACCGGCGAGCGGATGCCGGGCGTCGAGCGCAAGAATGGCGACCGGGTAGGGTCGATCCCGCCCGACGATGACCGCGTGATCGACGTAGTCAAGCTGCTTCAGTGCCGCCTCGATCGGCGCTGGAGCGATGCGGCGGCCTGTCGAGGTCTTGAACACTTCGCTTTTGCGTCCCTCGAGCCAGACGTAGCCGTCGTCGTCGATGCGGGCGTAATCGCCGGTGTGCAGGAACCCGTCGGGACTGAGCGGCGCCACGTCCGCGGTTTCGCCGTAGTAGCCCGAAAACACGCCAGGGCCGCGGACCAATAGCTCATGGTCGTCGGCCACCCGCAGTTCGTTGCCGGGAAGCGCCTGGCCTACGCTTCCGAAGCGAAAGCGCTGCGGGGTGTTCACGGCGACCGGAATCACGTTCTCGCTGATGCCGTAGGCTTCGAGGACAAGCCAGCCCAGGCCGTGGAAACGCTCCAGCAGCCAGCGCGGCATCGGCGCAGAGCCGCTGACCATGAACTGCAGTTCGTGCCCCATGACCGACCGCACCCGGCGCAGAAGAGGCGTCGCGAGCGGGTGCAGCGCGCGCCACACCCGCGCCGGTCGTCGGCCGGCGCGGCGCGCCTCGGCAACGCGGCAGCCGACAGTCCATGCGCCATGGATGAGACCCCGAACCGGCGCAGGCTGCTTCGCGAGCTCGCCGAGGATTCCGGCGTGCAACTTCTCGAAGAAACGAGGGACGCCGAGGAAGAAGGTCGGCTGGATCTGGGGTAGAAGGCGGACAACTTGATCGGGCTTATCGACGAAATACGATCTCGCCCCGCAGCTCAATGCGCAGAAGTTGATGATGCGCTGAAAGAGGTTCGACAGGGGCAGCCAGCAGACCAGACGCGAATCCTGCTGCAGCGAAGGAAAACGCTCGAGAATGGTGTCGCATGCTTGCGCGATCTGCCGATGCGAGTACGCGATACCTTTTGGCTGTCCGGTGCTGCCTGAAGTGAAGACGATCGTGGCGATGTCTTCGGGCAGGGGAGGGGACGCCGCAGAGCGAGGGCCGTTGGCCGTATCCAGCAGCTGTCCGAGAGTGTGACCGTGGCCGAGCGAGGAGTCCCGCTCACAGGTGATCGTGATCTCCGGAATTCGCCACAGCTCGCCGAAGGTCCGAAGCGTGTCGGCGGTGGAGGTTATCAGGAGGCGCGGCTTGGCGAGGTCCAGGATGTGCCGGACGTTACGGGGTGCATCGTGCGCGTCGATGCCGACGACGACGGCTCCCACCGCAAGCGCCGCGAGCTGGCAATACTCCCACTCGGGCGAGGTTGGCAGGGCGATCGCTACCCGGTCGCCGCTTTGCAGACCGAGGTCGGAGAAATGACCGGTGAGGATATCGACCCGCCGTGCGAGTTCGCGCCACGTGATCGGCTGCCATTCGCGCCCGTCGACCTGGCGCAGATAGGCGAGCTGATCGGGCGAGGCGGTCGCTCGAGCCTGCAAGCGCGCCGGCAGTGTCTGCAGCGAAGCGTTCATTTCAGGCGCGGCGCAACAACGGAGGGTCGTAAGCGCCTTTCGGCAGTGTGATGCGAAGATCGGCTTCCGCGAGGCTTAACCAGTTCATGCTGCGGCGCACCTCGCGTCCCAGGCCGATCTTGTTGCGGATCATGAAGTTGACGACGGGCGTTGCGAGCCGCCAGTAATTCCGGCTGGCCTTCCCTTCGCGGATCAGCGCCGAGAACTCGGGCACATAAGGGTTGTAACCGAAATGCTTCAGGTCCGAAAACATCATCAGCCAGTTGATCGGATAGTTGCTGACGATCGGATTCGCATGGGAGCTGCGCTGCACGAGCCCGAGCTCGGTCACCTTGCGAATCACCTGGTCCTGATCATAATCCCAGGCGTGGTAAGGAGCGAGATAGCGCGGGAAGGTGGTGTTTCCCGGCAATTTGAGCGGATTGTAGAAAGCGGCGAGTTCGTCGGCGGAGAATTGTCCGCTCTCGACGAGGTGCGGCGGCGTCCAGTCCTCGCTCCGGATCAGCGCGGGATCGAACTCGTAGAGCATGCGTTCGGGCTCGGGCTGGCCCGGCGAATAGCCGGCGAGAATGAGCGGGATGTTTTTCTCCAGCGCCAGGCGGATTGCAGCCCCTTCAAACAGCGGCGCGTAAACGTAGGAAACGGTGTACACCGCGCCGCGCGCTTCCTGATTGCACAGGAGGTAGCGAAAGAGCTTCGTCAGGAACCCGTGCGCGGGTCTGAAAACGACGTGATCGATGTCGAGCTTGCTCAGCGCAAGGCGGATGTTGGCCCATGCTACGGGCGGCAGGTCGATATCGCAGGTGAAAGCGAGCACTCGCAGGCCGTAATCGACTTTCAGGCGGTGAAGGAGGTACAAACTGTCCTTCCCTCCGCTGAGCGGGACCACGCAGTCGTATTCGGAGCCGGGATGGTTGCGCGCTGCTTTCAGGGTGGCTTCAAGATCTTCGCGATACTCCGACGCCGCGGAAGTCGCATGAGCGTCGGGCGACCGGGTGCGGCAGAAGCTGCACTCTCCGCTCGCGTCAATATCAGCTCCGGGTACGATGTCCGGCAGCAAGCATTTCCTGCATTTTTTCATCCTGATTGATCCTCTGGTCCGGCCGCTCGATGGAAGTTCTGTCACCGCGTGGGGATGATTCATCGGAACGGCAGTTTCGCGGCTCCTTGAAGGCCTTGTCGTTCGTTACGGATCTGCCTTACAGTTTCGCGGTCCACCGAATTCGAAAGCAAGAGCCGGAGTGCGCGATTATCCGGCGTCCGCTAGATTCTAGCCATCGGACCCCGGAAAGGATGCAGGATCATGACGATAAAGCGTGAAACGCTGGCGACAGCAAGCGTCCGGTTTGCGATCGGCGAATGTTCGCTGGGGGCGATTCTCGTCGCCGCGAGCGCGCGGGGGGTGTGTGCGATCCTGATCGGCGACAATGCGGCGCGGCTCGCGGATGACCTGCAGGGCCGCTTTCCGCGCGCCATGCTGATCGGCGGTGACGCCGGTTTAGAGCAGACTGTCGCCGCCGTGGTCAGGTTCGTCGAAGCTCCGGCGCTCGGGCTGGATCTGCCGCTCGACATTCGCGGCACGGCATTCCAGCAACGGGTGTGGCAGGCGTTGCGGGAGATTCCCGCGGGCCGGACAGCGAGCTACGCCGAGATCGCGCAGCGACTCGGCGCGCCGAAGGCCGTCCGGGCAGTGGCCGGAGCGTGCGCCGCAAACCCGTTGGCTGTTGCGATTCCGTGTCATCGCGTGGTGCGCAACGACGGGCAGCTGTCGGGCTACCGCTGGGGCATCGAACGCAAGCGGGCGCTGCTCGATCGGGAGGCCGGGCGATGACTGCGGTGTTGGCCTGTCGCGTCGGGTTGCCGGCGGATTTCCGCACCGACGATGTGCTTGCTTTCCATCGCCGCGATCCGCTCGCGGTTGCGGAACGAGTCGAGGGACAAACGCTGCACAAAGGCGTCGCGTGGGAAGGCCGCCCGGCATGCCTGACGATCCGCTTCGACGGCGCGCAGGCGAGCGCCGAACTCGCGGTCGACGGCGGGGCGAGTGCCGCTGCGCCGGCGGCGCTCGCACAGTTGCTGCCACGCATGCTGGGCCTGACCCAGCAGGTCGAAGTGTTCGAACGCGCCTATCGCGACCATCCGCAACTGGGCCCGCTCATCGCCCGCCATCCCGGGCTGCGGGTGCCGCTGTCGGCGAGTCCGTTCGAAGCGCTCAGTTGGGCGATCACCGGACAGCAGATCAGCGTGCGGGCAGCGGTTTCGCTACGGCGCCGGCTGATCGAAGTCGCCGGGCTGCGCCATTCGGCCGGCCTTGCGTGCTACCCCGATGCGCAGCGGGTCGCCATGCTGAACGAGGCGGATCTGCGATCGGCCGGATTCTCGCAGGCGAAAGCGCAGACTCTGATCAGGCTTGGCCATCTCGTCGCCGCGGACGAACTGCCCCTCGATGCATGGACCGCGACGCCGCCGGTCGACGAGATCCGCGAGCGCCTGATGCGCGTGCGCGGCATCGGGCCGTGGACGGTCGATTACGCGCTGCTGCGGGGTTTCGGCTGGCTGGACGGATCGCTGCACGGCGACGTCGCGGTGCGCCGCAGCCTGCAGACGGTGCTCGATTGCTCGGACAGCGTCACCGAAAGGCAGGCGAAGCACTGGCTTGCGGAATTCTCGCCGTGGCGCGCATTGATCGCGGCGCACCTTTGGGCCGTCGGACTCGGCAAGCTCCCTTAGCATCCGGCCGGCGTGCTTTCGGGAAAGGGAAGGTGGAACCGGCCGGCTACAAAGACCGGCAACAAAGAAATAGCCCCGCGTTATGGCCGGTCTGCAATTACGCTTGTCTTTCCGAAATACTGCCTCCGAAAGACTTTGACCGACCACGCGGGGCACACCCCTATTCTAGTTCGCGATCGTCAACTTGCAAGGTTCGGGTATCGGTCGCCGAAATTGTGATCGAGGTGATCTCCGCTGTCCCCGCGAACGCGTTCGCGGGGGAAGGGGGCGCGTCGCCGCACGGGGCTGCAGCATCGGCTATCCGGGGTTCCCGGCGACCCAGTGCCCCGACTTGCCGCCGAGTTTCTCGACGAGCTGGATGCCGTCCATGCGCATGCCGCGGTCGACCGCCTTGCACATGTCGTAGATCGTCAGCAGCGCGACGCTGACCGCGGTGAGCGCTTCCATCTCGACACCGGTGCGTCCGACGGTTTCCGCGGTCACGCTGCAGGCGATCGCGCTCGCCGGCGCGTCGAGCGCGAACTCGACTGCGACCCGCGTCAGCGCAATCGGGTGGCACAGCGGGATCAGCTCGCTGGCGCGCTTCGATGCCTGAATTGCTGCGATACGGGCGATGCCGAGCACGTCGCCTTTTTTCGCGGTGCCGGACTGGATCATCGCGAACGTCGCCGGTTGCATCGTGATCCGGCCTTGGGCGATTGCGACGCGACGGGTTTCGCGCTTGTCGCCGACATCCACCATGTGGGCCTGTCCGTCGGCGTCGAAATGGGTGAGGATCGGGGTGTCGAGCGGAGGCGTGCCGGGTTGGGTCATGAGCTGTGTGCGCGTCGCGGCGATAGCGCGATACATTCCGCGCGGAACGGTTGGAAGTGGATGGGTATCATAGCACCCGATGATCAAACGACTTTTTATCCTGCTGCTGTGCGTCGCGATGATGCCGCGCCTGAACGCGGCCGATCTGCCGGACCTGGGCGACGTCGCGGCGTCGGAGCTTTCTCCGCTCGCCGAGCGCAGGATCGGCGAGTCGATCATTCGCGAGATCCGTTTTCGCGACGCCGCCTATCTCGACGACGCCGAAATCGAGGACTACATCGATCGCCTCGGGCAGCGCCTCGTGACGGCGAGCGCGGCGCCGTACCAGGCGTTCGACTTCTTCGTCATCCGCGATGCGACGCTCAACGCATTCGCGCTGCCGGGCGGGTTCATCGGCGTGCATAGCGGGCTGATCCTGGCGGCCGAATCGGAATCCGAGCTCGCTTCAGTGCTCGGACACGAAATCGCCCACGTGACGCAGCGCCACATTGCCCAGCTGGTCGGCAAGCAGAGCCAGTCGAGCATGGTGATGCTCGCGTCGCTGCTCGTCGCAGTGCTGGCTGCGCGCAGCAATTCAGAGATCAGCGAGGCGGCGATCGCCGCCGGGCAAGCCGGGGCGATCCAGTCTCAGCTCGGCTACACGCGCGACTTCGAACGCGAGGCCGATCGCCTGGGTCTGCAGACGCTCGAAGGCGCCGGCTACGACGTGCGCGGCATGCCGAGTTTTTTCGAGCGCCTGCAACGCGCGAGCCGTTTCTATGAGAACAATGCGCCGAGCTACCTGCGCACCCACCCGCTGACCGGCGAGCGGATTTCGGACATGGGCAACCGTGTCGCGCAGATGCGCTATCGGCAGGTGCCGGATTCGCAGGATTTCGGCTTCGTGCGGGCGAAGCTGCGGGTCGGCGCGGTCGCGCCGCTCGATGCCGTGCGGGAATTCCAGTCACTGGCGGCGAAACCCGGAGCCGACGCCGCGGCGCGCTACGGGCTGGCGCGCGCGCTGCTCGCCACCGGGCGGATCGATGAGGCGACCAAGGCGCTCGACGCGCTGCGAAGTGACGCTCCTGCATCGCCGTTCATCGAATCTCTCGCCGCCGAGTTGCGCCTTGCGGCGCGTGACCCCGCCGCCGCGGTGAAGATCCTCGAGGCGGCGCAGGGACGGTTTCCCGACAGCCGGGCGCTGCGCTACGCGCTGGTCGATGCGTTGCTGCACGCCGGTCGCGCCCCCGAGGCGGCCGCGATGGCGCGGGCGGACGCGCTGCGTCGCACCGACGACGACCGCATGTGGACGCTCGTCGCGCGCTCGGAGGCGGCGCTCGGCCGCCGCACCGCGCAGCATCGTGCCCAGGCGGAAGTGTACGTGCTGCAGGGAAGTATGCCGGCAGCGATCGAGCAACTCGACCTCGCGCGCCGCGCCGGGGACGGCGACTTCTACGAGCTTTCCGCCGTCGATGCGCGGATGCGCGAGCTGAAGGCCGAGGAACGCCAACGCCGCCTCGACAGGCGCGACGGGAACTGAGCGCCCCCAGTAAACGGCTTTGCCGTTTCCGCCCCCGAGCGGGACAAGAAAGCTTGGGGCGGCCCTGCGTTTTCTCATGAGGCGCGCAGGTGGCCTTTCGCGAATGGCGAGTGAGCCTTTAGAATCCGCCGCTTGATCGATCGACGAATGCGATGAGGAAGGGACAGATGGATTTCGACAAGGAAGTCGATGCACGCGGGCTGACCTGCCCGCTGCCGATCCTGCGCGCGAAGAAGATGCTCGCGGAAATGACGCCGGGCCAGGTGGTGCGCGTGCTCGCGACGGACCCCGGATCGGTGAAGGATTTCCAGGCGTTCGCGAAGCAGACCGGCAACGATCTGCTGCAGCAGGGCGAGACGGCCGACCAGGCTTTCGAATTCTTCCTGCGACGCAAGTAGGACGGCGGGGTTCCTTTTTTATCGCCGTGACTCGGCGCCGTAAAAAAAGGGGCCACCCATTAACTGCGGGTGGCCCCTTGTGTTACGCCGTGCCCGGCTCAGCGTGCGCCGAGTTTTTCGAGTTGCGGACGCAGTTTTTCGACCGTCGCTTTGAACCCGGCGAGCCGCTCGCGTTCCTGCTGTACGACCGTCGCCGGTGCGCGTGCGACGAAGCTCTCGTTGCCGAGCTTGCTCTCGGCTTTCGTCATCTCGCCTTCGAGCCGCGCGATCTCTTTCGCGATGCGCTCGCGCTCCGCGGCGATGTCGATTTCGACGCGCAACATCAGCTTGAAGCTGCCGGCGACGGCGACCGGAGCGAGTTCGTCGGTGCCGATCTCGTCGACGACCGCGACCTCCGACAGGCGCGCAAGGCCGGCGAGATAAGGCGCATGGCTCTTGAGCGTCGTCGCGTCGCCCGCGGCGACGAGCGGCATGCGCTGCGCGGGCGAGATGTTCATCTCGCTGCGCAGGTTGCGGCAGGTGCCGATGATCGCCTTCAGCTCGGCGATCTTCGCCTCGGACGCTTCGTCGAGCCGTGACAGGTCGGCTTCGGGATAGCGCGCCAGCATGATGCTGTCGGTGTCCTTGCGCCCGGCGAGCGGCGCAACGGTCTGCCACAGCTCCTCGGTGATGAACGGGATCAGCGGATGCGCGAGGCGCAGCACCGTCTCGAGCACGCGCAGCAAGGTGCGACGCGTCGCGCGCTGCTGCGCTTCGGTGCCGCCCTGGATCTGCACTTTGGCGAGCTCGAGGTACCAGTCGCAGTACTCGTCCCAGACGAATTCATACACCGCTTTCGAGACGAGGTCGAAGCGGTAGTCGTTGAAATGCTGCGCGACGTCGGCTTCGGTGCGCTGCAGCTTCGACACGATCCAGCGGTCGGCAAACGAGAAGTCGAGGTTCGCGACGTTGCACGCGGCACTGCCGGCCGCGGCGCTGATGCCGCAGTCCTGGCCTTCGCAGTTCATCAGCACGAAGCGCGTCGCGTTCCACAGTTTGTTGCAGAAGTTGCGGTAGCCTTCGCAGCGCGACAGGTCGAACTTGATGTCGCGCCCCGGCGTCGCGAGCGACGCGAACGTGAAGCGCAGCGCGTCGGTGCCGAACGCGGGAATGCCTTCCGGGAATTCCTTGCGCGTCTTCTTCTCGATGCTCTGCGCCTGCTTCGGGTTCATCAGGCCGAACGTGCGCTTCTTCGCAAGCTCGTCGGCCGAGATGCCGTCGATGAGGTCGATCGGGTCGAGCACGTTGCCTTTCGACTTCGACATCTTCTGCCCTTCCGCATCGCGGATCAGCCCGTGCACATAGACGTCGCGAAACGGGATCCTGCCGGTGATGTGCTTCGTCATCATCACCATCCGGGCGACCCAGAAGAAGATGATGTCGAAGCCGGTCACGAGCACCGACGACGGCAGGTACTGCTGCAGAAGCGGGTTTGCGGCATCAGTGGCCTCGTCGCCGGTCCAGTCGAGCGTCGAGAACGGCCACAGCGCGGACGAATACCACGTGTCGAGCACGTCGTCGTCACGGCGCAGCCGACCGGTGTAGCCGTCCTGCGCGGCGAGCGATTTCGCCTCGGCTTCGTCGTGCGCGACCCACACGCGCGCGTCGCCTTCGGCGTCCGCGTACCACGCCGGAATCTGGTGGCCCCACCACAGCTGGCGCGAGATGCACCAGTCCTGGATGTTGTTGAGCCACTGGTTGTAGGTGTTGACCCAGTTTTCGGGATAGAACCGGATCTCGCCGGACGCGACGCATTCGAGCGCTTTCGCGGTGATGCTTTTGCCATCCGTGCCGGGCTTCGTCATCGCGACGAACCACTGGTCGGTCAGCATCGGCTCGATGACCGCGCTGCTGCGGTCGCCGCGCGGCACCATCAGCTTGTGCGGCTTGATGCCGGCGAGCAGCCCTTGCGCCTCGAGATCCTGCACGATGACTTCGCGTGCGACGAAGCGATCCAGGCCGCGGTATTTCTCCGGCGCGTCGTCGCTGACGTTCGCGTCGAGCCGCAGGATGCTGATCATCGGAAGATCATGACGCAGGCCAACCGCGTAGTCGTTGAAGTCGTGCGCCGGCGTGACCTTGACGCAGCCGGTGCCGAACTCGCGGTCGACGTAGTCGTCGCCGATGATCGGGATGTCGCGGTCGCAAAGCGGCAGGCGCAC
Source organism: Azoarcus sp. PA01 (assembly GCA_001274695.2). Lineage (NCBI taxonomy): Bacteria > Pseudomonadati > Pseudomonadota > Betaproteobacteria > Rhodocyclales > Zoogloeaceae > Azoarcus > Azoarcus sp. PA01. The sequence continues at coordinate 220,340 of LARU01000002.1, read as the reverse complement.
CGTCTTGCCGATGAGGTGGGCGTAGCGTTCGTCTTCCGGATGCACCATCACCGCGACGTCGCCGAGCATCGTTTCGGGCCGCGTCGTCGCGACCGTGAGGCCCTGCAAGTCACCGATCGGCCCGTTCGAGAACGGATAGGTGATGTGCCAAAGGAAGCCGTCTTCCTCTTCCGAGACGACTTCGAGGTCGGACACTGCGGTGCCGAGCTTCGGATCCCAGTTCACGAGCCGCTTGCCGCGGTAGATCAGGCCTTCGTTGTAGAGGCGCACGAAAGTCTCGGTGACGGTCTTCGACAGGCCTTCGTCCATCGTGAAGCGCTCGCGCTTCCAGTCGGGGGACGTGCCCAGGCGACGCATCTGCCGCGTGATCGTGCCCCCCGAGTATTCCTTCCACTCCCACACTTTCTCGACGAACTTGTCGCGGCCGAGGTCGTGGCGCGAGACGCCTTTCGCGTCGAGCTGGCGCTCGACGACGATCTGCGTCGCGATGCCGGCGTGGTCGGTGCCCGGCTGCCACAATGTGTTGAAGCCGCGCATGCGGTGGTAGCGGGTCAGCGCATCCATGATCGTCTGGTTGAAGCCGTGGCCCATGTGCAGCGTGCCGGTGACGTTCGGCGGCGGCAACAGGATGCAGAACGCGTTCGGGTTCGACTTGTCGAGGCCGGCGTCGAAATGACCGCGCGATTCCCACTCGGGATACCAGCGGGCTTCGATCGCCGCGGGCTCAAAACTTTTGGCCAGTTCCATGGTGTGCTCGGGGGCTTGAAGGCAAAAGGCGGATTATAGCGGATCGACGGCGGGCCTCCGGAACCTGGCCAGTCGATCAGCCAACCTGCATTGGAACGCGCTGGAACGCAGAGTCGGGGCCCGCGCGCGCATCCCCGATTAGCCGTTGTGCATCACTCTTGCTTACATTTTTCAGGGCGATCAGTGGGTTGCAGGGGCGGGGGAGCTCCTGTTTAATGGCTCGCCCCGTTTCGGGACCCAGGGTTGTGAACAGCCCTTGGGGTGGCACCAAAGGGGAGCGCAGTGCACGGCGCAGTGCCTGCTCCAACTGACTCCATGAATCGAATAACACCAGGACAGAACGAATGTCGCAAGCCAACGCCTACGAGCAGTACATGCTCGAACTCATCAATAGCGAACGCGCCAAGGTGGGCGCTCAGCCGCTCGCCTTCGATGGCGATCTGAACGAATCGGCCGAGAATCACAGTTCATGGATGATCGCGACCGACACTTTCTCACATACCGGCGCAGGCGGATCGAGTCCCGGTGGGCGTATGAAGGCGGCAGGCTACGTGTTCAGCGGTTCGTGGGCGTGGGCCGAGAACATTGCCTGGATGAGCACACGCGCCCCTGCCGGCCTGCAGGACGAGGTGCTGCAACTTCACACCAACCTGATGAATTCCTCCGGCCACCGCGCCAACCTGCTGAACGACACCTACCGCGAGATCGGTGTCGGTCTCGAAGTCGGCCAGTACGGCAGCTACGAAGGCGCGTTCGTCACGCAAAATTTCGCCCGTACCGCGTCCAGCCCTTTCCTGACCGGTGTCGCCTTCGACGATCTGGACGGCGACCGGCGTTACGACGTCGGCGAAGGTCTGGGCAGCTTCACAATCAGCGCCAGGAACAACACCACCGGAGCGGTGACAACCACGACAACGACGGCAGCAGGGGGTTACGACATCGGGCTGGCCGCCGGCACCTACACGGTGACGTTTTCCGGCAGCGGATTCACCACCACGATCCAGCAGGCCACGATCGGCACGCGGAACGTGAAGCTCGACCTGATGGACCCGATCGCCAGCGGTGGCACCGTGGCCTCGACAACGCAGCCCGGCACGATTACCGGCACGTCCGCGGGGAACACGCTGAGCGGAACGACCGGCAACGACGTGATCTTCGGTCTTGGCGGCGCCGACACATTGTACGGCCGGGCCGGTGCCGACCAGCTGTACGGCGGTACTGGCAACGATCGGCTGTACGGCAGTACCGGCAACGACCGGCTGTGGGGCGGAGCGGGCGCGGACGTGCTGAGCGGCGGGACGGGAACCGACATCTTCGTGTTCGACGCGCCGTTTGTCGGCGCCGTCGACCGCATTACCGATTTCTCGCCGGCGGACGATATGATCCGCCTGGAGAACGCGATCTACACCGGCCTGGTTACGGGTGGCCTGCGCACCTCTGCCTTCCATGCCGGTACGAAAGCACACGATGCGACGGATCGGGTGATCTACGATGGCGGAACAGGGGCCCTCTATTACGACGCCGACGGCACCGGGACGATGGCTGCCCAGCAGTTCGCCCAGCTGACCCCGGGACTCGCCGTCACCCACGCGGACTTCTACGTCATCTGATCGGGGAATCCGCCCGAGCGGGCACGGAACAGTCGGGAAGGCAAGGGAGCCTCACTGGTCGAGCTGCAGACGAATGCGAAGAGGAGAGCCGGCTGAACCAGCGGCTGTTCGAGAAGAACGTCATCTCGCGCCCGCGCCTGCTGCAGCTGCAGGGTCAGCGGGCCGAAAGTGCCGCCAGGTTCTCGGAAAACCCGGCCGAGATCGCGAGTGAAGCGTCGCGAACCGGGGTCTGCCGCGAGAGAATGAGGGTGCGCTGCAGCGCGATCCGGGCGCGTGCCCCATCCTTCGTGTTCGCCCGCCGCGACTCCGTCCGGGAGTCGTCCCGCTGGTACGATCTGACGGGTCGCCTATTCGTCGTGCGACATCTGGCGAGATCCGGCGTCGCTGCCCGGACCGCCTTCCAGGCTGCGGGAGATGCGCTCCGACAACGCCGGGAGCAGGGTTGCGCGCACGTGGGCGAGCGTTTCGACCCGCAGGCGGTCGGAGAGTTTGTCGAGTTCGCGCGACAGCAGTTGCGGCAGTTCGGTGGCGAACCAGTTCTCGATTTCACGCGAAATTGCGGTGTCGAGGCTGACGAGCTGTTCGGCAAGTTCGCTCGCCGCGATCGGGATGGGCTCTTCTGGCGCCGCTGCCGCAGGAAGCGGTTCGGCAAGCTCCAGCCCTTCCAGTTCGGACGGGTCGACGATGTCGGTCAAAACCGGTAGTTCGTCGTCGTCGAGCGCGACGAATTCATCGGGTTCCGGAAGATCGGCGCCCTTGTGTCGGCGCAGCAGCGCATCGGCCTTGTCGAGGAGTTCGTCCGCAGCTTTCAGGTCGTCGTCGGGATCGATCCGCAGTGGCTCGCTCCAGCTGCTCATATCGCCTCCCGCCGTACCGCATCGAACGCCTGCAGCGGCAGTTCGCGCTGCTTGTAGTGTGCCCAGCGCGCCCGCGCGGGGAGTCTCAGCGCTTCGCTCTGGCCGACGATCTCGACGAGCAGGCGAAAGCGCTCGAAATCCGGCGGAATGTCGTCGGCAAGATTGAACAGCAGCTCGGCATGCGGCCAGGAGATCGTCCGGCCAGCGTCGCCGATGACGACCGGAGTGCGGGCGGCCAACGGCGCGTCCGCCATCGCGTGGGGGACGAACATCAGCGGGTCGAAGGTCCACAGCAGCTGGTCGAGCTCGCGTGCCGCGGCTGCGTCCGACACCCGCAGCGCAACCCGGCGGCCCCCAGCGTAGGCGCGGGCAGCCAGTTCGCACGCCAGCGCGAGAGGGTTCTCGGCGTTGTGGTAGAACTGCACCCGCGTCATGAGCGTCGACGCCGCGTTCAGCCCGGCGCCCCCTGGCTGCGGGCGATCAGGAATTCGGCGAGCAGCGGCACGGGCCGCCCCGTCGCGCCCTTGGCGTCGCCCGACACCCACGCGGTACCGGCGATGTCGAGGTGCGCCCATTTGTACGCTTTCGTGAAGCGCGCGAGGAAGCATGCTGCCGTGATCGTGCCGGCGAAGCGCCCGCCGATGTTCCCCATGTCGGCGAAATTGCTCTTCAGCAGCTCCTGGTATTCGTCCCACAGCGGCAGCTGCCACGCGCGGTCGCCGGACATGGTGCCGCAGTCGAGCAGTTCGCGCGCGAGCGCGTCGTCGTTCGCCAGCAGTCCGCTCGGGATCTTGCCTAGCGCGATGACGCAGGCGCCGGTGAGCGTCGCGATGTCGACGACGCAGGCGGGCTTGAAGCGTTCGGCGTAAGTCAGCGCGTCGCACAGGATCAGCCGGCCTTCGGCATCGGTGTTGAGGATCTCGATCGTCTGACCGCTCATCGACGTGACGACGTCGCCCGGTTTCGTCGCGCCGCCGCCCGGCATGTTCTCGGTCGTCGGGATCAGGCCGACGACGTTGATCGGCAGCGCCATGCGCGCGATCGCCTTGAACGTGCCGAGCACGCTCGCGGCGCCGCACATGTCGAACTTCATCTCGTCCATTTCGGCGCCGGGCTTCAGCGAAATGCCACCGGTATCGAAAGTGATGCCTTTGCCGACCAGCACGATCGGCTTGTCCTTCGACTTGCCGCCCTTGTAGTGCATGACGATGAACTTGGGCGGCTGGTGCGAGCCGCGCGCGACGGACAACAGCGAGCCCATGCCGAGCTTTTCCATGTCGTCGCGGTCGAGCACTTCGACCTTGAGCTTGTACTGCTTGCCGAGCGCAACCGCCGTGTCCGCGAGATAGCTCGGCGTGCAGAAATTGCCGGGCAGATTGCCCAGGTCCTTCGCCAGCGCCATGCCTTCTGCGATCGCCTGGCCGCGCTGGACGGCAACCTCCATGTTCGCCGTGATCTTCTCGCGCGTCAGCAGCACGACCTTGCCCGCGCCGCGCCGCTTCGAGTCCTTCTTGTCCTTGCTCTTCGTCGCGTCGAAGCGGTAGGCGCCATCCGCGATCGCGCGGACGAGCTGCTGCAGCGCCCAGTCGATGTCGCGCCCGGGTACCGGAGTATCGGCGAGGCATACGGCGACGTCGCTCGCCGGACCCGACGCGAGAGCCTTGCCGACAGCGGCGAGCGCGTCGCGCCACGCCTTGTCACCGAACTCGTCGCGCTTGCCGAGGCTCACGGCAAGCACGCGTTCGCACGCGCTGCCGGGCAGGTCGTGGACCGCCAGCAGCGAGCCGGCCTTGTCCTCGAGGTCGCCGCGGGCGAGGAGCGCGGCGAATTTTCCCTTCGAAGCCTTGTCGAGAGCGGCTGCCGCGTCGCCGAGCTGTCCGTCGGCAAAGACCCCGACCACGACGCTGCCGGTCTTCAGTTTTTCCGGCGTCCCGGTCTTTATGGTAAATTCCACGCACAGCTCCTTTGATAGACGCGACGTTCCGATTGCCGCCGATTATGGCCCGTCCCCGGCGAATGCGTCAAAAGTCACTTTCCCCAACGCATATCGAATCCTTCGCGCGATGATTTTCAGCCGCGCTCTTCAGCGTGAGTTCTTCCAGTCGGCCGCAGGCGTGTTCGTGGCGCTGTTCGCCATTCTGATCACCGTGGTGCTGATTCGCCTGCTCGGTCAGGCCGCCGGCGGGCGCCTGCCGTCCGATGCGGTGCTCGCGCTGATCGGCTTCGGTTCGCTGAGCCGCCTGCCGATCGTGCTGTCGCTGACGGTGTTCATCGCGGTGCTGCTGTCGCTGTCGCGCTCGTACCGCGATTCCGAGATGGTCGTCTGGTTCGCCTCCGGGCTGCCGCTGACGGCGTTCATCCGTCCCGTGCTGCGCTTTGCGTTGCCGATCGTGTTCACGATCGCGGCGGTGACGCTGTTCGTTGCGCCGTGGGCGCAGCTGAAGAGCGCGCAATACCAGGCGCGAATCGATGCGCGCAACGACGCCTCGCGCATTGCGCCCGGAGTGTTCCGGGAGTCGGTCGGCGCGCAGCGGGTGTTCTTCGTCGAAACGGGAGCGGGCGAGGATGGCAAGGTTCGCAACGTCTTCGTCAGCACCGAGAAGGACGGACGGCTCGATGTCATCGTGTCGGCCGAAGGATCGTTGCGCACCGACGCGGATGGCGACCGTTTCGTCGTCCTCGAGAAAGGCCGCCGCTACGAGGGCGAGCCCGGTTCGCCCGAATACCGCGTGCTCGAGTTCGACCGCTACAGCGTCCTCGTCGAGGAACGCGAAGCGGCAGGACCGGCATCGCGCGCCAGCACGACACCGACGCTGGAACTGCTGACCGACCCAACCCCGCGCCAGCTCGGCGAACTGCTCGGGCGTATCGGCATGCCGGTCGCCGCGCTGCTGCTGGCGCTGATGGCGATCCCGCTGTCGTTTGTCAATCCTCGCGCGGGGCGCGCGAACAACCTGCTGTTCGCGATCCTGACGTATCTCGTCTACAGCAATGCGATCAGCGTGTTCCAGGCGTGGGTGTCGCAGGGCCGGCTGCGGTTCGAGCTGGCAGTATGGCTGCCGCACGTCGTCGTTCTCGCGGTTCTCGCGCTGATGTTCTATCGGCGGCTGGCGATTTCCCCGTTCTGGCGAGCCCGCGCATGAACCGCGTGCTGACCCGCTATCTCGCGCGGGAAATTCTCGGCGCAACGGCGATGGTGCTGCTGGCTTTCCTCGGCCTGTTCGTGTTCTTCGACTTCATCAACGAGCTCGATGTGGTCGGCAAGGACGGTTATGAACTGCACCAGGCACTGATTTTCGTCCTGATGCTCATCCCGGGCCGGGTGTACGAGCTGCTGCCGGTGGCGGTGCTGATCGGCACGCTGTACGCGCTGACGACGCTCGCGCGCCACTCCGAAATCACCGTCATGCGCGTGTCCGGGATGTCCACGCCCGCGATGCTGCGCGCCCTCGGGGGGATCGGCGTGATCTTCGTCGTGCTGACGTTCGTCATCGGCGAATACGTCGCCCCGCCTGCCGAGCAGGCGGCGCAGCAGTGGCGGCTGACGGCGACCCATTCGGCAGTGTCGAACCAGTTGCGCTCCGGGCTGTGGGTCAAGGACGGTTCGCGCGTCGTCAACGTGCGCACGGTGCTGCCCGATCGCAGCATGGAGCAGGTGCGGATCTACGATTTCGATGCGCAATACGCGCTGCAGTCGATCAGCGAGGCGGCGACCGGGCAATACGACGCGGCGCAGCAGGGGTGGCGGCTCGAAGGGGTGCGGCAGACGAGATTCCTCGACAACCGCACCGACGTCGTCGATCTGCCCGAACTCACGTGGCGCTCGGATCTGACGCCGCAGGTCCTGAGCGTGCTGATGGTCGTTCCGGAACGCATGTCGGTGGCGACACTCTTCGCGTACATCACCCACCTGCGCGAGAATCGCCAGAACGCCGATCGTTATGAAATCGCGCTGTGGAAGAAGCTCGTCTATCCGTTCGCGGCGCTCGTCATGATGGCGCTGGCGCTGCCGTTTTCCTTCACCCACGACCGCATGGGCGGAGTCAGCATGAAAGTGTTTCTCGGTGTCATGCTCGGTATCGGCTTCCACCTGCTGAATGGCCTCTTTTCGAGCCTCGGCGTCATCAACAGCTGGCAACCGGCGCTCGCGGCGTTGACGCCGAGCGCGCTGTTCCTCGCCGCGGCAGCGGGGATGCTGGTCTGGGTCGAACGGCGCTGACGTGATGCCGGACGGCGGCGGAAGCCGTCGCAATGGCGAAGTCGCGCGGTGAGGTGGGCAGTGAGGTGGGCAGTGAGGTGGGCAGTGAGGTCGACAAAAAACGGGCCTCGCAAGGCCCGTTTCCAGCTACCGATCGACGTCCGCTCAGGCTTTCTTCGCGGCCGGCGCCTTGTAGTTGAGCTTTTCCTTGATCCGCGCCGACTTGCCCGAGCGCTCGCGCAGGTAGTACAGCTTGGCGCGGCGCACGTCGCCGCGGCGCTTCACCTCGATGCTGTCGACCAGCGGCGAGTAGGTCTGGAACGTGCGTTCCACGCCTTCGCCCGAAGAGATCTTGCGGACGATGAAATTGGAGTTCAGGCCGCGATTGCGCTTCGCGATCACGACGCCTTCATAGGCCTGCAGACGCTCGCGCGTGCCTTCCTTGACTTTCACCTGAACGATCACGGTGTCACCGGGAGCGAACGCGGGGATGGTCTTGTTCTGCGTGAGGCGGGCGATTTCTTCCTGTTCGAGCTGCTGAATCAGGTTCATTTGCGACTCCTGTCGTTTCAATGGCACTTGGCCTTGCAGGCAGAGCAGGCCCGAAGCCTGATGCATGCGGTTTGTATGCGGGCGTTCAGGCGCTGCCGCCTTCGGCCCCTTCTTGTTCGTGCCTGAATTCTTCAAGCAGCGACAATTCTTCCTTGCTCAGCGGGCGCCCGTCCAGCAGGTCGGGGCGCCGTCGCCAGGTTGTGCCCAACGCCTGCTTGAGCCGCCAGCGACGGATCGCGGCGTGATTGCCGGAGAGCAGCACCTGCGGTACGCGCTCTCCTTCGTAAATCTCCGGCCTCGTGTAGTGGGGACAGTCGAGCAGCCCATCCACGAACGAGTCTTCCTGCGCCGATTCCGCATCGTTCAGCGCGCCGGGAAGCTGGCGCACGATCGCGTCGAGCAGCACCATCGCCGGCAGTTCGCCGCCCGAAAGGACGAAGTCCCCGAGCGACAGTTCTTCATCGACGCAGCGATCGATCAGCCGTTGATCGACCCCTTCGTACCGTCCGCACAGCAGCGTCAGCGCCGGCAGGGCGGTCAGCTCCACGACCTTCGCGTGATCCAGCGGTCGGCCTTGCGGCGACAGGTAGATCACGCGTCCGGCGGTGCCGAGCGCTTGCGCCTGCGCCGTTCTTGCCCTGTCGACCGCTTTCTCGAGCGGTTCGGCCAGCATCACCATCCCCGGCCCCCCGCCATACGGGCGGTCATCCACGGTGCGGTGCGGGTCGGAGACGAAATCCCGCGGGCTGTGGAAGGCGATCTCGTAGAGACCGCGCTCCAGTGCTCGCCGCGTGATACCGCTCGCCGTCAGCGCTGCGAACATCTCCGGGAACAGCGTGATCACATCGAAGCGCCTTGCGGCCGCCGGGGCGTTCACGCTGCCTTCACCAGTCCTTTTGCCAATCGACACGGATCGTCCGCGCTGCGAGATCCACGTCGAGCACATAAGCTGCGACGAACGGAATCAGCCGTTCCTCGTCGCCGTCGCGCACCTGCAGTACGTCGTGAGCGCCGGTGGACATCAGGGCTTCGACCGTGCCGAGCGCTTCGTCGGCCTGGTTGACGACCGCCAGTCCGATGAGGTCGCCCCAGTAGTATTCGTCTGCGTCGGGTTTGGGCAGCGCTTCGCGCGGCGCCCCGATGAAACGGCCCTGAAGCGCTTCGGCCGCATTGCGATCGCCGTGGCCGACGAAGGCTGCGACCAGTCCGGCGCCGTGCTCCTTGAACCCCGCGAGCTCGACCGGTTGCCACGCCGATTCTGGCGCGTCGGCGTCGTCCGCGAGCCACCACTGCGGCATCTCGCCCCAGGACAGCGGATCATCCCCGAAAGGATGAACCTTGACCCATCCCTTGACGCCAAAAGGGGCGACAATGCGCCCCAGTACGATCATGTCGGCGGGCTGCCGGAACGATCAGGCAGCGGCTTTCGCTGCTTGCTTGGCCAGACGGAGCACCGTCGGCGACAGCTGGGCGCCGTGCTGCTTCCAGTATTCCAGGCGCTCGGCGTTGACGACCAGGCCTTTTTCGGACTCTGCAGCCATCGGGTTGTAGAAACCAACGCGCTCGATGAAGCGCCCATCGCGACGGTTGCGCGAATCGGCAGCGACGATGTTGTAGAACGGGCGCTTTTTGGCGCCACCACGGGCAAGGCGAATGACGACCATTTGGGTGTCCTGATTAGTAGGTGCGAAAAGCCGACGATTGTAGGGCATATGCTCGGTGGGGACAAGGGCCGTCTTCATCGTGACGCAATTCACGCACGCTCGATGTTCGCGGGTGCGGAGGCGGTGCAAGGCGCGCAGCGCGGTGATTCTTGACTAGAATGCCGGATCTTTTGGACGGAACCCGCACCGCATGACTTCCCCCGACCCCGTTCCGGCTTGCGTCGCTGCGGCACTTGCGTGGCTCGACGCGGAGCCGGCCGACGATCCGGGCGTGGACCTGGAACGGCTGCGCGCCCATTTCACTGCGCTTTCGGAGCTGCCGGTCGGCAACATGCGGTTCCTGCAATGCGTCGAACAGTTCGAAGCGCGGGTGCTCGATGTCTGCGAACGTTTCAAGTCCCGGCTTCTCGCCGCGGCGCTGCCGGTGCCGCGCAGGCAGCACGTCGCGGCGGCCGAACTGACCGGCGCGCTGCTGGAGATCGCCGCGAGTCTGCAGCGAGTGATGGCGATCATGCGTGACGGGGGAATGCGGACAGGCAGCGATCCGGACGTCTACTGCGCACGAGCGTTGCGGCTCGTGGAGGAAGCCTGCCTGATCGCGATGATGGGCGGCAGACCGGCTCCCGGCGAGTCGTGGCGCCTCGCTTGCGAACTCGCGGTCGCCGGCGACACTGCCGACACAGATGGCGATGCGCTTGCCGGCACGGCTGCCGCAGACGTGGCGCTGCAGTTCAAGCGCCTCCTCGCGCTCGCCGCACTGCAACCGGAAACCCTGAGCGCTCGCGAAGTCGTGTGGGCGCACGATTTCCTCGCGCAGGCAGCCGCCGCGGCGGAGTTTTCACGCGTGCCACTCCTGCCGCTCTCGGCCGCATTCTGGATCGATCCGGCGGCGGGAACGCCGCCGGTGCCGATCGCGCGTGGCAAGCCGCCGGTGTCGGACACGCTGCTGTATTTCTCGGCTTACGGCGTCGCCCGTGCGCTATTGCCAAAGCTCGAATGGCTCAGGGCGGGCATTTCTCCCGAGGCGTCGGTCGGGTTTGCCCCGGACAGTGAGGCGTTCGGAATGGAAGGGCCGGGACTGCCGGTCGGGCTGACTCCGGACGAGGCGCTGTCGCTGCTCGGGCGGATGCGCGAGCGCTGGATGTCTCCGCCGAGCCGCACCGACACGCGGCGTTCCGGTCGATATCCGGTGCAGGTGTGTGTCGGGCTGCAGGCGCTCTGGGACGCGAGCCGCGACGCTGGCGACGCTGCGAGCGTTGCCGAATGGATCGTGATCAACGAGAGTTCGGGCGGCTACGCGATCATCGCCGTCGCGGGGGTGACCGGCAGTGTCGCGGCCGGGATGCCGCTGGCACTGCGCCGGGATGCCGCGGAGGCGTGGACGCTGTGCCTCGTGCGCTGGATTCGCCACGACAGCCCGGATCGCGTCGAGCTCGGGCTGCAGGTGATCGCATCCGCGTGGAGCGCCGTCATGCTGGGTTTCGGCGGCGGCGAAACGCCAGCGATGGTTCCGGCGCTGCGATTGGCGCCCGTGCCCCCGTGCGCCGCCATCCGGCGCTCGTCGCCGCGGCCGGCACCTGCAAGTCGCGCGCGTTCAGCCTCGTGCAGGAGAGCGATCACCTGTATGTCGCGCAGGCGCGAGTCCTCGGTCTGGACATGCAGACGGCGAGCGTGGAAATCTTCCAGTACGAAATCGATCTTTATCCCGGTTGAACCCTGCTCCCGGCCGAAGTCAGCGCGGACAGCGGCAGATCGGCGCAATGCAGGGCCGTGGCGAGCTGCTCGGCGATGCGCCGCGAGGCCTCGTCGTCGCCCGCAGCTTCGCGCCAGGCCGCCGGGGACAGCGCAAAGCGGTTCACGACCGCTGCCAGGCCGATCTCCGCGGCTTGCCGGCTCAGCAGCCAGTTCCCCTCTTCGGTGTGCGCGACCCAGCCCGCGTCGCGCATCTCGCCGAGCAGCGCCTCGCCTTCGTTGCTGCTGACGCGTGCGCCAACCTGGAGCGTCGCGAACGGAAGCGTGGTGCCGGCGTGCTGGGCTTCGGCGAGCGCGATGAGCATCGTCACCGCGGCCCACGCACGATCGCCGGGGAATGCGCGCAGGATGCGCGCGCGCTCGAAGAAGCTGGGCAAGGTCGCCGACAGCGCCGCACCGAGCAGGATCACGACCCACGACAGATAGAGCCAGACGAGAAAGATCGGCAGCGCCGCGAAAGTGCCGTAGATCAGCGTATAGGTCGGCATGCGGACGAGGAAGAGCCCGAACAGCCGCTGCATCAGCACGAACGCGACCGCTGCAGCGACGCCGCCGGCGAGCGCATGGAGCATCCGCACCGGATGGTTCGGGACGACGTAGTACAGAACGCTGAACAGCGAACCGAGCAGGACGGTCGGCACGAGGCGGGCAAACGTTTCGCCGAGCCACGACCCTTCGCCGGCCAGCGCGATCGATGTCGCGACCAGATGGCCGGTCGCGAGCACGGTGCCGCCGAGCGCAAGCGGGCCGAGGGTCATTGCGAACCAGTGAACCATGAGGCGGGTGAGGAGCGGGCGCGGACGACGCACGCCCCAGATGTGATTGAACACGTGGTCGATCGTCATCAGCAGCATCAGCGCGGTCAGCACCAGCAGCACGGTGCCGATCAGCGTGAGCCCGGCCGCTTGCTGCGAGAACTGGTACGCATAGGTCGCGATGATCTGGCCGGCACGCTCCGGCAGCAGGTTTTCGAGCAGGAAAGTGCGCAGTGACGCGCCGAGGCGCGAGAACGCGGGAAAATTGCTGAACAGGGCGATGATCACCGTGACCAGCGGAACGATCGCCAGCAGCGTCGTGAAGGCGAGGCTGCCGGCAACCTGCGGGCAGCGGGTGGCGAGGAAACGTCCGGCCAGCAGGCGCATGAACTCGCGGGCGGCGGTCAGCGGCATCATCGAGTGGGTTCCGGGCGGCGCGAGGCAGACGCGTATAATTTCGTCATTCTAGCTGCGGCTGTCGATATGAAAGAAATCCTCGTCCTGTATTACAGCCACCGCGGCTCGGTGCGCGCGCTCGCCGAGCACATCGCCCGCGGCATCCATCAGGTGCCGGGTGTCGCGGCGCGCGTGCGCACCGTGCCGCGCGTGTCGACGGTATGCGAAGCCGTGGAGGACGACATTCCCGCCGCCGGGCCGCCGTATGCCGAGGCGCGCGACCTGCAGGAGTGCATCGGCCTCGCGCTCGGCAGCCCGACGCGGTTCGGCAACATGGCCGCGCCGCTGAAGTATTTTCTCGACGGGCTCGCCGGCGCGTGGGTCAATGGCACGCTCGCCGGCAAGCCGGCAGCGGTGTTCACGTCGACGGCGAGCCTGCACGGCGGGCAGGAATCCACGCTGTTGTCGATGATGCTGCCGTTGCTGCACCACGGCATGCTGATCGTCGGCCTGCCGTATTCCGAGCCGGAACTCAACGCCACGCGAAGCGGCGGCACGCCGTATGGCGCGAGTCACGTGTCGGGCGCGGATGGCAATCCCGAACCGAGCGACGACGAGATGCGCCTCGCCGTCGCGCTCGGGCGGCGCCTCGCGTCGAGCGCGCTGAAACTCGCGGAGCGGTGATGACGCTGCGGGCCTTGAACTTCGCATCGAGCGTCCTGCTCGTCGCCCTGATCGCGCTGTGCCTGCTGTGGGAAATCTGGCTCGCGCCGCTGCGCCCGGGCGGCTCGTGGATGATGCTGAAAGTGTTGCCGTTGATGCCGGCGCTGTTCGGCGTGTTGAAAGGGCGGCGCTACACCTACCAGTGGCTGTCGATGCTGGTGCTGCTGTACCTCGTCGAAGGGGTCGTGCGCGCGAGCGATCCCGGCTTGGCCGGAGCCCTCGCGATCGCCGAAGCGGCCCTCGCGATGCTGCTGTTTGCGAGCGCCGTGCTGTATGCACGGCGCTCGGCCCCGTCGCGCCAGCGGCCGGAGAACGCCTGATCGAGGCCGCCCGCATCGGCGCTGGCGGCCGCGGCAGCTCACAACTGCGGGTTCAGCCGCTCGAGCTTGCTGTGCAGCTTGTTCAGCGCGTTGAGATACGCTTTCGCCGACGCGACGATGATGTCGGTATCGGCCCCCTGGCCGTTGACGACCTTGTCTTCCCTGGCCAGGCGAACGGTGACTTCGCCCTGCGCGTCGGTGCCGGTGGTGATCGCATTGACCGAATACAGCAGCAGCTCGGTGCCGCTGCCGGCGATCGCCTCGATCGCCTTGAACGCGGCATCGACGGGGCCGGATCCTTCGGCTGAAGTGCGCGTCTCTTGGCCGTCGACGGACAGCGTCAGGTCGGCCCGCGGCGTCTCGCCGGTCTCCGAATGGAAGCGCGAGGCGACGAGGCGGTAGTGCTCCTGGTCGGGAGTGACGACCTCGTCGCTCATCAGCGCCTGGATATCCTCGTCGAAAATCTCGTGCTTCTTGTCGGCGAGTTCCTTGAAGCGCGCGAACGCGTGGTTCAGATGCTCTTCGGACGCGACGACGATGCCGATTTCCTGCAGCCGGCTGCGAAACGCGTTGCGTCCGGAATGCTTGCCGAGGACGAGCTTGTTCGCGCCCCAGCCGACGTCCTCGGCGCGCATGATCTCGTAGGTTTCGCGGTGCTTGAGCACGCCGTCCTGGTGAATGCCGGATTCATGGGCGAAAGCATTCGCGCCGACGATCGCCTTGTTCGGCTGGACCGGAAAACCGGTGACGCCCGAAACCAGCTTCGACGCCGGCACGATCTGCGTGGCGTCGATGCGCGTGTCGCACGGAAACACGTCCTGGCGCGTGCGTACCGCCATCACCAGTTCCTCGAGCGCCGCGTTGCCGGCCCGTTCGCCGAGCCCGTTGAGCGTGCATTCGACCTGACGCGCGCCGGCCATGACGGCGGCGAGCGAGTTCGCGACGGCAAGGCCGAGGTCGTTGTGGCAATGCACCGACCAGACGACCTTGTCGGCGTCCGGCACGCGCTCGATCAACGTGCGGATGGTCTGCGCATACTGCTCGGGGACGTTGTAGCCGACGGTGTCGGGCACGTTGATCGTCTTCGCACCGGCCTTGATGACGGCCTCGAAGATGCGACAGAGGAAGTCGATTTCCGAGCGGCCGGCATCCTCTGCCGAGAATTCGATGTCGTCGGTGTATTCCTTGGCCCAGCCGATCGCGCGCACCGCCTGCTCGACGACCTGGTCGGGCGACATCCGCAGCTTCATTTCCATGTGGATCGGGCTGGTCGCGATGAAGGTGTGGATGCGTCCGCGCGCGGCGACGCGAATCGCCTCGCCGGCGCGGCGGATGTCGGCTTCGTTCGCGCGCGCGAGGCCGCACACCGTCGATTCCCTGATCGCTTCGGCAATCGCGCGAACCGACTCGAAGTCGCCGTTCGAAGCGGCAGGAAAACCGGCTTCGATGACGTCGACGCGCATCCGCTCCAGTTGCCGGGCGATGCGCAGCTTCTCGTCGCGCGTCATCGACGCGCCGGGGCTTTGTTCGCCGTCACGCAAAGTGGTATCGAATACGATCAAGTGGTCTTTCATCGTCGGCTCCTGTGGAAATGGGATGGCGAAAGCGGATATGACAAGTGCCGGCGCTTTCACGCCGGCAGCAGGCAAACAACACGAAGGGAGGGGAATGTATTTAGCGCGCGGGGCGCAGCAGCGGGCCGAGCAGCAGCAGGCCCGCCGGCAGAGGGCGAAGCGACAGAAGGGAGGGGTCGCGTTCGAAAGTCATGCTCGGGACTATAAAACAGGCGCCGGAAACTGCGCAAGCGCGAGGCCGATTGTTTTTGTCGATCCTCGCGATTGCGAGCGCCGTCAGCGCATTTCGAACGCCTCCTGGTGAAACCGCACGCGCCTCATGCCCAAACGACGCAGTCCGCTGCGCAGCGCCTGGGCAAAAGCCGGCGGCCCGCAGAACCAGATTTCCGGCTGGCGCGGGCCGGCGTGGCGGGCGTGCAGCGCTTCGGCGGTCAGCGGCCGGTCGCGGTCGGTGCTGACGACATGCAGGCGGATTGTCGGCAGCGCGGCGCACAGCGACTCGAGGCGCGCCACGAACGGATCGTCGTCGCGCTGGCGCGTGCAGTAGTAGAAGTCTGCGACCGGAGCTTGCGCCAGCGCTTCCTGCAGCGACTCGAGCCACGCCAGGAAAGGCGTGACGCCGATGCCGCCGGCGATCCAAACCTGTTCCGACTTGCGCGTACCGCGGCGATAGTCGAAGCGGCCGTACGGGCCTTCGATCGTTACCGGCTGGCCGGCAGAAAGCCGCGCCGCGAGGCCTTGCGTATAGTCGCCCAGACCCTTGATCTGGAAAGCGATGCGGCGGTCGCCACGGTCGGCGCACGCGATCGTGAAGGGGTGGGCGCCTTCGATGCGATCGAACGTGACGAACGCGAACTGCCCGGGGCGATGACCGCGCCAGCCGTCCTCGAGGCGGCAGACGACCTCCGTCAGACCGGAGGCCTGTTCCCGCACCGACTCGATGCGACCGCCGACCTGGCGCGCCCGCCCGATGCGTCCGGACAGCGAGCGCAGGCCCGAAACGGTGCCGGCGGCGATGAACAGCGCGAGCAGCGCACCGATCGCGCCCGTCCAGTAGTCGAGCGGCGCGAGGAACGCGGCGTGGATCGCGAGCATGCCGTACAGCACCGGCATCGCATGGTGCACGTGGCGCCACAGCCGGTACGGCAGGCGCTTCCACAGCGTCAGCACGAGCATCGCGATCAGCGCGTAGATCGCCCATTCGCCGAAATCCTCGGCAACGTCGCGCATGACTTCGAGAAAGCCGCTTTCGTGTTCTTTCGGCAACCGCCCTTCGCGGCCGACGACAGACTTGATGAGATCGTCGGACATCTCGACGAGCCAGTGCAGCGCCGCGAAGCTGATCGCGAGAATACCTGCCCCTTTATGCACGCGGTAGATCCGGTCCATGCCGCCCAGCGGCCGCTCGAGCCACGCCGGCCGCGTCGCCAGCACGATCGCCAGCGACATCAGCGAGAACGCCCACAGCCCGGTTAGATACAGCGCTTCCTGCCGCACCGCCCAAGGCAGGGACACGCCGTCGGCGGGGCTCGATGACGAAGTGATTGCCCAGGCGACGGTCACGAGCGCGAGGAAGCTGGCGATTAGGGTCTTCATGGTCGTGTCCGGATTCAAGGTCGGAAAAGGGGCCTGCATCATTCGTCAGTCGTCCTCGAAATAGCCGTCGTTGGCATCCACGTGGCACGCGGGACAGTTGGCCTTCGAGCCGACGTCCTTGTGTTGCCACTCACTGCGCGACACCTCGTCATGTTCGCGGACCCATTTCGGCAGTTCGGTGATGCGCTGCGGCGAAGCCCCGGCTGCCACGCCTTTCATCAGCTTGCGTCCGTAGCGTCGGCCGCCGCTGTCGGCGGCGTTGTCGACGAGATAGCGGGTGACATGCGCGGCGGTCTCGGGGTCGAGGCTGGCGTTGTCGCCGAAATGATCGTCGAGCTCGACCATCATGCGTCGCCAGGATGCGGCGGGCAGCATCGCCGGCGGAAACGCCATATGACAGCTGCCGCATTCGTCGACCGTGGATTTGTCCGTGACGGGCGGGAAATAATCGTCGCCGCCGGCGCGAGCCCTGGTCAGCACTGTGGCGGTCAGGCCGACGACGAGCAGGCTGGCGACGACCGAACGTACGGATGTGTCCATGCGATTCTCCTTTTCCGGAAGGCAAAACGATTCGGACGGGCGGGGAAGGGTGGGGAAGGGCGATCAGCGGTTCATCATGTAGGCCAGCCAGTCCCCCTTTTCGAGCGGGGTGCATTCGCGACCCAGCACTTCGTCGCAGTTGCGTTTGAACCACTTTTCGACTTTCGTGGCGTCCTTGTAGCGCTCCGGCGAAACCGACAGCGCCATCGGCTCGATCGGCTTTCGCGTGCGGGTGCGACCGGCGCTGCGGGCGTCGTTACCGTGGCAGGACGTGCAGGCTGGCGTGTCGGCCTTGCCCGTGTTGTGTTGCGTGCGGTGCAGGGTTTCGCCGCGAGCGGCCGAAAACCCGGCGAAATCCGGGTCGGCGGCCTTTGCTGCCGCGGCGTAGCGATCGATCAGGGTTTCCCGCGGCCCGCCGATTGCTGTCGACGCGAGGCCGAACGCGCATAGGAAACCGATTGCATAGCGTGTGGGAGGCATGTTTTCATCCTTGTCGTGGCGGCACTGCGGTTCCGGCCGGGACGGTGGGTGACGGCGATTGCAAAGCGTGACTGGAGTGTGGAGCGGCGTGCCTGAACCCAAGCTGAAGCGGCCGTTCATGGTGCGTTCATGGCGAGGCTGCTAAAAACGGGCTGCCGGAACATTCGCAGATCGCCACAACCGGGAGTCACTCGTGCGCTTCGTTTCCCTCATTGCCGTCATCGTGTCGTCGGTCGTTGCGTTGGGACCGTCCGCTCTTCTCGCTGATGACGAGCACGACCACGATCGCGCCCGCCGCGCCGTTGAGCGGGGGGAAGTGATGCCGCTGCAACGCATACTCGACAACGTCGAGCGCGATCACCCGGGGCAGGTCATCGAAGTCGAGCTCGAGCAGGAAAAGGGGCGCTGGATATACGAAATCAAGGTGCTGAAAGCGGGCGGCGCGCTCGTCAAACTGGAGATCGACGCGCGCGACGGGGTCGTGCTGCGGGATCGCGAACGTGCACCGGGAACAGGAGGGAGGCGCTGATGCATGTCCTGGTCGTCGAAGACGAACCGACGCTTGCCGCACAGCTCGTCGAAGCGCTCACGACTGCCGGCTACGCGGTCGACCATGCCGACAACGGGCGGGACGCCCACTTCATCGGCGACGTCGAAGCGCTCGACGTGGTGGTGCTCGATCTCGGCCTGCCGCTGATGGACGGGATCACGGTGCTGAAGAAATGGCGCGCGGCCGGACGCACGATGCCGGTGCTGATCCTCACCGCACGCGACAACTGGCATGAAAAAGTCGCCGGGATCGATGCCGGCGCCGATGATTACCTCACCAAGCCGTTCCACATGGAAGAGCTTCTCGCGCGCCTGCGGGCGCTGATCCGGCGCGCCGGCGGCCACGCCAGCGCCGAGCTCGCGTGCGGTCCGGTACTGCTCGATACGCGTGCCGGGCGCGTCAGCGTGAATGGCGATGCCGTGAACCTGACCAGCCACGAGCTGCGCGTGCTCGATTACCTGATGCACCACCAGGGTGAAATCGTGTCGCGCAGTGATCTCACCGAGCACATCTACGCCCAGGATTTCGACCGCGATTCGAATACCATCGAAGTCTTCATCGGCCGCCTGCGCAAGAAGCTTCCGCCCGGGATGATCGAAACAGTCAGAGGCCTCGGCTACCGCATGGCTTGCCCGACGTGAACCTGTTCGGCGCACCGCCCGGATCGCTGCGCGTGCGGCTGCTCGCCGGCAGCCTGGTGTGGATTCTCGGGACGCTGACGCTGACCGGGTTCGTTCTCGCCGATCTTTTCCGGCGCCACGTCACGGAGCGATTCGAAGCCGAACTGCGCATCCATCTCGACCAGCTCACCGCGAATCTCGATTTCGCCGTCGACGGCACACCGCGGTTGCGCGCCGAACTGAGCGACCCGCGGCTGCAGAAGCCGTATTCGGGACTCTACTGGCAGATCGACCGCGCTGCGAACGGGGGGCAGCCGGCGGTGCTGCGTTCGCGCTCATTGTGGGACACGACGCTGCGCGTGCCACCCGACAGTCCGGCCGACGGTGAACTCCATGTCCACCGCATCGCCGGACCGGACCGCGCCCAGGCCGTGATGATGGAGCGCGTGGTCCGCCCGGCCGCTTTCCCCGACGAGTCGCTGCGCCTGAGCGTCGCCGCGGACGAGCGCGGCATGACCGATCCGGTGCGCGAGTTCGTCGGCCTGCTTGCGATCGCGCTCGGCGTGCTGGCGGCCGGTCTCGTCGCCGCGGTGGTGCTCCAGGTATCGGTCGGACTCGCGCCGCTGCGCCGGCTGCGCAGTGCGCTCGGCGAAGTGCGTGACGGACGCACGCGGCGTCTGAACGGCGCCTATCCGAACGAAGTGCAGCCGCTCGTCGACGAACTCAACGCGCTGCTGCAGCACGACGCCGAAGTGGTTACCCGCGCGCGGACCCAGGCGGGCAATCTCGCCCACGCCGTCAAGACGCCGCTGGCGGTGCTCGGCAACGCCGCGGCGCGCGAGGACGGCCCGCTCGCACGTCTCGTCGCCGAGCAGGTCGCGACCGCGCAGCGGCAGGTCGACTACCATCTGGCGCGTGCGCGCGCCGCCGCCGCGGTGCAAGTGCCGGGGATGCGCACGGCGGTCCTTCCGCTGGTCGAATCGCTGCTACGGGTGATGAAGCGCGTGCATGCGGAACGTGACCTCGAGATTGCGATCGAAGCCTGCGCCGGCGAACCCGCTTTTCGCGGCGAAGAGCAGGATTTCCAGGAAATGCTCGGAAACCTCGTCGACAACGCGTGCAAATGGGCGCGGCACCGTGTCGAGGTCCGCATCGCCGTCGAGCGCAGCCAGCTCGTGATCGTCGTCGACGACGACGGCCCCGGGCTCGCAGCGCCGGAACGCGAAGCCGTGTTCGGTCGCGGGGTGCGCGCCGATGAACGCACGCCCGGGTCGGGGCTCGGGTTGGCGATCGTGCGTGACCTCGCACAGCTCTACGGCGGCGACGTGCGGCTGGATGCCGCGCCGGCCGGTGGCCTGCGTGTCGAGCTGACGCTGCCGGCCGTTTAGGGAAGCGCTGATTTATTCCGTTCGCCCTGAGCTTGTCGAAGGGCATTCCCTGCAACAACAAGGGCTTTGACAGGCTCAGCCCGAACGGTTTTGATTTAATCAGCGCTTCCTTAGGGTTCGCCGCGATGCGCGACCTTTGTATTTTCCAACCTACCGTGAGAGATATCGATGAATCCCGAACAGACCCGCTCCCTGATCACGATCTGCCTCATGGCGGCGTTCGCCGACGGGCACCAGGACCCGCGCGAGCGCGAGCACGTGCGCCGCGTCGCCGAGTCGCTGTCGGCGCAAGCCGGCATCGACTTCATGCCGCTGTATCAGGACGTGCTGCTCAAGCGCATCAGCCTCGAGCAGGCGGTCGAAGCGCTCGGCAGTCCGGAGCTGCGCCAGCTCGCATTCGAGATGGCGGTCGGCGTGTGTGATGCGGACGGCGTGCATGACGCCGGCGAGACGGCTTTTCTCGACCGGCTCAGCGGTGTGCTCGGACTCGCGCCCGCCTCGTCGGCGGCGATCGTGCGCGACGCCGATGCGCTGGCCGAAGCGCCGGTCGACAAGGCGATCCCCGAAATACCCGTCGCCGCCGGACCCGACCAGGCCGAACTCGACAAGATGATCCTCAACGCCGCGATCCTGAACGGCGCGCTGGAACTGCTGCCCGAGTCGCTGGCGTCGATGGCGATCATCCCGCTGCAGACGCGGCTCGTGTATCGCGTCGGCAAGGCGCACGGCTTCGAACTGGACCGGCGGCACATCACCGATTTTCTCGCGACCGTCGGCGTCGGCCTGACGTCGCAGTACGTCGAGCAGTTCGGCCGCAAGCTCGTCGGCGGACTGCTCGGCAAGATGCTCGGCGGCACGGGCCGGACGATCGGCAGCGAGGCGACGGGTTCGGCGTTCTCGTTCGCGACGACCTATGCGCTCGGGCATGTCGCGAAGCGCTATTACGCGGACGGCCGCAAGCTCGACGCGGCGGCGCTGAAGACGAGTTTCGCGCAACTCACCGACAGCGCGCGCGGGCTGCAGGACCGTTACGCGCCGGAAATCGCGCAGCGTGCGCGCACGCTCGACCTGAAGCGCCTGACGGCGGAGCTGCGCGCCTGAAGAGCGGCCTCCGCAGGCGAATCCTCGCGGGCGGTGGAGTTCCGCACAGAACTCGCCGCTCCGGGAGCCTCGCGCAGCCGTGCCTCCCGGCCTTGCGCTGCGCGCCTCTTGCGGACCGGGTCAGGGTGCCGGTTCGTCGTCTCGCGGTCCGACCGCCGCCTCTTGCGTGCGCCGTCGCTGCATGAAGCGCCAGATGTAGACCACGTAGCCGGAGACGGCATAGCCCAGAAATAGCGCGAACAGTACCCCCGGCGGGTAGCTCGATACCAGTGCGAAGGCCAGCACCAGCGCGATGACGACGATGAACGGCACGCTCTTGCGCAGGTTGATGCTCTTGCCGCTCCAGAACAGCACGTTGCTGACCATCGACAGACCGCTGAAGATGGTCAGCGCCGCGGCGAACCAGCGCACGTCTTCGCCCGTCAGGCCGTTGTCGATGACGACCCACACCAGCCCTGCGATCAACGCGGCGGCGGCAGGACTGGGCAGCCCCTGGAAGTAGCGTTTGTCGATGACGTCGATGTTGGTGTTGAAGCGGGCCAGTCGCAGCGCCGCGCCGGCACAATAAATGAACGCCGCGATCCAGCCGAGTTTCCCCATATCCTTGAGCGCCCACTCGTACATCACCAGCGCCGGGGCCGCGCCGAACGACACCATGTCGGAAAGCGAATCGTATTCCGCGCCGAATTCGCTCTGCGTGTGGGTCAGGCGCGCGACGCGGCCGTCGAGGCCGTCGAGGACCATCGCGACGAAGATCGCCACCGCCGCATGTTCGAAACGCAGGTTCATCGCCTGCACGATCGCGTAGAAACCCGCGAACAGTGCCGCGGTCGTGAAAAGGTTCGGCAGGATGTAGATGCCGCGCCGGCGTTTCTCGGGGGAGATCATGGGCATGAGGAGGCGTGTTCCGCTATGGGCCGGGATGCCGAATGGCGATTCTAGCGCAGCCCCGGAATGTCATGACATGCCCCGCGCAATCAGGGCAGCTCGGCCAGGATCGTGCTCGACGCCGAAACCTTGTCGCCGATCGTCACGCGCGCGCGGCTGCCCGGAGGCAGATAGACATCGACGCGCGAGCCGAAACGGATGAAGCCGTAGCGCTGTCCACGGGCAAGCGACGCTCCCGCTTCGACGTAACACAGAATGCGCCGGGCGATCAGGCCAGCGACCTGTACGCACGTGACGTTGTGCCCGTCCCGCGTGCGCAGGTGCAGCGCATTGCGTTCGTTCTCCACCGACGCCTTGTCGAGCGCGGCATTGACGAAACGCCCGGCGTTGTACCAGCGCGCGACGACTTCGCCATCGACCGGGCTGCGATTCGAGTGCACGTTGAACACGTTCATGAACACGCTGATCTTGAGGCTGTCCCGGTCGAGATACGGATCGCGTACCGGCTCGATCGCGACGATGCGCCCGTCGGCAGGCGACAGCACGTCCTTCGCGCCCTGCGGGATCGGCCGCGACGGATCGCGGAAGAACTGCACGACGAAGATGAACAGCAGCCAGAACGGCAGTGCCCAGCCGAAGCCGGCCGCGCCGTTGATGACCAGCGCGACCGCCAGTGCGATCGCGATGAAAGGCCAGCCTTCGCGGGCGAGGAGCGGGTGCGGATAATTGTTTGACATGATGTACCCGAGATAAAAAAAGGCCGGGTTCCGGCAAGACGCGGAACCCGGCCCGTCGTTCGAGACAGCTCAGTTTTTTGACTGATCGACGAGCTTGTTCTTCTTGATCCACGGCATCATGTCGCGCAGCTGGCCGCCGACCTGCTCGATCGGATGCGCTGCGTTGAGGCGCCGGCGCGCCGTCATCGACGGATAGTTCGTGCGGCCTTCCTGGATGAACATCTTCGCGTACTCGCCGGTCTGGATGCGCTTCAGCGCGGCGCGCATCGCTTCGCGCGACTGCTCGTTGATGACTTCCGGGCCGGTCACGTACTCGCCGTACTCGGCGTTGTTCGAGATCGAGTAGTTCATGTTCGCGATGCCGCCTTCGTACATCAGGTCGACGATCAGCTTGAGCTCATGCAGGCACTCGAAGTAGGCCATCTCGGGCGCGTAGCCGGCTTCGGTCAGCGTCTCGAAGCCCATTTTCACGAGCTCGACGGCGCCGCCGCACAGCACGGCCTGTTCGCCGAAGAGATCGGTCTCGGTTTCTTCGCGGAAGTTCGTCTCGATGACGCCGCCCTTGGTGCCGCCGTTGGCCGCGGCGTACGACAGCGCGATGTCCTTGGCCTTGCCGGAGCGGTCCTGATGCACCGCGATCAGCGACGGCACGCCGCCGCCCTTGAGGTATTCCGAACGCACGGTGTGGCCCGGGCCTTTCGGCGCAACCATGATGACGTCCAGATCGTCGCGCGGCACGACCTGGTTGTAATGCACGTTGAAGCCATGCGCGAACGCGAGCGTCGCGCCCTGCTTGATGTTCGGCTCGACGTCGTTGTAATAGACACCGGGGATGTTCTCGTCGGGCAGCAGGATCATGACGATGTCGGCATCGCTGACCGCTTCGGCGACTTCCCGGACGTCGAGACCGGCTGCTTCGGCCTTCTTCCACGAGGCGCCGCTCTTGCGCAGGCCGACCGTGACCTTGCAGCCGGAATCCTTCAGGTTCTGGGCATGGGCGTGACCCTGCGAGCCGTAGCCGACGATGGTGATCTGCTTGCCCTTGATCAGGGAGAGGTCGGCATCCTTGTCGTAATAGACTTTCATGTTGTTCCTTTCAGCTTTCGATGGGGGTGGCTTCCGGCGCTCGCCATGATAGCGGCGCTCGCACCGGTCGCAAATGGTTCGTTCGGGTTCGTTCGAGTCAGACTTTCAGGATGCGGTCGCCACGGCCGATGCCGCATACGCCGGAGCGGACGATTTCGAGGATCAGCGCCGGATCGATCGCATCGATGAACGCGTCGAGCTTCGACTGGCTGCCGGTGAGCTCGATCACGTAAGAGGTGTCGGTCACGTCGATGACGCGGGCGCGGAAGATGTCCGCCATGCGCTTCATCTCGTCGCGGTCCTTGCCGGTTGCGCGGACTTTCGTGATCATCAGTTCGCGCTCGATATGCGCCGATTCGGAAATATCGACGACCTTGATGACTTCGACCAGCTTGTTGAGCTGCTTGGTGATCTGCTCGATGATGTCGTCGGAGCCGGACGTGACGATGGTCATGCGCGACATCGAGGCGTCCTCGGTCGGCGCCACCGTCAGCGATTCGATGTTGTAACCGCGCGCCGAGAACAGCCCCGAGACACGCGACAGCGCGCCGGATTCGTTCTCGATCAGCAGGGAGATGACGTGTCTCATGATGGTCTCTTTCGAGGGCTACGATTGAACCGCGCTTCCGCGGAGACGGACTGCCGGAGGCCGGCATCCGCGGCGACGGGCGCCGGTAAGCGCCCCGTCGCACGACGCGCCGGGAGTGTGTCGGCGCGTCCCGCGAAACGAACGGTGATTACAGGTCTTCGGCGGACAGGATCATCTCGGTGAGGCCCTTGCCGCCCTGGACCATGGGGTAAACGTTTTCCGTCTGGTCGATCTGGAAGTCGAGGAACACCAGATCGTTCTTGCGCGCGAAAGCTTCGCGCAGCGCGCCTTCGACGTCGGCCGGCTTTTCGATCTTGAAACCGACGTGACCGTAGGATTCGGCGAGCTTCGCGAAATCGGGCAGCGAATCCATGTAGGACTCGGAGTAGCGCTCACCATGGAAGAGCTGCTGCCACTGGCGCACCATGCCGAGATAGCGGTTGTTGAGGTTCACGATCTTGATCGGCAGGCGGAACTGCTTGCACGTCGACAGTTCCTGGATGTTCATCTGGATCGAGGCTTCGCCGGTGACGCACGCGACCGGCGAGCCGGGATGCGCGAGCTGCGCCCCCATCGCGTAGGGCAGGCCGACCCCCATCGTCCCGAGCCCGCCGGAGTTGAGCCAGCGGCGCGGCTTGTCGAAGCGGTAGTACTGCGAGGCCCACATCTGATGCTGGCCGACGTCGGACGTGACGAAGGCGTCCCCGCCGGTCACTTCCCACAGCTTCTGGATCACGAACTGCGGCTTGATGATCTCGTCCGAGTTCTTGAACTTCATGCAGTCGCGACGACGCCATTCGTCCACCTGCTTCCACCACGTGCCGACGTTCTCGGCATCGGGGCGGGCGGACGAGGCTTCGATCTGCCGGATCATCTCTTCGAGCACTTCCTTGACGTCACCGACGATCGGGACATCGACGCGGACGCGCTTCGAGATCGACGACGGGTCGATGTCAACGTGGATGATCTTGCGCGGCTCTTCGGCGAAATTGGCCGGGTCGCCGATCACGCGGTCGTCGAAGCGCGCGCCGATGGCGAGCAGCACGTCGCTGTAATGCATCGCCATGTTGGCTTCGTAGGTGCCGTGCATGCCGGGCATGCCGAGGTACTGGCGGTCGCTCGCCGGGTAGCCGCCGAGGCCCATCAGCGTGTTGGTGATCGGGAACCCGAGCAGGCGGGTGAGTTTGGTGAGCTGTTCGGCCGCGTCCGACAGCACGACGCCGCCGCCGGTGTAGATCATCGGGCGCTTGGCGTCGAGCAGCAGCTGCACGGCTTTGCGGATCTGCCCCTGGTGGCCCTTGACGACCGGGTTGTACGAACGCATCGAGACCTCTTTCGGGTACTCGAATTCGCACTTGTGCATCGAGACATCCTTGGGGATGTCGACCAGCACCGGGCCCGGGCGGCCGGTCTTGGCGAGGTAGAACGCCTTCTTGATCGTCGTCGCGATGTCGCGGACATCCTTGACGAGGAAGTTGTGCTTGACGCACGGGCGGGTGATGCCGACGGTATCGACTTCCTGGAATGCGTCCTGGCCGATCGCGGCGGTCGGAACCTGGCCGCTGATGATGACCATCGGGATCGAGTCGCAGTACGCGGTGGCGATGCCGGTGATCGCGTTCGTCGCGCCGGGGCCGGAGGTCACCAGCGCGACGCCGACGGTTTCGGTGCTGCGCGCGAATCCGTCGGCCGCGTGCACCGCGGCCTGTTCGTGGCGCACCAGCACGTGGCGTACCTTGTCCTGGTTGAAGAGTGCGTCGTAGATGAAGAGGACGGCGCCGCCAGGGTAGCCGAACACGTATTCGACCTTTTCTTCCTGAAGACACCTGATTACAATTTCCGCACCAGTCAGCACCATTACAAACTCGCTCATTGTTACGTTCTAAACGGCGAACGTTACCGGTCACTCGACATTTGGTCAAGGCTGCCGCCGCATTGCAGCAAAGCACTGAACAGTCGGGCTTCTGAAGGACTCACAGCTGGCTTCCCGGGTAGAACTCTCGACCTTCCTCGAAGGCGTCGAAAAGCGCGCGTTCAAGCAGGCCGTGTACGCGCTGAGGACCGACGAGGCGGCGCTCGATGCGGTGCAGGACGCGATGCTCAAGCTCTCGGTCAGCTACGCCGACCGTCCGCCCGGCGAACTCCCGCTGCTGTTCCAGCGCATCCTGCAGAACGTGATCTACGACGCGCTGCGGCGGCAGAAGGTGCGCAACGCGTGGACCACGCTGCTGTCGTCATTCACGTCGGGCAGCGACGACGACAGCGATCCGCTGGATATGCTGACAGCCGACTCCGATGCCGCTCACGCCAGCACGCCGCACGCCCAGTTCGAGCGCGCGAGGACGATGGCGGCGATCGAGCGGGAGATCGCCCGCCTGCCCAATCGTCAACGCGAAGCCTTCCTGCTGCGTTACTGGGAGGAAATGGATATTTCCGAAACCGCCGCTGTGATGGGGTGTTCGGAAGGGAGCGTGAAGACCCACTGTTCGCGCGCCACGCAAACATTGGCGGCAGCCCTCAAGGCAAAGGGGATCGTGTTATGAACGAACAGGAGTTCGGGCACAAGCTCGCCGGTCATCTTTCGGCCGCAACCCGCGAAATCGACGACGAGCTCGCTCGCCGGCTGCGCAGGGCGCGCGAAGAGGCGCTGCGGGCCAGTTCCCGCGCCGGAACGTCGGGACGTTTTTTCGGCCGGAAGCTTCGTTTTCGCCTGATGCTTCCCGCGGTGCTCAGGCCTGCCGTGCTGGTGTTCGCGGTCCTCGCGACGGTGCTCGTCGGCGATTACTGGGTGACCTGGTCGCGTGTCAATTCCCTTCAGGAAGTGGACACGGCGCTGTTGATCGACGACCTGCCGATCGACGCTTATCTCGACGCGGATTTCAAGGCATGGCTGCAGCAAGACTCGCAATCCTGATCGCAACGCTGGTTTTCGCCGGCGCTGTCGGAGCGGTCACGCCGATCGGAGCGCCGGGATGGCGCGATCTGAACGCCGAACAGCGGGAAATCCTCGCGCCGCTCGCCAACGACTGGAACGGCATGAGCGAGCCTCACCGGCAGAAATGGATCGGCATCGCCAACAGCTACGGTCGGCTCACGCGCGAAGAGCAGGCGCGCATCCGCGCCCGCATGAAGGCGTGGGCCGATCTCGAACCCGAACAGCGCGAACGCGCGCGCGACCAGTACCGGACCTTGCGCAACATTCCTCCCGACCAGCGGGAGTCGCTGCCCGAGCTGTGGCAGCGCTACCGCAGCATCCCGCCGGAAAAACGCCAGCCGCAGCACGACAGGCGCGAGCCGCGCTCGCCGTTGCGTGCGGACGACAAATGAAACTCTCGCTGAACTGGATCTTCGATTGAACAAGCCTTTGCCGCAGCGCCCCCGCGTCGAACTGGCCGGCCTGCGTCGCCGCCTTGCCAGCATGCTGTACGAAGCGCTGCTCCTGCTCGGTGTGCTCGGGCTGACGTTCATGGTCCCCTATCTCGTGCTCGGCGTCGTCCTGAACGTCGCTCCCGCGGGATGGGTCGCGTGGCTGCATGTATATCTGGTGCTCGGTGCGTACTTCGTCTGGTACTGGCGGCGGCGCGGCCAGACGCTCGCGATGCAGACCTGGCGCCTGCAGCTCGTGGCGACGGACGGACGTTCGGTGCCGGTCGCGACAGCCTGGCTGCGCTACACGCTCGCGTGGCCTTCCGTGCTGTGCTTCGGTGTGGGGCTGGTGTGGGCGCTCGTGGACCGCGACCGCCAGTTCCTGCACGACCGGCTCGCCGGAACGCGCGTCGTGTTCCGGCCCGCCTGACCCCGGCGCCGCTCGGACCGGCGCGGCGGGTGCCGCTTGCGGCGGCAGCGAAGCGGCTTCGTGCCGTGGCACGAACCGCCAACGGTCTTCCCGTTCCGTATGCCGCGTTCCCGCGCCGCATTCTTCGCGTCGCAAAAATCCTGCGTATACTTTGAATTTGCCTGAAGGGATCCGGCTCGACCGGAGACGACAATGAAAACGGAAAACGCCCCCAGCATTCTTCGATCCGCCTATGTGCCCCTCGCGTGGCGGATCGACCACCTCGACCTGCACTTCCATCTCGATCCGGTGGCGACGATCGTCAAAAGCCGTCTGCGCTGCGTGCGCAACGCGGTCGCGCCCGCGGCCCCGCTGCGGCTCTGCGGTGAAGACCTCGAACTGCTCGAGCTGATCGTCAACGGCGCGCAACCGGCGCCCGACGCAGTTACGCGCACCGCTGACGGAATCGAGATCACGCTGGCAGGAGAACGCGCGGAAATCGAAATCGCCACTCGCGTCGACCCGTCGGCGAACACGACGCTTTCGGGTCTCTACCTGTCTCGCGGCGGCTTCTTCACCCAGTGCGAAGCGGAAGGTTTTCGCCGCATAAGCTTCTTTCCCGACCGGCCCGACGCGATGACGCGGTTCACCGTCACGCTGGAGGCGGACGCCGCGACGTGCCCGGTGTTGTTGTCGAACGGCAACCTCGTCGAGCAGGGAGCACTCGAGGGCGGTCGCCACTATGCCAAGTGGGAAGATCCGTTTCCGAAACCGTCCTATCTTTTCGCGCTCGTCGCGGCGAACCTGGTGTCGCTCGAACGGCGGGTGAACACCGCGTCCGGGCGCGAGGTGCTGCTGCAGGTGTGGGTCGAAGACGGCAATCTCGACCGCAGCGCGCACGCGATGGAGTCGCTGATCCATTCGCTGCGCTGGGACGAGCAGACTTTCGGCCTCGAACTCGATCTCGACCGCTTCATGATCGTCGCCGTGAGCGACTTCAACATGGGCGCGATGGAGAACAAGGGCCTCAACATCTTCAACTCGAAGTACGTCCTGGCGAAGCCCGACACCGCTACCGACGTCGATTACGAGAACATCGAAAGCGTCGTCGCGCACGAGTATTTCCACAACTGGACCGGCAACCGCGTGACATGCCGCGACTGGTTCCAGCTCACGCTCAAAGAAGGGCTGACGGTATTCCGCGACCAGCAGTTCTCCGCCGACATGCTCGGACGCATGGCCGAGGCGGGGGGCGAGGCCGCCGCCGCGTCGGCTCGCGCCGTGAAGCGGATCGACGACGTGCGCGTGCTGCGCACCGCGCAGTTCGCCGAGGACGCGGGCCCGATGGCGCATCCGATCCGCCCGGGCAGCTATCAGGAAATCAACAACTTCTACACCGCGACGGTGTACGAGAAGGGCGCCGAAGTCATCCGCATGCTGCACACGCTGCTGGGTGCAGAAGGGTTCCGCAACGGCATGGACCTGTACTTCAGCTACCACGACGGCCAGGCGGTGACCTGCGACGATTTCGTCGACTGCATGGCCGAAGCGAACGGGCGCGACCTCGACCAGTTCATGCGCTGGTACGGCCAGGCCGGCACGCCGCGCGTGAAGGCCGAAGGGCGCTACGACGCCGAAAGCCGCAGCTACACGCTGACGCTCGCGCAGCACACTCCGCCGACGCCGGGCCAGCCTGAAAAGCTGCCGCTCGTGATTCCGGTCGCGGTAGGCCTGATCGGGCCGGACGGCGCCGACCTGCCGCTGCGGCTGCACGCCGACAACCACGGCGCGACGACGAAACTGATCGAGCTGACCGAAGCGGAGCAAAGCTTCCAGTTCACGGACCTCGACGTCGAGCCCGTGCCTTCGCTGCTGCGCGGTTTTTCCGCCCCGGTGATCCTCGAGCTCGACGAGGACGACGCGCGCCTCGCGTTCCGCATGGCGCACGACTCCGATGCGTTCAACCGCTGGGATGCGGCGCAGCGCTATGCGGAGCGCGTCGCCCTTGCGCTCGCTGCCGACGCCGCCGCAGGCCGTCGGCTGGCGGTGCCGGCCGCTTTCGTCAGCGCTTTCCGCGCGCTGCTGACGGATGAAGTGCTCGACCCCGCTTTCAGGGCGCAGGCCGCTGCGCTACCTGCCGAAGCCTATCTGCTCGAACGCATGGCGGTCGCGGACCCGGCGCCGCTGCGCGCGGCGTTGATGACGCTGATGCGCGAGCTGGGTGGAGCGCTCAGCGACGAGTGGCTGACGCTTTACCGCAAGCATGAAGTGACCGGGCCGTACCGCTATCATCCGGCCGACGCGGGACGGCGCGCGCTGCGCAACCTCGCGCTGAAGTATCTTGCTGCCGCCGGAGTCGGCGAAGGTCTCGAGCGGGCGCACGCGCAGTTCGAGCGCTTCGACAACATGACGGAAGGCTTCGGGGCACTCGCCGCGCTGGTCAACAGCGCGAGTCCGGCGCGTGAGGCCGCACTCGACGCGTTTCATCGCCGCTACCGCGACGACGCGCTCGTGCTCGACAAGTGGTTCGCGCTGCAGGCCGGCGCATGGCGCTGGCAGGCCGAGGCTCCAGCGGTGCTCGAGCGGGTGCGCAGGTTGATGGACGATCCGGGTTTCAGCATCGAGAACCCGAACAAGGTCTATGCGCTGCTCGGGAGTTTTTTCCGCGCCAATCCGGCAGAGTTCCATGCGCCGGACGGCGGCGGGTACGTATTCTGGGTCGACCAGGTGCTGGCGCTCGACCAGCGCAACCCCCAGGTCGCGTCGCGCATCGCACGGGCGCTCGAGAGCTGGCGCCGGTTCACGCCTGAAATACGGAATCGCGTCGGCGTGCAGCTCGAGCGCGTGCGCAGCGCCACCGGACTGTCACCCGACGTCGCGGAGATCATCGACAAGGCGCTGCAGGAGGGGCGCTAGCGCGACGCCGGCGCAGCCCGCCGGGATCGGAAGGCGAAGCGGGCGCGGCTGGGCGCAGCGTGCGCTCTGGGCCGCGCAGCCGATTCGGCAGACTGCGCCGTCGCGGCCGCTCAGTTCGTGATGTCGCCGGCGATGTAGCTCGACAGGTGGCTGATCGTCTCTTCCTGCTGGACGATGATCGATTTGACGACGTCGCCGATCGTCACGATGCCGACGATCTTGCCGCGCTCGACGACCGGCAGGTGGCGAAAGCGGTTCTCGGTCATGATGTTCATGACCTCATCGACGGTGTGCGACGGCGTGATCGTGCAGACGTTCGGCGTCATCAGCTCGCCGACCGTCGCCTCTTTCGAGCTGAGGCCTTTCAGCACGAGTTTCCGCGCGTAGTCGCGTTCGGTGAATATCCCCGTGAGGTGATCGTTTTCGGTCACCAGCACGGCGCCGATGTCGTGCTCGGCCATGACTGCCAGCGCATCGAACACGCTGACGTCCGGCGACACCGCATGGGCGCCTGCGCCTTTTGTTTCCAGAATCTGCCGCACTGTCGTGATGGTCATCGCTGCTTCTCTCCTCTTGTCGTTGGCTGCCGTGCCGGCCGGCACCGACGTGAACACGTCGTCATAGCTTGAATCGACTTCGGCGCCGACGCAAGCGCCACCTGCGCGGGCAAGCGGGCCGGCGGCGCCCGATGCAGTTCAGATTTCGAGATTATCGATCAGCCGCGTGTGGCCAAGCTTCGCCGCGGCGAGGACGACCAGCGGATCATCGGCGTGACCCGGAGGCTGCAGGTCCGCGCGACGGCGCACGGCGACGTAGTCGGGGTGCCAGCCATGCGCGGCGAGCCCGGCCGTGGCCTCGGTTTCGAGCTTCAGGAAATCACGATCGCCGCTTAGGACGGCATCTCGGATGCGCGCGAGTTCGCGGTACAGCCGCGGCGCTTCGGCGCGCTCTTCGGCGGACAGGTAGCCGTTGCGCGACGACAGCGCGAGCCCGTCGGCCGCGCGGATCGTCTCGCCCGGCACGACTTCGACTGCGACGGCCAGTTCGCGCACCATGTTCGTCAGCACCATCAGCTGCTGGTAGTCCTTCTTGCCGAACAGCGCGACGTCCGGGCGCACGATATTGAGGAGTTTCAGCACGACGGTCGCGACGCCGCGGAAGTGATCCGGGCGAAACTCGCCTTCGAGGATGGTCACATGCGCCGGCGCCGGCTCGACGTGGTACTGCTGCGGTTGCGGGTACATTTCGCCTTCGTCCGGCGCGAACACGTGGGCGACACCGGCCGCCTCGAGCCGTTCGCAGTCGGCTTTGAACGTCCGCGGATAGCGGTCGAAGTCGTCGCGCGGGCCGAACTGCAGGCGGTTGACGAAAATGCTCGCGACGATCGAATCGGCATGGCCTGCGGCCTGCCGCATCAAGGCGATGTGCCCGTCGTGCAGGTTGCCCATCGTGGGCACGAGGGCGACTTTGCCGCCGAGCGCAGCGCGGGCGGCGCGCAGGCTCTGGATGGTGGTATGGATCTGCATGGCGAGGTCTCGGAGCGGAAAGGGCGCGGCTCAATAACAGTGTTCGGCGGCGGGAAAGCTGCCGTCCCTGACGGCCTGGACGTAGCTGGCGACGGCTTCGTCGATGTCGGTCTTCCCGGTCATGAAATTCCTGACGAAGCGCGCTTTCTTGCCCGGATAGACACCGATCATGTCGTGCAGCACGAGCACCTGGCCGTCGCAGTCCGGGCCTGCGCCGATGCCGATCGTCGCCATCGAGCCGAGGCTCGCCGTGACTTCCCGGGCGAGCGCGGCGGGGACCATTTCCATAACCATCAGCGCGGCGCCGGCCTGTTGCAGCGCAAGCGCATCGGCCTTCAGCTGCGCGGCCGCAGCCTCGCTGCGCCCCTGTACGCGATAACCGCCCAGCTGGTGCACGGACTGCGGCGTGAGCCCGATGTGGGCGCACACCGGGACGCCGCGCTCGACGAGGAAACGAACGGTTTCGGCCATGAAGGCGCCGCCTTCGAGCTTGACCATCTGCGCGCCGGCGGCGAGCAGGCGGGCGGCGCTGCGCATCGCCTGCGACGGGCTTTCGTGATACGCACCGAACGGCATGTCGGTGACGATGAACGGGCGGGTCGCGCCGCGCACGACACATTCGGTGTGATAGACCATGTGCTCGAGCGTCACCGGCAGCGTGGACTTCTGCCCCTGTATGACGTTGCCGAGCGAGTCACCGACGAGGAGGATGTCGACACCGGCGCGCTCGAGTAGCGACGCGAAGCTAGCGTCATAACAGGTGAGCATGCTGATCTTGCGCCCTTCGGCGCGCATCTTGCCAATTTCGAACAGGGTGACGGGTTTGTCGTCCTGGAGGTAGCTCATGGGGGACTCCTGAGGAGAGCCGGAGTTTTCCGCAAAATGTCGCGGCGCACAAGTGGGTCTGCGAAAAGGCTGCGGGCGAGGAGGCGGTCAGCCGGCGTAGCCGAAGAACTCGCGATAGCCGCGCATGTTGCGCAGCCGGTCGAGCAGGAGCTCGAAGTCATCGTCCTGCTCGACCGGGTTGAGGACTTCGGCGTCGACGACGAACAGCGGCGCCGCCTCGTAATCGTAGAAGAACCGCGCGTAGCGCTCGGCGACCTGCTCCAGGTAACGTTCGGTGATCCGGCGTTCGCTTTCCACGCCTCGGCGCCGGATACGCTCGATCAGGGTTTCGGGTTTCACCTGCAGATAGATCACCAGATCCGGATGCCGGACCGCAGCCGGCTGCACGCTGTCGAAGATGCGCCGGTAGAGCGCCAGTTCGTCATCGGCGAGATTGAGCGCCGCGAACAGCGGATCCTTGTCGAGAATGAAGTCCGCCACGATGCGCGGGTGCGCGTCGGCGTGCCCGGCCAGCGCCGCAAGCTGGTCGACACGCTGGAACAGGAAGGACAGTTGGGTCGGCAGCGCCCAGCGTTGCGGGTCCTGATAGAAACGCCCGAGAAACGCGTTTCGCTCCGGCTGCTCGAACACCGTCTCGGCATCGAGCCGCTCCGCGAGCCGGCGCGCGAGCGAAGTCTTGCCGGCGCCGATCGGCCCTTCGATGACGATGTAGCGCGCCTTGTCGAGCATGTGCCGGACCCGTCCCTAGTTGCGGAAAATGAAATATACCGCACCAAGCATACACAACGCGGCCCAAAGGTAGTCGAGCTTCATCGGCTGCTTCATGTACAGCACGACGAACGGGATGAACACCAGCAGCGTGATGACTTCCTGCAGGATCTTGAGCTGCGCGAGGCTGAACTGCGTCGCGCCGATGCGGTTCGCCGGCACCTGCAGCAGGTATTCGAACAGCGCGATGCCCCAGCTCGCGAGCGCCGCGATGAACCAGGCTTTCGACTGCATGTTCCTGAGATGCCCGTACCACGCGAATGTCATGAAAACGTTCGACGCGGCGAGCAGCAGCGTAGCCTGAAGCCAGACTGGAATCGCCTGCAGCCAAGCCGACATCGCCGAATCAGCCGGGCAGGCGTTCGACCACCTGGTCGCGCACTGCCGGCAGCAGATCGGCGACGCGGCCGCGGCTCGGGATCATCGTCGCCGGCGCGATTTCCGCGAGCGGGACGAGCACGAAGGCGCGCAGGTGCATGCGCGGATGCGGGATTTCGAGTCCGGGTTCAGCGACGGTGTCGTCGTCGTAGAGCAGCAGGTCGAGGTCCAGCGTTCGCGGCGCTTGCGGATACACGCGGGTGCGGCCGAGGCGGGCCTCGATGTCGAACAAGGCGTCGAGCAGCAACCGCGCGGGCAGCCTCGTGTCGAGCGCGGCGACCGCGTTGAAGAAGTCCGGCTGCCCGCTGACGCCGACTGGGGCGGTGCGGTACACGCTCGAGCGGGCGACCACATGCGTGTCGGGCAAGCTGTCGAGCGCTTCGAATGCAGTCCGGAGCGTCGCGACCGGCTCGCCGAGGTTCGCACCGAGCGCGACGAAAGCGCGCGTCGGAGCGTGCGTCGCGCCGGTCCGGCCCGGGCCGGACCGTTTCATGACGCGTCGACGGCGACGGTGTCGGCCTCGGCCGGCTTGCGCCGGCGCCGGCGCCGCTTGCGCTCGGGCGCTTCGCCGCGGCCGGCCGCCTCGGCGAGCAGGGCTTCGCGCGCGTCGTGACCGGCATGGGCGAACCGGTCCCACCACTCGGGGAGCGCCAGGTCGATTTCGCCCGACTGCGCGCGCAAGCGCAGGAAGTCCCATGCGGCGCGGTAACGCGGCTGTTCGATGAGGCGATACGGCGTCTTGCCGCTGCACTTGTCGAAGCGCGGTTGCAGCGCCCAGATTTCCTTGATGTCCCCGACGATGCGCCGCGTGATCGCGAGCTTGCCGGCCTGCGCTTCGAGCACGTCGTCCATCGCCGCGAACAGCGCGGGCTGGGTGTGCTCACCGTTGCGCTTGCGCGTTTCCCACGCGGCGAGCACTTCGTGCCACAGCAGCGTCGCGAACAGGAAGCCCGGCGACACCGACTTGTCCTGGCGCACGCGCTCGTCGGTATTTTCGAGGGCGAGCCTGACGAAGCGTTCGCCCATCGGCTGTTCGAGGATCACGTCGAGCAGCGGCAGCAGGCCGTGATGCAGGCCTTCCTCGCGCAGCTGCTCCAGGCATTTCAGCGCGTAGCCGGAGAACAGCAGCTTCAGCATCTCGTCGAAGAGCCGCGCGGCCGGGACGTTTTCGAGCAGCGAGGCCATTTCGCGAATCGGGTTGCGCGCGGCAGGGTCGAGCGTCAGGCCGAGCTTGGCGCCGAGTCGCACGCCGCGCAGCATCCGCACCGGGTCTTCGCGATAGCGCGCGCGCGGGTCGCCGATGATGCGCAGCGTCTTCTGCTTCAGATCGGCGACGCCGTGGTGGTAATCGACGATCTGCTCGGTGGTCGGATCGTAATACAGCGCGTTGACGGTGAAATCGCGCCGCGTCGCGTCTTCGGCCTGCGAGCCGAAGACGTTGTCGCGCAGCACGCGGCCGTGTTCGTCGGTCTCGGTGCTTTCGGCCGCCTGGCTCGCGCGAAACGTCGACACTTCGATCGTCTCCGGACCGCTCATGACATGCACGATCTTGAAGCGGCGGCCGATGATGCGCGAGCGGCGGAACAGCGCGCGGACTTCCTCGGGCGTCGCGCTCGTCGCGACGTCGTAGTCTTTCGGCGGGTGGCCGACCAGCAGATCCCGCACTGCGCCGCCGACGACGAAGGCCTTGTGGCCGTGTTCCTGCAGCACGGTGCAGACCTTGCGGGCGACCGGCGAGAGCTGCTCGCGGCGAACGCCATGCTGAGTAACGGGAATCAGCGCGGGTTCGGTATTCACGACTGGCAGCGCGGCGCGCTGGAAGACTTTGCGCAGCAGCTTGCGGATCATTGGAAAGAGGGCGGAGCGGTCAACATAAGCGTGCAATCATAACCGATGCGCAGGCCTTGCAGGGCGTCGCGGCCACCTTAGCGCAACGAGATGACCGGCCAGCCGTGGGCGAACGCATGCGCGCGCAGCGTGTCGTCGGGGTCGACGGCGACCGGATCGGTGACGCGCGCCATCAGCGGCAAGTCGTTGTGCGAGTCGCTGTAGAACCACGAGCGCGAGAAGCTGCCGGGATACAGGCCGAGCGACTCGAGCCAGCTGTCGACGCGCTCGATCTTGCCCGCCTTGAACGCTGGCGTGCCGCGCGGCTTGCCAGTGAAGGCGCCGTGTTCCTGCGCCGGGACTGTCGCGACGAGATGGGAAATGCCGAATTCGCGCACGATCGGGCCGGTGACGAAGCTGTTCGTCGCAGTGACCACTGCGACCAGCGCGCCGCGCTCGATCTGTTCGCGCACCAGCCGGCGGGCCTTGTCGGTGATCATCGGCGCGACCGCCGTCGCCATGAATTCGCGGTGCCACGCGTCGAGCTGCGCGCGCGGATGGCGCGCAAGCGGGGCGAGCTGGAAATCGAGGAACTCGAAGATGTCGAGCGTGCCGGCCTTGTACTGCTCGTAGAAACCGATGTTCTTCGCTTCCTGCACTTCGCGGTCGAGCACGCCTTTGGCGATGAGAAACTGCGCCCACGCGAAGTCGGAGTCGCCGTCGAGCAGCGTGTTGTCGAGGTCGAAGAGTACGAGGTCCAAGCTGGTTTCCTTCAATGAGGTCCGGGTAAAGTCGGGGGCGACAGGCGAGCCGGGCACGGCCCGAAGATGCGGGCGCGGGCTCATATGTCGAGGCCGGACTGGATCATCTCGCGCAGCAGCGGCAGGGTAACCGCGCGCTTGCGTTCGAGCGACGCGGTGTCGAGCGCATCGAGCACCGCGAGCAGGCTCGGCAAGTCGCGGCGGCCGTGGCGCAGCAGGAAATCGGTCACTTCGTCGGCGAGCGGCAGGCCGCGTCGCTCGGCGAGCGTGCGCAGGATCGCCGCACGCGCTTCGTCGTCGAGCGGGCGGACTTCATAGACCAGGCACTGCCCGACGCGTGTGCGCAGGTCCTCGCGCACCGCCAGCTGCAGCGGGGCGGTCGCGCCGGCGAGGAGCAGCGTCTGGCCGTTGCCGCGCGCGCGGTTGAACGCGTTGAACAGCGCGACCTGCGCGGCGGCGTCGAGTGCATCGAGGTCGTCGACCGCGAGCAGCGCGCCGGCCGTTTGCGGCAGCTCGTCACCCGCTTCGGCGGCCGGGACGTACAGCGCCGGACGGCCCGTTGCGCGCGCTCCGGCCACCGCCGCCCGCAGCAGATGGCTGCGACCACTGCCTGCGGGACCCCAAAGATAGAGGTGAGCGGCGCGCGGTCCGATTGCATCGAGCGCAGCGACCAGTTCGTCGTTGCTGCCGACGACGAAGTTGTCGAGCGTCGGCGGTGCATCGGGGCGGATGTCGAGCACGAGCTGCTTCACTTGCCGATCTCCTCGATGCGCGATTCGTTGTCGCCCTGGTAGAGGCGGCTCGCGACCCACGCGGCACGCAGTTCGCGCAAGCCGACGAGGATCGCCGCGCTTGCCGGCAGCGCGACGAGCACGCCGACGAAGCCGAACAGCTGGCCGAACGCCATCAGCGCGAAAATCACCGCGACCGGATGCAGGCCGATGCGCTCGCCGACGAGGTAGGGCGTCAGCACGAAGCTCTCGATCGCCTGCCCGAGGCCGTACACGATCGCCACGCCGATCAGCGGCGACCAGCCGTCGGCCTGCAGTAGGGCCGTGAGGATCGCGAGGATCAGGCCGCCGCCGAAGCCGACGTACGGGATGAAAACGAGCAGGCCGGTGATGACGCCGACCGGCAGCGCGAACTTCAGTCCGGCGAGCCACAGGCCGACGCTGTAGAACACTGCGAGCAGCAGCATCACGGAGAGCTGGCCGCGCAGGAACTGCGACAGCACCGAGTCGATGTCGTTGAAGATGCGCAGCGTGCGCGGCAGCATCGGGCGCGGGATGATCGCCTGCACGTTCTCGACCAGGTGCGGCCAGTCCTGCAGCAGGTAGAACATCACGACCGGGATCAGCAGCACGAGCGCCGCGAGGCCGACCAGCGCGCTGCCGCCTTCGCGCAGGTGACCGAGGATGACCGGTACCAGGTCCTGCGCAGTGCTCCAGTTCTCGGTGATCCAGGTGCGCACGAACGCCGTATCGAGCTGCACGTCGATGCCGAAGCGTTCCATCAGTCGCGGTGCGACGCGCGAATTGAGCAGCTCGATCAGGTCCGGCAGGCGGCCGACGAGCGCGAGCGCCTCGCGATAGATCATCGGCGCGAGGATCAGCAGCAGCAGCAGCAATATCGCGCCCAGGCCGAGGATCACCAGCAGCACTGCGAGCGGGCGCGGAATGCGGCGCCGGACCATCCAGTTCACCGCCGGGTCGCAGATGTACGCGAACACCGCCGCGATGACGAACGGCGCGAGGATCGGCCCGAGCGCGTAGAGCAGCGCGACGAGCGCAAGCGCTACGCCGACCCACACGGCGGATTGCAGACGGTCGGCGCGGGATTGGGTCATTTTCGAGTAAAATCGCGAGCTTGGCGCAGGTGCCCGGCAAGTGCCGGAGTGACCCGTGAAACCCGTAAATGTAGCCACTTGGCGTTGCGGCCTCAAGTTTCCCGCTCGCCGGGTCCGGCCGAACCCCGCATTCCGTACGCTAGAGGAACCCACTTGAGCTCCCCGAAACCTTCGCTTTCCTACCGCGACGCCGGTGTCGATATCGATGCCGGCGACGCGCTCGTCGACCGCATCAAGCCGCTCGCCAAACGCACCATGCGCCCCGAAGTGCTCGGCGGCATCGGCGGCTTCGGCGCGCTGTTCGAGCTGTCGAAAAAGTACCGCGAGCCGGTGCTGGTGTCGGGTACTGACGGCGTCGGCACGAAACTCAAGCTCGCGTTCCAGCTGAACAAGCACGACACCGTCGGCCAGGACCTCGTCGCGATGAGCGTCAACGACATCCTCGTGCAGGGCGCCGAACCCCTGTTCTTTCTCGACTACTTCGCTTGCGGCAAGCTCGATGTCGACACGGCTGCGGCGGTCGTCGGCGGCATCGCGCGCGGCTGCGAGCTCTCGGGCTGCGCGCTGATCGGCGGCGAGACCGCCGAGATGCCCGGCATGTATCCGGACGGCGAGTACGACCTCGCCGGCTTCGCGGTCGGCGCAGTCGAGAAGTCCGAGATCATCGACGGCTCGCGCATCGTCCCCGGCGACGTCGTCCTCGGCCTTGCGTCGAGCGGCGCGCATTCGAACGGCTATTCGCTGATCCGCAAGATCATCGACCTTGCCAAGCCGGACCTCGATGCCGACTTCCACGGCCGTGCGCTGCGCGACGTGATCCTCGAGCCGACGCGCCTGTACGTGAAGCCGATGCTCGGCCTGATGCAGGCGGTCCCCGGCGTCGTCAAGGGGATGGCGCACATCACCGGCGGCGGACTGCTCGAGAACGTGCCGCGCATCCTCGGCGAAAACCTGACGGCGCGACTCGACGCGTCCGCCTGGACGCTGCCGCCGCTGTTCCAGTGGCTGCGCGACGCCGGCAACGTCGACGCGCAGGAGATGTACCGCGTGTTCAACTGCGGCGTCGGCATGGTCGTCATCGTGTCGGCCGAGCAGGCCGACGCGGCAGTGCAAAACCTCGAAGCCGCGGGCGAAACCGTTTATCGGCTCGGCCGCATCGAGTCGCGGGCCGAAGGCGCGGCGCAGACGACAGTCGGCTGAGGCCGGGCGGATGTGCGCGCCGCCATCCGGGGCGCCCGGTTTTTCCGAACTTTCACCAGTCCTGCCGCGGGCCGGTGCGTCACCAGAGCTTCCGTCTTTCATGCCCGCCCCTCGTCGCCTGATCGTCGCCCTCAGCCTCGTCGGCCTCGCCGCGCTCGCAGGCTACGCGTATTACGCGAACCGCAACCCGGCGACGCCGCAGCCAGCGGGCGCGGTGCCTGCGGCACAACGGAGCAATGGCGGCGCACCCGGTACTGCGGCCAACGCGGACCCGGTTGGCGTCGAGACCGTCACGGTGACCTCCGAGACCGTCGCCGACGACGTCACCGCAGTCGGCACGCTGCGCTCGAACGAATCGGTCGTGCTGCGGCCCGAGGTCGCCGGACGTATCGCCGTGATCCGCTTTCGCGAAGGCGGGCCGGTGCGGCGCGGCGAAGTGCTGATCGAACTCGACGCAGCGGTGCAGCAGGCCGAAGTGCAGCAGGCGAAGGCGAACCTCGCGCTCGCCGAGGCGAATTACGGCCGCACCGACGATCTGTTCAAGCGCAAGTTCCTCAGCCACAGCGCGCGCGACGAGGCAGCTTCGCAGCTCGAAGTCGCGCGCGCGAACATGGCGCTCGCGCAGGCGCACTTCGAGCGCACGCGCATCCGCGCGCCGTTCGCCGGCGTCGTCGGGATTCGCAACGTCAGCGTCGGCGACTATGTCAAGGAAGGCGACGACCTCGTGAATCTCGAGGACATCGCGACGCTGAAAGTCGATTTCCGCCTGCCGGAAAACTATCTCGCGCGCGTGCGCCCCGGGCAGACGCTCGAAATCACCTCCGACGCGATACCCGGTGAGCGCTTCGAGGCGCGCGTCGCCGCGATCGACCCGCTCGTCGACGACCAGGGGCGTTCGGTCGTGATGCGCGCGACGCTGCCGAACGAAGGCCGGCGGCTGCGCCCGGGGATGTTCGCGCGCGTGCGGCTGATCCTGCAGCAGCGCGCCGACGTCGCGATTCTCCCCGAGGAGGCGCTGGTGTCGGCGCCCGGGAACGTGCAGTTCGTCTATCGCGTCGTCGACGGCAAGGCGCAGCGCGTCGAGGTGTCGACCGGCGTGCGGCGCGGCACGCGCGTCGAAGTCGTGCGCGGCGTGCAGGCCGGCGACGTCGTCGTGACGGCAGGCCAGCTCAAGCTGCGCGACGGGGCACCGGTGCGCGTCGTGCGCGCGAACGGGACTGGCGAGGCGCCTTCGGCAGGTGCTGCCGGCGGAGCCGGTTGACCGGAGACCCCCGATGATCCTGTCCGAGATCTGCATCAAGCGTCCGGTGTTCGCGACGGTGCTGTCGCTGCTGGTGCTGCTCGTCGGGCTGATGTCGTATTCACGCCTGACGGTGCGCGAATACCCGAACATCGACGAACCGGTCGTCACCGTCGATACGACCTACACCGGCGCCAGCGCCGAGATCGTCGAATCGCAGGTGACGAAGCCGCTCGAGGATTCGCTCGCCGGCATCGAAGGCGTCGACGTGATCCAGTCGATCAGCCGCCAGGAGCGCAGCCAGATCACGGTCCGCTTTCGCATCGAGCGCGATGCCGACAGCGCCGCCGCCGACGTGCGCGACCGCGTGTCGCGCGCGCGCCGCCAGCTGCCCGACGACATCGACGAGCCGGTGATCGCGAAAGTCGAGGCCGACGCGAGCCCGATCATCTGGATCGCGTTCTCGTCGGATCGCCACTCGTCACTCGAACTGAGCGACATCGCCAGCCGCATCGTCAAGCCGCGGCTGCAGACGCTGTCCGGTGCCGCCGACGCGCGCGTGTTCGGCGAGCGCCGCTATTCGATGCGCATCTGGCTCGACCGCGACCGGCTCGCGGCGTTCGACCTCACGCCGCAGGACGTCGAGGACGCGATCCGGCGCCAGAACGTCGAGCTCCCGGCCGGGCGCATCGAAAGCCGCGAGCGCGAGTTCGCCGTCGTCGCGCAGACCGATCTCGACGAGCCGCAGGAGTTCGAGGCGATCGTCGTGCGCGAGCCCGGAACGGCCGACGGGCGCCCGGTGCGCATCCGCGACATCGGTCGCGTCGAAGTCGCTGCCGAGAGCGAGCGCACGCTGGTGCGTTTCATGGGCAAGCCGGCGGTGTCGCTCGGCCTGATCAAGCAGTCGGTCGCGAACCCGCTCGACCTCAAGCGCGGCCTCGTCGAGATGATGCCGGTGCTCGAGGCGGAACTGCCCGAAGGCATGACGATGAACATCGCGAACGACACGACGGTGTTCATCGAACGCTCGATCGCGTCGGTGTTCAGGACGATCTGGGAGGCGGTGCTGCTCGTCGCCGTGATCTGCTTCTTCTTCCTGCGCAACTGGCGCGCGATGCTCGTGCCGCTGGTGACGATCCCGGTGTCGCTGGTCGGCGCGTTCACGCTGATGCTGGTGTTCGGCTTCTCGATCAACACGCTGACGCTGCTCGCGCTGGTGCTCGCGATCGGCCTCGTCGTCGATGACGCGATCGTCGTGCTCGAGAACATCTACCGGCATATCGAGGAAGGCATGGAGCCCGTGCAGGCGGCGTTTCGCGGCGCGCGCGAGATCGGGTTCGCGGTCGTCGCGATGACGATCACGCTGGCCGCGGTCTATGCGCCGGTCGCGTTCATGACCGGGCGCACC
Organism: Azoarcus sp. PA01; assembly: GCA_001274695.2. Classification (NCBI taxonomy): domain Bacteria; kingdom Pseudomonadati; phylum Pseudomonadota; class Betaproteobacteria; order Rhodocyclales; family Zoogloeaceae; genus Azoarcus; species Azoarcus sp. PA01. The sequence goes on along the minus strand of LARU01000002.1, from coordinate 177,126 downwards.
GGCAAGCTCTTCACCGAGTTCGCGCTGACGCTCGCCGGCGCGGTGATCGTGTCGGGCTTCGTCGCGCTGACGCTGTCGCCGATGATGTGCTCGAAGCTGCTGCGCCACGAAGAGCGGCACGGCCGCTTCTACAACGCGATCGAGCGCTTCCTCGGCTGGCTGACCAACGGCTACCGCCGCGCGCTGACCGCCGCGCTGCAGCTGCGCTGGGCCGTGGTGCTCGCGTTCGTCGTCGTCGCCGGCTTGTCGCTCGTGCTGCTCAACACGCTGAAGACCGAACTCGCGCCGGTCGAGGATCGCGGCCGCGTCGTCGGCATTTTTTCCGGGCCGGAAGGCGCGACGATCGACTTCATGGGCCGGTATGCGGAACAGGTCGAAGCGATCTTCGCGCAGACGCCGGAAGTCGACCGCTACCTCGTCATTTCCGGCAACCCGACCGTGTCGCAGGGGATCTCGTTCGCCGGTTTCACGGACTGGGCCGAGCGCGAGCGCAGCGCCGCCGAGATCGCGGGCGAGCTGCGACCGAAGCTCGCGGCGGTGCCGGGGCTGCTCGCGTTCCCGGTGCTGCCGGCGGCGTTCGGACAGAGTTCGCGCTCGCGTCCGGTCAGCTTCGTCATCACGACGTCGGAGTCGTACGACGAACTCGCGCGCCACACCGAGCGGATGCTCGACGAGCTCCGCGCCCATCCGGGCTTCGTGTCGCCGGACACCGACCTGAAGCTGACGAAGCCGGAACTCGCCGTCGACGTCGACCGCGACCGCGCCGCGGACCTCGGCATTCCCGTCGACGTGATCGGCCGCACGCTCGAGACGATGCTCGGCGGGCGGCAGGTCACGCGCTACAAGAAAGACGCCGAGCAGTACGACGTGATCGTGCAGGTCGAAGCGGCAAGCCGCGCCATTGCGCGCGACATCCGCGAAATCTACGTGCGCGGCAAAAGCGGCGAGATGGTGCCGCTCGCGAACCTCGTGCAGGTGCGCGAGACGGTCAGCCCGCGCGAGCTCAATCACTTCGGCCAGCGCCGCTCGGTGACGATCTCGGCGAACCTCGCTCCGGATTTCGCGCTCGGCGAAGCGCTCGCGTTTCTGGAACAGACGGCGGCGCACGTGCTGCCGGCCGGTTACGCGATCGATTACGACGGCCAGTCGCGCGAGTTCAAGACCAGCTCGGCGAGCCTCGCGCTGACCTTCGTGCTCGCGCTGGCGTTCATCTACCTCGTGCTCGCGGCGCAGTTCGAGAGCTTCCGCGACCCGTTCATCATCATGCTGACGGTGCCGCTGTCGATGACCGGCGCGCTCGCGGCGCTGTATTTCACCGGCGGCACGCTGAACGTCTACAGCCAGATCGGGCTCGTCACGCTCGTCGGGCTGATCACGAAGCACGGCATCCTGATCGTCGAGTTCGCGAACCAGCTGCGCGACGAGGGCGCGGCGCTGCGCGACGCGGTCATCGACGCGTCGGTGCTGCGGCTGCGCCCGATCCTGATGACGACCGGGGCGATGGTGCTCGGCTCGATTCCGCTCGCGCTCGCGACCGGCGCCGGCGCCGAGAGCCGCCAGCAGATCGGCTGGGTCATCGTCGGCGGCCTGCTGCTCGGCACGGTGTTCACGCTGTTCGTCGTGCCGACCGTCTATACGCTCCTCGCGCGCCGCGAGCGCACCCGCATCGAGGCCGAGCAGCCGGTCGCGGCGACCGACTAAGTGCCGCATTCGCCGCCGCAACAAATCCTTTCGCGGCCGCGTTCGGCGCTCGCCGCGTGGTTGATGGTGGCGCTGGTGCTGCTGTCGCTCGCGTACGGCGCGCGCACCGGCCTTCCGGCCTGGCCCGCCGGCCTCGCCGCATGGGGCGCGGCAATCGCGCTGTGGCCGCGCCTCGACCACAAGCAGCACCGCTTCGCGATCATCCTCTCCGCGCTCGGCGCCGTCGCGCTCGCGCTTGCGCTGTGGCGCGGCCACAGCCCTTCGTGGAGCGGCGTGCTGACGAAGAACACGCCGCTGCTCGGCATGCTCGCCGCGGTGAGCTTCCTCCAGCTCGTCGGCATGGGGGGCGACGATCGCCGGCCCTTGCCGCGCGGGCGACGCGCGTTGTGGCAGACGCTGGCCGGCGTGCATGTTTTCGGCGCCGTCATCAACATGTCGGTGATTTTCATCGTCGCCGAGCGGATTGCGCAGTCCGGACAGCTGTCGCCGCGCCAGGCGGCCGCGATCGCGCGCGCGTTCATGCTCGCCGCGCTGTGGTCGCCGTTTTTCGGCGCCATGGCAGTCGCGCTGACGTATGCGCCCCAGGCGCGCCTCGCCGACGTCGCGCTCGCCGGCGCGCCGCTGGCCGCCGTGCTGGTGTGGGTCGCGGGGCGGACGCTGCCGCCGGCGGCCGCGGGCGAGGCTCCCGACTTCGTCGGTTTCCCGATGCGCCTGTCGGCGCTGTGGCTGCCGCTCGTGCTCACGGGCATCGTCAGCGCCGGTCATTTCCTGCTGCCCGCGTGGTCGTCGCTCGCGATCATCAGCGGCGCGGCGCTCGCGATCAGCGTCGCCGCGGTGTTGGGCCGCAGCGGCGCGGCCGATGGCCTCGAGCGCATCATCGATCACGCCCATCGTCGCTTGCCGGCGATGTCGGGCGAGCTGATGCTGTTCCTCGCCGCCGGCGTGCTGGCGACCGGTCTGCAGGCGCTGATGCAGACCGATTCCGGCTGGCTGCCGTTCGAGCGTTTCGGCCCGCTGCAGGCGGCGGTCGTGCTCGGGCTGATGATCGCATTGTCGGCGCTCGGCGTGCACGCGCTGGTGACGATCGTCATCGCGTCGGCGTGGCTCGCGCCGCTCGCGCCCGACCCGCTGCTGCTCGCGCTGATGTTCCTGATGAGCTGGGGCATCGGCCTCGCGCTCAATCCGATGTCCGGCGTGCATCTGTCGCTGCAGGGGCGCTTCGCGCTGCCGGCGCTCGGGCTCGCGCGCGCGAACCTGCGCTACTGCCTCGCGGCGTATGCGCTGGCGGTCGTGTGGCTGTTCGGCGTCGCGCTAGTGCGCGGCGTCCCGTGAGCGGGCGAGCAGGCGCGCGGCAGCTGCGCCGACGGCGTCGGTCAGGTCCGCGCGCAGGCAGTCGATCTCGACGAGCCCGGGCCAGCTGTCGCGGAACTGGCGTTGCCAGGTGAGCTGGCGCTTCGCGAGCTGGCGCGTCGCGGCGATGCCTTTGAAGCGCATCGTGGCGTAATCGTCCCGGCCCTCGAGATAGTCCCACACCTGCCGGTAGCCGACGCAGCGCATCGACGGCAGCGCCGGGTCGAGCGTGTAGCGCGCGCGCAACGCACGCAGTTCGTCGATCAGGCCGGCTGCGAGCATCTGGTCGAAGCGCTGTTCGATGCGCGCATGCAACACCGCGCGATCCGATGGCACGAGCGCGATCGGCAGCATGCGGAACGGCAGCGCCGCAGCCTCGCGCCGGGCGTAACTTTCGGCGAGCGGCCGTCCGGTCAGACGCACGATCTCGAGCGCGCGCTGGATGCGCTGCGCGTCGGCCGGATCGAGCCGCGCCGCGGCGTCCGGGTCGAGCTGTGCGAGCTGCGCATGCAGGGCCGGCCAGCCGAGGCGCGCCGCGGCGGCGTCGATGTCGGCGCGCAGGTCCGCGTCGGCGCCGGGCAGGTCCGACAGCCCGTCGCGCAGCGCCTTGAAGTACAGCATCGTGCCGCCGGCGAGCAGCGCGATGCGCCCGCGCGCGTGGATTTCGCCGATCAGCCGCAGCGCGTCGCGACGAAAGTGCGCTGCCGAATAGCGCTCTTCGGGCGACACGATGTCGATTAGGTGGTGCGGGCAGGCGGCGCGTTCCGCTGCGCTCGGCTTCGCGGTGCCGATGTCCATGTCGCGATAGACGAGCGCCGAATCGACACTGACGATCTCGATCGGCAGCGCGCGCGCCAGGGCGAGCGCGGAGGCGGTCTTGCCGCTGGCGGTCGGGCCGAGCAGGAGGAGGGCGGAGGGTTGCATCGGGAGCAGGGGCGGGGGGCGGTGACGGAGAATCCGGGGAAGGGATTGTAGCGGCGAAGCGCGATCGACGTCGCCTCACGCCGCGGGGTCACGCAGGCCGTGCGAACGGACCGGGCCGCGCAAGGTGCACAAGGAGTGTTCCAGGCGGTCGCAATGCCGGTAGGCACGAAAGGTCGTACAATGCCAAAGGCATTAAAGCCCGGAGCGTGCGCCCGATGAATCCGTTCTCGCTGTCGCTTTCCCGTTTTCCGCGCATCGGCCGAGCGTGCCGCGAAAGCAGCTTCCGTCCGCAGGTCCTGGCCACGCTTCTTTGCGTCCTGCTGCTCGCGTCGCCGCTACCAGCGCCCGCCGATACGCCAAGCGGGCCCGCTGCGACGCTCGCGATGGTGTATCGCGACGATATCGATCCGGCAGCGTACTGGATCAGTGAAAAGCTCGACGGCGTGAGGGCGCTGTGGGACGGGCGGACGTTGCGCTTTCGCAGCGGACAGCCGATCGCGACACCGCAATGGTTCCTCGACGGCTTGCCGCGGGAGGCGCTCGACGGCGAGCTGTGGATCGGCCGGCGCAGCTTCGAGCAGCTGTCGGGCGTCGTGCGCAAGCTGGAACCCGTCGACGACGAATGGCGGCAGGTGCGCTACATGGTGTTCGAGATGCCGGAAGCGCGCGGCAGCTTCACCGAGCGCATCGCCAGGATCAGGGCGGTCACCGCGGGCGGGCCGCCGTGGCTGGAAGCGGTCGAGCAGTTTCGCGTCGCCGACCGCGCGGCGCTGCAGCGCCGCTTCGAGCGTGTCGTCGCTGCCGGCGGGGAAGGCCTGATGCTGCATCGCGCCGATGCGGGGTGGGTCGCCGGGCGCAGCGCGGTGCTGCTGAAGCTGACGCCGTGGCTCGACGCCGAAGCGCGCGTCGTCGCGCATCGGCCTGGCAAGGGCCGGCTCCGGGGCATGCTCGGGGCACTCGAAGTCGAAACGCCCGACGGACGGCGCTTTCGCATCGGCAGCGGCTTCTCGGATGCGCAACGGCGTGCTCCCCCGCCGATCGGCGCGACCGTGACCTACCGTTACCGCGAACTCACCGCGAAAGGCCTGCCGCGCTTTCCCCGTTACCTGCGGGTGCGGGAACTGCCGTGATTTGTGCTGCGGGCAGCCGGTATAATTCCGCGCGTTCAGCGAAATGAAGGCTCATCCGGGAGGCGTGATGGCAGGTGTGGAGTTCGGTCGGGTTCCGGCCGGGTCGATGAGGGCGGCAAGTTGCCCGCACTCGGGAGCGCATGTGCCGGCTGTCGCTGGATGACCGGCGTGCGCCAACGCCGCCTGCCGCTGCGGGCACGCGCAGTCGTCATGGCCTGCATGTTCGTGCCGGCCGCGGCCTGCGTCGCGGCAGACGAAGAAAAGCCGCTGTGGGAGCTCGGCGCGGGAGTCGGCGTGCTGCAGTTTCCCGCCTATCGCGGTTCGGACGAGAACCGCGTGTTCGTGCTTCCCGTGCCGTACGTGATCTACCGCGGCGAATTCCTGAAAGCGGACCGGCGCGGCCTGCGCGGCACGTTCTTCGATACCGAGCGCGTCGAGCTCAGCCTGAGCCTCGCCGCCTCGCCCCCGGCGAGCAGCGAGGACGTGGATGTGCGCGCCGGCATGGACGATCTCGAGCCGACAGTCGAGATCGGACCCTCGCTCGACGTGCGCTTGTGGCAGAGCGCCGACGAGCGCCGCAAGCTGCGCGTACGGTTGCCGCTGCGCGTCGGCGTGACGGTCGAAAGCCATCCGGAATCGACCGGCTGGCAGTTCACGCCGCAGCTCAACCTCGACTGGCGTGACCCGGCCGGCCTGGACGGCTGGACGCTCGGCCTCGTCGCCGGTCCGGTGTTCGGCGACCGCCGCCAGCACCGTTATTTCTACGGCGTCGATACGCGCGATGCGACCGCGGCGCGGCCCGCATACGATGCCAAAGGCGGCTATGCCGGCACGCAGTTCCTTGCCGCCCTGTCGAAGCGGTTCGCGGGCGGCTGGGCCGGCGCTTTCGTCCGCTACGACACGCTGGCCGGCGCGGTATTCCTCGACAGCCCGCTCGTGACGAGCCGCGATTACTTCGCCGCGGGCTTTGCGGTGACGTGGCTGATCGGCGAATCCTCGCACCGGGTGCTGGCCGATGAGTGAGCGCGCAATCCGGCGCAGCTGGCTGCGCGTCGTGCACGAAACCGTGCTGCTGCATCTCGGCCTCGCCTATCTCGGCACGGTGTGCCTGCTGTGGACACCATTCGCGATGGCGCTGCAGCCGCTGCTGCCGGGCTCGCTCGGGCGGCGGCTCGGGCGGCGCGTGATCAGCTGGAACTTCCACGGCTATCTGCGCTTCCTGACGTTGATCGGCGCGTGCCGCTTCGACCTGCGCGAACTCGATGCGCTGCGCGGCCAGGGGCCGCTGATCCTCGCGCCGAACCATCCGTGCCTGCTCGACGCCGTGATGGTGATCTCGCGCCTGCCCGACGTCGCATGCATCATGAAAGCGGGGCTGATGGACAACGTTTTCCTCGGCGCCGGCGCACGGCTCGCCCGTTACATCCGCAACGATTCGCCGCTGCGCATGGTCATGCGCGCGACCGAAGACCTCGCCGCCGGAAGCCACCTGCTGGTCTTTCCGGAAGGGACGCGCACGACTAGACTGCCTATGAACCCGTTGATGAGCAGTGTCGGGCTGATCGCACGCCGCGCGAAAGTGCCGGTGCAGACGATCTTCATCGAAACCGCGTCGCCATACCTGTGCAAGGGCTGGCCGCTGTTCCGCCGGCCGGAAATGCCGGTCACCTACCGCGTGCGGCTCGGCCGGCGTTTCGAGCCGGCACGCAACGTGCAGGAATTCATGCGGGAACTCGAACACTACTTTGCGGCGGAACTCCAGCATGCAGCGCTTCCCGACTTTCCGGCATCCGCAACGTCGCCCCGACGGCACGACGACGCCGCAGCCAGCGCCGAGCGCGGCTGACTCCGCTTCGACCCACCTGCTGCTGATCCCGAGCTACAACCCGGGCAGCAAGGTCTTCGACACCGTGCGCGCCGCGCGTCGGGAATGGCTGCCGGTGTGGGTCGTCGTCGACGGCAGCACCGACGGCACGACCGAGGCGCTGCGGGCGATGGCGGACGACGACCCGGGCCTGCGCGTCATCGTGCTGCCGAAAAACCTCGGCAAGGGCGCCGCGGTGCTCCACGGCATCGAGCTCGCCGCGGGCGAAGGCTTCACGCACGTGCTGACGATGGATTCGGACGGCCAGCACCCGGCCGAGCTGATTCCGGACTTCATGGCAGCTTCGCAGGCACGGCCCGAGGCGATGATCCTTGGCGTACCGGTGTTCGACGCCAGCGCGCCGGCGCTGCGCGTGCGTGGCCGGCGAGTGTCGAACTGGTGGGCGAACCTCGAAACCTTGTGGACGGGAATCGGCGATTCGCTGTTCGGCTTCCGCGTCTATCCGATTGCGCCGCTCGCGCGCGTGATGCACGGGCAGCGCTGGATGCGGAGGTTCGATTTCGACCCGGAGGCGGTCGTGCGGATGAGCTGGGCCGGCGTGCCGCCGGTGAACCTGCCGGCGCCGGTGCGCTACTTCGCGCCCGCCGAAGGCGGCGTCTCGCATTTCAATTATCTGCGCGACAACCTGCTGCTGACGTGGATGCACACGCGGCTGTTCTTCGGTTTCCTGCTGCGCCTGCCGCTGCTCGCGGGGCGGCGCTACGCGCGTGGCCGCGGCAAGCGCGCCGAGCGTCAGAGTTAGATCATTCCGCCGTTGATCGAGATCACCTGGCCGCTGATGTATGCGGCCTGCTCTGACGCGAGGAAGCCGACGAGGTCGGCGACTTCGGCTGGGCGGCCGGCACGTTTCATCGGCACCAGCCGGGCGATCGCGGCTGCGTCGAACGTGCTTTCGCTCATCAATGTGTCGATGATCCCCGGCGCGACGACATTGACGGTGATGCCGCGGCTCGCGAGTTCCTGCGACAGCGAGCGGCTCGCTGAATGCAGCGCCCCTTTCGCCGCGGCGTAGTTCGTCTGGCCGCGGTTGCCGGTGATCGCCGCGACCGACGAGATCGTGATGATGCGCCCCCAGCGGGTGCGGATCATCGGCATCGTCAGCGGCTGCGTGACGTTGAAGAATCCGTTCAGCGACACGTCGATGACGCGCTGCCACTGCTGCGCGCGCATCCCCGGGAACACCGCGTCGTCGTGGATGCCGGCATTGTTCACGAGGATCTGGATCGGCGCTTCGGCGAGCAGCGCCTCGAGCGCGGCCGAGGTCGCCGCGGCATCGGTGACGTCGAAGCCGACCGGCGTCGCGCTGCCGCCGCCCGCGCGGATGTCGTCGACGAGCGCACGCGCCTGGTCGAGGTTGCGATGGGCATGGACGAAGACGTGGCAGCCGTCGGCTGCGAGGCGGCTGCAGATCGCGGCGCCGATGCCGCCGCTGCCGCCGGTGACGAGCGCGCGTTTCAAGCGGGGCTCCGTGAAAGGCCGGCGCCGGGCGCGCCCGCATCGAGAATCACCGCGGCGCGCCCGGAAACCAGCGTCGTGCCCGCGGCGCAGACGGTGAACCTGTACAGGACCTGGCTGTCGTTGCCGGTCAGCCGCTCCGCGCGGACGTCGAGTTCGCCGGCAACGGTGTCGAGGTGCGCCACGGCGAGCTCGACGCTGCGCACGCTCGCGAGGTAGCCGGCGCGCGGCGCACCGTCGGGTGGCGCGAGCAGCGCGCCATGGACCGCCATCGCCTGCGCCGCGTATTCGATTGCGGCGGTCGCCGGCAGGCTGCCTGCGTCGCGCAGCGGATTGGCCGGATCGCGGTGGCTCGTCGCCCGGCAGCAGATCGATCCGGCGTCCCACGTGTCCACCGCGTCGAGCAGGCACATCGCGCCGTGATGCGGAATGCGCGCGGCGATCGCGGCGTGGTCCAGCGTCGTCGGTTGCGAAATCATGCGGTGAAATCGACCGCGACGCGCGCGTGGTCGAGATAGTCGAGGACGATCGGCCCCGGTTCGCCCCGCGCGATCGCGGCGAGCAGCGGCAGGCTGCGGGCAGCGGGAATCGCCCGGCGCAGCGCGTCGAGGGCCGGATTGGCGAGGGTGTCGGCTGCGGCCGTCGTCAGCCCGGCACGGATGTGGCCGAAGTGCGCGGGCCCCGGTTGCGGCGTCAGCAGCAGCGCCGTGCCGAACGCGTCGGGCACCGGCCGCGCCGCGCGCAGCGGTTCCGGGTAGTCGGCGTCGTAGGCGATCAGCAGGCTCGGCACGCGGTCGACGCTGACCTGCACCAGCGCTTCGAGGAGCCCTGCGGCGAAGCTGCCGTCGAACGCGCACAGCACGGCTGCCGGAGCCATTGCGCCGGTTGCGATGCCCCAGTAGCCGGCAGCGGCGTTATGCACCGAGTTGTGGAAACGGGTCGGCGACACCTGGCGATCGTCGGACGCGAGCGTTTCGCAGATCAGGTGGCAATTGTGGCCGTCGCCGCCGGACGAACTGAACACCGTTGCGAGACTCGAGGCGTCGGCTCCGGCGGCGGTGACGGCTTCGAGGCCGACGGTCAGCGCGAGCTTGACGACGCGCACCGAACGGCGCCGTTCGGCCGCGGGCAGCCGTTCCGGCGCGCTGAGCACGGTCTTCGTCGGCACCCACGATGCCTCGCCGGCCAGGATCGCGGCGCCGCCGGGCCAGTCGTGTAGGCCGGGGCCGAGCAGGCCGATGCCGCCGATCCACGCGCCGGGCAGGGAATCGCCGGGACGGCTCATTGCGCGCGGCCGATCACGAGGCTGCAGTTCGTGCCGCCGAACCCGAACGAGTTGCTGAGCACGCGTCGCACAGGGGCGGAGCGGCTGGCGAGGAGGTAATTCATGTCCGGCTCCGGATCACAGGTGTTGGGGCTGCCGGGGAGAAAACCGTCGCGCAGCGCCAGCGCGGCGATGACCGCTTCGACGCCGCCGGCTGCGCCGAGCGTATGACCGGTTGCCCCTTTCGTCGAACTGCAGGCGGTCGATGCACCGAACAGCGCGCGCACGGCCTTGCTTTCGGCGCTGTCGTTGCTCGGCGTCGCGGTGCCGTGCAGGTTGATGTAGTCGATGTCGCCCGGCGCGAGACCGGCCGCCGCGAGCGCCGCTTCCATGGCGCGCCGGGCGCCGAGGCCTTCGGGGTGCGGCGAGGACATGTGGTAGGCGTCGCTCGATTCGCCGACGCCAAGGAGCAGGATCGCATCGTCGGCGAGGGGCTCGCTGACCCGTTCGAGCAGCGCGAACGCGGCCGCTTCGCCGATCGAGATGCCGTCGCGCCCGAGGTCGAACGGCCGGCACGCGTGCCTCGACGTGAGTTCCAGCGAAGCGAAGCCGTACAGCGTCGTCAGACACAGCGAATCGACGCCGCCGACGATCGCCGCGTCAATCAGGCCCGCTTCGATCATGCGGCGCGCCGACGCGAACACTTTGGCGCTCGACGAGCACGCAGACGACACGACGTTCGCCGGCCCGCCGAGCCCGAACGCGGCCTGCACGAACGCAGCGATTGAAAACGGATTGTGCGAGCCGGCGTAGTTGAAATTGGCCGGCAGCGCGCCGCTGTCCCGATCGCGTTGCTGGTAGGCAAGCTCGGTTTCGAGGATCCCGGCGGTGCTCGTGCCGAGAAACACGCCGATCCGGTCGGCGCCGTGGCGCGCCTTAGCGTTGCGCACCGCGTCGGCGAACCCGTCCTGCTCGAAGCCGATCTGCGCGAGCCGGTTGTTGCGGCAGTCGAAGCTGCGCAGCTGCGGCGGCAGCGCTTCGTCGTCCGCGCCCGCGACTTCGCCGATCCAGGTGTCGAGCGCAACGCCGTCGAGGTCGCAGGGTTTCAGGCCCGAACGGCCCGCGGCGAGCGCGTCGCGCATCGGCCCGATACCTCTGCCGAGGCAGGAGGTGGCGGTGTAGCGGGAGATCAGCAGCGGGTTCACGGCGGCTCGGGCGTCGGACAAAAGCGCTAGTTTAGCAAATCGCGGCAACGCGCCTGAAGCGCAGCGAACGCTTCAAAGCGGCCGCTGCGCGACGAGCATCACGTTCGCGAACGATTTGCCGCTGCCCATCGGCTCGCCGTGCACCGAGAAGCCGAGTTCTTCGAGGAGCGCGATCCAGTTTCGCGACGATCGGCAGTACAGCCGCGGCAGGCGGTGGCCGCGCGCGAACGCAACGGCGAAGTCGACCGCGGTCGACAGGCGGTGCGGCAGGCCCGCGTCGGTGTCGCCGACGCGGGCGAAAAGGCGCCCCCCGGCAGGGAGCGCGTCGCGGACTTCGCGCAGCAGGTTTTCCTGCGCGGCGAAGTCGAGGTAGTGCAGCACGTCGAGAATCGTGACGACGTCGACCGGGCCGAACTCGGTCGCCTCGAGCGTCGCGATGTCGCCTTGGCGGATCTCGACGACCGCCGCATCTTCGGCGAACGCGCGCCGCGCCCGTGCGACATCGTGCGGATTGCGGTCGATGCCGCGCAGCCCAAGCAACTTCGGCGGTGTCGGCCACTCCCTTGTCCATCGCCCGCACTCGTGCAGGCGCCGCGCAGCAAGCAGCCACGACGCCAGAAGCCCCTGTCCGCAGCCCAGATCGACGACGCGGGCTGTCGCGGGGAACATGCCGCGCTGCAGCAGCATGCGGAACAGCGGGTCCCCGCCGAGCTTGCCGCGCGCAAAGTGGTACGCGAACGGGCCGGCCGGGCGGTATGCCGCACTCGCGGCATCGAGCAGTGCGCGGAACAGGGCGTCGCTCACCGGATCGCCGCCCGCAAAGTGACCGGGCGCAGTCCGGCGGCCGCGCAGGCGGCGAGAACGCGAGGCAGCACGTCGAGGATGACCGGCGTGCCGCGCCCGCTGCGCGCGGCGTTGCCGTCGTGCAGCAGCAGGATGTCACCTGCTGCGAGCCCGCCGAGCAGGCGGTCGCCGACTTTTCGCGCGTCGCCAATGCGGGTGTCGTAGGCGCGGCGCGTCCACGCCGCGAGCTGCAGGTCGAGACGAGCCAGCACCGGTTCGAGGAACGGATTGCGCAGCCCGGCCGGTGCACGGAAGAAGCGCGGGACGTCGCCGCAGCACGCGCTGATCGTCTGCTGCGCGGTCGCGATCTCACGCTCGAACCAGCGCGGCCCGTGCAGCGAGAAGCTCTTCAGGTGCTGTTCGCTGTGGTTTTCGAGCGCGTGGCCGCGGGCGACGATCTCGCGCGCGAGCGCCGGATGTTGTTCGACGCGCCGACCGATGACGAAGAAGCTCGCGCGCGCACCGTGGCGGTCGAGCAGATCGAGCACATGTGGCGTCACGTGCGGATCCGGACCATCGTCGATCGTGAGCGCGATTTCGCCGCGCGCGGCGGCTGCAGCCGGCAGGCGCGTCCAGGTCGGGCCGAGCAGGCGGCAGCGCGGCAGCAGGCCGGCAGTGGTCAGCAGCGCGTGGTCCGCGGCGAGCGCGCCGGCTGCCCACGGCCAGGCGTCCGGGTGCAGCAGCAGGCCGCCACCCGCTGCGCCGTGCAGCGCGACGGACAGTCCGATCAGCGGGGTCGGGCGGTAGCGGCGGGGCATCAGGGGCGTGACAGGACTGCCGCGAACAGCAGCGCGAGGATCGCACCGGGGCCGACGGTGCTGCCGATCGCCTGCAGTACCGGCACCGACGAGAATGCCAGCACGCCGAAACCGGCGACCGTCGTCAGGTTCGCGAACAGCATCGATGCGAGCGTGCGCGGTGCGGGCCCGCCGCAGTTTTCGCTGCCGTCAAAGAAGAGCGCGTAGTTCGAGCCGACCGCGATGATCAGGAGCAGCCCGACCAGATGCAGGATCGTCAGCGTGACGCCGGTGAGCACGAGGCCCGCGACGACGACCAGCACCGCTGCGACGAGCGGCGCGAGCACACGCAGCACGCGCGCGGCCGAGCGCAGCACGAGCCCGAGCAGCACGACGATCGCCGCGACGCCGGCGAGCGCAAGGAGCAGCGCTTCGTTGAGGTAACCGGAATAGAGGCGGTCGGATTCGCCTTTGAGATCGATGAACAGCGGGTGCGCTGCGTTCCCTTCGAGCGCGGTACGCACCCGCTGCGGGTCGATCGCGTGCGCAAAGGGGCCGTCGGCGGGGGCGCGCAATGGCAGCAGCGCGATCCAGTGGTCGCGCTGCGCGAGCAGCAGTGAATCGACGGCGAGGGCGAAGCTCGTTCCGTCGAGATCGCCGCGCGTCAACGGCGCCCGTTCGCGTGCGGCGGCGACATCGGCGACGAACGGCGCGAGGCGCGCGGCCGGTAGCGGCAGGCCGGTCGTCGCGAGTTCGAGCCGGCGGCCCAGTTCGGCCGGTTCGGGGAGGCTGGCGCGCCGGGCCAGCTGCGTCGCCTGGGACGGAAGATACAGCGCCGGACTCTCGAACCCGCCGATCGCCCCTTCGTTCGCCAGCTGCTGCAGGCGCGCGCCGACCGCTTCGGCGGCCTGCAGCGCGCTTTCGGCATCGCCGCCGCTGACGACGACGAGATGGCGCACATCCGGGGCGCCCAGATCGCTGCGCAGCGCGAGGTCGAGGGCCTGGTCTGCCGCCGGGACCGGGCTCAGCGCGGCGAGCTCGCGGTTCCATACCCGGTCGCGGTTGACGTGGATCACCGCTGCGGCGGCCAGCGCCAGCGCGACGACTCCCCAGCGCAGGTGGCGCGCGTTCACGAGCAGGTGCTGCAGCTGCACGCCGAGCGGGCGAACGTCGCGAATCGCAAAGCCCGACGGCAGCAGATGCGGCAGCACGAAGCGCGTCGTCGCGACGGCCGCGACGAGGCCGGCGACCGAATACAGGCCGAGCTGCGCGAGCCCCGGGAAGCCGGAGAACAGCAGCGTCGCGAAGCCGCAGATCGACGTCAGCACACCGAGTTGGATCGTCGGCCAGAATGCCGCGATGCCGGGCCGTCGCTGCGCTTCGTTATGCTCGTTGGCCGATGCGGACTGGACGAAAAGGTAGATCGCGTAGTCGACCGCTTCGCCGATCAGCGTCGTGCCGAAACCGAGCGTGATGCCGTGGACGACGCCAAAACCGAGGCTCACCGCGACGACGCCGGCGAGCGCTCCGGAGATGACCGGCAGCAGCCCGAGCAGCAGCGCGGTCGCGGAGCGGTAGATGAACAGCAGCAGCGTGACGATCAGCGCGATCGACACGAGCGTCAGCCGCAGCACTTCGTCCTGGATCGTCGCGCGCGAGGCGACGGCGAAGACCCCGGGGCCGGACAGCAGCAAGCGCGCGTCGCCGGCCTGCTGCTCCTGCGCGACAGCCGTGAACGCTTCGCGCACTTTCGCGATCGCTTCCTGCTGGGCGTCGAGATCGGAACCGGCGGCGCGCGTCTGCGCGAGCAGCAGCGCGCGCTGCCCGTCGCGCGACGCCCACGTGCCTTCGACGAGCGCGGGACGGGCGTCGCCGTCGAGACGTTCGAGGAGCTGCATCATTTCGCCGGTCGGATCGCGCGGCAGCAGCGACTTCGTCAGCATCCCGAGGGGCGATGCGAGCAGGTCGATCGACTCGCCGATCGCGGCCTGCAGGCCTTCGACGCCGAAGCGCTGCGGCGTGACGGCGGGACTGAGCAGGTAGCGGTTGGCGAACAGCAGCGCCTGGTCGCGTTCGCGGTGCACCGGTTCGCCGTTTGCGACGACGCCGAATGCCGGGTCGGCCCGCAGCCGTCGCGCAAGCTCGCGTGACAGCGCCGAGCGCGTCGTGGCATCGCCGCCCTCGATGCCGATCAGCAGCAGGCGCGACACCATGCCGTCGCGCAGCTGATCGACGAGAACCTGCTGTTCAGCGGTCGGGCTCGCCGGCAGGAAGGCCGACAGATCGCTCGTGAAGCGCGTCTGGCTGACGACTGCGACGGACAGGCCGACGAACGCGAGCCACACCAGCAGCGCCGGCACGAAGCGCTGCGTCATCGCGCGGCGCGCTCCGGGACGATCTCCATCACCGAGCGGTCGCCGTCGGCCTGCAGGATCTCGATGCCGCGCAGCTGCGCATCGCTGCCGCTGATCGTGATGCGCAGCACGACTTCGGCCATTTTCGGGGCGCGTGGCAGCAGCGTCAGCGTCCAGGCTCGGGACGTGCCCGCGAGGCTTGCAGCATACGTCCGCTCGAGCGCGGCCCGGTCGCCGGCGAGGGTCGCGCGGATGCTGTCGATGAACGCGGCAATCTCGCGGTAATCGGACAGCTGCACGACGTGGCGGCGCTCGCCGCGCATCACGGTCACGGTGTTCCCTTCGAGCACCAGCGATTCCGCGCGCGGCTCGAGAGTGATCTTCTCCAGCCGGTCGGGGGCGCGAAAGCGCAGCTCGCCGGACGACTCGACCGGGGCGTCCAGGATCGCGAGGTACTTGCGTTCGACGAAGTGCGCCCGTCCGGAGCGCTGTGTGCCGAGCGTGTGCATCAGCTGTTCGATCGTCCACGCGTCGGCGCCCGCTGCACGTAGCGGCGCGGTGATCGCGAGCGCGACAGCACACAGCAGCGGGATCAGTCCGGCTCGTCGCACCAGCGGCTCCCGGATGTCAGTCGGCGTCCGGGCTGCGCGCCGGTTGCCAGAAGTCGAAGAAGTTGAACCAGTTGAATGGCGCTTGCCGCGCGTAATGTTCGAGCCGCGCGGCGTAGCGGACGATCGCGTCGCGCTGCGCGGTGCCGCGGGTTTCGCGCGTGACGGCAGTGAAATCGGCGAGCCGCTCGAAGTGGATGTCGTAGCGGTTGCCGCCGCGGTAGACGCCGACCATGAGGATCACCGGACGTTTCAGCATCGCCGCGATGCGCCACGGTCCGGCGGGGAAGTTCGCCGGCGCGCCGAGAAAATCGACGCGCTCGACCGCGTCCGGCCCGACGCTGCGGTCGGCGAGCATGCCGACGAGCATGCCGTCGTCGAGCCGTTCGCGTACCTGCAGCATCGAATCGAGCCGGCCGAGCGGAATGATGTCCTGCTGCGCCGCCGGATTGATCGCAGCGAGCGTGCGGTTGATTTTCTGCGCGTTGTCTTCGTACATCACCATCGCGACCCGGATTCCCGGCTGCTGGCGCCCGACCGCCCGGGTCACCTCGAAGCTCCCGAGGTGGGCGCCGACCAGGAACACGCCGGTGCCATCGGCGACGATGTCGCGGATCAGTTCGCCGCCGTGCACGCGGATGTCGAACAGGTCGAAGCGTTCGTTGAGGAGATAGATGCGGTCGTGGATCGTCGTCGCGAAGCTCAGGAAATGCCGGAACAATTCGGCCGGCCGCGGCGCACGTCCGAGCGCGCGCGCGAGGTATGCCCGAGACGCACGCCGTGCGGCGGGAGCGAACAGCAGGAAATAGCCGGCGATGAGTCGCAGCACGAGCCGTCCGGCGCGCCGCCCGAGACGCAGCGAAATCCACGTCATCAGCCGCAACATCGCGTCGTTGCTGCGCTCGGGGCGACGTGTCCAGGTGGTGTCGGCGGCGGGCCCTCGGGCGTCGGCCGAACCCTCCAGGTTCGCGGGCTGCGCGGCTGCGGTTCGAGTGCGAGTCACGGCGCGGTCACTTTCAACGTGCCGGACGCCACTGTCGCGTCGCCGGCGAGAATCTCGAAGTGCCACGCGTCGCCGGGCTGGCGCACATGGCGGATCAGCAGCGAGGTGCCGGGCCGGACCGGCTGCAGGAACTTCGCCGCGGCGATCTGGCACGGCGGCACCGGCCGGCCCAGCGCGGTGCCGAGCGCGCCGGCGGCCCAGCCGAGCAGCACGACGCCGGGCAGGATCGGCTGGCCCGGGAAATGCCCGGCGAACGCCGGATGGTCCGGCGTGACGACGATCGTGGTTTCGAACTTCATGCCGGGTCGCTGCGCAACTGGCGGAACAGCTCGCCGAGCGCGGCGCGCGGCAGCTTGCCGGTCGCGTTGCGCGGGAGCCGGTCGGCGAACAGCAGCGGGCGTGGCAGGAACAGCGGGTCGATGCGCTCGCGCAACGCGTGCAGCAGCGCCGCCCGGTCGAGACCCGGCGCGACGACGACTGCCCACAAGCGCGTCGCGCCGTCGATCTGCTCGTCGTCCGGCATCACGAAGCTGCCGTCCACCACGCCCGGAATCGCGTTCAACTGGTGATTCAGGTAGCTCAGCGAACTGCGTTTGCCGGCGATGTTGACGAGGTCCGCCGACCGCCCGTGCAGCAGGAAGCGGTCGTCGGCGGTCGGTTCGATGACGTCGCCGAGCGCGGTGCGCTGCTCGACGTGTCCGCCGTATGCCCACGCCTGGCCGTTCTCGACGCTCAGGCGGACGTCGCGAAAAAGCTGCCATTCCGCGGTCAGCGCGGTGCGCCGCGTCGCGGTTTGGCCGGTTTCGGTGCAGCCGTAGATTTCCAGCAGCGGACCGCGCAGGCGCGCTTCGGCGTCGGCGGCGAGGTTGCCCGACAGCGGCGCAGTCGCCGAGACGACGAGATCGGTGACGGGCAGGGGCACTTCGGCGGCGAGCAGCGTGCGCAGGTGAAACGGCGTCGAGACGAGCACGCGCGGACGTGGCACGGCGTCGAGCGCGGCCGCGATGTCGGCCGGGTAGAACGGCCGCCCGGCCCAGAACGCGCCGCCGCTCTGCAGCGCGAGCAGCACCGTCGACTCGAAGCCGTACATGTGCTGCGGCGGCACCGTGCCGACGATCGCATGAGGCGCGGCGGGGGACAGTCCGAGACGCTGCGCTTCGGCCGCGGCATTGCGCACCAGCGCGCCCCAGGTCTTGCGGTGCGGCACCGGCGTGCCCGTCGAGCCGGAGGTGAACACGCAGGCGACGAGCTGGTCGGCGGCGACGGCGGGCATCGGGCCGGCATGGTCGGCGCCGGCGAGTTCGGGGTAATGGAACTGCGGCAGGTCGATGTCGCACACGCCATCGGCGAGGCAGAACGCGTCGGGCGCAAAGGCCGCGAGCTGGCGCACGGTCTCCGGGGTGTGCGTCGACGGCAGCAGGCTGACTTTGCCGGCGAGCAGGCTGGCCGCGAGTCCCACCGTGAAGCGGTAGCGGTCGGCGCAGATATTGAGCACGTTGCCGCCCGCAGGCAGCAATGCGGCGAGCCGGTGCGCGTCGCCGAGAAAGCGCGCGACGCTGATGCGTTCGCCGTCGCGCCACGCGAGGGCGGCGCCGAGGCACGCATGGCCCAGCAGCGGCAGCGCGAGCTCGCTCATCGGTGGGCTGCGCGCGCCGGCGGTTTTTCGGTCGAGCCCGCGAGCGCAGCGCTCGGCGGCGGCTGCCAATAAGCGCGCACCGCGTCGAGGATGCCGCTGCGCGCTTCGGGCGGCAGGACTCGCAGGCGCACTGCGTATTCGCCGGCGAACATCAGCGCGACGAGCGGAAAAGTCAGCAGGTTCGCGAAAGCGGACCACAGGTCGAGCGGTCCGAACGCGAACAGCGCGATCGACGCCGTTGCCATCAGGCCGAAGAACAGCGTCCAGGCGATCGTCACGCCGCGCGTGTAGCGCGCGAGCACGGGGCCGGGTGCGCCGTGGATGAGCGCCGCGACGCGCGTGCACATCGGCTCGCGCCCGCCGGTGAGGGTGCGGCCGAACGCGATGCCGAGCAGGGCGTTGGTGCCGACATGCTGGATGAAATACATCCAACCGACGTTGCGTGCGAGCGTCGGCCACAGCAGCGCGAGCCCGAGCGCCGCGAACGCCAGCAGCGCGAGCAGCACAGTGCGCCACGGCGAGTGCCACGCGAATGTTGCGGCGACGAACGCGAACGGCGCGATGCCGAGCAGCGCTCCCCACGCGGACGTCTCGACCAGCGCGGTCGTGTAATGGGCCGCGACCGCCCACGCGACGACGACGCAGACCAGGGCGACGCGATGCGTGCCGCGCGCGAAGTCGAGTTTCATTGCGTGCGGTGGCTGGCGATGTATCCGGTCAGGCTGCGCAGCGAACGGAAGATGCTGATGTTGTCGTCGTCATCGGCGCGCAGCTGGAAGCCGTAGCGTTTCGATACCACGAGGGCCACTTCGAGGATGTCGATCGAATCGAGCCCGAGGCCTTCGCCGAACAGCGAGTCGTCGGGAGGGATCGAGGCCGGCGCCTGCTCGAGGTTGAGCGCTTCGACGATGATCCCGGCGACCTCGAGCCGAAGCGCGTCGAGGTTGTCCGGAGCGGGCGAGGCAGGAGCGATTTCTTTCATGAGTTGCGCGAGAGGATGGGGGTGGGCGATCGGGAAAGCAAACCGCGGGATTCTATCGAAAACTGCCGGTCGCCGCTCAGCCGCACACCGCGTTGAGGATGTGCTGGCGCTGCGCGCGGGCGGTATCGAGCAGCTGCGTCAGCCTGATCTTCTCGATGCCCGAAGTCGAAGTGTCGAGCAACGCGGGCCGGTGGCGGATGCCCAGCAGCGTGTCGAACGGGTTCGGCGTCTCGGCGGCCAGCGATGCGACGAACAGGACGTCGGCTAGGTCGGTTGGCGGCCATGAACCGCCGTAGGGGTCTTCGTAGGGGAAAGCGTCGAGGATCGCTTCGGGCAGTTCGAACGCCTCCAGCACTGCGCGCCCGACCGGCTCGCTCCACGTCGCGGCGAACTCCGCGAAGCGATCGATGCCGCGCTCGAGCGCCGGATAATCCGCCGCGCGAGCGACGAGGAAGAACTGGCCGATGTCGGTCATCATGCCGCCGAACATCGCGGTATCGGCATTGACCACTTTCAAGTGCCGGGCGATCGCGTACGCCCACGCGGCGACGTCCAGCGAATGCATCCACAGCCCGGAAGCGATCAGGCGAAGGTTGCGCGAGCGGTGGTCCTGCACGAGTTGTTCCGCGGCAACCGCGAAAGCGAGGCAGCGCAGCGCGGACAGGCCGATGCGCCCGACCGCTTCGGAAACATTCCTCGTCTGCCTGCCGTAAGGGTTGAGTGCGATGGCGTTGGCCATCCGCACCGCTTTCGCGCTCAGCACCGGTTCCGCCTTGACCACCGTCGTGATCTCGTCGAGCGTCGAGTCGGGGTTGTCGGCGAGCCGCTTGATGCGCAGCGACACGTCGAACGAGGTCGGAAAGCTGATGCTGTCCTCTTCGAGTTCCCGTTCGATCTGTTTGCGAAACGCCTGCATCTGAGCTTCGAATTCGTCCATGTCCATTCCTGCTGGAGGCTTGCGCGAAGAGTTTAGCGTGCCCGGGACAGGCCCGGGTGTGATCGAATAAGCGGCGCGGTGCCGCGACGGCCCATCGCGCGATCAGGCGGCGGACGCAGCGCCCGCCGGCAACGCGCCGTCGAGCGTCTCGATCAGCGGCGTCAGCCGCGCGAGGTTCGCGCCGTCCGCGTAGGCCTCGGCCCGCAAATGGAGATTGCGTGCGAGGTTGCGCATCCGCCAGTCGATTTCCCGGGCCACCTGGCCGCTTTCGGCGACCAGCTGCCGATCGAGTTGTTCACCGAGCGAAGCGGCTTCGGCGGCGCCGGTGGCGCGCAGCGATTTTTCGAGATTGTGCAGTTGCTGCAGGGCCGTTGCGACGATCTGGCGCGCGAACGGGGTGTCGAGGGATGCGTGCAGGTCTTCCGCGCGGCTGATCGCACAGTCGAGCCGGGCAGGGATCGCGTGCGTGTCGGGCGCCCCTTGGCAGTCGTCGTCGCCGAAGCTGTCACCGTCCTTGCGCAGCGCCTGGGTGACGGCGGCGACGGCGTCGCGGTCGAATTCTTCGGGCACGAGGCGCAGCGCGAGCGCCGCGCGCGACGGTGCGCCGGGATGGCCACTGGAGAGGATCGCGCCGGCCGTTTCGGCGACGGCGAGCCAGCTGCCGAGGCGGTGAAGCTTGCTGCGCTCGAGCTGATTGGGATAGCCGCTGCCGTCGAGCCGTTCGTGGTGGTGCGCGACGCACCGCCCGATCGCTGTCGGGAGCGTGGTCAGCTCCTGGATCAGCAGTTGTCCGATGCGGGGGTGGCTGGCGACGTGCTTCCACTCGTGCGGCCGCAGTTGGCGGCTTCCGCTCAGGTAGTCGGGATGGATATACATTTCGCCGAGGTCATGCAGCAACGCGGCCGTCAGCAGCGTCTGCGCATCGTGCTCGCTGGCGTTGAGCCGGGTCGCGATGCACGCGCATACCAGCATCGTCGCCAGGGCGTGCCCGAAGCTGCGGTTGCCGCTGGCCTGGGCGGTTGTCAGCAGCAGGCGCAGCGGCTGCGGCAGCGGTATCGTCCTGAGTTCGCCGAGAAGCGCCAGCGCGTCGCGGCTGGCAAGCCGTGCGAACAGCGGATTGTCCTCGACCTGTTCGCGGCAGGCTTCGACGACATCGGAGAAGGCGACCGCTCCTTCGACGGCGAGCGTCGCTTCGAGCGGCTTGGCCAGCTTGCGGCGCAGCAGCTTTTCCTGCAGGTCGGCCGACACCGGCCTGCCCTTTGCCCACAGCTTGATGCCGCGTTCGTCGAAGATGTCTTCGGCCGCCTCGACAGCATGGGTTTGGGCGAGCTGGACGATGTTGTGCAGGCAGTGCTGATTGACCGAGTTGAATAGCATGGTGTGCCGCGGGAAATTCTTCGTGGATCATGGCCATGGCATCTCGCCGTGCGCTGCGCGGTACTCATCTATCCTGAATGCCGGTTGTTGCAATGGTGCCGAAGATGCCAGCCGGGCGTGATGCTATCATCCCGTAGCCGCCACCGCCGTGTTGTTCGTCACATGACAATGCAATGTCCCGGCGCACGCCGCCCAGTCCGGTCTGAAGACCGCACGTTGAAGGTGGGCCGCGAAACCCGGAGCGCGCTTCGGCAGACGTTGCGGGCAGCGACGGGCGACGCGTTTCCCCTTATAATCCGCGCCACATTTTCCATGGGAGAGGGAATTATGGGATTCGACCTCGTGAAGGCCGGCAAGGACGTGCCGAACGACATCAACGTCATCATCGAGATTTCGGCGCAGGGCGAGCCGATCAAGTTCGAAGTGGACAAGGACAGCGGCGCGGTGTTCGTCGATCGCTTCATGGGCACGTCGATGCGCTACCCGATCAACTACGGCTACGTGCCGCACACCGTCGCCGGCGACGGCGACCCGGTCGACGTGCTGGTGGTGACCCCGTTTCCGCTGATGCCGGGCGTGGTGATCCGCTGCCGTCCAGTCGGCGTGCTGAAGATGGAAGACGACGGCGGCCAGGACGCGAAAGTCGTCGCAGTCCCGGTGTCGAAGCTCACGCCGCTCTACGACAAGGTGCAGACCACTGACGACCTGCCGGAGCTGCTGATGAAGCAGACGGTGCATTTCTTCGAGCATTACAAGGATCTCGAGCCGGGCAAGTGGGTCAAGGTGCTCGGCTGGGGCACCGTGGAAGACGCGAAGCAGGAAATCCTCGACGGCCTGAAGAACGCCGCAAAATAAATACACTGCAGCAGTCTGGTCCGAATAACGGCCCGCCGAGCGCGGGCCGTTTTCATTCCGGCGCCGTCCTTTGCGAGGCGCGAAACGGCGAGCGCTCGGTCAGTTCATCGAGATAGAAATCGATGCCCGCGGTCTCCTGCGCGAGAAAGCGGTCCACCGCGTCGCGCCAGCGCGGTTCGCGAATCCAGTGCGCGGAGCGCGTGACGACGGGCTGCAGCCCGCGCGCGAGCTTGTGCTCGCCCTGTGCGCCGCCCTCGAAGCGGCTCAGGCGATGGACGATGCAGTAGTCGATCGCCCGGTAGTAGCACAGCTCGAAATGCAGGAACGGCAGATGTTCGGTCGCGCCCCAGTAGCGGCCGTAGAGCGCTTCGCCGTCGCACAGGAAAAAAGCGCTCGCGACCGGCTCGCCTTGGCGTTCGGCGAGCAGCAGCCGCACGCTGTGCGGGGCGCGCGACGCGAGCTGCGTGAAGAACGGCGCCGCGAGATACGGCGTCGAGCGATGCAGCGCGTACGTCGCTGCGTAACAGCGATGGAAGAGCGCCCAGTCGGCGGCATTCGCCGTCGTGCCGTCGAGCCAGCGGAACGTCAGCGCGTGGGCCGCGGCGCGGCGCCTGTCCTGGCGGATTTTCTTGCGCTTTTCATGGTTCAGGCTGGCGAGGAAGTCGTCGAAATCGCGGTAACCCGCATTGAACCAGTGGAACTGCACGCCTTGGCGGATCAGCAGGCCGGCTTCCCGCATCCATCCGGCCTCGGTTTCGGTGGGGAAAAGCACGTGCAGTGACGACAGGCCGCTTTCCTCGGCCAACGCCAGCGTCGCCTGCAGCAGCGCTTTTCTGCTTGCCGGATCACGGCCGAGCAGGCGCATCCCGGGCACTGGCGTGAACGGCACTGCGGCGAGCCACTTCGGATAGTAGGCGAGGCCATGGCGCGCATACGCTTCGGCCCACGCCCAGTCGAAGACGTATTCGCCGTACGAATGGTGCTTCTCGTACAGCGGCATCGCCGCGACCAGTTGCGGGCCGTCCCACAGCGTTGCGTGGCGCGGCAGCCAGCCGGTGCCCGGCCCGACGCAGCCGGTCGCCTCGAGCGTGGCGAGAAAGGCGTGCGACACGCAGGCCTGTCCGTCGGTCAGCGCATCCCAGGCGGCGGGATCGATGCCGGTCACATCATCGAAATGGCGAAAGCGGTAGGTCGGCACGTCGGCAGCCCGGTATTGGTCGAAGCGATCGGTGGGACCGCGGCCGGCGCGATTCGTTTGTCGCGTGCCGCGGTGTTCGCGCAGCTGCCCGATTATTGCGCAACCTCGTGTTTTCCTTGCGCGCAGGGGACTTGGAGCGCTTGCTCACGTCTTATCCACAGCTTTCCCCACGCCCGCTGTGGGTGAAAAACGGCCGAGCGAGCGCGGCGCGGCGTTCCGGTATCCTGAGAATCTCGATCCCGGCGCAGGCTGACCGGGGCGAGCCCGCTCAGGTCGCGATGCTCATCAGCCATCCGGCGACGCCGCTACCGACGACGACGAACCACGGCGGGAGTTTCCAGAACGCCAGCGCGACGAACGCGATGACAGCGAGCCCGAAGTCTCGCGGCTGGTCGATCGCGCTCGTCCATACCGGCTGGTACAACGCGGCCAGCAGCAGGCCGACGACCGCGGCGTTCACGCCGGCCAGCGCCGCCCGCGCACGGGCACTGCGGCGCAGTTGCTCCCAGAACGGCAGCGCGCCGACCACAAGCAGGAACGACGGGGCGAAAATCGCGCCCACGCAGATCGCAGCGCCCGCCCAGCTCCCGGGCGCCTCGTTCATCGCTGCGCCCAGGAACGCCGCGAACGTGAACAGCGGTCCCGGCACGGCCTGTGCGGCGCCGTAGCCGGCGAGGAAAGTTTCGCGATCGACCCATCCGCTCGCTACGACCTCGGTCTGCAGCAATGGCAGGACGACATGGCCGCCGCCGAACACCAGCGATCCGGCACGGTAGAAGGCGTCGATCAGCGCGACAGCCGGGTTCGCCACGAGCTGCGCGAAGAGGGGCAGGCCGATCAGCAGTGCAACGAATGCGCACAGGCATCCGATCGCGGCACGGTGCGTGACGAGGATCGGCAGCGGATCGTGGGCAACGGCCGGTTCCGGTCGGAACAGGACGATTCCGGCGATCGCCGCGGCGCCGATTACGCCGATCTGCGTCCACGCCGTCGAATCGATGAGGACGACGCACGTCGCGAGCGCCATGAGGGTGACGCGCAGGGTGTCGGTGCAGAGGTTGCGCGCCATACCCCACACCGCCTGCGCCACGACCGCGACCGCGACGACTTTCAGGCCGTGCAGGGCATCCGGCGCGAGGACGCCGCCGTGACGCGACACCCCTTGCGCGAACAGGATCAGCGCGATCGCCGACGGCAGCGTGAAGCCTGCCCACGCTGCGAACAGCCCCGCGTATCCTGCGCGAGCCAGGCCCAATGCCATGCCGACCTGGCTGCTCGCCGGCCCCGGCAGGAACTGGCACAGCGCGACGAGGTCCGCGTAGCTGCGTTCGCCGAGCCAGCGTCGGCGCGTGACGAATTCGTCACGAAAGTAGCCGAGATGGGCCACCGGGCCGCCGAACGAGGTCAGGCCGAGGCGCAGGAAAACGAGAAAAACGGCCCACGGGCCTTGCTCGTCGGCCTGCTTGGCGAAGGTGTCCGGAATGGCCATGTGGTCCGCTTGTTGGTGGGCAACGTCGGTCCGCCATGATAGTTCAGACGGGGGCTCGGACGGCGCCTCGACGCATGCCGGCAGGGCGCGTGGCTCCGCCGATTGCGGGCTGAAACGGTATAGTTGCGCCTATGGACAAAACGCTCGCTATCGCTGTCGCCCAGCTCAATTTCACCGTCGGCGACCTCACGGCCAACGCCGACCGGATCATTCGTGCCCTCGACGAGGCCCGCGCGGCCGGCGCCGACCTGTTGCTGACGCCTGAACTGGCGCTATCCGGTTATCCGCCCGAAGACCTGCTGCTGCGTCCGGATTTCTACCGCGCGTGCAGCCGGGAAGTGGCGCGCATCGCTCTGCATACCCGTGGCATCACCTTGGTGCTCGGCCATCCGGAGGAGCGGCGCGACTGGCGCTACAACGCCGCGTCGGTGATTCGCGACGGCGAAGTTGTCGCGACCTACCACAAGCATCTGTTGCCGAACTACGAAGTGTTCGACGAGGAGCGCTATTTCGACCGCGGCCTCGACGCGTGCGTGTTCGAACTGAACGGCGTGAAACTCGGCGTCAATATCTGCGCCGACCTGTGGGAGTCGGGTCCGGCCGAACTGGTGCGTGCCGAAGGCGCGGAACTGCTGCTCGGCCTGAATGCGTCGCCGTACCACATGAACAAGCTGGAACGCCGCTACGAAGTGCTGCGCGGGCGCGTCGCCGACACCGGCCTGCCGGTGGTCTATTGCAACATGGTCGGCGGCCAGGACGAGCTGGTGTTCGATGGTGCATCGTTCGCGCTCGACGCCGACGGCAAAGTCATGTATCAGGCGGCTTCGTTCGAGGAGCGGCTCGACGTCCTGCATTTTCGCGGCGGACGCTGGGAGCAGGGCGAAATCGTCGCTGCGCGACCGGTCGAAGAGGAAGTCTACGAGGCGCTCAAGACCGGCGTGCGCGACTACCTCGGCAAGAACGGTTTTCCGGGCGCGCTCATCGGCCTGTCCGGCGGCATCGACTCGGCGCTGGCGCTGTGCATCGCCGTCGACGCGCTCGGGCCGGAGCGGGTGCGTGCGGTGATGATGCCTTCACCCTATACGGCGCAGATGAGCCTCGACGATTCGCGCGCGCTGGTCGCGAATCTCGGCGTGCGCTACGACGAAATCCCGATCGAGCCGGCGATGAACACGTTCGCCGACCTGCTCGCCGGGCAGTTCGAAGGGCTGCCGGCGGACACCACCGAGGAAAACCTGCAGAGCCGCATCCGCGGCATGATCCTGATGGCGCTGGCGAACAAGACCGGCGCGATCGTGCTGACGACGGGCAACAAGAGCGAGATGGCGACCGGCTACGCGACGCTGTACGGCGACATGGCAGGCGGCTTCGCGGTGCTGAAGGACCTTTACAAGACCTTCGTGTTCCGCCTGTCGCGCTGGCGCAACACGGTCAGTCCGGTGATGCCCGAGAACATCATCACCCGCCCGCCGTCGGCCGAACTGAAACCGGACCAGACCGACCAGGATTCGCTGCCGCCGTACGACGTGCTCGACGCGATCATCGAAGCCTACATGGAGCGCGACGAGTCGCCACGCGAGATCATCGCGCGCGGCTTCCCCGCAGCCGACGTGCGGCGCACTGTCGGGATGCTCAAGCGCAACGAATACAAGCGCCGCCAGTCGCCGGTCGGCATCCGGGTGACGAGGCGCGGCTTCGGCAGGGACTGGCGTTATCCGATAACATCGCGCTATCAGGACGAATACTGACCGCGCCGGACCGATCCGAATCGACGAGTCGGCCAGCCCTCGAGGAGAAATTGCATGAAGAAAATCGAAGCCGTCATCAAACCGTTCAAGCTCGACGAAGTCCGTGAAGCGCTGTCCGAAGTCGGCATCGCCGGGCTGACCGTGTCCGAAGTCAAAGGCTTCGGCCGCCAGAAAGGCCACACCGAGCTGTACCGCGGCGCCGAATACGTCGTCGATTTCCTGCCGAAGATCAAAGTCGAGATCGTCCTCGGCGACGACCTCGTGGACCAGGCAGTCGAAGCGATCATCAAGGCGGCGCGCACCGGCAAGATCGGCGACGGCAAGATCTTCGTCACGGCCGTCGAACAGGTCGTGCGCATCCGCACCGGCGAAACGGACGAAGCCGCGATCTGATTGCTTCCGGCCGGCCTACGAGCCGCGCTCATTGGCCGCATTCACTCGGCCGCATTCACTCCTTCGGCGGATTGCCGGCCCGCAGCAGCACGAGCAGCGCGCCGGACCCGCCTTCGTTCGGACCGGCCTGGCAGAACGCGAGGATTTCCTCGCGTTGCGCGAGCCAGCCGCGCGACAGGTGCTTGAGGATCGACAGCTTGCCCGGCGACCCGAGCCCCTTGCCGTGAATCACGCGCACGCAGCGGCGCCCCTGCTGCAGGCTCGCCGCGAGAAAGCGTGCCAGCGCTTCGCGCGCGTCGTCCCGGTTGTAGCCGTGCAGGTCCACTTCTCCCTGCAGCACCCAGCGCCCGCGGCGCAAGTCCATGAGCACGCGGCGCGGCAGGCCGGGACGCAGGAAGATCGCCTCGTCCCCCATTTCCAGCCGGTCTTCGAGGCTCATCGGCGCGTCGAGCGACTCGCGCAACGCAGCCTGCTCGTCTTCGCTGTGCTTCAGCGGCTCCGGGGGGGGCGGCGGAGGCTGCAACTCGACCCGCTCGCCCGAGTCGATCTGCCGGGCGCCGCGCACCGCATGACGGAAAAGCTCCGCCGGATCGAGCGCGTCCGGATCGGGCGGCAGCAGCAGCGACGCCGGGTCGGTCTCGATCCGATGCCGGTCCTCGTCGCGCATGTGCAGCGGATACGGCGACGGACGGGCGCGGCCGAGCTCGGCGTGTCCGGCGTCGCGAAGCGGCGTTACGTCGCCGATCGCCGAGCGAAAGAGCGCCGCATCTTCGAGCGGATCGCTGCGCAAGCCCTTGGCGGGAGCGGGCGCATCGGGTTCGACCGAGCGGGGCCGCGGCAGCGGCGGCGGCTTCGGGGTCTCGATGTCCGCTCGTCCGCCCCCTTTGGTGAGCGGTGCGACATTGCGCACGGCGTCGCGGAACAGCCGCGGATCGTCATCAGGGGAAGCGCCCCGATCGATTCCGTTGGCGGTCGCGTCGCGATTGGGCTTCGCAGCCGAAGTCGGCTCCGGTCGCGCAGGCTTTTGGCTGCTCGCGGCCGGTTTCAGCTTGCCGCGCAGCGCGGCAAGTTCGTCGAGGGCACGCAACGGCCGACCGGTTCGGCCTCCCGGTTTCGGTGCAGCAGGGGGAAGCCGCCGGGCCATCGCCGTGCTCAGCCGGTGAGCGCGTCCAGGTAGCGCTCCGCGTCGAGGGCGGCCATGCAGCCGGTGCCTGCGGACGTCACGGCCTGGCGGTAGATGTGATCCTGCACGTCGCCCGCGGCGAACACGCCCGGCACGCTGGTCGCGGTGGCGTCGCCTTCGCGGCCGCCCTTGGTGACGATGTAGCCGTTTTCCATCGTCAGCTGGCCTTCGAAAATGTCGGTGTTCGGCTTGTGGCCGATCGCGATGAACACGCCTTGCAGCGCGACGTCGCGGGTCGCACCAGTGTTCGCGTCCCGGACGCGCATGCCGGTCACGCCGCTGTTGTCGCCGAGGACTTCGTCGAGCGTCGAGTTGAGCGCGAGTTCGATTTTTCCGCCGGCCACTTTCTCCATCATCTTGTCGATGAGGATCTTCTCGGCGCGGAATTTTTCGCGGCGATGCACGACCGTGACCTTCTTCGCGATGTTCGCGAGGTACAGCGCTTCTTCGACTGCGGTGTTGCCACCGCCGATCACTGCGACGTCCTGGTTCTTGTAGAAAAAGCCGTCGCAGGTCGCGCACGCCGAGACGCCGCGGCCGGAAAATTTCTCTTCGGACGGGAGGCCGAGATATTTCGCCGTCGCGCCGGTCGAGATGATCAGCGCGTCACAGGTATATTCCCCGGCGTCGCCGACGAGCCGGAACGGTTTCTCGCCGAGCTTCACCGTGTGGATGTGGTCGAAGATCATCTCGGTGTTGAAGCGTTCGGCGTGCTTTTGAAAGCGGGCCATGAGGTCCGGCCCCATCACGCCTTCGGCGTCCGCAGGCCAGTTGTCGACATCGGTCGTGGTCATCAGCTGCCCGCCCTGCGCCAGTCCGGTGATCAGGACCGGATCGAGGTTGGCGCGGGCGGCGTACACTGCGGCCGTGTAACCGGCCGGGCCGGAGCCGAGGATGAGCAGGCGGGCGTGCTTGGTTGTCATAGCGTGATCTTCTTTCTGGTTGGCGACAGCGGGATTATAGCCGAGCGGTTTGTTCCGCCGATTGAATGATGGCCATAGTCTGGAACGATCGCAAAAGCGGATTCTGTCAGCGCAGGCGCATTGCGCAATGCGCGTGATGGCGCG
This sequence comes from Azoarcus sp. PA01, assembly GCA_001274695.2. Classification (NCBI taxonomy): domain Bacteria; kingdom Pseudomonadati; phylum Pseudomonadota; class Betaproteobacteria; order Rhodocyclales; family Zoogloeaceae; genus Azoarcus; species Azoarcus sp. PA01. Next base: position 147,802 of record LARU01000002.1, on the reverse strand, counting down.
CTTCGGGCGGGAAAGTCACTCACGGTTTTTCGGTATAATTGATGATATTGTGCGTCGCCGGTTTTCGCGTTTTCTGGTACGCACGTTCGAGCACCTTTCGGAGTCGCCATGACCCAGCCCACTGCGGTTTCCACCACCGCCCTCAAAACTTTTCCGCTGTTTCAAGGCTTGTCCGACGACACCCTGGCGATGGTTTCGCGCTCCGCGATGATGCGCCGTATCCCCCGCGGGCAGAGCGTGGTGCATGCCGGCGAGCGCTGCGATTTTGTCTACCTGGTCCTGACCGGGAGCCTCAAGGTCGTCGTCAGCGACGAGGACGGCCGCGAGGTAATCCTGACGATTCTGGGGCAGGGCGAACTGTTCGGCGAGATGGGCATGTTCGGCGAGCAGCCGCGTTCGGCGACTGTCGTCGCGGTGATGCCTTCCGACCTCGTGATGATCGCGAAAAACGATTTTCGCACGATCATGCAGGGCAACTTCGAAGTGGCGTGGCGCATCATGGCGAACCTCGCCGAGCGCCTGCGCAATGCCGACCGCAAGATCGAGAGCCTGGCGCTGATGGACGTCTACGGTCGCGTCGCGCGCCTGCTGCTTGAAATGTCCGAGGAAGTGAACGGGGACGCGGTGGTGGTGCGCAAGATCACGAAGCAGGACATCGCGAAAATGATCGGGGCGTCGCGCGAGATGGTCAGCCGGGTCATGAAGGATCTCGCGGCGCAGGGGCTCATCGAGGAAACCGGCGCCGGCATCGTGCTGCGCGATCGCCTGCAGAGCGTCTGAATCGGGCAGGTCTGTTTCCCTTCGCAACAGCGGCAACGGCCGTGTTGACGGATCGCATATAATTTCGCACCGTCGTTTCCCTCCGGCCTCAAGTTTTCCCTCATGTCGTCCCGCCTGTCCTCACGCTCCCAGCCTTTGCCGGAAAAAATCTCGCTGCTGCTGCAGGAAGCCCGCTGGCTGATTCTCGGCGTGATGTCGCTGTACGTCGGCCTCGTGCTGCTCGGCTACAGCAAGGCCGATCCGGGCTGGTCGCACGCTGCCGAAGTGTCGCGCATCGCCAACCCCGGCGGGCGCTTCGGCGCGTGGCTCGCGGATCTGCTGTATTACCTGTTTGGCGTGTCGGCGTGGTGGTGGGTAGTTTTTCTCGGCTACGGGCTGGTGTGGGGCTTTCGCCGGCTCAAGCATGACCTGCGCCTCGACAGGCGCTCGTTCTTCATCGTTCTGGTAGGTTTCTTCGTCGTGCTGGCTGCCAGCAGCGCGCTCGAATCGCTGCGCTTCCATTCGCATGGCGCGAGCATTCCGCTCGCTCCCGGCGGCCTCGTCGGCATGGAACTGGGCGCCGCGGTGCAGCGTTATCTCGGCTTTACCGGCGGCACGCTGCTGTTGCTGGCGCTGTTCGCGTCCGGGTTGAGTCTTTTTTCGGGCATTTCGTGGCTGTCGCTCGTCGAGCGGATCGGCACTTCGGTCGAGCGCGCCTGGAGCACGTTGCGGCAGGCATGGCGCGGTCGAACCGAGCGACGCGCGGCGCAAGCCGTCGTCGTCCAGCGGAGCAGCCCGGTCATCGAGCCGAAGCGGCGCAAAGCCGAAGCGGCGCCGTCCCAGTCGGTGCGCATCGAGCCGGTGCGCATCGAGCCGGTGCGGATCGAGCCGGCGATGGTCGACGCGCCGAAGCCCGAGCGCGTCGACAAAGGCCGGCAGCAGCCGCTCTTCGTCGATCTGCCGGCCGGCTCGATGCCGCCGCTCGCGCTGCTCGATCGGCCGTCGGTCGACCTCGAGCCGCCGTCGGCCGAACTGCTGGAGTCGACATCGCGCCTGATCGAAACGAAGCTCGCGGACTTCGGCGTCGAGGTGAAAGTGCTGGCGGCGTACCCCGGCCCGGTCGTGACACGCTACGAAATCGAGCCGGCGACCGGCGTCAAGGGCAGCCAGGTCGTGAATCTCGCGAAAGATCTTTCGCGTGCGCTGTCGCTGGTGTCGATTCGCGTCGTCGAGACGGTGCCCGGCAAATCGTGCATGGCGCTCGAACTGCCGAACCCGAAACGGCAGATGGTGCGCCTGTCCGAGATCCTCGGTTCGAAAGCGTATCAGGACATGCATTCGTCGCTGACGGTCGCGCTCGGCAAGGACATCGGCGGGCAGCCGGTCGTCGCCGATCTGGCGAAGATGCCGCACCTGCTCGTCGCCGGCACGACCGGCTCGGGCAAATCGGTCGGCATCAACGCGATGATCCTGTCGCTGCTGTACAAGGCTGAGCCGGAGAAAGTGCGGCTGATCATGGTCGACCCAAAGATGCTGGAACTGTCGATCTACGAAGGCATCCCGCACCTGCTCGCGCCGGTCGTGACCGACATGAAGCACGCGGCGAACGCGCTCAACTGGTGCGTCGTCGAGATGGACAAGCGCTACAAGCTGATGGCGGCGGTCGGCGTGCGCAACCTTGCCGGCTTCAACAAGGCGGTCACCCAGGCGGCGGAAACGGACAAGCCGCTGACGAACCCGTTCGCGATCAATCCCGACAACCCCGAGCCGCTCGAAACGCTGCCGCACATCGTCGTCGTCGTCGACGAGCTCGCCGACATGATGATGGTCGTCGGCAAGAAGGTCGAGGAGCTGATCGCGCGGCTCGCGCAGAAGGCGCGTGCGGCCGGCATCCACCTGATCCTCGCGACGCAGCGCCCGTCGGTCGACGTCATCACCGGCCTGATCAAGGCCAACGTGCCGACGCGCATCGCGTTCCAGGTGTCGAGCAAGATCGACTCGCGCACGATCCTCGACCAGATGGGCGCGGAAGCCTTGCTCGGCATGGGCGACATGCTTTATCTGGCGCCCGGCACCGGCTTGCCGGTGCGCGTGCACGGCGCGTTCGTCGCCGACGACGAGGTGCACAAGGTCGTGGACCATCTCAAGCGCAGCGGTCCGCCGGATTATGTCGAAGGGATCCTGTCGGCCGCCGAGGAAGAGGCTGACGGTGCGCTCGGCGGCGCAGACAGCGGCGACGGCGAGGCCGATCCGCTCTATGACCAGGCGGTGGAGATCGTTGTCAAGACGCGGCGGCCGTCGATTTCGCTTGTGCAGCGCCATTTGCGCATCGGCTACAACCGCGCGGCGCGGCTGATCGAACAGATGGAACGTTCCGGGCTGGTGTCGGCGATGGGCAGCAACGGCAACCGCGAAGTGATCGCGCCCGTGAAGGAGACCGAGTGAGTCATTGGAGCAGGGGCCGGGCAGCGTTCATGGCGCGCGTGCTGCTGTGCGCAGCAGCCGCGTGGGCGTCATCGGCAGCGCCGGCCGCGGCGAGCGGCGTCGAGCAGTTGCGCGAGTTCGTCGACACTGCGCGCAGCGCGCAGGGTGAATTCGAACAGACCGTGTCGTCCGCTTCGGGACGCCGCGCGCAGCAGGCGAGCGGCAGTTTCGTGTTCCTGCGACCCGGAAAATTCCGCTGGAGCTACGACAAGCCGTATCCGCAGCTGCTCGTCAGCGACGGCGAGAAACTGTGGTCGTGGGACCGCGATCTGAACCAGGTCACCGTGAAGCGCCTCGGCGACGCCCTGGGGAGCACGCCGGCCGCGATCCTCGCCGGCAGCGGCACGCTGGACCGCGATTTCAACCTCGCTGAAGCGGGCTCGGGCGAAGGGCTCGACTGGGTGCTGGCGACGCCGAAGCACCCGGAAAGCAGTTTCCAGTCGATCCGGCTGGGCCTCGCCGGAGGGCTGTTGAAGCGTATGGAGTTGCACGACAACTTTGGCCAGACGACGATGATCGTGTTCACGTCGCTCGAGCCGAACGCGCGGCCCGACCCGTCGCTGTTCCGTTTCGTCCCGCCGGCAGGCGCCGACGTCATCGGCGACTGACGCGCGACGCGCACGGCGGACCCGGTGGACGACCTTTTCGACGACGTCGAGCCGCCGCGCGTACCGCTCGCCGAGCGGATGCGCCCGACGACGCTCGACGAGGTCGCCGGCCAGCATCATCTGCTCGGTCGCGGCAAGCCGCTGCGGCTCGCCTTCGAATCCGGCAAGCTGCATTCGATGATCCTGTGGGGGCCGCCAGGAGTCGGCAAGACGACGCTCGCACGCCTGATGGCGCAGGCTTTCGATGCGGAGTTCATCGCACTGTCCGCGGTGTTCTCCGGAGTCAAGGACATTCGCGAAGCGGTCGCGCACGCCCAGGCCGAAAAAGCGCGCGGACGCCACACGATCCTGTTCGTCGATGAGGTGCATCGCTTCAACAAGGCGCAGCAGGACGCGTTTCTGCCTTACGTCGAGCAGGGCCTCGTGACGCTGATCGGCGCGACGACCGAGAATCCGTCGTTCGAAGTCAATTCGGCGCTGCTGTCGCGCGCGGCGGTGTACGTGCTCGAACCCCTCGACGAGGAAGCGCTGGGGGAACTGTTCGAACGTGCCCGTCTGCTCGGGTGTCCGCAGCTCGAATTTGCGCCGGCCGCGCGCGAACGCATGATCGGGTTTGCCGACGGCGACGCCCGCCGCCTGATGAACCTCATCGAGCAGGTCCAGGTCGCTGCGGAAACCGCAGGCACCGTCGCGGTCACCCCCGAGTTTGTCGACGACGCGCTATCGACGCGCCTGCGCCGTTTCGACAAGGGAGGCGAAGCGTTCTACGACCAGATATCGGCACTGCACAAATCGGTGCGCGGTTCGAATCCCGATGCCGCCCTTTACTGGCTGTGCCGGATGCTCGACGGCGGAGCGGACGCCCTCTATCTCGGACGACGCCTGATCCGCATGGCGACCGAGGACATCGGCCTCGCCGATCCGCGCGCGCTCGAAATCGCGTTGAACGCCTGTGCGACCTACGAACGGCTCGGTTCCCCGGAAGGCGAGCTGGCGCTTGCCGAAGCGACGGTTTTCCTTGCTTGCGCGGCGAAATCCAACGCGGTCTACAAAGCCTATAATGCTGCGCGCAAACACATCGCGCAGGACGTCTCGCGCCCGGTGCCGCTGCATCTGCGCAACGCGCCGACGCGCCTGATGAAGGAACTGGGCCACGGCAAGGCTTATCGCTATGCGCATGACGAACCCGAAGCCTACGCCGCAGGCGAAAGCTACCTGCCCGACGGCATGAAAGCGCCCGGGTGGTATCGTCCGACACAGCACGGAATGGAAGCGCAAATTGCAGCAAAGCTCGAACATCTGCGCGAACTCGACGAGCAGGCGGCTATGCGCGTCCCGAAGGACGCGAATTGACAGCCGATTGATGCGGAGGAACAGCTTTCAGTGCGGGAGAGGGTGGTCGGCCATGAAGCGGGCGCGTACATTCCTGGCCCGCTCGGCCCTTTCGAGATCGCCACGTTCGGTGGCTCGCTCGATAAGGTCTTGCATGTAGGTCGTCAACATCAGCACCCCTTCCGGGGTCTGCACCATGCCGCACACGACTTGCGCTGCGGCTCCTTCGGGAATGCACTCGTGTTCTGCTACGAGCGCGACTTCGTCATCGGTCAAATCGCAATAATCAAGGCAGTCTCTAATCGACAACATCGGCCTCTTCTCCTCTAGTTTGCAGACACCGTCTTCCGCGGTGTTGGCTTACTAAGCTTAAGATACAGGGCGCCGAATGCAAGGAAAGTTTGTCCATCGCGGAGAATATAAACGATTGATTACATTAATGGATTTGTGCATCGCCGCAAGCTCTTCGCGAGGCCGGCGAAAGGCCCGGAATTAAGCGCCGCGGTGCGCGAAGAGATCTCGTCAGAAACCCCGCTTTCCCCTTGAATCCACTCGAATTCCGGAATTGTCATGCTTGATATCCAACTTCTACGCACCCAGATCGACGCCGTTGCGGCAGCGCTTGCCACGCGGGGGGCGAATTTCGACGTCGCGGCGTTCCAGTCGATGGAGAACGAGCGCAAGAGCCTTCAGACCCGCACCCAGGACCTGCAGGCACGCCGCAACAGCCTGTCGAAGCAGATCGGCGTGCTGAAAGGCAGGGGAGAGGATGCTTCGGCAGTGATGGCCGAAGTCGGTGGCATCGGCGACGAGCTGAAGGCCAACGAACAGGCGCTGGCGGCGCTTCTCGAGCGGATCAGTGCGTTCGTCGCCGGGCTGCCGAACCTCCCGCACGACAGCGTCCCCGTCGGCCGCGACGAGTCCGCGAATGTCGAAGTCGCCCGCTGGGGCACGCCGCGGGAATTCGGCTTCGAGGTCAGCGATCACGTCGACGTCGGCAGCGGGCTCGGCGGACTCGATTTCGAAACCGCGGCGAAAATCTCGGGTTCGCGTTTCGCCCTGATGCGCGGGGCCTCGCACGCCTGCATCGTGCGCTCGCCCAGTTCATGCTCGACGTGCATACCCGCGAACACGGTTACACCGAGGTCCACGTCCCGTATCTCGTCAATCCGGACAGCATGTTCGGTACCGGCCAGCTGCCGAAGTTCGAGGCCGATCTGTTCTCCGTCATGAAGGACGACGGGCGCCTCTACCTGATCCCGACCGCGGAAGTCCCGATCACGAACATCGTGCGCAACGAGCTGCTCGCGCACGACGTGCTGCCGCTGAAGTTCGTCGGCCACACGCCGTGCTTCCGTTCCGAAGCGGGCAGTTACGGCCGCGACACGCGCGGCATGATCCGCCAGCACCAGTTCGACAAGGTGGAACTGGTGCGGATCGAACATCCGGACGCATCGTGGGCGGCGCTCGATGAACTCACCGGCCACGCCGAGGCGATCCTGCGCAAGCTCGATCTGCCCTATCGCAAAGTCGTGCTGTGCACCGGTGACATGGGATTTTCCGCCGCCAAGACCTACGACCTCGAAGTGTGGCTGCCGGCGCAGAAAACCTACCGCGAGATTTCGTCGTGTTCATGCACCGGGGCGTTTCAGGCGCGCCGCATGCAGGCCCGGTTCCGCAACGCGCAGGGCAAGAACGAGCTGGTGCATACGCTGAACGGTTCGGGCTTGGCAGTCGGCAGGACGCTCGTCGCCGTGCTCGAGAACTACCAGCAGGCCGATGGCTCGGTCGTCGTGCCGAAAGCGCTGGTGCCGTGGATGGGCGGGACCGAGTTGCTCGAACCCCGCGGCTGACGCTTCAGGGGCCGGCACGCCCGAGCTTCAGGCCGGGCGGCTGGAGCGGCGGGGTGTAAGGCGGTTCGAGGCGCGCGAGAATGCCGTGGAAGTTGCGGATGTTCTCGGTCATGATCACCGCCTCGCCGCCGCGCGCCGGACCGGACTTGAGCCGCGCCGCATATTCGGGTCGCGACAGCAGCGGAAGGACGGCTTTCAGGTCCCACCACGTCGTGTCGTCCCGGCCCATGCCGCGCGCGATCGCCCGCGCGCCGTTCATGTGGCCCATGCCGAGGTTGTACGCTGCCACGGCGATCCACGAGCGGTCGGGTTCGGCAATCCCGCCGGGCAGCTGGTCCCTGAGCATCGAAAAATAGCGCGCCCCGCCGAGAATGCTGTCGCGCGCGTCGAGACGGTCGCCGACGCCGAGCCGGTCGGCGGTCTCGGAAGTCAGCATCATCATTCCCCGCACCCCGGTTCGCGACGTCGCGAGCGGATCCCATCGCGATTCCTGGTAGGCGAGCGCGGCGAGAAAGCGCCAGTCGACGCCGGTGCGTGTCTGCGCTTCGTGGAAATGCGGGCGATAGGCGGGCAGGCGGGTACGCAAGTGGCCCAGAAAAACTGCCACGGCCCGGTCATCGAGACGGCGGATGTGGCCGAAGTAGCGATCGGCGGTTCGCGCGAGCAGCGCGCTTTTCCGGGCCTCCTCGAGAAAGACGTCGACCTCGGCGGCCAGGCTCGCTGCGTCGATCGGCAGCGCCCACGCGATCTCGGAGCGCACCGGCAGGTCGTATGCGATCACGACCCTCGGGTCGGTTTGTGCTGCCAGGGCGAAATGGACGCGGTCGGTGGCGACCAAATCCAGTTCGCCTTGCCCCAACTCTTCGAGCAGCTCCTGATCGCCGAGCCCGGTCGGAAAGTGCAGGGTGAGGCCGGCAACGCGCCTGCTGATTCGCTCGACTGCCTCGACGGGCGCGGAGCCCCGCCGCATGCTGATCGTTCGCCCGGCGAGATCGTCCTCCCTGTCGATCTCCCTGCCGTCCGAACGCCCGACCAGTACATAGTCCACGTCGCGCAGCGGCGCCGACCATCGCAACGGAAAGCGTTCGTTGCGGGCGATTCCGGCTGCGGCGAGATGGACCTCGCCGTTGAGGACCGCGTCGAGCGCACGCGGCACATCGGGATACACGACGAAACGCACCGTCACGTCGAGGCGTTGCCCCAGTTTCTGCAGCAGATCGTGCTCGAACCCCGACGCTTCGCCCGGCGCCTCCTGACGGTACGAAATCGCATCCAGCCGAGTCGCGACGCGCAATTCGCCGACCGTCCGATAGTCTCCGACCCGTCGCGGGGTGGTGTCGGGCGCGCATCCCGACAGCCCGAACAGCGCGATGAAGAACAGAAAGACAGGCAAGGAGGCACTCCCCGGAGGCGATTCCGGATTTTGCGCGAGCACGTGTCGCGGAGCAAACGACACTCAGGGCAGCGAAGTGGCGCAGCGGCGCGGGGAGCCCGGGGCCGCTTTCAGTGCAGGCCTTGAAATGTCGCTCGGCATGCGAAGTTATTTCTTGTTGGATAACGATCGTGTACGTATAATGCGCCCTCTCGCGAGACGATTGCGGGACGCGGAGAGGTGGCAGAGTGGTCGAATGTACCTGACTCGAAATCAGGCGTAGGTGCGAGCCTACCGTGGGTTCGAATCCCACCCTCTCCGCCAGTAGTACCATTAAAGCCCTGATTTTCAGGGCTTTTTTTCTTTTATGCGATGCGTGTTGCCGCTTCTGTGACCACCCCGCGCGCTCGTTCTCGGTACTCGCAGAGGCCGGCCTGGATACGATTCGGGCGCGGCAAGCTTCGCTGCCCCTCAACATTTTGCCCCTCGATCATCGGCAACCTGACGGGCCGCCAGGCGCGGACTCCGAGGGACAGTGCAGATGTGCGCTTCGTGGGAACCGTAATTGCTGCCCTTTTCGCGAATTTTTCCGGAGAGGGGAGAACGATGTTTTTCCAGCGCCTCAAGACGCCCGGCCTTGGGCACAATTCCTATCTGCTCGGCTGCGGCGATGGTCTCGCGCTGGTGGTCGACCCGCGCCGCGACATCGACGAATACTTTCAGCTCGCGCGCGAGAATGACCTGACGATCGCGTACATCCTCGAGACGCACCGCCAGGAGGATTTCGAATTCGGTTCGCGCGCACTCGCGGAGCTCAGCGGCGGAAAGATCGTCGGCGGCCGGCACGAGCTGTTCGGCGACATCGACGTGAGGCTCGGTGACGGTGAGAGCCTCGAAGTCGGGACGACCAGAATCGTCGCCCTGGAGACGCCGGGCCACACGCCCGAGAGTGTGTCCTACGCGGTCCATGTGAAGGATGCGGGCGAGCGGTGCTGGGGGGTGTTCACCGGCGATTCGCTGTTTGTCGGCGACACCGGGCGCACTGATCTGCCCGACCCGCTGCGCACCGGCGAGAACGCCGGCATCCTGTACGACTCGGTTCACCGCAAGCTCGCGCCGCTCGGCGAGCAGACGTTGCTGTTTCCGGCACACGGTGCGGGTTCGCCATGCGGCGGCAACATCTCGTCGCGCGACGATTCGACCCTCGGCATCGAAATGGCGACGAACCCGGTGTTCACACTGAGTCGCGAGGATTTCGTGAAGCACAAGCTCGACGAGGAAATGGCGCGGCCGCCGTATTTCCGGCACATGGAAAAGGTCAATCTGCTGCCGGGAAGGCCTTTCCAGGGGGTCGTCCGCGTCCGGGTGCTGCAGCCGAAGGCGCTCCGGGAGCGGATGGGGGACGGCATCGTCATCGACACCCGCACGCCCGACGCGTTCGCCGCCGCGCACATCCCGTTGTCCTACAACCTGTGGCTGTCCGGAATTCCCGCCATCGGCGGCTGGATCGCCGACGAGAACAGCCGCGTCTTCCTGGTCGTCGACGACTCCGCCGACGTCGAGCCGGCGGTCCTGTCGTTCGCGAGGATCGGCATCGACGGGGTCGAAGGCGTGCTGACGGGCGGGGTCGAAAGCTGGCGCGAGCAGGGGCTGCCGATCGAGCGGATCGCGACGATCAGCGCCGCCGACGCCGCGGAGCGAATCGAGCGCGGCGAAGTTCGTGTGCTCGACGTGCGCGACGAATATGAATGGAACGAGAAGCACATCCCGGACGCCCTCCACTGTTATGTCGGCTACCTCGAGGACAGGCTACCCGACCTGCCCCGGGATGCGGAGCTCGTCGTCCACTGGAGCGTCGGGCACCGTTCCGGCGTCGCAGTCAGCATCCTGAAGCGGAACGGCTTCACCCGCGTGCAGAACATGCTCGGGGGCCTCACCGCCTGGGAAGCCCTGGGCCTTCCGCTCGTCAAGGCCGACGACGCGGCGCAGGGGCAGTGATCAGGGGTAGTGAAATCCGCATGGGCATCCGCACCGATGCGGGTGACGCGCCCTGCCTCCGGGGCGGAATGCGACAGCGAATCCGACGCGCAGAAAGAGGGCGCGCCGCGGCAACTTGTCCGCGGCTTTGCACCCATCGGTAGCTACTCGACGTCCACCGTTTGCGTGTCAACCACCACGTTGTCTTCCTTCAGCGTGAGTGTGGCCGTGGTGAACTCGACGTCGACGACTTCAGCGGTCCATTGCGAGTTGGGGCATGAATCGGCCGGCGCAGCAGGATGGGCGGTCATCACGGTCAACCGGGACTGGCCATTCCTCGGCGTTTCAAGGGGGCCACTGGACCCGAGGGCGTTGAACTCGAAGGTTTGGCCGGGCGCGATGTTGCCGCCCGGGTTCGTGCATTCGACGGTTGCGACGCCCTGTCCCTCGATCTCGATCTCGAAGGTCGTGCCGCCCAGACCCGCCACCTTGACCGTGCATGCGAGCTGCGTTCCGATATCCGTGCAGTTCGTCGCTTTCTCGAGAAAGTGCCCGCTCTGAGCAACCGCTTCGCCTACCGGGATCAAAGAGGCGCCAGTCGCAAAAAGGCCAATAATTAGATAAGCGCTCGTGCTTTTCATGTTCGACTCCTACTGAATTTCAATTACGCCAGTTTGCATGGGGCCTGCTGTCGTTAATTCGGCTTCGTCGCTGCCCCACGAGCTGCGCCGGGGGTGCTGCGAGTCATTGGCGAACGGAATGTGTTCGCGAGCGCTTGCGTAGCGTGCCCTTCCGGTAGAAGCAGCCTAGTTGTGTCGAACTCGAAACTCGATCTATCGGAAGGTGGATTCCCGTATATCGAAGGGCACAATTGAAGCGCGCTGCCGTATTTGTTCAACCAGGCGTCGCGCTGCCACTGAATGCAGATCCGATCTCGACTCCGTCCGCGAATGAACCTCTTTCGAGTTCGCTCCCGAGCTTGTCAGGCGGCTTGACCCTGCCGATTATCGTCAAGCGATGGGACGACTGTGTCAGTGGAACGAATACGCCGACCGAGACCTCAGACCGGATCATTGTCCTGCGCGTACGCCGCCAATTGCAGGCGCGTGTGCACGTTGAGCTTGCGGTAGATATGGTGGAGGTGGCTCTTCACCGTGCCTTCACTCAAGAAAAGGCGGGCGGCGATCTGCTTGTTGCTCATGCCGGTGACAACCAGACGGATGATTTCCCGCTCTCGCGTGGAAATCTTTTCCAGCGCCTCCCCGCCGCCCGCCCTGCCCCCGACCAAACGGTCGAACGCCCTGCTCACTGAGCCTGTCTCGATCCAGCGCCCGCCGCCATGTACTTTGCGAACACAGTTTACGACGAGTCGCGACGGAACCTCCTTGAGGAGGATGCCGTCCGCGCCGAGGCGGAGCGCTGCCGTCGCCTGAGCGACGGTGATGGTATCGGCAAAGAGCACCACATGGGAGGACGATGCGAGTGAGCGTAGCCTCTGCAGCACGTCGATGCCGTTCATGTCCGGCAGTCCGTTGTCCAGCAGCAGGACATCGGGGCAATGATCCATCGCCGCGTGCAGCGCCTGCTCGCCGGTGGTGCAGCACGCCTGCACCTGGATGTCCGGCTCCCGCGCGAACAGTCCCCTGAGCCCATCCAGCACGATGGGGTGATGGTCAGCCAGAACGAGCCGTATAGTCACGCGTGTCGTAAACCTGCGCAAGCTGATGGGACGCCGGTCCGCGCGCGTGTAGCGGTGTCCATGCGGTTTAAAGAGAGATATCCGTCACGCGCCGCAAACCGCTCATCTTCCAGATAGGGCCCGAGGTCTGCCGATGCAACGCGCGAGTGGGGCGATTTTCCTGCATGCGTAGCGGTCAGCATAAAAAGTGCCCCTGTAGGAAACGGCGTTAAATCATGTTCTTACCAGGTAGGTCGCGACTGTCCTTGCAGTCGACTGTAAAAACACGCGACAGAGGCGCCAAAACAGCCTGGGCGAATCGCTTCGGGGCACCAGCGGACGCTCGTTCGCCGCCGCCTTACCACGCTCCTGGACCTGTGGCTGTGGGCATGAGGTGGGGCGCCTCGTGTTGCCTGATCTGTCCGATCCCGAGCCCGCGGTTCATCTGACGCTCGATCTGGGCAGTCAAGCGAAATTCGGGCCCGACGCCGAATGGCTCGGCACCCCCGCCTGTGCCTCGATCCGGCACGGGCGCAGCGTTTTTACGCCGCGATTCGCCGCTGGTGGGGTGCGACCGAAGATCGCCGGCCCCGGCATGCCCGATGCGGATTTTCGCATCGACGGACCCGATCGGCATGGCGTGCCGGGACTCATTCACCTCCTCGGCATCGAATCGCCCGGTCTCATGGCGGAGATCGCGAACGGGTGCCAGATCGCGCGGGAGATCGCGGGGCGGTGACCGTGTAAGGTTGGCGGTGGTGTTGTAACGGTCTTCAGGCCGGAGGCGGGGAATCTTGGGGCAGGGCAGGGAGCGCCGCGGGCATTCCGATTGCCCGAAGCTGGCCCAGTGCCACTCCAGGAGACGATCATGGCGAGCCAGCAGAAAGACGAAACGACGTCTGGACAAGCGGTGCCGAACCCGGTTCAGGTGCAGAAATTTCTCGGCGGCCTGGATTACCCGGTCGGGAAGCAAGAGCTGGTCGAACAGGCACGCAAGAAAGGCGCCGACGCGAACGTGATGGACGCGCTCGAGCGGATCCCGGATCGGCAGTATGACAGTCCCGTCTCGGTGTCTGCGGAGATTGGCAAACTTGGCTGAGGGAACCGCAGCCCCTGCCACGGGCCCCGCAGAGGCGGCCGCCCGCTTCGAACTGCAGGCCGATTCGATCGTCGCGTTTCACGATGGTTTCCTTGCCGGGCGGGACGCGCCATGGCCTGCCGAACCCGCCCCTTGGTGGCAGTGGATCGACGAAAACCACCGCAGCAACACGGCGTTGTGGCGCGAAGAGGATCGGGCGCGCCGCAGCGACGTGCCGGACAGCGAGATCGTGCGTTGCAAGCGCAACATCGATGCGTTGAACCAGCGGCGCAATGACGCCGTCGAGGCGCTGGACGACTGCCTTCTTGCGGCCCTCGAGCGCGTCGTGCCGGCGCCCGCTCATGATGCGCGGCTGTCGAGCGAGACCGCGGGCGCGATCATCGATCGGCTGTCGATCCTGGCGTTGAAGATCCACCACATGCGACAGGCGTCGCAGCGTCGCGAAGCCGGCGCCGAGCACATGCAGCGGTGCGCCGACAAGCTCGTGACGCTGGTCGCGCAGCGCAAGGACCTCGCGGCCTGTCTCGACCGACTGCTGCACGAAGCGCGCTGCGGCGTCGCGCGCTTCAGGACCTACCGGCAGTTCAAGATGTACAACGATCCGTCGCTGAATCCCGAGCTGTACCGCCGCTCGCGCTCGGCGAACGATGCGGCGCCGGCGAACACGCCGTTCGCGGTCGATGTGCTGATCCCGACTTGCGACCGGCCCGCCGCGCTCGCCGTGACGCTGACTTCGCTTTTCGCCCAGCGCAGCGGTGCGCTGCGCATCGTGGTGTCCGACCAGGGCGAGCGGGACAGCGCCGAGGCGGCCTCCGAAGTGCAGGCGGTCGTGCGGCTTCTCGCCGCGAAAGGGCACGTCGTCGAGTTCCACCGTCATCTGCCGCGCCGCGGCCTCGCCGAGCAGCGCCATTTCCTGCTCGCGCAGGCGCAGGCGCCGTATGTGCTGTTTCTCGACGATGACGTCGTCGTCGAGCCGGATCTCGTCGAGCGTTTGCTGAAGGCGATCCGGGAGCAGGGTTGCGGGTTTGTCGGCAGCGCCCTGATCGGCCTGAGTCATGCTGCGGACCGGCGGCCGCACCAGCAGCGCATCGAATTCTGGGACGGTCCGGTCGAGCCCGAAGAGGTGCTGCCGGACAGTCCGGCGTGGGCGCGCCACGAGTTGCACAACGCCGCGAACCTGTACCACGTGCAGACCAATCTCGGCCTCACGCCGGAGCGGCAGCGCCTCTATCGTGTTGCGTGGGTCGGTGGCTGCGTGCTGTTCGACCGCGAGAAGCTCGAGGCTGCGGGCGGATTCGAATTCTGGCGCGAGCTGCCCCCCGAGCACTGCGGCGAGGACGTGTTCGCGCAGCTGCGGGTCCTCGCGCGCGACGGCGGCTGCGGCATCATCCCGTCGGGCGCCTACCACCAGGAGCTCGCGACGACGGTCCCGCGGCGTGACGTCGATGCGCCGCGCGTGTTGCGCACGAAGCTGGAGGTACGATGACGAGTTCGGCAGCCTGCGATCCACCCCACGTTTCGCTGAAGTCGCGGCGATCGCGGTGCTTCGGCCGCACGGCGAGACCGGCGAAGTTCACGAAGCGGGTGCTGGAGCTGTGGCGCGATGCGCAGGCATCGCCAGCAGCGCGCGTGCCTGCGCCAGCACCTCGTTGAGGTCTTCGTCGCCACCGCCCTGAGCCGCTCGATCGCGCATTGGCGCCCAGACCGGCCGATGGAGCGCGCGATCGAGCGGTGCCCAGCGGGCGATCTCGGACGCGCGAAAGACGATCACGCACGGCAGTTTCAGGGCCGCGGCGAGATGCGCGACGCCGGTGTCGTTGCACACCAGCAGCCGCGCGCCGGCCAGCAGGGCCGCGAGGGCGCCGGCGGAGATCGGCGCCGCAGCGTCGACAGCCGGAGTGCGCATCGCAGCCTTCACCGCAGCGGTGATCGACGTTTCGTACTGCGAGCCGGTCAGCACCAGCGGCAGCCCGCACTCGTCGTGCAACGCATCGCCGACCGCGGCGAACCGCTCCGGCGGCCAGCGCCGTTCCACTGCTCGGGCGCCAGCGTGCAGACAAACGTACCCGTTCGGCCGCAAGCTTTCGGCGACGCCGCTCGCAACGAGTTCGGCGTGGTCGGCGCCAGTCAGCGGAAACTCCAGGTGCTCGCCGACAGGCGGGGCGCCGAGAAAGCGCAGCAGCGCCAGCAGGCGCCGGATCTCCGCACCCTCGTCGGGATACCGCAGGAACCCCCCGTCGCCACTGCCGCCAGCGTCGAAACCGGCGTTGAACCGCGCGCCGAACTGCGCGACGAGCGGGTTCGTGATCGTCCCGTTGCCATGCATCTGGATCACCAGATCGGCTCGCCGCGCCCGCATCCCACCCACGAACTCGGACAGCGCGGCGGAATCGGGAGGCTGTTCCGGCAGGCCCGGAAAGCCCGGAAAGGCGACGAAATCGTCCAGATAGCGCGGGTAGCGGGCGGCGAACGCCGCAGCCCACGGCAGGCCGACGAGCGTGATGTGCGCGTGCGGACAGGCGGCCCGCAACGCGCGCAGCGCCGGCACGGCACACAGCATGTCGCCCAGTTGCAGCGCGCGGAACACGACGATCGTGCGCGGCTGCAGAACTTCCAGCAAGGGAGGGGGCATTCGGGTTTCCTGCTAAAGCCGGGCTCGCGCTGCTGCAAGCCGGATGCCGGGCCGAATCGGCCGGACGCTGCCGCAGCCGGCGCGCGGGCTCCCGCCGCGCCGGACGGGCCGCAGGTGCTTCTTACACGGCCGTGTAGTTGTTGCATGCGGGATCGCAAGACAATTGTGCCCGGCGAATGACGGTCGGGCCTTCCGCTTGCTTCTCCGGTTCGGTGCAGGGGCCGGAAGCCCGACCCGGGCAGGGGGTCGCGCTCCCTCGCACTCAGTCATGAGGAGGGATCAAGATGAATATGAATGCAAAGACCAAACGCAAATTGATCGCGGCGATCGTAGCGACGGCCGTCGGGCTGCCCGCCTACCTGGGGCACGCTGCCGAAGAACGTCCGGCGCCGCCCGCGACCTCGACGCGCGAAGCGCCGCCAGCCGCTGCCCCGGGCGCCGCAACGGCCCAGTCGCGTGTGGCGCGGGCAAGCAAGCTGATCGGCGCCGAAGTCAAGAATCCGGTGGGCGAAAAGCTCGGCGAAATCAAGGACCTCATCGTGGATGTGCGAAACGGG
Source organism: Azoarcus sp. PA01 (assembly GCA_001274695.2). Lineage (NCBI taxonomy): Bacteria > Pseudomonadati > Pseudomonadota > Betaproteobacteria > Rhodocyclales > Zoogloeaceae > Azoarcus > Azoarcus sp. PA01. The sequence continues at coordinate 131,451 of LARU01000002.1, read as the reverse complement.
ACGGCGCATTACGCAGTGCTGTCATTCGGCGGCATCGCGGGGATCGCCGACAAGCTCTTTGCTTATCCGGTTAGCATGTTGCGGTGGGGGCCGGGCAAGGACGAGCTGATACTCGACATCGAACGCTCGCGGCTCGAAGCGGCTCCCGGGTTCGGCCCCGGCCCCTGGCCTGACTGGGGGGTCGATTCGTATCGCCGCAGCGTCGACGAGTATTTCAAGACCGATCGGCCCGCCGAAACCGGACCGAATCCGAAACTGATGCAGGCCAGCAAGCTGCTCGACGTCGAGGTCGAAGACCGCGAGAAACGCAACGCCGGCGAAATCAAGGATCTCGTCGTGAGCCTCGCCGACGGAACGGTGCCGTATGCCGTGCTCGATCTCGACAAGGCGTGGAACGCCGACGACAAGCTGGTTCCGCTTCCGCTGTCGTCGTTCGAGTTTTCGACGGATGACGAGAAGATCGTGCTCAAGGAGTCGCGCGAAGGGTTCGACACGAGCCGGGGTTTCGACGACAACAACTGGCCCGACATGAACGGTCCGGCCTTGCGGGGCGACTTGAACAAGTCCCCGGGCGAGCGCGAGCGGGAGCGCAGGTAGGCCGGCGTGGCGCGATGCTGCCGGTTGGCTTGAGCGCCTGTCTTACTACACTGGAAAAACCGGGTCACGGTTTTGCCATGCGCCCGAGGCGGTCGGCCCGTTCCGCGGCCAGTGCCGAATGACTGCGAGGGGACGCCGATGCAGATGAGTGACCCGGGCAAAAGCCCGTTGTGGAAAGCACCGACAACGGACGGGGCGCGGCATCGCCTGCCGGACCGGGCCGGGGACGACGATTTCCGCAGTGCGCTGCTTGCCGGCCTCGCGGCGACGCCGAAACACGTGTCGTGCAAGTTTTTTTACGACGCCGAAGGCTCGGCGCTGTTCGATCGTATCTGCACGCTGCCGGAGTATTACCCGACCCGCGTCGAATTCGCGCTTCTCGAACGCCACGCAGCCGAGCTGGCCGGGCTCATCGGTCCGGACGTCGAACTCGTCGAGTTCGGCGCCGGTTCCGGGCGCAAGGTGCGGCGGCTGCTCGATGCGCTGCAACGGCCGCGTGCCTACGTTCCGGTCGACATCTCGGGCGAACATCTGCAGCAGGCCGCGAAGCGGCTGAGTGCGGATTACCCGCGGCTCGGGATTCGGCCGGTCGTCGCCGACTACACGCAGGCGTTCGATCTTCCGCAGAGCATGTCGGGGGTGCAGCGCCGTGTCGGTTTTTTCCCCGGTTCGACGATCGGCAATTTCGCGCCCGAAGAGGCCGCCGAATTCCTCGGCATGGCGGCGGTTTTGCTGGACGGCGGGGGCCTGCTGATCGGCGTCGACCTGGTCAAGGATCCGGCGCTTCTGCATGCCGCCTACAACGATTCGCAAGGCGTCACGGCGGCGTTCAACAAGAATCTGCTCGCGCGAGCGAACCGCGAGCTCGGCGCGGACTTCGCCGACGACGGTTTCGCCCATTACGCGTTCTACCAGCCGCTCGCGCGGCGCGTCGAAATGCATCTGGTCAGTCTCGCCGCGCAGCGGGTGCGGGTCGCCGGCCGGGAATTCCGTTTCGCCGCCGGCGAGACGCTGCACACCGAGAATTCCTACAAGTACACCATCGACGGGTTCCGCTCGCTCGCCGAACAGGCCGGCTTCGTGCCGCGCAGATACTGGACCGACGCGGCGCCGCTGTTCAGCCTGCACTGGCTCGAAGTCGCCTGACCCGCCGGCGACGCAAGGCACGGCGCTTGCGAACGGCGACAGGGCCGCGACGGCGCAACGTTGCCGCGCAAGTGCCCGTTCGCGTCCGTCCTCACCGCTTTCAGCTTTCAGGAGGCAGCCATGTTGTCATCGACCGTAGACCGCGTCCCCGCGCACACCGCCGCCCACATCAACCAGCGCATCCGGCAGCTCACCCGGGAGAACATCGAGCGCGCGTCGCTCGGCGGGCCGGCGCAGATCGACCGGCGCCTCGCGGAGCTGGACGAGGAGTGGGACATCGAGCGCACGCTCGAGGCGAATGCGGCGTCGGTGATGCTCGCCGGGACCGCGCTGGCGCTGTTCGTCGATCGCCGCTTCCTGGCGCTGCCCGCGCTCGTCGGCGCGTTCCTGCTGCAGCATGCGCTGCAGGGCTGGTGCCCGCCGCTGCCGCTGTTCCGGCGCCTGGGTGTGCGCACCGCGGGCGAGATCGAGGAGGAGCGCCGCGCGTTGCAGGCGATGCGCAACGGCACGCGCGCGACCGGCTCGGCGGTCCCCAGGACGGGCGCCGCGATCGAACGGATCCGCTGAGCAGGGGGGATGGATGGACGCTACGACGACGCACAGCCGCCTCTCCGAACACGACATCTACCTGTTCCGCGAAGGCTCGCACGGGCGCCTCTACGACAAGCTCGGCTGCCAGCTCGACGACGCTGGCGCGCGTTTCGCCGTGTGGGCGCCGAACGCACGCGCGGTATCGGTGATCGGGAGCTTCAATGCGTGGCGCGACGATGCGGCAGTGCTACGCGCGCGTGACGACGGTTCGGGCATCTGGGAAGGTTTCGTCGCCGGCGTCGCGCCCGGCGACATCTACAAGTACCGCGTCGCGGGTCATGACGGGCGCGTTGCCGAGAAGGCCGACCCGTTCGCGCAGTATGCCGAAGTGCCGCCAGCGACCGGCTCGCGCGCGTGGCGCAGCGCGCACCGCTGGGCCGACGACGCGTGGATGGCCGGGCGCGCTCGCGCGAACGCGCTCGATGCGCCGTTCAGCATCTACGAACTGCATCTCGGCTCGTGGCGCCGCGGGCCGGACGGTGCGCTGCCGGGCTATCGCGAGATCGCGCCGCAGCTCGCCGCATACGTCGTCGAGTGCGGCTTCACGCATGTCGAACTGATGCCGCTCTCGGAGCATCCGTTCTACGGCTCGTGGGGCTACCAGACCACGGGCTATTTTGCCGCGACGGCGCGCTACGGCACCCCCGACGACCTGATGTTCCTGATCGACACGCTGCATCAGGCCGGCGTCGGCGTGATCCTCGACTGGGTGCCGTCGCATTTTCCGAGCGATGCACACGGCCTGGCCGAGTTCGACGGCACCTACCTGTATGAACATGCGGACCCGCGCCAAGGCTTCCACCCGGAATGGCATTCGTGCATCTTCAATTACGGCCGCCACGAAGTGTGCGCGTTCCTGCTGTCGTCGGCGCTGTTCTGGCTCGAACGCTTCCATATCGACGGACTGCGCGTCGATGCGGTCGCGTCGATGCTGTATCTCGACTACGGACGCCAGCACGGCGAGTGGGTGCCGAACCGCTACGGCGGCCGGGAGAACCTCGACGCGGTCGCGTTCCTGCGGCGGCTCAACGAGGCGGTGTATCGCGACCACCCGGGCGTGCAGACGATCGCCGAAGAGTCGACCGCATGGCCGATGGTGTCGCGCCCGGTGTATGTCGGGGGCCTGGGCTTCGGCATGAAATGGAACATGGGCTGGATGCACGACTCGCTCGACTATTTCCGCCACGACCCGCTGTTCCGCAAGTTCCACCACGGCCGGATCACGTTCTCGATCTGGTACGCGTTCCACGAGAACTTCGTGCTGCCGCTGTCGCATGACGAAGTCGTCTACGGCAAAGGCTCGCTGATCGGCAAGATGCCCGGCGACAGCTGGCAGCAGTTCGCCGGCGTGCGCGCGCTGTTCGGCTACATGTGGGCGCATCCGGGCAAGAAGCTGCTGTTCATGGGCGGCGAGTTCGGCCAGCGGCGCGAATGGACGCACGAGGGCGAACTCGAATGGTGGGTGCTCGGGCAGCCGGAACACGCCGGCCTGCGGCAGTGGGTCGGCGACCTGAACCGGCTGTATCGCGAGCGCGCCGCGCTGCACGAGCTTGATTTCGACGAAGCCGGTTTCCAATGGATCGACAGCGACGACAGCGAAAACAGCGTGCTGTCGTTCCTGCGCAAGTCGCGCGACGGCGCGATCGTCCTCGTCGTATGCAATTTCACGCCGGTGACGCGACCGAACTACACGCTCGGCGTGCCGCGCGCCGGCTTCTGGCGCGAAGCCCTCAACAGCGACGCGACGCTGTACGGCGGCAGCGGCGCGGGCAACCTCGGCGGCGTCGAAACCGTGCCGGTGCCCGCGCACGGCCATTACCAGTCGCTGACGCTGACGTTGCCGCCGCTGGCGGTGCTGTTCCTGAGTCCGGAGGTCGACGATGCGCACCCGGACCGCTGACATAGTCGAGGATGCGCGCCGCGTGCCGGACGAAGGGCGGATTCGCGCCGTCATCGAGGCGGTCACGCCACAGGTCGACGGCGGTCGCTTTGCCGTCAAGCGCGTCGCCGGCGACGAGTTCGACGTCGAGGCAGACTGCTTCGCGGATGGCCACGACGCGGTGCTCGCGATGCTGTGCTGGCGGCGCGACCCGGACGAGCAGTGGCACGCCGTGCCGATGACGGCGATCGGCAACGACCGCTGGCGCGCCCGGATCAGGCTCGGCGAGGTCGGGCGGTGCTGGTACACCGTCACCGCGTGGGTCGATGCGTTCGAGTCGTGGCGCCGGGATCTGACGCGGCGGATCGAGCTCGACGACATCCGCATGGCAGGGCTGATCGGCGCCGACCTGATCGAGGAGACTGCCGAACGCGCGACGATCGGCGACGACCGCGAGCGGCTCGCGGGGTGGGCGCGGCGGCTGCGCGACGCGAGCCAGGCCGAACGCGCGGACCCGAACGCGCTCAAGGCGCTCGGGCTCGATGCGCGACTCGGTGAGATCGCAGCGCGCCATCCGGATCGCCGCTTCGCCGCCGTCCACCCGATTCTGCCGCTCGACATCGACCGTCCGCTCGCGCGCTTTGGCGCGTGGTACGAGCTTTTTCCGCGCTCGACCGCAGCAGTCGCCGGCGCGCACGGAACGCTGCGCAGCTGCGCCGATCGTCTCGCCGACATCGCCGCGATGGGCTTCGACGTGCTGTACCTGCCGCCGATCCATCCGGTCGGCCGCGAGCGGCGCAAGGGACCGAACAACGCGCTCGTCGCCGGGCCGGACGACGTCGGCAGCCCGTGGGCGATCGGCGCCGCGGAAGGCGGGCATCTCGCGGTGCACCCGCTGCTCGGTACGGTCGACGATCTGCGCTTTCTGATCGCGCGCGCGCGCGAACACGGCGTCGAACTCGCGCTCGACATCGCGCTGCAGTGCGCGCCGGACCATCCATGGGTCGCCGAGCATCCGGAGTGGTTCCGCCGCCGGCCCGACGGGACAGTGCAGTACGCCGAAAACCCGCCGAAGAAATACCAGGACATCTATCCGTTCGACTTCGAGACCGGCGACTGGCAGGCGATGTGGGAAGCGCTCGCCGGCATCTTCCGCCACTGGATCGCAGAAGGCGTGCGGATCTTCCGCGTCGATAACCCGCACACCAAGGCTTTTCCGTTCTGGGAATGGGCGATCGCGAGCATTCGCGGCGATCATCCGGACGTGATCTTCCTCGCCGAAGCCTTCACGCGGCCACGCGTGATGCACCGGCTCGCGAAGCTCGGGTTCACGCAGTCGTACACGTACTTCACGTGGCGCAACACGCGCGCCGAGCTCACCGAGTATTTCACCGAGCTCGCGCATGGCCCCGGCGCCGATTACTTCCGCCCGAACGTCTGGCCCAACACGCCCGACATCCTGCCCGAATATCTGCAGCTGGGCGGCCGGCCGGCTTTCGTCGTGCGCCTCGTGCTTGCGGCGACGCTCGCGGCGACCTACGGCATCTACGGCCCGGCGTTCGAGCTGATGGAGCACATGCCGCGCGAGCCGGGCAGCGAGGAGTACCTCAACTCCGAGAAATACCAGCTGCGCGAATGGGACCTCGACCGGGCCGACAGCCTCGCCGCGCTGATCGGGCGCGTCAACCGCGCACGCCGCGACAACCCGGCGCTGCATGACAACACGTCGCTGCGTTTCCTGCCGATCGACAACGACCAGCTGATCGCGTATTCGAAGACGGCCGAGGCAGGCGACAACATCATCATCGTCGTCGCGAATCTCGATCCGCACAACGTGCATTCGGGGTGGCTCGAACTCGACCTCGACGCGTTGGGCATTACGCCGGGGACGGGCTTTCAAATGCACGACCTGCTGTCCGGCGCGCGCTACCTGTGGAGCAGCGCGCGCAACTTCGTGCGGCTCGACCCGCAGCGCGTTCCCGCGCACCTTTTCGTGCTGCGCCGTCGCGTGCGCAGCGAACGCGATTTCGACTACTTCCTGTAAGGGCCGTCGACGATGGATCTGTTGCCCGCAATGGCCGCGCCGGACAAGGAAACCGACGACGGGCTCTGGTACAAGGATGCGGTGGTGTACGAACTGCACGTCAAGGCGTTCTTCGACGCCAACGACGACGGCGTCGGCGACTTCAACGGCCTGACGCGCAAGCTCGATTACATCCGCGACCTCGGCGTCAACACGATCTGGCTGCTGCCGTTCTATCCGTCGCCGCTGAAGGACGACGGCTATGACGTCGCCGACTACCATGGCGTGCTGCCGGCGTATGGCACGCGTGCCGATTTCCGGCAATTCGTCCGCGAAGCGCACCGGCGCGGGCTGCGCGTCATCACCGAGCTCGTCGTCAACCACACGTCGGACCAGCACGCGTGGTTCCAGGCGGCGCGCCGCGCACCGGCAGGGTCGTCGAAGCGCAACTACTACGTGTGGAGCGACGATCCGACGCGATACAGTGGCACGCGCATCATCTTCACCGACACCGAGACGTCGAACTGGGCGTGGGATCCCGTCGCGAAGTCGTACTACTGGCATCGCTTCTTCAGCCATCAGCCGGACCTCAACTTCGAGAACCCGAACGTGCTGAAAGCGGTGCTGCGCACGATGCGCTTCTGGCTCGACATGGGCGTCGACGGCTTCCGCCTCGACGCGATTCCGTACCTGCGCGAGCGCGAAGGCACGAACAACGAGAACCTCGCCGAAACGCACGACGTGATCCGCGAGATCCGCAAATGCATCGACGCGCACTACCGCGGCCGCGTGCTGCTCGCCGAAGCGAACCAGTGGCCGGAGGACGTGCGCGAGTATTTCGGCGACGGCGACGAATGCCACATGGCGTACCACTTCCCGCTGATGCCGCGGCTGTTCATGGCGGTCGCGCAGGAAGACCGCTTCCCGGTCGTCGACATCATGCGCCAGACGCCGGACATCCCCGACAACTGCCAGTGGGCGATCTTCCTGCGCAACCATGACGAGCTGACGCTCGAGATGGTCACCGACCGCGAGCGCGACTACATGTGGCAGTTCTTCGCCAACGACCCGCGCATGCGCATCAACGTCGGCATCCGCCGGCGTCTCGCACCCTTGCTCGAGAACAGCCGTGACCGCATCGAGCTGATGAGCTTCCTGCTGCTGACGATGCCCGGCTCGCCGATCATCTATTACGGCGACGAACTCGGCATGGGCGACAACGTCTTTCTCGGCGACCGCGACGGGGTGCGCACGCCGATGCAATGGACGCCGGACCGCAACGCCGGGTTTTCACGCGCCGACCCGCAGCAGCTCTACCTGCCGCCGATCATGGACCCGATTTACGGCTTCCAGGCGATCAACGTCGAAGCGCAGGCGCGCAATCCGCATTCGCTGCTGAACTTCACGCGGCGGCTGATCGCGATGAGGAACGGCTCGCGCGCGTTCGGCCGCGGCACGCTGCGATTCCTCGAGCCGGGCAACCGCAAGGTGCTCGCCTACTTGCGCGAATATCGCGACCAGAGCGTGCTGTGCGTCGCGAATCTCGCGCGCACGCCGCAGGCGGTCGAACTCGACCTCGCGCGCTTCGAAGGCCGCGTGCCGGTCGAGATCGTCGGCCGCGTGCCGTTTCCGCCGGTCGGTAAGCTGCCGTATCTGCTGACGCTCGCCGGCCACGGTTTTTTCGCCTTCGAGCTGTCGGCCGATGCGCCGGCGCCGAACTGGCACGAGGAGCGGCTGCCGCAGACCGAGTTGCCGATGCTCGTGCTCACGGAGGGCTGGCGCACGTTCTTCCGCGGTCACGAGGGTGGCAGCGCGGTGCGCCGCGCGATCGCCACGCGCAGCCGCGACCAGCTGCAGAACGAAGTGCTGCTGCCGTACCTGCAGGCACGGCGGTGGTTCGCCGCGAAAGGCGAGACGGTGACGCGCATCGAAGTCGTCGAGGAGCAGGAGTGGGCTGCCGGCGGCGGCAACTGGCTGCTCGCGCTGCTCGAAGTCAGCCTCGCCGGTGGATCGTCGCACCTGTATTTCCTGCCGCTCGGCATCGCGTGGGAGACGGCCGGTGACAACCCGATCGATCGTTTCGGTGCGGCGGCGCTCGCCCGCGTTCGCGAGAAAGCGCGCATCGGCATTCTCTACGACGCGTTCATCGACCCGGTGTATTGCCGGGCGCTCGGCCAGAGCATCGGCGGAGGCGGGCCGCAGCCGCTCGGCCACGGCAGCTTGCGCTGCACCGCGAGCGAACACTACGCGCGGCTTGCCGAGGCGCTCGACGACGAGGTCCGCCAGCCGCTGCAGGAGCAGACCAACACCGGCGTGTTCTTCGGCTCGCGGCTGTACCTGAAAGGTTATCGGCGCCTGCAGTTCGGCACGAACCCGGAAATCGAAATCGGCTATTTCCTCGGCAGCGTCCCGGAATTTTCACGCGTCGCCGCGGTCGCCGGTTCGGTTGAATACGTCGCCCCCGACGGTCGGGCGGCGGCGCTGGCGATGCTGCAGGAATTCGTCGATAACCAGGGCAACGCGTGGGATTACACGCTGAATCACCTGGATCGGCTTTTTTCTCCCGATACCTGGCCTGCCGCGGCGGTCGACGAAGCCGAGGCCGAGGGGATGGACCGGGTCTATCTGCTGCTCGCGCAGACGCTCGGAAGGCGCATCGGCGAGATGCATGCGGCATTCGCGCACGGCACTGATCCGGCATTCGCGCCGGAGCCGCTCGGCGACGCGGAAGTCGAAGCGTGGCGGGCTCAGGTGATCAGGGATGTCGAGCGCACCCTGGGCCTGCTCGAAGCGGCGTTGCCGCGCCTGGACGAGCGCGTCCGCAGCGAGGCGCGGCAGGTGCTGACGGCGCATCGTCCGTTGATCGCGCGCCTCGCCGGGCTCGAGCTGGCTTCACCCGGCCTCGTCAAAACGCGGCTGCACGGCGACCTGCATCTCGGGCAGGTGCTGATCGTGCAGAACGATTTCGTCATCGTCGATTTCGAGGGCGAGCCGGCCCGGCCGATCGACGAGCGGCGATACCGGCATTCGCCGCTGCGGGACGTAGCCGGCATGTTGCGTTCGTTTGACTACGCGGTACGCACGGTCGGATACCACCACCTCCAGGCGCGCCCCGAACACGCCGACGCGCTCGCGCGCGCGCTGTTCGAATGGAAGGACGGGGTGGTGCGAAGCTTCCTGCAGGCATACCACGAAGTCGTCGCGCCGCTGCCTTCGGTTCCGCCGGATACAGCCGTCGCGGCGGATTTCGTGACGCTGTTCGTCATCGAGAAGCTGCTCTACGAACTGCGCTACGAACTCGACAATCGCCCGGAATGGGTCCGCATTCCGCTCGCCGCACTCGCGGAAATCGCGGCGTCGCTGCCGGGAAGCTGACACGGCGTGTGCACGGGATGATTTCCAGCCGGCGCGGGCTATCACCCCCCAAATACCGTTCGGGCTGAGTTCGTCGAAGCCCTGGCAGCGCCCTTCGACAAGCCTGTCCTGAGCGAAGTCGAAGGGCTCAGGGCGAACGGTTGTGGGGGCGTCTTGCTAGAAGCTAGAAGCGATGGCTGACGGTGAGCTGGAACACTTCGATGCCGTGATTCGGTTGCTTCAACCCGGCGTTCGAATAATGGCTCAGCCGCAAGCCGACCGATGTCTCGCCTTCGTGCCCGGCCCGGCCTCCCCAGGCGATGCCGGCGCCGATCAGTTCGCCGAACTGGAAGCGGGTGGCCAGATTCCGGCGTCCGACTTTCTTTTCCGAGAACAGGTTCAGACCGAGGCCCGCCTCGAAATACGGGTACGCGCCGGTGCGGATCGGAGAGATGCGGAACGTCGCAAAAGCGCCGGCCTGCGCCGCTTTGTCCGAATGGCTGCGGAGGAGGTTCAGCTGGACTTCCGGGTGGCTGGCGATGCGCCAGTTGTTCCAGTCGGTGCGATACCAGACCGGCAGCAGCCACTGAACCCCGACGCTATCGACCGAGTCGTAGCTTCCGGCCTGCAGCGCGACTCCCGGCGCGGCGGGGCACGCGCTCGCGGCGGCGAACAACGCCAGCGCCAGCGACAGGCCGGCCGTTCGGGGCGGCCGCTGGGGACGCGTGAAGCGCGACGGCCTGTCTCTTGCTTCCCGACGACCGTCTGCGGCCGCTGTTGGCAAACGGAAAGTTGTCGGGTTGACGGGTAGCGCGGTGCCGGGGAGTGAGAGTGGGAGTGGCGAAATCGTCTGCACGATGACTCTCCTGTCCGTCATTGTTGTTCGTGTCGCGCAACACCGCAGCGCCAACAAACTCACCTTAGCAACCTCCTTGCCTGTTTGCCGAGCGAGTTGTTTCACTTGTCGACGCTGGCGCATTGCCCGGCAGGCGCCGCATATTTCTTACTCGCGCTTGTAATTTCTACAGCAGACGTGGAGAAAATTCCCACGACCGTTGCGCGACAACGGCGCGCAAAAAGATGGACGTGGTTTTAATTCCCACGCAGATCACGCGAGGCCCGGTCGCCGTGCGTGCCGATACTTGCGGATACCGTAGGCACGGGATTTGCAAGATTTTTCGTGACGAGGCGCGAGCCTGCTTGGCGCGCGCCTCCCGAAATGTCATCGCCCGGAGGAAATTGCCGTGGACCTGCTGGAAAACAAAGGGGTGCAGATCGACAAGCAGTCTTTGACGTGGAAGGACATGACGGGAAAGCCGATCAGCAAACTCGACGACGAGGCTTTCACGCGCGTCCGCATTCTCCTCATGAACGCGCTCGAGCTCGACGCGCTGCGGCTGTCGCATATGGGAATGCGCATGAACAGCGAACTGCGACAGTCGCTCGCCCAGATCCGCCGCATCGAGCAGCACCAGGCGACGGCGGTGAATTGTCTGTTGTCCGCGGATCACTCGCCGCTGGAGACGACGATCGCGTATGAGCAGGTCGCCGTCGAAGTGACCGCTGCAGTCGCCCAGCGCGAACGGGACCCGTATCTCGCTCAGGTCTATCGCTTCGGGCTGCTAGAGGATTTCGACCACCTCTACCGCTACTCGGCGCTCCTCGACCGGCTCGAAGGCAAGGATGCGAACAACATCCTGCAGGGGCACACCGACATCGCCCCCGGTCGTCCGACCGTCGACGGACATCGCGCGCCGGTCGACGACCTGCGGCTGCCGCACGGGCGCGACGCCACGCTGCTGACGAAGTTACATGCGACGCTGATCACCGCCGCGGAATACCAGACGCACGACTACTACATGACGATCGGCCCGATGTTCGCCGACCCGGTCGCGCGTCAGCTGTACGCGGAGATCGCGTCGGTCGAGGAGCAGCACGCGACCCAGTACGGCTCGCTGCTGGACCCGCGGCAAAGCTTCCTGGAACTGTGGCTGCTTCACGAGGCGACTGAAGTCTACGGCTACTACAGCTGCGCCCAGTCCGAGAGCAATCCGCGCATCCGCGAAATGTGGGAGCGTTTCTGCGACTACGAACTCGGCCATCTGCACCACGTGTGCGACCTGTTCAGACGATACGAGAAGCGCGACCCGGCCGAAGTGTTGGCGCGGACGCTGCCGCCGCCGCTCGAGTTCAAGAGCCAGCGCGACTTCGTCCGCGACGTGCTGGCGGCCGAAGTCGACGTGCGTGCCAACGGTGTTGATTTCGTCAAGCTCGCCCGCGAAAGCCCGCTATCCCGCGAATACCGCCGCAGGATCAACGCCGACGGGTCGCCTTCGACGCGAGTGGCGACGGCTTATCACTGGACCTCGGGCACCGAACTCAACCGGTCGCTGAAAGCAGCATGAACTCGACACGCGACATCCACCCGCTGCTGAGGTGGCTCTTCGACGAACCTGAGTGTGCGGAAGGAAAGATCATGGATGACGGCACCGAACCGGGTTTCAATCGCACCGGTGCACAGTCTTCACCGTTGTCGGTCCACAGCATGCAGCTGTATGCGGACGAACGGGTGCCGGAAGAAGCGAGGGCTTCCGACGAGATGCCCGACGGCCGGGAGATCGCCGCCGTGCGTAGCGACTACGCGGTCGAAGCCGAACGCATCGGTTCGGTGCCGATGCCGGGCGTGCTGACCAGCGCCTTCACCGCCGTGGTGTCGAAGCTCGGGGCGAGAAAGCCCGAAGTGCTCGTCGACAAGCTCGGCGAAAGACTCGCTTTCGAACGGATCGGTGTACGCCTCTACCAGGCGCTCATCGACAAGGCGTCCGCGCTCGCGCCGCACCAGCGGATGCCGTTCTCGATCGACGATCTGCAGCGCCTGCGCGATGACGAGCTCGCGCACATGCACGTGCTGGCGTCCGCGCTCGATTCGCTCGGCGCCGACTCGACTGCGCAGACGCCGGCTGCAGCGGTGTCGGCGCTCGCGATCAGCGGCCTGATGCAGGTTCTCACCGACCCGCGCACGACGCTCGTCCACTGCCTCGAAGCGATGCTGATCGCCGAACTCGCCGACGACGCGAGCTGGGAGCTGCTGATCAGCCTGACGGCGGAAGCCGATCAGGACCAGTTCTTGCCCCAGTTCCACAGCGCGCGCGACAACGAAAAGGCCCACGTGCGCCAGATCCGCGCCTGGCTGCAGACGGTCGTCCTCGGCGAAGCGCGCTGACCACTCGATGAATCGCAGGCCACGGGCCGCGACGCGGCGCGATTCGCACGCGGAGACTTGCAATGAGCGATCAGACCACCGTTGAGCAGATTCCAGCACAGCACCAGGACACTCAGCCGGGGCACGAAGAGCCGATGGTGCCGCGCCCCGAAGACGACATGAAGCATTACCGCGGCTCGGGCAAGCTCGCCGGCAAGACCGCGATCGTCACTGGCGGCGACAGCGGCATCGGGCGCGCGGTGTCGATCGGCTTCGCGAAGGAAGGGGCCGACGTCGCGGTCGTGTATCTGTGCGAACACGAGGACGCGGAACATACGCAGCGGCAGATCGAGGCGCAGGGGGCGAAGTGCCTGCTGCTGGCCGGCGACGTCGGCGACGAGGCGTTCTGCGCGGACGTCGTCGAGAAAGTGATCGCGAAGTTTGGCCGCCTCGACATCCTGGTCAACAACGCCGCTGAACAGCACCCGCAGGAGGACTTCACGGCGATCTCGCGGGAGCAGCTCGAACGCACGTTCCGCACCAACCTGTTCTCGATGTTCGACCTGACGCGTTACGCGCTGGCGCACCTGAAAGAGGATGCCTGCATCGTCAATTCGACGTCGGTGACGGCGTACCGCGGCAGCTCGCATCTGATCGACTATTCGGCGTCGAAAGGCGCGATCGTGTCGTTCACGCGCTCGCTTGCGCAGGCGCTCGCGAAGCGCCGCATCCGCGTCAATGCCGTCGCCCCCGGACCGATCTGGACGCCGCTGATCCCGGCGAGCTTCGACGCCGAAAAAGTCGAGCATTTCGGCGAAAAGCAGCCTCTGGGCGGCCCCGGCCAGCCCGACGCGGTCGCGCCGAGCTACATCTTCCTCGCGAGCAGCGATTCGAGCTACATGACGGGGCAGGTGCTGCATCCGAACGGCGGCGAGATCGTCAACGGTTGAGGAAGCGCTGATTAAATCAAAACCGTTCGGGCTGAGCCTGTCGAAGCCCTTGTTGTTGCAGGGAATGCCCTTCGACAAGCTCAGGGCGAACGGAATAAATCAGCGCTTCCTTGACGAACCGCCGCGAACGCGGCATGCCGGTACGCCGATTGCAGCAGCCCGCGTCACCGGCACCCGTGCCGCGCCTTTGCCCGAGGAGGTTTCAATGTCCCAACAAACCACGCGATCGCCTGAAATGCTTGCCTGCATCGAGCTGTGCCGGCGCTGCCAGATGGTCTGCCTCGGCATGGCGACCGGCCACTGTCTCGAAAAAGGCGGCCGCCATGTCGAGCCTGGACATCTGCGCACGCTGATCGTCTGCGCGGAGATCTGTCAGGCGGCCGCGAACGTGATGGCGACCGGCTCGACGCTGCATCGCCAGGTATGCGCAGTGTGCGCCGACATTTGTGATGCGTGCATCAGCAGCTGCCGCGACCTGGACGAGATGGAGGAATGCATTTTCGCCTGCGAGCGGTGCAAGAACAGTTGCGAAGCAATGACGTCGGTGTGAGGCAGGGGTGGCGGCGTAAGTAGGAGTTACAGCGCGGCGTAAGAATTGCGCTTGCAGAAGGTCATTCGACCACCCGTTTTGGGGAGTTTTGCCCGCTCCGCCAGGGTTTCGGCGGGCGGTACGGATGTTGCTGATGGAATCACGCGTCCGCTCGCGGACGGGCATTTCACCCTCACAAACGGAAGGACAGACCATGGAAATCAGATCGGAAACCAGAAGCATGGACCCTGCACGGGTGAGCAGCGTAACCATCGAGCCGGAAGGCACTCCGCTGTACAGCATCCGCTGGGGTGCGGTGATCGCCGGCTTCGCTGTCGGTTTGGGCGTGCATGTGCTGTTCGTCCTGATCGGTATCGCCGCGGGGCTCGCGGTCGTCGGCGCCGGGGAGCGCCCGGAAGGAGAGAGCATCTCGATCGCCGCCGCCACATGGAACACGGTCAGCATGCTGATCGCAGCGTTCATCGGCGGTTACGTGGCTTCCCGCTCGTCCGGCCTGCGGCGCACTTCCGACGGCATGTTGCACGGCGTGGTTTCGTGGGGAGCGACGATGCTGTTCTTTGCCATCCTCACCGGGTCGGTTACCGGCAACGCGCTCGGCGGAATGTTCGGCATGGCGGCGAACACCGCGACGACGGCGGCAGCTTCGGCAGCCGGCGCTCCGGGTGACTCCGCAGTAGGCGAACTGCTGTCGAGTCTCGAACGCGGCGATCGTGCGGCCACCGTCGATTTGCTACAGAACCGTTTCGGCATGAGTCCGGACCAGGCCAATCGTGCCGCCGAGCAGGCGTTGGCGCTGACCGGCCGTTCGCCGTCCGGCGCGGATGCGCAGGCCGGCGGCGAGCGCATCGACGTGGCGCGGACTGCGTCGGCGGCAAGTGCGTGGCTGAGCGCGGCGATCCTGCTGTCGCTGCTGGCCGGCGCCGGTGGCGGCCTTCTCGGCGCGCGCGGTGCGCGGCGTCCGATCGTCCCGGCGCGTCATGAACGCCACACCGTGTCGACGACTCCGCGTCGTCATGTGCCGACCGCGGGCTAAGCGCATTTCTCCCGCTCCAGCGCCTCGGCGAGCGAAGTGGTGAGCGCCGCCCGCAGCGCGCGCCACTCGGCGCGCCCGGGCGCGACATGCCCTTGATTGACTTCGAGCTCGAGGCCGACGTAGTCGGCGGCTGCGTGACGGCGCCGCAGCCACGCGCATAATCCGTCGGATTTTCCGGTGTACGGGTAGTTGCGCCGCACTTTCAGGTGCGGCGCGCGCGCCTGCAGCGCCGCGATCCAGCGTGCGCTCAAGGCCACTTCACCCGCGCGGCCCGGATCGTAGAGGATGCCGACGTCGGCGTTTCGCACGGCGCCGTCGAGCACGGGCGTGAAGCTGTGGCTCGACACATGGACGACCCGGTTTCCGCGGTCGATCCAGTCGGCGACGAGTTCTTCGACTCGGCGCCGGTACGGCAGATAGTGGCGGACGCGGATGTCCGCCCGCAGCGACGGCGGCGCCGCGGGAATCCATTCCGAGTGGAGCCCGGGGTGGCCCGGACTGCGGTTCAGGTCGACGAGCAGGCGCGTGGTCGTCGCCGCGACGAGTGGGGCCCCGAGCGTTCGCGCGAGCTCACGTGCGATGGTGAGCGCGCCCGGGTCGTAGCCGCGGTGGCTCTCGAGCGCGGCCTGCGCTGCCACGAACAGCTCGCGGTAGCGCGCCGGCACGCGGTTGCCGCCGTGCTCGCAGGAAACGACGAACGCGACCCGGTCAGCGCTCCCGGGCGCATCGGCTGCGGCGGATGCTACGCGGTCGGCTCGAACTGGCGATTGTCGCGCAGGCATTCGCCGAGCTCCCGATAGACCTCGCGCATCTGCAGCCGACCGGCGTCTTCGCCGAGTGCGGCGACGACGCGGCGCGCGAGCGTGCCGCGCTCGAGGATCAGTTGCAGCGGGGCGTGCCAGCGCGGCGCGAGCCGGTCCTCGGCAACCAGCATGTCGATGAGGCGCGACCACAGCTCGTGCGCGCGGCACGCGCCGCAGTCGAGGCCGAGTTGCGCGACATAGCTCGCGTCGTCGATCGGTGTTCGCTCGGCGTCGTGGAGGCACGCGCGAAACGTCGCCACCAGCGCCGCGGTGCGGATCGTCGCGTCGGCGTCGGGAGCGGTGCGGTATGAATCGTAGAGGCGCCGCACCAGCGCCGCGGTCACGGCGGCGATCGCCAGGTCGGCCTGCGGACATTCCTGCACGTCGAGGACGCGGATCTCGATCGCGTTGCGTTCGAAGCGCGGAATCGCCGCGCGCACGTTCAGCCATTCGTGCTGCAGCACGCCGCCGTCGCCGTATTCCGCCGCCTCGCGGTACATCGGCGCGAGGATCTGCGCGCGGTATTCGGCCGGTGACGCGCTCGGGCGCGGAATGCATTCGCCGATCGACGACGGCAGCTGGCGCTGGTGGTCGCGATACACTTCGAGGCGGTAATCCATGAAGCCGGTCAGCCGCCCGTCGGCGATCGGCGAGCTCGCCGCGAGCGCCGGCAGGATCGGCAGCACCAGGCGGATCGCGGCGTGCAGGCGCGCGAACTGTTCGTCGTCGCCGAACGGCAGGTTCAGGTGCACGCTCTGCAGGTTGCCCCAGCCGTGACGGCGGCAGTCGAAAATGCGGTCGTAAGTGCTGTAGATCGCGCAGTTCTCGTGCGTCCACAGCCGGGTTTCGGTGTGCGGGTCCATCCACGGATGCATCCCGCCGGGCAGGAGCTGCGCGCCGTGTCGCCCGAGCAGCGCGTTGATCGCGGCGATCTCGGCATGGAACGCTTCGGGCAGTCCGTCGAGCGTCGCGGAGGGGACGCGATTCTTGACTTCCAGCACATGCAGCGCGAGCTCGTTCGACCATCCCATGTCGCCCCGCACGACGTCGGCCGCGGGATGTCCGGCACCGAGGCACAGCAACTCGTCCGCGATCGGGCGGACGTCGAGCCCGTCGCGGTCGACGATCATGTATTCGATCTCGACGCCATAACCGCCGAACGCGTCCAGCACCTCAGTGCGGTTCGCACCGCTCTGCCCACTGTGCGGGCCGGTGCGGGCGCCGGTCGGGTGTTCCGGACTCATGTCGGAGTTCCTCCACTTCGGTCCTGTTCCAGGCGGCGCAGGAACACGCCCATCACTTCGCGATAGAGCGCGTCCTTCAGCACTCCGTCCTCGTTGCCCGCGTCGACGTTCGGGTTGTCGTTGATCTCGATGATGCAGCAGCGATTGCCGCTCTGCTTGATGTCGACGCCGTAGAAGCCGTCACCGATCAGGTTCGCCGCCTGCAGCGCGATCGTCACGACCTCCTCGGGCGCCTCGCCGATCGCGAGCGCTTCGGTGGGGCCTTCGGTGCGGCCGGTTTCGCTGTTGTGGTCGATGATCTGCCAGTGACCACGGGCCATGTAGTATTTACAGACGAAGATCACGCGCCGGTCAAGAATGCCGACGCGCCAGTCGAATTCGGTCGGCAGCCACTCCTGCGCGACGATCAGGTCCGACATCTCGAGCAGTTCGGCGACTTTCGCGCGCAGTTCCCTTTCATCGCTGACTTTGTCGACCCCGACCGAGAACGAACTGTCCGGCTGCTTGAGCACGCACGGCAGCGCGAGCAGCGGCACGATCTGGTCGATGTTGTCGCGGTGGATCAGCAGCGTGCGCGGCGCCGGCAGGTTGTGGTGGGCGAGCAGCTCGGCCAGGTACACCTTGTTGTTGCACTTGAGGATCGAGTCGGGGTCGTCGATGACGACGAGTCCCTCGGCTTTCGCGCGTCGTGCGAAGCGGTAGGTGTAGTGGTGGACGAAAGTGGTGTCGCGGATGAACAGCGCGTCGAACTCCGGCAGCCGGCCGAAATCGCCCGGCAGGATGAACTCGGGCTGCATGCCGAGCGCGGTCGCGGCCGCGGCGAACTTGCGCAGCGCCGGGGCGTTGGACGGCTGATGCGCTTCTTCCGGGTTGTGCAGGATCGCGAGGCGAAAGCGCCGCGCGGCGCTCTGCGGACCGGTGCTGCGCCGCGCGAAATGTCGTGCGGCGGCGTCGAACGCGAACTGCCGATGCTCCGGCGGGATGTCGTTGATGCCGATCAGGTCGATCGCGCGTGTCTGCCAGTGGCCTTTGACGCGCTCGAAGTGCGCGCGCAGCAGCGGCACCTGCAGCAGCTTGAAGAGCTGCCCGGCGAGCACGTTGTACCGCTGCGCGACGTTCAGCCCGAAATACACGCTCAGCTCGAACTGCGCGGACTTCAGCGGCGCGAGCGTCTGCTCGACAAGCTGGGCGAGTTCGCTCGTCAGCACCTGCACGAGGTTCTGCGACTGCAGGTCCTCGATCGTACCGGCGGGCGGCCACGGCCGATGTCCGCGCGCCTCGGCGAGCAGCGACACGTAGTAACCGAGCTTCTGGTAGTGGAACGACTGGCACAGGTTGAACACGCGCGCGGAGCGGTCTTCGCCGTAGGCCGGATCGGTCAGGTAACTGCGGGCGGGAACAACCGGCGGGCCGCTCTCGCCCAGCGGCCAGTCGTCGGGGTCTTCGACGACGATCAGTGAATTCACGGCAGCTCCGGGTCCGCAGGCGGGGGCTTTCGCGGCGAGATCACCAGCAGGTTCGCGTCGTGGGTGACGATGCCGAGGAGTATCGACGCGATGACGCGGTCCATCCGGATCCAGTATTCGCGCATGCCGCCATACGGGTGGGGGCCGTATGGGTCGGCGACGAGGAGGCGCCGCGCCGGCCGGTCGTAGCCCGCGATGATGACGAAATGCCCGGACGGCGTGCCGCGCACGTCGTCCGGGATGTCGTTCGGGCCGAACTCGCGCGCCGTGCGGTACAGGAACGTCGAGCTGAGGCCGGTGATGATCGGATGGCGGCGGCGCAGCAGCCCGCGCAGCATCGGCGGCGAGAGGTCCGTGAACCGCAACCGGCCGCCGAGCCGCAGGAAATCGAGGTAGCCTTCGGTCGCGTGCAGCAGGCGCGGGTTGTCCTTGACTTCGCGCTGCGCCTGCAGCCGCTCGGCAACGTCCACCTTGTCGCGGAACCACGTCGGGTCGAACACCGTCAGGTTGTAGGTGTAGATCGTCGCTTCGAAGCCGTTCGCGAGCGCGTCGCACGCGAGGAACACCGCGTAAGTGCCGCCATGGATCAGCGCGCGCGTGCGCCTGATCACCGCATCGAGCGAAATGTCCTCGCCCCAGTACCGATACACCGCGTGCAGGCAGGTCGGCCCGCATGTGGTCTCGGTGGGCTGGGGCAGGAGATCGACGTTCAGTCGCAGCGACGCCGGCAGCACGGATCGCGCTCCTCCGGGCGTCAATAGTTCGATTGGGGCAGGCTCGATTGCGGCGGCATCGTCGTGCCGGTGAGCTCTTCGACTTCGCCCGGCTCGGCCGGGGCCGACGAGCGGCGCATCGTCGCCGCGCCCGGCCCCCGGTAGGGAATCGGCAGGCGTCGTGAAAGGGCGCCGCGCGTGCGCGCGGGATCGAGGAAATACAGGGCGCTGGCGCCCAGAGCAAGCGTGCCGATCGCGATCAGGGCTGATTTCATGATGAGTTCCAGGGGGAAAGGAAGGTATCGTTGGCAGAGGCAAAGGCCGTGCCCGTACTGCCGGCCGGGATCGGCAGCGGCGTTTCCAGGCACCGCTTTTGCACCGTAGCAGGGACGCAGGCAGTGCCTGCTTCCTGATTGAGGAGGTGGATCATGCAAGTAAGCGAGGCAATGACGATGGACGTACGAATGCTCGATCCCGAGCAGACCATCGAGGACGCAGCACGCATGATGGCGGAATGGAACGTGGGGTCGCTTCCGGTCAACGACGGCGAAAAGCTCATCGGCATGGTGACCGACCGCGACATCACGGTGCGCGCAGTGGCGGCCGGGAAGAGTCCCGACACGCGTGTCCGCGATGTGATGACGAAGGAAGTCAAATACTGCTTCGAAGACGAGGATATCGCTCACGTTGCACGCAACATGGGTGACGAGCAGATTCATCGGCTGGTCGTGCTCGATCGCAACAAGCGGCTCGTCGGGATCGTCGCGCTTGCCGACATCGCGAACACCGAAGGCGTGCAGCCTGCCGGCGAAGCGGTATGCGGCATTTCGGAACCGAGCGGTTCAACTCACTGAAGGCGCCGCTGCCGATGAGGCGGGGACGCATGAAATCGTGCCCGCCCCGAAAAAAACCGGACCCCTAGGGGTCCGGTTTTTGTTTGCGTGTGCGACACGACGCTGGCTCTATAACATTCCGAGCAGCGCGAGCACCAGAAGTACAACCAGGATCAATCCCAGCAGTCCGCTCGGACCGTAGCCCCAGGAACTGCTGTAGCCCCAGGTAGGGAGCGCGCCGATCACCAGCAACACCAGCAGGATGATGAGTATCGTCGATAAGGCCATGATCGTCGTCCTTTGAAGGCAGGCGGCTCGCGCCGCGGTAATGACGACAGGCAGCTTCCGTGCCCGGCGCGTGCCAAGCGCTGCTGCCGCTTCCCGCCCTCGGGATGCGTCGGCGCATGTAAGCATTACAACGCCGGTGGCGATCATGCACTTCTCCCGGATGTCATTTACGCCGTGATGCTGCTGCGCTCCGGGCATGCGGTTTGCCTCCATGCTGTCGTCAGCGGGAAATTCCCCCTGTCCGTGAATGGAGGTGTCCCATGTTGTATTACGCAGCGATATTCCTCGTGATCGCGATCGTCGCCGCCCTGTTCGGGTTTGGCGGAATCGCGAGCGGTGCGGTCGGCATCGCGAAGATCCTTTTCTACATCTTCCTCGTGATCGCAGTGATTTCCCTGATCCTCGGGATCATGCAGAAATAGAACGTCGCGCCTGCGCTCACCGCAGCGCCGTTGCGGTGGGGTGCGCAGAGCGCGGACATCGAAAGGAGTTCTGCTCATGAAGCGTCGATTCTCGATTCTCGTTGCCTGCGTGAGCCTTGCGGCCCTCGCAGGATGCAACGATCGTCCGGACGAGCCGGACACGACGACTCGCTCCGTGCCCGGTACCACTGCGGACACGACGACGGAAAAAGTAGAGCCGGACGGCAACCGCGCCGGTCAGGCCGTCGACGATGCCGTCCTCACTACGAAGGTCAAAACAGCGCTGCTCGCCGAAGAGGGCCTGGACGCCGGCTCGATCAGTGTCAGCTCTGAAAATGGCGTCGTGACGCTGAGCGGCAACATTCCTGCTGATCAGATCACGCGTGCCGACGCGGTCGCCCGCAAAGTTGAAGGCGTGCAGGAAGTGGTCAATGCGCTGGCGGCGCCGCCGTCGTCCTGATCCCGATTTCGGCTCCTGTCCGGTGCAAGTGCGAAAGGACGGCGGCCGGCACCAGTTGCCGTTGCCGCGTGTTTCGGCGAGGCAAACGCGGCGCTGTTCGGCGCCGGGTAAGCGTGAAAGGCGTCGCGTTCCAGGCGATGCCGGTGATTTCCCAGAACGGAGGACTACAGAAAATGACAAGCAGAAGAACAATGCTGACTGCCGCGCTCGCGGCGCTTGCCCTGCCCGTCGTCAGTGCGTGCGCGGGAAACCGGTCGAGCACTTCGACGGGCGAATACATTGACGACGCGACGATCACGACACGGGTGAAAGCTGCGCTGATCGATGATCCGCAGGTCAAGGCGCGCGAGGTGAACGTCGAGACCTCCCGGGGAGTGGTACAGCTGAGCGGCTTCGTCGCGCAGCCCGGAGACGCGGATCGCGCGGTCGAGATCGCGCGCAAAGTGCCCGGCGTCAAGTCCGTCCGCAATGACATCAGGGTCAAACCGGCGTCCTGAGCGCCGCTGCGCAGACGCTTCCTTTGGCCGTCGGCGCGGATTGTTCGGCGGCACGTCGTGGCCGCTGTTCGTCCCCTTCGTGCTTGCGGGGTGCGCCATGGGCCCCGCCGTCGACACGGCAGCCCTGCCGGCGCGCCCTTCACCGACATCCGTCGAAGTCCGCGTCCAGCACGCCGATGGCGCACTGCGCACCCAGTTCTCGCCCAAAGTTGCACAACAGCTCGAAGCCGACGGGGTCGGCAAGGAACTGCTCGTACATCATCTGGCGCATGTCGAGGACGTCCTCCTGGCGCCGCTGGTCCTCGGCAACGATGCACACCTCCTGGTCGACGGCCCGGCGACGTATCGGGCGATGTTCGGCGCGATCGACAAAGCGCGGCGCTACGTCCATCTCGAAACCTACATCCTCGAGTCGGGCGAGCAGGGTGCTCGCCTCGCGCGCCTGCTCGCGGCGAAACGTCAGCAGGGTGTCGAAGTTCGCGTCTTGTACGACAGTGTCGGCTCGCTCGACACGCCTCCCCGTTATTTCGAAGACCTTGCCGCAGCGGGCATCGCAGTGTGCGAATTCAATCCGGTCAATCCGCTCAAACTCGCAGGCGATCCGCGGCTGAGCCTCAATAACCGCGATCACCGCAAGCTGTTGGTCATCGACGGGCAACTCGCCTTTACCGGCGGCATCAATATCAGCGGCGTGTATCGCGCCGGCTCGTTCGGCAGCAAGCGCCGTGTGCCGACTCGCGACGAGGGATGGCGCGACACGCACGTGATGGTGCGAGGGCCGGTCGTGACGCAGTTCGAAGAACTGTTCAACGACGCGTGGCGCGAGCAGCGCTGTCCGGCTCTGGCAGTGCGGCAGGCCGCTCGGGTCGCCCCCGCCGGCAGCATGGCGATGCGCCTGGTCGCCGGCGACCCGGTCTCGGAACGCAGCGAGCTGTACGTCGCGCTGATGTCCGCGCTCGAACACGCGCGTCAGCGGGCGTGGCTCACGTACGGATATTTCGTGCCGGACGAACGCACGCTGCAGGCGCTGCGCGACGCGTCGCAGCGTGGGGTCGACGTGCGCCTCGTGCTGCCCGGTTTCAGCGACTTCTGGGCGCCGTTCCACGCCGGTCGTTCGCATTACGAGGATTTGCTGAGCGCCGGGGTGCGCATCTTCGAACGGCGCGACGCGCTGCTGCATGCGAAGACTGCGGTGATCGACGGAGTGTGGTCGAGCGTCGGCTCGACGAATCTCGACTGGCGCAGCTTCGTGCACAACTTCGAAGCCGACGTGCTGGTGCTCGACGGCGCGTTCGCGGAAGAAATGGAACAGCTTTTCGGCCTCGACCAGTCCGCCTCGCACGAAGTGAGGCTTGCGCAGTGGAACGATCGCGGCCTGCGTGCCCGGCTGCTCGAATGGCTCGCGCGGCGCTGGGAGTATCTCCTCTAACCGGCTTCCTGTAGCTGGAGACCGGATCTCCCGTCACCCTGCTTCGGCACGACGCTCAGCTCCGCGGAGGGCCGGTTTCATGCGGCGGCAGCGGGACAGGCGTCGGCTCCTGCACCTCGGATTCCAGGTCCTCCTCGACGTACAGCATGCGCACGAGCACCAGCGCGATCGCCGTCAGCGGCGTCGCGAACACCACGCCCAGCGGGCCGAGCAACGCGCCGAGGAGCACCTGCGCGCTGATCGTCAGCGCGGGCGGCAAATGCACGCTGTACTGGTCGATCAGCGGCGTGACGATGTAGTTTTCGGCGCCCTGCACGGCGAGGAAGAGCAGCAGCACGTAGAGCGCGTCGCTCGGCCCTCCCGCGAGCGCGACGAGCAGCGCCGGCAGCGCTGCAAGGATCGGGCCAATGTACGGAACGAAATCGAGCACGAAGGCGATCAGCCCGAGCGCGAGCGCGAGCTGGATATCGAGCAGCCACAGGCCGACGGTGACGCTCAGGCCGACAACCGCCATGCGCGCGAACGTGCCGATCAGCCACCAGCGCATCGTCGTCGTCACCGAGTCGAGCACTTCACGCGCGCGCGTGCGAGCGTTAACGGGGACCAGCAGCAGCAGGCCGTGACGGTACACTGCCGGCGTCGCGGCGCCATAGAGACCGATGAACACGGCGATCAGAAAGCCGGCGATGGCTCCGACCGTCATCGAGAAGACGTCGCCGAGGCGAGTCAACCACGTGCCGTCCTCGGGGAGCATCGCGCTTAGATTGCGCTCCGAAAAGAGGATCCGCCCCCACTCGTAGCGGTAGACGCCGTTCAGCAGCTTCTCCCATGCCAGGTGCAGACTGGGCCCGAGCTGATCGAGCTGCGTCGCCATCTCGTTGCCGAGCAGAGCGCCGCCGACGACCAGCACCCCCGCGAGCGTCGCGAGCACGATACCGAACGACACTTTTCCGGACAGGCCGGTGAGGGCACTCGCGCCGTCGCTGAGTCCGCGCAGGAACACGCCGACCAGGATGCCGGCGAACACCAGCAGCAACACGTCGGCGATGGTCCACACCAGCAGGCCGAAAACGACCAGCAGCAGAACCATCGAGACGATGACGATCGAGCGGTCGGCACGTCGGGCATCGGCGTCGCGCGTCGGGCGAGGCGGCGTCGGCAGCCCAGCTTCGGTCGGCCGGGCGGCTGCACGGGCGAGACGACGGGCGGGGGGAGTTTGCCCCGATTTCAAGCGCTGGCCTCCTCAGGCCCGAATCTTCGCCGAAGGTCTCCAGTCCCCCGCTACAGGCACAACCGCGGGCGGCACTGCAAGAGGAGTGGCCGCGCCGGGGGCGACCGGCCCCCGCTCGCCGCGCGCGTCGGGACCTTCCTCGGGCATGCCGACGACCCGGGCCTTGAACTCGCGCGTGCTGTCCGGAGGGCGGACCGTGAGCGTATGCCGATCGCTGTCAGCATTTCCGACAAACATGTCAGCGCTGATGATCAGCCCTGCCACCAACCCGGCCGGCGCTGCGGAGGCGGTCGCGTTCTCGTGGCGCTCGGGGGCCGAAGGCGATTCGGCACCCGCAGCGGGAATCAGCGCTGCGTGTTTCGATTTCGCGACGCTCATCCAGGCGTGGTGCGGTCCCTGCGCCGAAGACAACGGCGTTGGCTGGTGGAGCGTTTCGCCCACGAGCGCCATGCCCATGACAAGACCGGCCCGGCAAATGTCGTTATGATTTCCCCTAGCATGACGTCGTCTCCGCTAGAACTCGTCGTACCAGCTCTGATGCAAGCTCCATGCCTACCGGGGAAGCACTTCAATGGGTACGGCGCTTGCTGCCGGTCGCGGTACCAGGCGGGACGCCAGTCGTGTCGCCGGTGCGGGCGAAAGGCGGAAAAACTTCCCGTCGGCGGGTAATTCCTCCCGGTTCTCCCGATCGAAAAACGAAAACAGGGTCGCCAGTGCCGCGATTTCCGGATCGCTCCCGATCCGCCACGAGGAGTAAACAAAATGATCAAGTGGGCGATCATCTTCTTCGTCATCTCCGTCATCGCCGGCCTGCTCGGCTTCACGGGTGTCGCGGCAGGGGCGGCGGGTATCGCGCGAGTGCTGTTCTACATTGCGCTGGCGATCTTTCTCATCGTCCTGGTGTTCGGCGTGCTGCTCGGCGTGCTCGTGTTCTGAGCTTCGCGTGGGGTCGGGCGCGCTCAGTGGAGTTTCATGCGCGGGCGCGCGCGTCGCGGCAGCCACTCGCCGAGCGTGAGCAGCAGCGTGCGCATGCTGCCGAGCAGGACTGCCAGGTGGCGGCGGTACAGCATCCAGTAGCTGAGGCGTGCGAACAGGCCGCCGACCCAGCTTCGATTTTCGCCCGCATCGCCCCCGCGCCCGTCGGTGCGCGCCGAGGACAGCGCGCCCTGTTCGCGGTAGCGAAACGGAATCAGCGATTTGCCGGCGAGGCGGCGCTCGAGCGAGCGGGCCAGCAGCTTCGCCTGCTGTTGCGCGGCGCGCGCGAGTGGAGGCGCGAGCGTCTCCCCTTCGGACGAGACGCAGCTCGCGCAGTCGCCGATCGCGAAAACGTTGTCGTCGCGGAAAGTCTGCAGCGTCGTGCGGACCAGCAACTGCTGCCGCTCGTTGGTGTCGAGCGCGCCGAGCGACGCGAGCACTTCCGGCCCGCGCAGGCCGGCCGTCCAAACGACCAGGTCCGCAGCGACGATCTCTCCGTTGGCCAGCAGCACGCTGTCGGGTCGCACTTCGGCAACGCGGCAGTTCAACCGTACATCGATGCCGCGCCGCACCAGTTCGCGATAGATGCGCTGCGCAGCGTCGGCGGGAAGCGGTGCGAGCAGCCGGCCCGACGCTTCGAGCATGCGGATCGTCACCGGTTCGCCGGCCCGGCGCAGCAAGTACCCGCACGAGGCGATCTCCTCGACCGCGCCAGTCAATTCGTCGGCAAGCTCGACGCCGGTTGCGCCGCCGCCGACAATCACCAGCTGTACCGGCTGCGGCGCGCGCTGGGCGGCGCCGGCGCATAACGACAGCAGCCGGCTGCGAAAACGTTCCGCGTCCGCCACGCTGTTGAGCGAAATTGCGTGGCGCCGCACTCCCCGAGTGTTGAAGTCGTCGTCGGTGGCGCCGATCGCGATCACCAGCGTGTCGTACCTGAGCTGCCGGCGCGCCGCCATCTCGGCCCCTTCCGCGTCGATTAGCGGCGCGAGCCAGATCTCGCGCCGGTGGCGCACGAGCCCTTCGATTCGCCCGGGATGAAAGCGGAAATGGTGCTGTCGCGCCTGCTGCAGGTAGTCGAGCGCCTGTTCGTGCGGGCTGCGCGTGCCGGCTGCGACTTCGTGCAGCAGCGGCTTCCAAAAATGGGCAGGCATCGGATCGACCAGGACGACTTCGGCTTGACCGCGCCGGCCGACGCCGTCGCCCAAACGCGCCGCCAGTTCCAGCCCGCCGGCGCCGCCCCGACGATGACGATGCGGTGTGACGTGGAGTCGGCGCAGGCGCCGGGCCAGGCCGGATTCGACGTCGGTTTGTCGCGCCTTTCGTCATCCTCGGGCAGAAAGTCCTGTCCTGACGTGCCGAGGAAATACGTCAGCGGGGACGGGCGCGGCACGGCGCCGGCCGCAGAGGTCCGAATCGCGTCGGCCGACGCGGCGGTCGACGTCGTCGCGGATGCTGGCGACGCGTTCGACAGGGCGGGGCCGAGAAGACGCGAGGCGTGCGGAAAGTGGGCTGCCAGTCCCGTCATCGCTGTACCTTAGGGGGAAATGATTGTAATTCCGTCCCTTGGGCAAGGCGTGTTCCTGCCGGTCGAGGCCGGGGAATCGGGCCGCGCGAACGGTGCGGAGACAAGTTCGGGAAACATGGTGGCGCGACGCAAAAAGTTGCGAAATCACGCGGAAATACTGGTTTTCATGTCTTGTGACAAAAAAATGGTAACGGTACTCTGGCCCCAAGTTGGGTCTTCGGTCTGAAGTAGATGAGAGAAGCTGGCTCGAATCCTGCTGGAACTGAGTATGAGCCGGCACTCCCGAGCCGGCCGCACAATGAATCAGCGCGTTTGCTGTCAGTGCGCTCACGAAGGTCAATTCACCGGTCGTCGTGTCGACGCAGGTCGTGGTGTAGGTAAACGCCGAGGACCATTATGCATTGTTCAATTTATTGCCTTATTTCCCGCCTTGAAGAACTGCAGCCGACCATGGCGAGGATGACGGACGCCGGTGTACCGAGCGAAGACCTGACGATGATTTTTCACTCGGGCGGCTATTGGCTGTCGCGCAAAGCCGAGGACACGCTCGACTTGGGGCCCTCGGTTTGGGAGGCTCCTTTCGTTTCGATGGCGTTGTGGTGGGAACTTGCGACCCTGGGTCTGACCGGAAGCCGGGCGGAAGTGTCTCCCCGGCGCAGCTGCAACGCCAGTCCGGCAGTGGTTGTGCCGTTGACGGTGTTCGAACAGCGGCGGCTGCGAAAGCGCGGGAATTGACCCCGCGCTGTTCCTTTTCAGACGCTCCCGGCCCTACCCGGGAGCGTGCTGCCGAGGCCGATCAAGCGGCCTTGTGGGAACGTGAACCACGCTCGGAGCGTGTCGCCTCCTCGCCGGCGCGGGACATTTCGGTTCGCGCTTCCTCGCCTGCTTCCCGCGTCTCTTCTGCCAGTTCCTCTCCCTGACGCCGCATCGTTTCAGCGTGACGGCTGGTGAGTTCCCGGCTGCGTTCGAAACCTTCGCGTACCGTTGCGCGGAACTGTTCACCGCCTTCGCGCAAAGTTTCGCGCGTCGACTCGCTCAACGAATCCGTCGCCATCGCGAGCTCGTCCGCCTGCTGGCGTACCAGCTCCTTAAGGTCATCGAGACTTTCGGTCGCCTGATGCTGCAATTCCTGCAGGCCGGTCTGCCAGGCTTCCGTCAGATCCATCGTCTG
Organism: Azoarcus sp. PA01; assembly: GCA_001274695.2. Classification (NCBI taxonomy): domain Bacteria; kingdom Pseudomonadati; phylum Pseudomonadota; class Betaproteobacteria; order Rhodocyclales; family Zoogloeaceae; genus Azoarcus; species Azoarcus sp. PA01. Next base: position 103,066 of record LARU01000002.1, on the reverse strand, counting down.
CTGTTCCCACAGCCGTCCGCGATGGCGCTGGATTTCTCCGGCGGTGCGGTTCGCGTGGCGATTCGATTGCAGCAGCGTGTCGGTCGTGGTCGAAAACAGGCGCTTCGCCCGCTCGTCAGCCAGCTCGAAGAAATGGGAATAGTCGGGAAAACCCATCGCCGACAAGGCGCGAGCCTGCGCGCGCATGAAGATGCGAGCGCTGGCCGCCTCCATGTCATACAGCTGGCCGAACCCACGCAGCGTCGTCGCTGCCATGTCCACCGATTCCCGCCCGCGCCCGCCAAAGCTCTCCTGCCGTCCTTGCTGGCGAGAGGATTCAGCGTTCATCTCTTCGTTCCTCTGCTGGCGTACGTCTTCATTCTGCTGACTTGGGCGTTCCGCCGTTTGTCGACGAGGGTCTTCATTCGTTTGCCGTTGCTGGGCCATCTGAATACTCCTGTGCAGTGTTGAAAGATGCGAAATGGCCGTTGTCCGGCCATTTCGCTACTGGTCAACCCTCGCTGTCGAAGGTTGCTGTTGCATAGCAACATCAGGGCCCGTTTTGGGGAGTAGCGGGAAATGTGTCCCGATCCGGCGCTGCGCCAGGGATCGGGGATGATCGAGGAAATTTGCGCCGTGGCTCGGCACGCGAGCTTTCGTGAAAAAGATACAGCTCGCGGAAAATCCTACTCGCGCGCCCTGCGCCCGAAAGGGCTCGTCGCGCGCAGCGGTAGCGCGCGACGAAAGGGCAGGCGTTTCCTCAGTCCTGCCGCGAAGCGATTGCGCGCGCCAGCTCTTCCTTGGTCATGCGCGAGCGCCCGCGGATGCCGAGCGCCGCGGCCCGCTCATAGAGCTCCTGGCGCGTATGTCCGAGGACGTCCACGCCGCCGAACGTCTCGCCACTGGCGCGCTTGCCGTCCCGTCGGTCGGCGGCACTGCGGCGGGCCTGCGGGTCGGACGGGCCGGGTTTCGCTTTGGCCTCCCAGTGATCGCCGACTTTTTCGAAGCTGTGCTTGAGCGCCGCGATCGCGGTACGGCTCGCGCGCTCGCCCGGACCGTATTCTTCTTCGGCGCTTCTGAGCGTCTTCGCGTAAGTGCGCTGCGCTTTCGGCGGCGAGCGCTTCAGTGTACCGGGCAACTCCACCTGTCGATTTTTGGGCATGTCGGGTTCCTCCTGACGTTCCTGACGGCGCACGGGGTTCGCGTTCAAGTTCATGCCGGCGTCGCGCTTGCCGCATCGCGCACGCGCACGTGCGGGATCACCGGGCGCCTGCCGGTGGCGATGATCGCCTTCACCGGAAGGTGGTCGGAGGCCTTGCGCGAAGTGGGCGAACGGTGCGTCTCGAACGCCAGCAGGTTGTGGCGGGGCCGCACCCACACGCGATCGAGCGCGAACATCGGCAGCCACACTGGAAACGAACGCTCCGCCGGCGCGTGGCCGAGGATGCCGTGCAGCCAGCGCAATGGACGGCCGAGCGGCAGCCATTCGTTGATGTCGCCGAGCACGACGACGATCTGGTCCATCGGCAGATGGTGCAGCAGCTTCAGCATCTTCTGCACCTGGAAGCGACGTTCCGCAGGGCGCAGGCCGAGATGCGTGACGATGACGCGCACGATTTCGCCTTCGACGTCGAGGTCGACTTCGAGCGCGCCACGCGGCTCGCGCCGGTTGAAGCTCAGATCGTGCTGGCGCACGCCCAGTACCGGCCGCCGCGTCAACAGCGCGTTGCCGAATTCGCCTTCGTGCCGCACGATCGTGTGGCCCGCGATCGCCGTCATCGACGCGGCGTGCGCGAGAAAGTCGAGCTGCATCGAATCGTGGCCGCCGTCCGGCCGGTTATCGACTTCCTGCAGGCCGATGGTGTCGCAGTTCAGCTCGCCGATGACGCGTGCGACGCGTGACGCGTCCTCGCGCCGGTCGCTGCCGATGCAGCGGTGGATGTTGTACGTCGAGATCCGCAGACAATCGCTGCCGAGCGCCTCGTCGAGATTGCGCCAGCTAGCGAGCCCGGTTGCCTGTGTCGCCATGCGGTACGGTCTCCCTGTGCTGGCTCACGAGCCAGCGGCGGACCGCCAGCGTCAGCAGGCTCACGCCGACGACGGCGGCGGCGAGCACGGTGTAGTTGATCTGCGCCGGATCGTTCAGCGCGGCTTCGAGCTGGTCGCCGAAGATCGTCGTCGCCAGCGTGCCGGGCAGCATGCCGATCAGCGTGCCGAGCATGAAGTGCCACAGCCGGATGCCGATCGCCGCAGCGACCAGGCCTTCGACTGCGAAAGGCGCCAGCGGCACGAGCCGCAACGCGGTCACCGCCAGCAGGCTGCGGCGGCGCAGCGTCTCGGTGACGCGCCGCAGCGGGCGACCGGCGAAGCTGTGCACGGTGTGGCGCGGCAGGTACATGCCCGCGACGTAGGTCAGCAGCGCCGCGATCAGGATGCCCGACAGCGCATACGCGAAGCCGAGGAATGGACCGAACGCGACCACTGCCGCGAGCGTGATCAGCGGTCGCGGGAACATCACGATGCACGCCGGCGTGTAGGCGACGAGGATCACCAGCGGCGCCCACGGGCGGCCGGCGAATTCCTCCGCCCAGGCGGTGATGCGCGAGGCGTCGACCCACGCGGCGAGCGGAGTGTAGTGCCACATCGCGGTGAGGGCCGCGACCACGGCGAAAAACAGCCCCACTTTCAGCGCAACGCGCTTGATGAAGTTGCGCCGGTTGCGCGGCGTGACCTCTTCCTCGCCCGCGACTTCCGGGCTGAACTCCTCGACCAGGCGCTCGAGCGAAACCGGCGCCGCCGGATCTCCGACGCTCGCCAGCCCGATGACGGTCTCGGGCCACTCCGGCAGGCGTTCGATCGGCTTGAGCGTGCGGGCGCGTCCCGCGAGGGCGTCGATCGCACCGCGCAGGCTTCCCTGCTCGCGGAACGCGTCCTCGACCTGCTGCGGCGCAACGTCGAGGTGTTCGGCGAGCAGCTCGTTGCGAAACGCGTGGATCGTCGCGGCCACCTGCGGGTCGCCGCGCGCTTCAAGCGCCGCGTCGCATTCGGTGTCCATGCCCATCGAGCGGTTGCACAGGTTTGCCGAGCCGATGCGCAGGATCTCGTCGTCGACGATCATCAGCTTCGAATGAAGATCGATGCAGATGTTTTCGTCGAGGCCGTCGACGTGCGGATAGAGGATGTGGAACCGCCCGTAGTGGTCGGCAGCGCGCAGGCGCTGGATGAGGCGCGTGCGCAACACGTGCATCGTGTGTTCCTCGAGCCAGCCGTGGCTGAACAGGCGCACGACGACGACGATCTCCGGTCCGTCCGGTTCGGCGAGTCGCGCGGCGAGCGCCTCGCCGATGCGGTACGCGGTGAAGTACTGGTTCTCGATGTAGATCAGTCCGCGGGCGGCGGCGATCATGTCGAGATACAACGCTTCGACTTCATGCACGCCTACCTGCAGCGCGGTTTCGGGCAAGGTGCGCGCGAGCGCGACATCGATGTCGGTGAAGTCGACGTCGAGCGACGCCGGCCAGCGCGACGGCGCCGGCGCCGGGGGCGGCAGCGCGTGGCCGGTCGCGCCGAGCCAGCGTGCCCGGGCGATACCGGCAAGCGCGAGCGCCGCCGGGCCCTCGACGGCCATCATCAGGTCGTGGAACGGTGGGTAGCGTACTTCGCCGCACACGCGGTGCGGTTCGGCAGGACTGTGGGCGGGAGTGTCCCAGCGTCGTTCGGTCAGGTCGAAGCCGCCGATGAAAGCCAGCGCATCGTCGATGACGACGATTTTCTGGTGGTGCGAGCCGCTGACCGGATGCGTGTTGTCGTAGGCCAGATGCACGCGCCGATGCGCGCGCCAGCCGAAGCCATAAGTCGGCGGCAACTCGCGGTCGACGCCGAACACCAGCGGGTAATCCCAGTCGAGGATGTGAACGTGCAGGTCGCGCCGGCGCCGCGTGAGCCAGTTCAGGAAGTCGCCGAGGCGAGCCGGAGGGCCGTCGCGGGTCTCGGCGGCGAAGTGCAGGCGGGTGTTGCTGTTGAAGTCCCAGGCCAGGATCAGGATCGAACGCGTGGCGCGCTCGGCAGCGGCGACGAAGGCCTTGAAGTACGCCTCGCCATCGACGAGCAGCCCGACCCGGGCTGCCCGCGCGACGGTGAAGCAATTGACGCCGGGCTGGAACAGGCTGTCCCCGGGATCCCGGTGTTTCCGGCTTTCGTTCAACGGCGGCGCATCCACCGGCTGCAAGATGCCCTCCGTCAGCCAGCACGCGCGCCGATCTGCTCGATCAGCGACTGCATGTCGTCGGCGTGTTCTTCCTCGACGGCGAGGATGTCCTCGAGCAGGCGCCTTGTCGTCGGGTCAGTCGCCCCGATGTACTGCACCGCTTCGCGATAGCTGTCGATCGCGATCCGCTCGGCGACCAGGTCTTCCTTGATCATGTCGATCAGCGACGCGCCTTCGATGTATTCGGCGTGGCTGCGGGCAGTGAGCGTATCGGGGGAGAAGTCCGGTTCCCCCCCGAGCTGGGTAATCCGCTCGGCTATACGGTCCGCATGTTCCTCTTCCTCGTGCGCGTGCTCGAGAAACTCGTCGGCGACGCCTGCCGAAGTCAGCCCCTTGGCTGTGTAGTAATGACGTTTGTAACGCAGCGCGCACACGATCTCGGTCGCGAGCGCTTCGTTGAGCAGCCGCAGGATCGTGTCCCGGTCGCCAGCGTAGTTTTCGGTCAGCGCGCCTTCCTCGATGTGCCGTCGCGCGCGTTCGCGCAGCGTCTTCACGTCGGACAGCATCGCCGGGGCGGGGGAGGTCTGCGGGTCGGGCTGGCTGGGCATGTAAGACTCCTGTCAATTGTGAGGATGAAACGCGCAGCGAGGGCGCCCGGCAACGAGCACGACTTCCGACTTCCAGCAAGTCCGGCGGCGATCGGCGTCCCGGGGGAAGGACGGCGATCGTCTGCATGGCTGGACGACTTCGCCAGGTTCGTCATCTTTGTTCCGGGGCCCTCGCGACGCTCCATGCGAACAGCGTGCCCGGAGGCGGGCTACGGGGGCCGGGCACGAGGCTTGCTCACCTGCTCACGCTTTCCCGCCGGACGACGGCGGAACGCCGCGCCGCAGTCGAGGAGGACACGAATGAAAACAGCACTGTCGATCGCGCTGGTCACCGAAACCTATCCGCCGGAGCTCAACGGCGTCGCGTTGACCGTCGAACGGGCGTTGCGTCACCTGCTCGATGGCGGCCATCGCGTCGGACTGGTGCGGCCGCGGCAGAGGACCGATCGCGTCGGCATGACGCCGGCGACGGCGACGATGCCGGCCGATACGCTGTGCGTGCGAGGCCTGCCGCTGCCGCGCTATCCGGGCCTGCAACTGGGCTTGCCGGCGCCGCTGCGCCTGCTGCGCCACTGGCGGCAGACCCGGCCGGATGTTGTGCATGTCGTCACCGAAGGCCCGCTCGGCTGGTCGGCGCTGTTCGCGGCGCGTCAGCTCGGCATTCCGGTGACGAGCGACTACCGCACGCATTTTCAGAAATACAGCGGCTATTACCGCCTCGGGCATCTCGCCCACGCGATCGACGCGACGCTGCGCAGCTTTCACAACCGTACCGACCTGACTTTCGTCGCGACCGCGGCGCTGGCCGACGAGTTGCGCAGCTGCGGCTACCGCCATCTCGCGTGCGTCGGCCGCGGCGTCGACACGGAGCTCTTTTCCCCGCGCCGCCGCAGCGCCGCGCTGCGCGCGAGCTGGGGCCTCGGCCCCGGGCAGCTGGCGGTGCTCCATGTCGGCCGCCTCGCGCCCGAGAAGAATCCTGCCGTCGTGCTCGAGGCGTTTCGCGCGCTGCGCGAAGCGCATCCCGGCGCACGGCTCGTGTGGGTCGGCGAAGGCCCGCTGCGCCGGCAACTCGAGCGTGACGCAGCCGACCAGGTGTTCGCCGGCGTGCAGCGCGGCGTCGCGCTCGCCGAGCATTTCGCGTCGGCCGACCTGTTCCTGTTTCCGAGCGTCACCGAGACGTTCGGCAACGTCACGCTCGAAGCGATGGCGAGCGGCCTGCCGATCGTCGCCTACGACCTCGGCGCCGCGCGCGAACACCTCGTCGACGGGGTCTGCGCGCGCGTGCTGCCGCCGGGCGGTGACGCGGGCTTCATCGAAGCGGCCTGCGCGCTGGCGGCGGACGCCGACGCACGCCGCGCGTTCGGGGTGGCGGCGCGGCAGGTCGCCGAGCAGCTCGCGTGGCCGCTCATCCTCGAGCGCTTCGAAACCCACCTTGCCGCACAGGCCGCGCGCAATGTTCCCACCGGTGACATCGCAACGGCGGCCTGAGCCGCGCGCCCGCCTGCTGGCACTCGATTGCGCGTGCGTGATCGCGCTCAATCGCGTGCTCGCGCACCGCCGCTGCACCGTGTGCGCACGCTGGATCAGCCGACTTGGCGACGGCGAGTCGTGGGTCGTGCTGGTGGTCGCGCTGGCGCTGCTGCAGGGGCCGCTCGGCGCGCGCTGCGCAGTGCACCTGATCGCGGTCGGCGCGGCCGGCCTGACGCTGTATCTGCTGATCAAGCGCCGGGCGTGCCGCCCGCGCCCCTACGTCCGGCTGCAGGGGCTGCGCTTGTGCGCGCCGCCGCTCGACGAATTCAGCTTCCCGTCCGGCCACACGCTCCATGCGGTCGCGTTCGCCGTCGTCGTGTCGGCCTATTTCCCTGCGCTGGGTGTGGTGCTGGTGCTTTTCGCGGTGCTGACCGGAGTCGTGCGCGTCGTGCTCGGCCTGCATTATCCGAGCGACGTGCTCGCGGGCGTCGCCGTGGGTGGGGCGGTCGCCGCGCTGTCGCTCGTGGTCATGCCGCCGCTGTGAGGCGCACCGGCGCCCAGCGCCGCGCGCAGCGTGTTCGCAAAACCGATTTTCGTCATCGCGACGCGTTGCTGCAGCAGCTTTTCGAGGAGCCGCTGCGCCTGATGCACGACGGTCGGATGGAGCGCGTCGTCCGGGTGCAGCGCGAGACGCGCGAGCACGGGGTCATGGTGTGTCAGGCGCGCGTTGCGCGCCAGCGACAGCCCCAGGCGCCAGCGGCTGCGCGTGCTGTAGACGACGCAGGGCGCGGCCAGCGCGCGCCGCGGGTGCAACAGGTGGAAGTGTCCGAGCGACGTCGTGTAAGCGAACGCCGAATCGTCGAGCGCCTGCCAGGCGCCCGCACCGAGCAGCCACGCCGGCGCGATGAAGCCGTACAGCGGCCAGCCCGCATCGCGGAACCACGCCTCGCCGGCGCGCAGCCGAGCCGCCGCCTCGTAGCGGGCCAGCGCGGCGAATTCGCCTTCCCCGCACGTCAGCACGCGGCGCCGCAGCCAGTCGCGCACCGAGCTCGGCGCCGGCGCGTCGTCGAGATGGAAAAGCCCGTGCAGCGCCAGCTCGTCGCCGGCTTCGAGCTGTGCGGCGAGGGCTGCGCGATACCACGGCGGCTCCCCGTCGCCGCGGCGGTGGTAGTCCGGCACGACCAGCAGGGTATGCGGCACGGCGGCGACTTTCGCGAGCGCCGCGAGCAGCCTCTCGCAGCGGCTCCAGGTTGCGGGTGCGACGTCGTGGAGCGAAACGCACACGGCGGCGCGGACCCCGCCGAGGTCGCTCAACACGCCGCGGCCTGCGTCGCTGCGCCGCCCAGCGCCGCGTAGCGGGCGACGATTTCGGGCATCACGCGCTGCCAGTCGTGGCGTTGTGCGCGGCGGCGCGCGGCGAGCTGCAGCGGGACGGGGTCGCGCGCGAGCACGGCGCTGACCGCGTCCGCGATCGCGACGCCCCGCGGCGCGTCGGGCGGCACGGCTGCACCGACTTCGTCATCGACGAGTTCCGCCAGCGCGGCGGCGCGCACGGCGACCACCGGGACGCCACAGGCCATCGCTTCGAGCGCGGCGAGGCCGAAAGTTTCCTGGTCGCCGGCATGGACGAACACGTCGCAGCTCGCGATCAGGCTGGCGAGCTGTGTAGCGTCGCCGATGAACGGCACGACGCGCACATCGGGTCGCGCAGCCGCCGGCCCGCTGCCGACGAGCACCAGCACGTGCCCCGCTCCGAGCCGGTCGAGGGCGGCATGCAGGTGGGGCAAGTTTTTTTCGGCGGCGAAGCGGCCGACGAAAACCATCAGCCTGTCGCCGGGTTGTACGCCAAGGTGCGTGCGCCACGCTGCGTCGCGGCGCTCCGGACGGAACACCGCGGTATCGACGCCGAGCGCCTGGCGGTGGACGCGTGCGATCCCGAGCGCACGCAGGCGCTCGACCATGCACGCACTCGGCGCGAGGACTGCGTCGAACTGCGAGTACAGCCGGCGCACATACGCTTCGGCGAGCCGCTCGGCGGGCGCGCCGCCGAGCTTGCGCGCGAGGCGGGGCAGATCAGAATGATAGAAGCCGGTGACCGGCACGCCGAGCGCCTGGCCTGCGTCGAGCGCCGCCCACGCGAGATGGTAGGGATCGCCCGCCTCGATGAGGTCCGGGCGCAGCGCGACAAGCGCCCGCACTGCCGATCCGCTGGCGATCGGCAGGCGGTAGCCGTGCGAGAACGGCAGCGGCACGCTCGGGACTTCCGCGACCGACTCGTCCGGGGCCGCGGCCCGGCTCGGCAGCACGAGCGAATGACGGTAGGGCGGGCGGGCCTGCAGCCAGCGCCGCTTTTCCTGCAGGTAGCGGCGGATGCCGCCGCTGTGCGGGGCATAGAACATCGTCACGTCGCAGACGTGCATCGGCGTGCTCCGGCGGGGCGGGGCGGCGAAAGCGAAACCGTCGCCGCTGTCGCTCATGCTCCGGTCGGCGTTCCCGGCGGAGTCGCGCGATACACAACTTCGAGCGGACGGCGCGGATCGTAGTCCTGCCAGTCGCCTTCGGCCCACGTGCCGGTCGCGCGTTCGATCTGCCGCGCGCCGCACTCGGTGAGGACCGACACTGCGACGGCGTCGCTGCCGGGGCGGTCGACGCGCACGCACAATACCGGGCCGGCCGGCGGCTCGACCGGGTGCTCGACGCTCGCCTGGTCGGGATGCGCGGAGTGGGTGCGGCCCAGTGCACCCGCGAGCGAACCGACGTAGGCGCCGACGCCGGCACCCGCGAGCGCGCCGATCGGTCCTCCGATGCTGCCGATCGCCAGCCCCGCCGCGCCGCCGATCAGCGCGGTCGTGGCTGCGCCTTTGCCGGCTTCGCTCGCGCCCTCGTCGCTCGCGGCGTCGCCGCCGAAGCGCCGCAGGCCGTGCTGGCCCGGCGGGTTCAGGTAGTACGACGAGTATTCATCGGCGGCAAAGTCCCGCGCCGCGATTGCCGCGCGGGCCCGTTCGAGCTGTTCGGCCTGCTCAAAATGGCCAACGATGATCGACGACATCGATGTTCTCCGTTTCACGCATTGCCAACGACTCCGACCGGCATCACCGGCCGGTGCGCCACGCGTCGCAATTCGACGCTCGGGACCCGCATCAGCGTACGGTACTTCGTCACCGTGCGCCGCGCGAGCCGCAGCCCCTGCTCGGCAAGAAGCCGTGCGAGCTGGGCGTCGGACAGCGGGTGCAGCGGATCTTCGGCGGCGATCAGCTCCTTGAGCAGCGCGCGGATCGCCATCGCCGAGCACGTGCCGCCGTCGTCGGTCGCGAGCTGACGCGAGAAGAAATACTTGAACTCGAACAGGCCGCGCGGCGTCGCCATGTACTTGCCGTTGGTCACGCGGCAGACCGTCGATTCGTGCAGCTTCAGCTCGCTGGCGATGTCCTTCAGCGCGAGCGGCTTCATCGCGACTTCGCCGTAGCTGAAGAACACGCGCTGATGCGCGACGATCGCGTTCGCGACGCGCTGGATCGTGCTGAAACGCTGCTCGACGTTGCGCAACAGCCAGCGCGCCTCCTGCAGCAGGCGGTGGAACGACGCGTCGCCCGAACTGCGGCCGGCGGCGATCTCGGCATACGCGCGATTGAGCCGCACATTCGGCTGCACTGCCGGGTTGAGCGTCGCGACCCAGCGCCCGCGCACCTGCCTGACGATGATGTCGGGCACGACGTAGCGGGTGTTGTCGGGCGCGAACGTGCGCCCCGGGCGCGGATCGAGGGTGCGGATCAGCGCGCGCGCGGTATGCAGCGCGGTTTCGTTGCAGCCGAGCAGCTGCTGCAGGCGCGGAAATTCGCGGTGGGCGAGCAGCTCGAGGTGGTCGGTGACGATCGCCAGTGCGATGTCGCGTCCGACGGTTTCCGGGTCCAGCGCCTGCAATTGCAGCAGCAGGCACTCCTGCAGCGATCGTGCGCCGATGCCGGCCGGCTCCAGCTGCTGCACGTAGCGCAGTGCGGCGCCGAGTTCGCGCACATCGACGTGTTCCTCCGGGAGGATCATCTCGGCCAGCTCTTCGAGCGGCGTTTCCAGGTAGCCGGCGTCGGTCAGCTCGTCGACGATCATGTGCGCGAGCGTGCGGTCGCGCTCGCTCATCGGCGACAGCAGCAACTGGCTGCGCAGGTTCTCGCGCAGGCTCACCGGCGCTTCGGTCCATTCGGTCCAGTCGTTTTCGTCGCCGTGCGACTGCGTCTGGCGGCGCTCGTCGTAAGCCGGCGCGGGGATGGGGACCTCTTCCGGCTCTCGAGCCGTCTCGTCGGCCTCGGCAGCGGAGGAGGTCGCGGTTTCGCCCGATTTCAACGGCATTGCCGGAGCTTCGTTTTCGTCCTCGAGGAAGGGGTTCGTCGAAACGGCCTGCTCGACCTCCTGGGCGAATTCCAGCGACGAGAGCTGAAGAAGACGAAGCGCCTGCTGGATCTGGGGCGTTATCGCCAAGTGCTGGCGTAAACGAAGTTCCATTCCAAGACTCATGGGATCTCCTGCTAGCTGGGAAAAAGTGCGCCTTTTGCATCGGGCGCTCGTCGTTTCGGCGCAAAAGGCGTGCCAGGCAATTGAGGTGCCGTGATGCCTCGCTCTGGGGCGTGTGCCCGGCCCGGCAACGCCTTTCACACACGCACGTTTTACATCCCGGGAGTAAGAATTGCCCCGGCACGGCCCGCTCCGCCAACCCGCTGCCGGACTTGCTTTCGCTGCGCTGCAAGACCGGGCCGCGCAACGCGAAAACCGCCCGAAATGGGCCATGTTTTCTGTCCTCCTGCACAGCGGGCACGCGAAATGCATCATTACCCACTGCTCGGGCAGGGGTGGAGCGCCCCGTGCAGGAGCGTTCACGGCCTCACGGCCGCGCACGGAGGCCGCAACGGGGCGGATCCGGAATAACGACAGGAGGTCCCATGGAAAAAAGTCGAATTCAAGCCCGCGCGAAGATCGTTGCGCTCGCCGCCGGCCTGATAGTGAGCGTCGCCGCCTGTGATCGGGCGGACGAAGTGCCGCCGCCGAATCCGACCGACACCCCGAACGTTCCGGAGCCCGTGAATCCCGCGACCGTGCCCAGCCCGCCCCGACGCCGACACCTCCACCGGACGGCACGGCGGGCAGTGCGGCAGGCACCGCGACGGCGCCGGGCGAGGCCACCGCCGGACCGATTGCCGGCGTCGACCGTTCGTTCATTTCGGAAGCGATGTCGCGCGGGCTCGCCGAAGTCGAGGCCAGCCGGCTGGCGGCGACGAAAGGGGCCGATCCGAAGGTGAAGTCCTTCGCCGAGAAGCTGCAGAATGACCATACGGAAGCCAACCAGAAGCTGCAAAGCCTCGCCACGAGCAAAGGCATGACGGTGAGCACGACGGTGGATCCCGCGGCTCAGGGCAAGCTCGACGAACTCGAGAAGCTGTCGGGCGCGGAGCTCGACCGCGCGTACCTCGAAAACTTCGGTGCAAACGCGCACAAGGAGACGATCGCGCTGTTCGAGCGCCAGGCGCGCGACGGGCAGGACCCGGACCTCAAGGCGTTCGCCGAAGAGACGCTCGGCGTGCTGCGCAGCCATCTCGAACTGGCGCAGCAGCTGCAGCCCGCGGGCGCGGCGGCGCAGTGAGAACGGGGAGCGCATCCCGGCCGCTCTCGTCCCGACAGGCCGATGAGCTGCACGCGGATCGTTGAAGCGCATGGTGGCGACCGGACGACGCAGCGCAGCCCGGTTGCCACCCCGGTCGCTCGGGGGGAGGCGGCGATGACAGATGTGCTGGCGAGCCCTCCGTGGATCGCCGTGGCGTTGCGGATCGTCAGCGCGGCGCTGGTCGGCCTGGTGCTGCACTTCGTGCTGCATTTGATCGCGCGTCGCGCGGCAGCGCGCTTCGTGCTTGCGGAGCGGGTCGTTGCCTATACGCGGCGCACGTCGCAGTTCCTGATCCCGTTGTTGCTGGTTCATCTTTCGCTTGCCGACGCGCCGCTGCCGGCGGGTTTCCTCATCGGCCTGCGCCAGGCGCTGTCGATCGCGATCATCCTGCTGGCGACGGTGTTCGTCGTGCGGCTCATCGCGGCCGCGGCAGACGTCGTCGCGATGCGTCACCCGACCCATACCGCGGACAACCTGCGCGCGCGCAGCGTGCAGACGCAGGTACGGGTGCTCGCGCGCATCGCGATGTTCGTCGTCGGCGTCCTGGGTGTGGGCTCGGTGCTGATGACGTTTCCGAACGTGCGCCAGCTCGGCGCGAGCCTGCTCGCCTCGGCGGGGCTCGCCGGCATCGTCGCCGGCTTTGCCGCGCGCCCGGTGCTCGGCAACCTGATCGCCGGCCTGCAGATCGCCCTGACCCAGCCGATCCGCATCGACGACGTGCTGATCGTCGAGGACGAATGGGGGCGCGTCGAGGAAATCACCGAGACCTACGTCGTCGTGCGGATCTGGGACGACCGGCGGCTGATCGTGCCGCTCGAGTATTTCATCCAGCATCCGTTCCAGAACTGGACGCGCCATACGTCGGACCTCATCGGTTCGGTGTTCCTGTGGGTGGATTTCCGCATGCCGATGCCGCCGCTGCGCGAGGAGCTCCGGCGCATCGTCGAGGCCGCGCCCGAGTGGGACCAGCGCGTGTGCGTGCTGCAGGTCACCGATGTGTCGGACCGGGCGATGCAGCTGCGCGTGCTCGTCAGCACCGCCGATGCCGGAAACGGCTGGGAGTTGCGCTGCAAGGTCCGCGAGCAGCTGATCGCGTACATGCAGCAGGACTATCCGCAGTATCTGCCCCAGCTGCGCACGGCGCTGCTGCGCGACGCGGAGGCGAGCGAGCCGGCGGCGGCGCGCGTCGGCATGCCCGAAGGCCCGGCAGTCCGCGAGGAGTCGATCACACCATGAACCGCAGCTTCGACACGATGCTGCAACCCCGGCGCTGCGCCGTGCCTTCCCGACGACGGGCCTCATCGACCGCGAGCAGCGAGGTGGCGCGATGATGGGCGGGTTGATGCACGGCTTTCTCGCGTCGATGAAAGAGGGGCTGCCGTATCCGCTCGGCGCGACGTGGGATGGCGAAGGCGTCAATTTCGCGCTGTTTTCCGCGCATGCGACGCGCGTCGAGCTGTGCCTCTTCGACGACAGCGGGCGCATCGAGGTCACGCGCGTCGATCTGCCGGAGTTCACCGACGAGATCTGGCACGGCTACCTGCCCGGCGCCGGGCCGGGCCTCGTCTACGGTTACCGCGTGCACGGGCCGTACGTGCCCGAGCAGGGACACCGCTTCAACCCACACAAGCTGCTGCTCGACCCGTACGCGCGGGAAATCGTCGGCCGGCTCCGGTGGGGGTCGGCGCTGTTCTCGTACGAACTGCGCGGCAAGAAACCGGGCCACGGCTTCGACAAGCGCGACAGCGCCCCTTTCATGCTCAAGGCGCGCGTCGTGGCCCCGGCTCCGGAACTGCCGCGGCCCGACCGCCCGCGCGTGCCGTGGGAGCGCACGGTGTTCTACGAAACGCACGTGCGCGGCCTGACGCGGCTGCATCCGGCAGTGCCGCCGCGCCTGCGCGGCAGCTTCGCCGGCCTCGGGTCGCCGGTGATCATCGAGCACCTGAAGTCGCTCGGCGTGACCTCGATCGAGCTGCTGCCGGTCCACCTGTTCGTCGACGACACGCATCTCACCGAAAAAGGGCTGCGCAACTACTGGGGCTACAACTCGCTCGGCTTTTTCACGCCCGATCCGCGCTATCTCGCCGGACGCGCGATCGTCGAGTTCCGCGACATGGTCGCCCGCCTGCACGAAGCCGACCTCGAGGTGATTCTCGATGTCGTCTACAACCACACCGCCGAAGGCAACGAACTCGGCCCGACTTTCTCGTTCAAGGGGCTCGACAACGCGTCGTACTACCGCCTGAACCCGGACGAGCCGTGCTACTACATCAACGACACCGGCACCGGCAACACGATGAACCTGAACCATCCGCGCGTGCTGCAGATGGTGCTCGACAGCCTGCGCTACTGGGTGCTGCAGATGGGCGTCGACGGGTTTCGCTTCGACCTGGCGACGATCCTCGGTCGCGAAGCGCACGGCTTCGATCCCGGCAGCGGCTTCTTCGACGCCTGCCGCCAGGACCCGGTGCTGAACCGCGTCAAGCTGATCGGCGAACCGTGGGACTGCGGCCCCGGCGGTTACCAGGTCGGCGCCTTTCCGCCGGGCTGGGGCGAGTGGAACGACAGCTTCCGCGACGCCGTGCGCTCGTTCTGGAAAGGCGACGAGGGGCGCGCGCCGGAGCTGGCGACGCGGCTCGCGGCGTCGGCGGACCGCTTCAACCGCCGCGGCCGGCGGCCGTGGGCGAGCATCAACTTCATCACCGCGCACGACGGCTTCACGCTGCACGACCTGGTTTCCTACAACGACAAGCACAACGAGGCCAACGGCGAGGCCAACAACGACGGCCACGACGACAACCGTTCGTGGAACTGCGGCGCCGAAGGGCCGACCGACGATCCGGGCATCATCGCGCTGCGCGAGCGGCAAAAGCGCAACCTCCTCGCCACGCTGCTGTTCGCGCACGGTACGCCGATGCTGCTCGCCGGCGACGAGTTCGGCCGCACGCAGCGCGGCAACAACAACGCGTACTGCCAGGACAACGAGATCAGCTGGGTGAACTGGGCGGACATCGACGCCAGCGGCAAGCGCCTGCTCGCATTCGCGCGCCACCTGCTGGTGCTGCGCGACGCGCTGCCGGTGCTGCGCCCCGGGCGTTTCTCGACCGGCGAGATGCATCCGGTCCATGAGGTGCGCGATGTCGCATGGCTGACGCCCGCCGGCACCGAACTGGAAGAGAAGGAGTGGGCCGATCCACAGATGCGCTGCTTCGGCATGCTCGCCGACGGCCGCGCGCAGCACACGGTCGTGCCGCACCCCGGCAGCGACGTCATCGTGCTGCTGATCGTCAACGCCGGACACGAGGCGGTCGAATGGACGCTGCCGCACGTGCGCAGCGCCGGGCCCTGGACGCGCCTCGTGAATACCGACTCGCCGGACGGGCCGGCGTTTCCGACGTTCGCTGCCGGCCACCGGGACGCGATCGGCGCCCGCTCGCTGCTGCTATTCGCGGCCGCCGCGGACAAGCCTTCGGCGATGTTCATCGACGGGCTGCTCGTCGGCCTGACGGCGCGCGGCGCGCGGTCACGGCTGCAGGGCGACGAGACGGAACGGGGCGGGGACGGGCGCAGGGAAGGGGAAGGCCGCAGGGAAGGGGAAGGCCGCAGGGAAGGGGAAGGCCCCAGGGAAGGGGAAGGCCCAGGGAAGGGGGTGGCGATGCCCAACCGGACTGAAGTGCTGCAGGCGAGCTATCTGCGCCGCATTGCGCTCGACGAAGGCGGGTTCCGTTACGTGTGGCCGGACGGCACCGCGTACCGCGACGCCGAAGGGCTGGCGCGCATCGCAGCGCTCGCGGTGCCGCCGGCCTACACCGACGTGTTCGTCAGCCCGGACCCGGACGACGAGCTGCAGGCGTTCGGACGCGACGCGCGCGGGCGCCTGCAGTATCGGTATCACGCCGACTTCGTGCAGAACAGCGCGATGCGCAAATGGCGCCGGCTGGCCCGTTTCGCCGCGGCGCTGCCGAGGCTGCGTGAAGTCGCGAGCGCCGATTTGCGCCTGTCCGGGATGCCGCGCCGCAAAGTCCTCGCGTTGCTGACGCGGCTGCTCGACCGCGTGTATTTCCGCGTCGGCAGCACGAGCTACCTGCGCGCGCACCGCAGCTACGGGCTGACGACGCTGCGCAAGCGGCACGTGCGCCTCGAAGGCCAGCGCATCGTTTTCTCGTATCGGGGCAAGCACGGCGTGCACCAGTACCAGAAGCTGCGCGACCGCAGCCTCGCCGCCAGCATCGGCCGTCTGCTCGCGCTGCCCGGCAGCGCGCTGTTCCAGTACCACGACGAGCACGGCACGCTGCGCACCGTGCAGGCGACCGATCTCAACGCGTATCTGCGCGAGGCGATGGGTCCTTTCACCGCGAAGGATTTCCGCACCTGGGGCGGGACGTTGCGGGCCGCGGAATTCCTCGCCGCGGCCGGTCCGGCCGACAGCGAACGTGCGGCGTCGCGAGTTCTCGTCGATTGCGTCAAGGCGGTGGCGGCGGAACTGGGCAACACCGCGGCGGTGACGCGCTCGAGCTACATCTGTCCGGTGATCTTCGATCGCTATCTGGGCGGTGAGGTGCTCGACGACTACGTCCCCGAGGCCGGGGACGACGGTGCATGCGGTCTGTCGCGCAACGAGATCGCGCTGCGCCGCTTGCTTGAAAGCCGCCTGCGCCCGGCGCGGGGCGCTGTGCGGGCGAGGCCGAGGCCCCAGTCAAACCCGTCGGGCTCGGCGGGCCGTGGTGCCGGCGGGCGCGGCTGCTCTCCGATTTCGTTGTCCGCGGTGGTCGTGCCGCGGCATGTGCTTACGTGGAGGTGAATCATGATTGCCGGCAAATCAGTGCTTGCGTTCGTCATGGCGGGGGGGGAAGGCAGCCGCCTGCACCCGCTGACGGCGGAGCGGTCGAAACCGTCCGTGCCTTTCAACGGACGCCACCGCATCGTCGATTTCGTGCTGTCGAACCTCGTCAATTCCGAGATCTATTCGATCTATCTGCTGGTGCAGTACAAGTCGCAATCGCTGATCGAACACATCCGGCGTTCATGGGTCATGAGTCCGCTGATTCCGCACCACTATGTCACCGTCGTGCCGCCGCAGATGCAGCACGGGCCGGAGTGGTTCCAAGGAACGGCCGATTCGGTGTATCAGAACCTGCACCTCATCGAGCTGGTGAAGCCGGATCTCGTCGTCGTGTTCGGCGCGGATCACGTCTATCGCATGGATCTGCGCCAGATGATCGAATTCCACGTCGCGACGCAGGCCGATGCGACCGTCGCGGCGCTCCCCGTGCCGCTCGAACTCACGAGTTCGTTCGGCATCATCCGCACCGACAGCGCCGGGCGCATCCGTGATTTCCGCGAGAAGCCCGAAACGGCCGAACCGATGCCGAACCGGCCGGGCCACGCGCTGGCATCGATGGGCAACTACGTGTTTTCCGCCGATCTCCTCGTCGACGCGCTGATGCGCGCGCATTCGCGCGGCGGCCACGATTTCGGCAAGAACCTGCTGCCGGCGATGGCCGAGCGCAACCGCGTCATGGCGTACGACTTCACGACGAACCGCATGCGCGGCATCCGCGACTACGAGGAGCCGGCGTACTGGCGCGACGTCGGCACGATCGACGCCTATTACGACGCGAACTTCGACACGCTCGGTGAATTCCCGAAATTCTGCATGTCGAATCCGCACTGGCCGATCTACGCGAACCCGGACCAGACCGAAGCCGCCCAGGTCCACGACGGCCACATCCGCACCGCGTCGCTCGGCGCCGGCGTCGTGATCCGGCGTGCGGTCATCGAGCATTCGCTGTTGCGCCGCGAAGTCGTCATCGAGGAGGGGGCCGAGGTGGTCGATTCGATCATCATGGACCGCTCGGTCGTCGGCACGGGGGCGCGGGTGCGTCGCGCGATCATCGATCAGTACAACTTCGTTCCTCCGGGCATGAAGATCGGCTACGACCTGGAGGCCGATCGCCAGCGTTTCCACATCAGCGAATCCGGCGTCGTCGTCGTCGGCAAGGGGCAGCTCAAGCCATGACCATGCATTACCGCGATACCGGCCTTCCGGGCCGGGAATCACCCGAACTGGAATACGCGGGCGCTCGCCCGGGCGGGGCGTCGCACGCCGGGACGTCGCACCATATCCACCGCATGCCGTTCGGGCCGGAACGCATCGACGAGCACGACGAGCGCGCCGGCTACCGTTTCCGCCTGTGGGCGCCGGCGACCAAGCACGTCGAGCTGTGCCTTTTCACGCGCTCGGGAGCGAAGCATTACGTGACGTGCGCGAAGTCCGAAGGCTGGCACACGTGCCGCGTCGTCGACGCGCGGGCGGGCGATCTTTACATGTTCCGCCTCGACGGCCAGCTCGAAGTGCCGGACCCGGCGTCGCGCTTCAACCCGCACGACGTCCACGGCCCGAGCCTGCTCGTCGACCCGCGGCAGTTCAAGTGGGAGGACGGCGCGTGGCACGGGCGGCCGTGGCACGAGGCGGTGGTGTACGAACTGCACGTCGGCACCTTCACGCCCGAAGGGCGTTACGATGCCGCGGAGCGCAAGCTTCCGGAACTCGCGCGGCTCGGCGTCACCGCGATCGAGCTGATGCCGCTCGCGGATTTTCCCGGCCGCCGCGGCTGGGGCTACGACGGCGTGCTGCCGTTCGCGCCCGACGCGGCGTACGGCTCCCCCGACGAGCTGAAGCGTTTCGTGCAGAGCGCGCACCGGCTCGGCCTGATGGTGCTGCTCGACGTCGTCTATAACCATTTCGGCCCGGACGGCAATTATCTGCAGGTGTATACGCCGCAGTTCTTCACGACCGAACATGCAACGCCGTGGGGCGGCGCGATCGCGTTCGACGGCGTCGCGAGCGCGACGGTGCGCGAATTCTTCATCCACAATGCGCTGTACTGGCTCGAGGAGTATCGCTTCGACGGCCTGCGGCTCGACGCGGTGCAGAGCATCTTCGACGCGTCGCCCCGGCACATCCTCGAGGAGCTGTCGATGTGGGTGCGCGCGCGCGCGACCCATCGCCGGCTCCATCTGGTTCTCGAACACGTCGACAACGAGGCGTCGCGGCTCGGCGCGCCGCAGTCGCAAGGCACTTACGATGCGCAGTGGAACGACGACTTCCACCACGCCGCCCATGTGCTGCTGACGGGCGAGCGTGACGGCTATTACGCGGACTACGCCGACCATCCGGTGCGTCACCTCGTGCGCTGCCTCGCCGAAGGTTTCGCCTATCAGGGCGAATTGTCGCCGTTCCACGGCAGGCCGCGCGGCGAGCCGAGCGCGGCGCTGCCGCCGACCGGGTTCGTCAATTTCCTGCAGAACCACGACCAGGTCGGCAACCGCGCGTTCGGCGAGCGGCTGGTGACGCTGGCCCCGCCCGACCGGCTGCGCGCCGTCGTCGCGCTGCAGTTGCTCGCCCCTTCGCCACCGCTGCTGTTCATGGGCGAGGAGGCCGGGGCGACGACGCCTTTTCTGTACTTCTGCGACTATCAGGGCGAGCTCGCGACCGCCGTGCGGGAAGGCCGCAAACGCGAGTTCGCCGGTTTCGAGCATTTTTCCGCGGCCGGCGGCAATGAGAACGACGGCGAGGGCGTGCACGAGATCCCGGATCCGTGCGCCGAGGCGATGTTCCTCGCGAGCAAGCTCGACTGGAGCGCGCGCGAAAGCGAAGCGGGGCAGCGATGGTTAAGTTTTTATCGGGAGCTGCTCGGCTTGCGGCACGAGTTCGTCGTGCCGCGCGTGCCGCAGATCGTCGCCGGCGGCTGCACGACGACGATGCACGGCGACGCGGCGTTCGAAATCCGCTGGCCCTGCACCGACGGCGCCGCGCTCGTGTTGCGTGCCAATCTCGCCGACGCGGCAGTGACGTTCGATCGCCTCGACGTCGAGCCGTTCGCGGCGCTCGGGCCGGATGCGGACGACCCGCGGCAACTTGCGCCGTGTTCGGTGCGGGCGTATGTCGTGCTGCCGGGCGGCGTGAGCAGGTAGTTGAACCTTGAAACCGCAGCTGTCGCATCGAAAGCCCTTCGACAAGCGTGTCCTGAGCGAAGTCGAAGGGCTCAGGGCGAACGGTGCTGGCATCCGATGGGTGAGGAGGTAAAAATCCGTTCGTCCTGAGCCTGTCGAAGGATGAGCGGATTTTTAGCGGCGCCACTGCTGTTTCTGGATTGAAAAGAAGCGCAGGAACCGCCTGCAACAAGGGGGAAAAATGGAAGGCGAAACGGCGAGCGGGAGGGGAAGCGACGCGGACTCGGGCACGGGGCACGACGGCGGCGAAGCGGGCACGGCGCTCGACGCGCTGTGCGCGTATCTCGGCGTTGCGCTCGAGTACGAGGACGCGTGGGGCCGGCGTACGCTCGTACCGGACGCGAAGAAGCGCGAAATCGTCGCCGCGCTCGGCTATCCGGTCGCCGGCGAGGCCGAGGCGCAGGCCTGCCTCGCGGACCTGCGCGCCGCCGCGCGCCGGCGCATCCTGCCGCCGCTGATCGTCGTGCAGGGCGGCACGCCGCCGTTGCGGCTGGCGGCGAACCTGCCGGCGGAATTGATCGGCCGCACGCTGCCGTGGCGCATCGTGCTCGATGATGGTGGTGAGCGTTCCGGTGTCGTCGTGCCGCGCTCGGCCGCAGTCGACACCGCCTTGCCCGACCTCGCCTTGTCCGACATCGCCTCGCCCGCGGCTCCTGGCGGGGACGGCGACGACGACAGCCGCCGCCCGGTGCTGCTGGAACTGCCCGTCGACGTCCCGCCGGGCCACCACCAGCTGCTGCTCTTCGAAGCGGCGCAGCCGCCGCGCGAACTCGCCGCTGCGGCGCTCGCGATCTGCCCCGCGGCCTGTTTCCAGCTGCCTCGCCCAGCGCCGCAGTGCGTCGGCGACCGGCTGTGGGGGCCGGCGGTGCAAGTGTATGCGCTGCGCTCGTCGCGCAACTGGGGGATCGGCGATTTCGGCGACCTGCTGCGCCTCGTCGACCTCGCCGCCGATGCCGGCGCGCACGTCGTCGGCGTCAATCCGCTGCACGCGCTGTTCCCGCACGACCCGGCGCGGGCGAGCCCGTACAGCCCGTCGAGCCGCGAATGGCTTAACGTGCTGTACATCGAGATCGAGACGACGCGCGACTACGGCGAATGCGCCGCCGCGCGCCAGCGTGTCGAAGAGCCCGCGTTCCGGCAGCGCCTCGAAGCGCTGCGCGAGACCGAGTTCGTCGACTATGGCGGTGTCGCCGCAGCGAAGTTCGAAGTGCTCGAGATGCTGTACCGCCATTTCCGCAGCGTGCATCTCGAGCGCAACACGCAGCGCGCCGGGCTGTTCCGCGACTTCCAGCGCGAGGGCGGGCGCAGCCTGCGCGCGCACGCACTGTTCGACGCGCTGCAGGAACGGTTCTTCCGCATCGACGCGGCAGTGTGGGGCTGGACCGTGTGGCCCGAAGCGTATCGCGACATCGACGGTCCGGCGGTCGAAGCGTTCGCGCTCGCCAACGAGGAGCGCGTCGAGTTCTTCGAGTACCTGCAATGGCAGGCTGAAGCGCAGCTGCGCCGCGTTGCCGCACGGGCCCAGGCGCGCGGCATGGCGATCGGCCTGTACCGCGACCTGGCAGTGGGGGTTAACGAAGGCGGCTCGGAGACCTGGATGCGGCCGAAGCTGCATGCGCTCGGCGTCCACGCCGGTGCGCCGCCCGACGAACTGAACCCGGCCGGGCAGGACTGGGGTTTTCCGCCGGTCATCCCGCAGCGCCTGGCAGCCGAGCGCTTCGAACCTTTCCTCGCGGTGCTGCGCGCGAACATGCGCCACGCGGGGGCGCTGCGCATCGATCACGTGATGAGCCTGATGCGCCTGTTCTGGCTGCCGGGCGACGGGCAGCGCGAGGTCGGCGCGTACGTCGCCTATCCGATGGAGGAACTCCTCGGGCTGCTGTGCCTCGAGAGCCGCCGCCATCGCTGCGTCGTCATCGGCGAGGACCTCGGTATCGTGCCGCAGGAAGTCCGCGACGCGATGGCGCGCCACGCGGTCCTTTCGTACCGTCCGCTGTATTTCGAGCAGGACTGGGACGCCGGCAGCTTCAGGGTGCCGCGGGACTGGCCGGCGCAGGCGGTCGCGGCGGTGTCGACGCACGATTTGCCGACGCTGCGCAGCTACTGGCGCGGCTTCGACTTGCAGCTGCGCGACAGGCTCGGCATGTATCGCGAACCGGGCATGCGCGATCGCCAGTTCGAGCGCCGCGACGCCGACCGCCGCGCGCTGCTTGCCGCGCTGGCTGCCGAAGCAGTTCTCGGAGAGCGGTCGGGCGAGTGGCAAAACGAAGGGCAGGGTGACGGACTCGGCAGCGATCCAGGGCTCATCGCGGACGACGATCCGCGCCTCGCCGTTGCAGTGCATCGCTTCATCGCGCGCACGCCGGCGGCAATCGCGGTGGTGCAGTTCGAGGACGTCCTGGGACAGCTCGAAGGCGTCAATCTGCCGGGGACGAGCGAGTCCGAATACCCCAACTGGCGCCGCAAGCTCGGCGCCGATCTCGCCGACCTCGAAGTCGATCCGCGATGGCGCGCGGTCAGCGCCGCGATCGACGCGGAACGGCCGTGCCCGCTGCGCGAGCTCTCCGGCGGGCCGCCCGACTTCCACCCGGAAACTGCGGCGATCCCGCGTGCGACGTACCGCCTGCAGTTCCACGCCGACTTCGGTTTCGCCGCGGCCGAAGCGGTGCTGCCGTATCTCGCCGAGCTCGGCATCAGCGACGTCTATGCGGCGCCGTTCCTGAAAGCGCGCCCCGGCAGCCGGCACGGCTATGACATCATCGACCACCAGGCGGTGAACCCGGAGATCGGCAGCGAAGCGGACTTCGACCGTTACTGCGCGCGGCTCGCCGAGCTCGGACTCGGGCAGGTTCTCGACGTCGTGCCGAATCACGTCGGGGTGCTCGGCGCCGACAACGAGTGGTGGCAGGATGTGCTCGAGAACGGCGAGGCGTCCGAATGCGCGGACCACTTCGACATCGACTGGCAGCCGCCTTTCCCCGAGCTGCGCGGCAAAGTGCTGCTGCCGGTGCTCGGCGACCAGTACGGGCTGGTGCTCGAAGCCGGCGAGCTCACGCTCGGCTTCTGCGCCGAGCGCGGCGAATTCAGCGTGCATTATTTCGAGCACCGCTTCCCGGTCGATCCGTGCGACTACCCGTCGATCCTCGCGCCGGCCGCATCGACGCGCGGCGCGCAGAGCGTCGTCGCCGCCGAGCAGGTCGAACTCGAGACGCTGCTCGCGGCGCTGCGCCACCTGCCGCCGCGCGACGTCGCCGACCCGGCGCTGCAAACCGAGCGCCGCCACAACAAGAACCTCTTCAAGCAGCACCTTGCAGCGCTCCACGAGCGCCTCCCGGCGGTGCGTGCGCGCATCGAGGAACGGCTGGCGGCGTTCAACGGGCGCGTCGGCGAACCGTCGAGCTTCGACGCGCTCGACGCGCTGCTCGCGCGCCAGGCGTACCGGCTCGCGTCGTGGCGCGTCGCCGCCGACGACATCAACTACCGCCGCTTCTTCGACATCAACGACCTCGCGGCGCTGCGCATGGAAGTCGAAAGCGTGTTCGAGGCGACGCACGCGCAGATCTTCCGCTGGCTCGCCGAAGGGCGCGTGTCGGGCCTGCGCATCGACCACCCGGACGGGCTCGCCGAGCCGGTCGCGTATTTCGAGCGCCTGCAGGCCCGCCATGCGGCGATCGCGCGTGAGCTGGCGCTCGCGCGCGGCACGCCGCCGGCAGGCCCGGAGCCGGCGCTGTACCTCGTCGTCGAAAAGATCCTCGCCGAGTTCGAGCCGCTGCCGGGCGACTGGCCGGTGCACGGCGACACCGGCTACCGCTTCGCGAACCTGTGCAACGGGCTGTTCGTCGATTCGGCGCAGGAGTCGCGCTTTTCGCGGATCTACCGCGCCTTCACCGGCGAAGCGCGCAATTTCAGCGACGTGCTGCACGAAGCGAAGTTGCTGATCATGACGCATTCGCTGCCGGGCGAAGTCAGCGGGCTCGCGGTGCTGCTCCACGACATCGCGCAGCACGACCGGCGCACGCGCGATTTCACGCGCAGCCGGCTGCGCGGCGCGCTCAAGGAGATCGTCGCCGGCTTCCCGGTCTATCGCACGTATATCGGGCCGCGCGGCGTCTCCGACACCGACCGCCGCTACATCGAGCGCGCCGTCGCGACCGCGGCCGCGCGCACCCGCGCAGGCGATGCGACGGTGCTGCGCTTCGTGCGCGACGTGCTGGTCTCGGCGCCGACCGAAACCGCCGCCGAACTGCGCCTGCTCAAGTTGCGCTTCGTGCGGCGCTTCCAGCAGTTCACCGCGCCGGTGATGGCCAAGTCGATGGAAGACACTGCGTTCTACCGCTACAACCGGCTGGTGTCGCTCAATGACGTCGGCGGCGACCCGCACACGTTCGGCATCGCGGTGCAGGATTTCCACGCCGCCAACGAGCGCGTCGCGGCGAGCCACCCGTTCGGCCTGGTCGGCAGCTCGACTCACGACAGCAAGCGCTCGGAGGACGTGCGCGCGCGCATCGACGTGCTGTCGGAGATGCCGGGCGCGTGGCGGCTCGCGCTGCGGCGCTGGCGCAAGCTCAACGAGCGCCACAAGCGCCGCGTCAACGACGCGCTCGCGCCGTCGTGCAACGACGAGTACCTGCTGTACCAGACGCTGCTCGGCGTGTGGCCGGCGACGCCGCCCGATGCGCGCGGCCTGGCCGAGCTCGCGCGCCGCGTCGACGCGTACATGCTGAAAGCTGCCCGCGAGGCGAAACGGCACACCAGCTGGATGAACCCGGAACCCGGCTACGAGGCGGCGCTGTCCGGCTTCGTACGGCGCCTGTTTGCCGGCGGGCTCGACAATCCGTTCGTCGCCGACTTCCTGCCGTTTCACGCGCGGGTGTCGTGCTTCGGCTGCTACAACAGCCTCGCGATGGCGCTGCTCAAGCTCACCGCGCCCGGCGTGCCGGACATTTATCAGGGCTGCGAGACGTGGAACTACCGGCTCGTGGACCCCGATAACCGCGTCCCGGTCGATTTTGCCGCCGCGCGCGAACTCCTGCACGGCTTGCAGCAGGAGTGTCCGGACGGCGCGGACGAAGCCACGCGACGCAGCGCGCTCGCCGCGATGCTCGACGCGATGTCCGACGGCCGCGACGACGGGCGTATCAAGCTGTACGTGCTGTGGCGCGCGCTCGCGGTGCGCCGCGAGTTCGAGCAGACGATGCGTTTCGGCCGCTACGTCGCGCTGGAGACCGACGGGCCGGCGGCGCTGCACGTCGTCGCGTTCGCGCGCGTGCTCGGCGACGACATCATCGTGGTCGTCGCCTCGCGCCTGCTGTTCACGCTGTGCCGCGGCGATGCGGCGCTGCTGCGCGACGCGGCGATCTGGCAGGACACGTTCGTCGAGCTGCCGGCGTTCTCGGAAGGCCGGCAATGGCGCGACGCGCTGGGCGGGCAGGACGTGCGGCCGGCGTGCGCCGGCAACCGCTGCCGTCTCGACGTCGCGCGCCTGTTCGACGGGCTGCCGCTGGCACTGCTCGTGCCGCAACGCGACCGTCCCCCCGGCGCCGGGGAGGCACAGTGAGCGCGGCCAGGAAAGCCGCCCGACTCCGCGTGCTGTTCGCGACGTCCGAATGCGCGCCGTGGGCCAAGACCGGCGGGCTCGGCGACGTCAGCGCGAGCCTGCCGGCGGCGCTGGCCGCGCTCGGGCTCGACGTGTGCGTGCTGCTGCCCGGCTATCCGTCGGTGCGCCAGGCGGCGCGCAATGCGCGCAAGGTCGCTGACATCCGCTCCGTGCACGGTCTGCCGTCCGCCCGTCTGCTGCGCGGCCGGCTGCCGAGCGGCGTGCCGGCGCTGGTGCTCGACTGTCCGTCGCTGTACCGGCGCGAGGGCGGCCCGTACCAGGACGCCGAAGGCGTCGACTACAGCGACAATGCGCTGCGTTTCGGGCTGCTGTCGCACGTCGCCGCGCGGCTTGCCAGCGCCGCGAGCCCGCTGGTGTGGCGCGCGGACATCCTGCACTGCAACGACTGGCCGACGGCGCTCGCGCCGGCGTACCTCAAGCTCGGCCTGCGCGAGCCGGCGCCGAGCCTCGTCGTCGTCCATAACCTCGCGTTCCAGGGGATTTTCCCGCTCGACGTCGCTGAACGGCTCGGACTGCCGCCCGAGAGCCTGAAGTCCGAAGGTGTCGAGTACTGGGGCAAGCTGTCGTTCCTGAAAGCGGGCCTCTACTACGCCGACCGCATCGTCGCCGTCAGCCCGACGTACGCGCGCGAGATCCGCACCGAAGCGCACGGCTGCGGCATGCAGGGGCTGCTCGAAAGGCGTGCGAACCGGCTTGCCGGCATCCTCAACGGCATCGACATGGACGCGTGGAACCCGCGCACCGACCCGCACCTCGAGACGAACTACGACGCGGACACGCTCGAAGACAAGGTGCCGAACAAGCGCGCGCTGCAGGCCGAGCTCGGCCTCGCGGCCGACGACGATGCGCTGCTGCTCGGCATGGTCACCCGCCTGACCGACCAGAAAGGCATCGACCTGGTGCTCGACGCGCTGCCGCAACTGCTCGCGCGCCCGGTGCAGCTCGCGCTGCTCGGAGGAGGCGATGCGCGCTTCGAGCAGGCGTGGCGCGAACGCGCGGCCGCAACGCCGGAGCGTATCGCGGCGGTGATCGGCTTCGACGAGCGGCTCGCGCATCGCATCGAAGCCGGCGCCGATGCGTTCGTGATGCCGTCGCGCTTCGAGCCGTGCGGGCTGAACCAGATGTACAGCCAGCGCTACGGCACGCCGCCAATCGTGCGCGCGACCGGAGGGCTCGTCGACTCGGTCGGTGATTTCAGCGTCGATGGCCTGCATCGCGGCGAAGCGTCGGGGTTTCTGTTCGCCGACGCGACGCCGGCGGCGCTCGTCGAAGCGGTCGACCGCGCGCTGACAGTGTTCGCCGACCGGGTGGCGTGGCGCACGCTGTGCCGCAACGGCATGGCGCGCGACTTCAGCTGGGGGGGCAGCGCCGGCCGATACGCGCGGCTTTACGTGGCGATGCGAGCAGTGGCGGCAGCCTGAGCCGCGCCGCCCACGCCGCTTCGCGCGGCGCCCGGACGCGCTCGCGCGCCCCTCTATGCCGTGACTTCGGCAAAGACATGCAGCCAGTCATCGACGAAGCGCTCGATGTTGAAGCGCTCGAGGGCGATGCGGCGGGCGCCGGCGCCGAGCCGCGCCGCTTCGTCGGGCGCTTCGATCAGGTGCCGCATCGCCTCGACGAGACGCTGCGGGTCGGTGTCGAGGAAGCCGGATTCGCCGTTGCGGATCACCGTCACGAGTTCGGTGGTCGCGAGCCCGACGACCGGCAGGCCGATCATCATCGCTTCGATCGCGGCCAGCCCGAGGCTCGTCCAGCGCACCGGATGGAAGTAGAAGCGGTAATGCGACAGGAATTGCGGCAGCTCCGGGTTCGGGATCTCGCCGAGCCCGCCGCTGCATTCGGACGCCATGCCGACGAGGTCGAGCGGAACCTGTGCGCGCGCCATCGCGAAAACGTCCGCGCCGAGGCGGCGGCCGCGGCGCGCGAGATGGTTCACGACCGCAACGCCGCGCGGCAGCCCGCCTTCGTAGCGTACGTGCGGCGGCACGATCACGCCGTGGTCGATGACGCGCGTCGGCGTGCGGCCGTTGTCCCACATCAGCGCATTGAACGGCGTGACGTGCACCAGCAGCGTCGCCGGGTCATCGACCGGGTGGCGCGTGTTCGTCGGATGCACCTGCGGCGTGTCGTGTTCGAGGTAGATGCGCGGCAGGCGCCGCTGCGCGGCCGACAGCACGCGGTACTGGTCGTCGTCGTAGTGGCTGCGCGACTGGAAGAGGATGCAGTCGAACTCGGTCGTCGCAACCTCTTCGAGTGGCAGTTCGACGACGTTGTCGTCCCACGGCAGCACGCCGGCGCGGCCCGCGTAGCCGGGCGAGCGCGCCGCATCGACGGGAATGTAGAAGGTGTGCGGCACCTGGCTCAGGTAGTAGAGATAGTTGCCATGCACATGCCACGTGAAGATGCGCAGCGGGGCGGACGATCGCATGAGGTTTTTTCCCCGTGCAGTCAGAAGAGGCCGTGCTCGCTGGCGCTGATCGCCGGCAGCGGGACGGAAGACTGTTCGGCGCCGAGGTCGAGCAGCTCGCGGGCGGCTTCGGCGACGCGCTGCGGGTCGAGCAGCCGCAGGCAGTTATGGTGTCCCTGCGGGCACACGCTGCGGTAGCAGAAACGGCACGGCACGTCTTCGTAGAGCACGCGGTGCGCGACTTTCCACGGCGCATGCTGCGGGTTCGTCAGCGCGTAGATGTCGACGACCGGAGTGCCGACCGCGGCGGCCAGATGCACCGGGCCAGTGTTGTTCGCGATCAGCACTGCGGCTGAATCGATGACCGCGGCGAGCTCGCCGAGCCGCAGCCGGCCGGCGAGCGACGGCAGGGAAACCCCGGCGAGCGAGCGGATCGTATCGACCAGCGCGCGCTCGGATTCGTCTCCGGTGAAGAGGACCTGGAACGCCTGACCGCTGCCCGCGAAGCCGAGCACGCGGTTCACGACTGCCGCGAAATGCTCTTCCGGATAGCGGCGTGACGGCGCCGACGCGCCGGGGTGGATGACGACGTACGGCCGCTCGGGGTCAATGTTTTCGGTGCGCAGCAGCGCACGTGCATGGGCCTTGTCGTCGTCGCGCAGCCGGAACGACAGGCGGCGGTCGTCGCAGCTCGCGCCGACTGCGGCGACGAGGTCGAGCTGGCGGCGCACCTCGTGGCGCAACAGCTCCTGCGGCTCCGGGTCCTCGATCCAGTCGGTCAGGAGCTGATACGGGTTCTCGCGGCAGTGCGCGAGCCGCAGCGGAATGCCGGCGAGCCAGCACAGCATCGCCGCCGGCAGCGCGCTCTGGCTATAGACAGTGAAGATCACGGCGGCGTCGAAGCCTCGCTCGCGCACCCGCTGTGCGGCGTCGATCAGGCCTTCCGGCGGACTGTCGGCGCCCGGCATCCACGGCGCGCCGGCCATGACGATCGCGTCGTCGACTTCCGGCACGAACGGGATCGCGGCCGCTCCCGATGCCGTTGCGAGCAGCGTGATGTGCCGCCCCGGCGCGGATTCGCGCAAGGCCCGAATCGCCGGCGTCGTCATCAGCACGTCGCCGAGGTTGTCGAGCCGCACCGCGAGGATGCGCCGTGCGTCTTTCCAGCGCGCGGCACGCGTCAGCGCGTCCATTCCGGCTCGTCCGTCTGCCACACCGTGAACCCGTTCTCGGGTTCGCCCGCGCTGTCGTCGGGCACTTCGGCCGGTGTCCACGCGAGGATGCCGTCGACCGCTTCGGCGAGGCTCGATGCGACGAGGTCGGGCTCGCGCATCGGTCCGCGGCGCCATTCCGTTTCCGATCCCACCGCGAGCAGCACGGTGCGGCCGCCCGCCCGTCGCCCGGCTTCGACGTCGTCGAGGATGTCGCCGATCAGCCACGAGCGGCGCAGGTCGAGGCGATGATCCTGCGCAGCCTGCAGCAGCAGCCCGGGTTCGGGCTTGCGGCATTCGCACCGGCTCGCGAAGCGCGCGTCAGTGCCGTGCGGATGGTGGGGGCAGTGATAGATCGCGTCGAGCACGACGCCGTACGGCGACAGCCGCGCGGCGATCGCAGCCCACACCGCTTCGAGCGCGTCGGGTTCAAACAGGCCGAGCGCCACGCCCGGCTGGTTCGTCACGAGGATGAGCCGGTAGCCGTGGCGCTGGAGCCGTGCGAGCGCTTCGCCCGCCCCTTCGCGCAGACGCACTTGGGCCGGATCGACGTTGTACGGCACGTCGTCGATCAGCGTGCCGTCCTTGTCGATGAAAACCGCAGCATTCAGGGCCACGATGTCTCCCCCATCGGCAGCACGGTGATCTCCGGCACGACACTGTCCGCCGGCATCTGCAGCACCTGCACGACTGCCGCTGCGACGGTCGCGGGTTCCTGCAGCGTCGCCAGGTCGATGTCCGGAAAGCGGTCGAGCAGGAAAGGCGTGCGCATGCCGCCGGCAATGACCGCGGTGACCTTGATACCGAGCGGGCGCAGCTCGGCGTGCAGCGCGTGCGAGAAGCCGAGCAGGCCCCATTTGCTGGCGTGATAGACCGAGGCGTTCGGCCACGCGCGCTTGGCCGCGGTCGAGGTGATGTTGATGATGTGGCCGCTGCCGAGCGGGCGCATCTGCTCGAGCACGCGCTTGCAGAACAGGAACGGGCCGCGCAGGTTCGTCGCCATCACGTGGTCCCACTGTGCGACTTCGAGCTCGCCGAGTGGCAGCGTGTAATCGACGCCGGCATTGTTGATGAGGATGTCGATCGCGCCGAAGCGCTCGCGCCCGGCATCGAGGCAATCGGCGACCTGCTGCTCGTCGCCGACGTCGACGGCGCAGTGCATCGTCTGGTAACCCTTGTCGGTCAGCGCCAGCGCGGCCTGCTCGGCGAGATCGGCGCGCACGTCCGCGATGATGACGCGCGCGCCGCCTGCGCACAGCGCTTCGCACAACGCCTTGCCGAGCCCGCGTCCGCCACCGGTGACGAGAGCGGTCCTGCCATCGAGGGGGGTGTTGGGGAGAGTCATAAGCCGATTGTCCTTTCGCTGATCTTGAGCGCGGGAGCGGGTTGCACGGCGCGGTAGACGGTCTCGAGCGCGCTCGTCACGCGCTGCCACGTGAAGCCGCTGCGCACGCGCCGCATGCCGGCGCGGCCGAACATCCGCCCGAGCGACGGTTCGCGATGCAGGCGCGCCAGACGCGCGGCGAGCGCCTGCGGGTCGTGCGGCGGCACGAGAAATCCCGTGACGCCGTCGACGACGGTGTGCTTGATGCCGCCGACTTCCGAGCCGATCACCGGGCAGCCGCACGCCATCGCTTCGAGCGGCGTGATGCCGAACGGCTCGTACCACGGCGTCGTGACGAACACATCGGCGCCACAATAGAAGTCGCGCAGCGTCGCGCGTGCGCGTCGCCCGGTGAAGATCACGCATTCGGCGACGCCTTCGGCTTCGGCGATCGCCGCGAGGCGGCCGATCTCGGGCGTCAGCGCGGCATCGGGTTCGTCCGACTCGCCGCCGACGACCAGCAGCGTCGCATCGACGCCGTGCTGCCGCCGCAGTTCGGCGATGCCGCGGATGACGTTGTCGATGCCTTTGCGCGGCACCAGGCGCCCCAGCTGCAGGACCACGAACTGGTCGTCGCCGATCCCGAACTCCTTGCGCAGCGATCGCCTTCCGGGCCCCAGTTCGGTGGTGTCGACGCCGCACGGCACGACCGAGACGCGCTCGGGCTGCGCGTCGTAGAGGTCGACGAGATCGCTGCGATCCTGGGGACACTCGGCGACGATGCGGTCGGCCGAAGCGACCAGCAGCTCCTCGATGTCCGTCCGCGCTGCCGGAAACCCGTCCGCGCTGCCCTGATGCTGGCGCCGCACTTTTCCGAGCGCGTGGAACGTGATGACGAACGGCGTGCCGTATTCCTCGCGCATCCTCAGCGCAGCGATGCCGGACATGAAGAAGTTCGCATGGACGACGTCGTACGGTCGTCTCCCGGCGCAGCAGGCGACGAGGCTTTCGCTGAATTCCTCCATGTGCGGCAGCAGCGCCTCCTTCGCGATGAAGCACGGTGGTCCGGCGGGGACCGGGATCACCCGCACGTTCGGGCCGAAGCGCACGACAGGCGGCAGGTCCGGGCTGTCGCGCCGCGTGAAGACATCGACGCTGTGCCCGGCGCGTCCCAGTTCGCGCGCGACGTAGGCGACGTACACATTCTGGCCGCCGCTGTCGACGCTCCCCAGGGTCGCGAGCGGGGAGGCGTGTTCGCTGATCAGTGCAATTTTCATGTTGTCGCCGCCTATGCTGTCGTACGGAGGGATCGCCCTCGCTTCGGCAAGCTCTGTGCCCGGACGGAATACGGGCCCTGGACGCGCGCGGGGATGCGACACGGGCAGTTCGATGTAACTTCGCGTGGCGTGCGGGGAAGGAGTTACAGGGGGCGCGGATCGGAAGGCACCTTGTTGGGTTCGCCGCCGTCCTGCCTGAGCACGGTGATCGTGCCGTTGCTTTCCATGAAGGCGGCGCGCACTTCGGCCACATCCTCGATGCCGTGTTCGCGCAGCTTCGAGCGCAGTTCCTCTTCGCTGATGAACTCGCGCCGCAGGTTGCGGTGCAGGATCTGCCCTTCGCGCACCAGCGGCAGCGTCGGCGGCTGCAGCAGGCGGCGCAGGCGCTCGGAGCGGAACGCGAGGTAATCGAAAATGACATTCCACGCGATGATCGTCCCGACGAGTATCAGCCCGTCGGTGATCGAGCGGTATTCACCCGCCATCGCGTTCTGCGCGGCGTCGGCGATGAGCACCAGCAGCAGCACGTCGGCGACGCCGACGGCGCCGATATCGCGCTGCAGGATCGTGCGGAACATCGCGAAAATCGCCCAATACACGAGCGTGCCGCGAATGATGAGCTCGAACGGCGAAACCGTGAGCGCAAACATTTCGTTCCAGTCGATCGCCATGAAGGCCTCCCACGAAGGGGCGGCGATCGTTCCCGCGGGCGTCGCCGTTTCACGCTCCCCTGCAATCGGCTTTCCCGGCGCAGGCGCCGCAACCGCCATCAGCTCGACGGCAATTGACTGAAAAAATTACAACTTCCCACAATGAGTGGAAGCGGGGAGGACTAGTATCAAGTTGTTAACCTATTAACACGGCGCCCAAATACCGTTCGGGCTGAGCCCTGCGGCCTCGCTCAGGACAGGCTTGTCGCAGCCCTGGCGGTGCCCTTCGACAAGCTCAGGGCGAACGGTTGTCCTGGTGGCACCCTTCAAGCTCAGGGCGAACGGTTTTAACTGACTGCCGGTTGAACGGCGTCGTGCCTCGGAGGAGAAATGTCGAACGTACTGCTGGTCGATGATGACCCGGAATCTCTGGGCTGGCTCACCGAGTTCATCAAGGGCGAAGGCTACACCGTGGCCACCGCCGATTCGTTGCGCGCCGCGCGCATTCATCTCACCCGTTCGACGCCCGATGTCGTGCTCACCGACCTGATGCTTCCGGACGGGCAAGGGATCGAAATCCTCAACGAGCTCGAATCGCGCGACACCACGGAAGTGGTCGTCATCACCGGGCACGCGAGCGTCGAGACTGCAATCGATGCGCTGCGCTCCGGCGCCACCGACTACCTCGTCAAGCCGGTCGACATCGAACGCCTGCGCGGCATTTTGCAGCGGATTCCGAAAGCGGAACATTTCCGCCAGGAAATCGGCGAGTTGCGCAGCGAACTGCGCAAGCTCGGGCGCTTCGGCCACCTCCTCGGCAGCTCACCGCCGATGCACCGGCTGTACGACCAGCTCTCGCGGGTCGCGCCGACTTCGGCGTCGGTGCTGCTGATCGGCGAAAGCGGCACCGGCAAGGAAGTGGTCGCGCAGAGCATCCATGACCTGAGTCGGCGCAAGCGCCACCCCTTCCTGCCGCTCAACTGCGGTGCCGTGTCGCCCCAGCTTGTCGAGAGCGAGCTGTTCGGCCACGAGAAAGGCAGTTTCACCGGCGCCGACCGCCAACATCACGGATTTTTCGAACGGGCCAACCGCGGCACGCTGTTCCTCGATGAAGTCACCGAGATGCGCCCGGAGCTGCAGGTGAAGCTGCTGCGCGTACTCGAGACCGGCACGTTCATGCGCGTCGGCACGAACGAACACATCGCGACGGACGTGCGGCTGATCGCCGCGACGAACCGTTCGCCTCAAAAAGCGGTCTCCGAGGGCCGCATGCGCGAAGACCTCTACCACCGCCTCAACGTGTTCCCGATCTACCTGCCGCCGTTGCGCGAACGCGGCACCGACATCGAACTGCTCGCGGAACATTTCCTCGCCGAACTCAACGCGCAGGAGCAGACGAACAAGCGTTTCTCGCCGGCGGCGCTCGCGGCGCTCTATGCGCACAACTGGCCGGGCAACGTGCGCGAGCTGAAGAACTACGTCCATCGCGCTTTCATCCTCGCCGACGACGTCATCGAACCGGATAACGCGCCGGAGAATCTCCTGCAGAAGTCGAACAGTTCGGTGATCACGATCCGTGTCGGCACGCCGCTCGACGAAGTCAACCGCAGGGTCATGGAGGCCACGCTGATGGAATGCGGCAACGTCAAGCGCAAGGCGGCGGAGATGCTCGGCATCAGCCTCAAGACGCTGTATAACCGCCTCGCCGTCTATAACGCCGGCAAGGAGGATCTCTATGACGAAGAGGATGCCGAGGAGTTTGCGGGCGGGCCGGCCGAGGACGAGGAGAGCCGTCCTTCGGCCAACGGGGTGCAGTGAGGCAGCAGCGGCGAAGCACGCTGCTTCGATGTAAGTCTTACCGCCTGGCGTAAGTCTTACTGGCCATCCGCATTGCATTTCCTGTGGTGCAACGCGTTTTCCCCCTGCATGAAATCTGCTTGCAGGAAGAACACGCTAACTTCCGCGGAGGTGTGCCAATGAGCAAGGAAAACAGGCGCGACCCGGCCAAGCCCCGGCCGGCGGAGCCATCCAGTCCGGGTTATCCGGTCCCCGATGCCGAAGACACGAACCTCGCCCGTCCTCCGCTCCCCGACGAGATGCCGTTGCCGCACGAACGGGACGAGTCGCCTGATCGGCCCGAGCCGGAAGACAAATTGCCGCGCAAGGTGATCGAACAGGCAGCGCGCGACATCCGTCGCGGGCTGCGCGACACGACCGGGCGTGGTATCCCGTCGGACGTTCCGGGCCCGGGTGTGCCGCCGGAACGCTCGCCCGGTGCCGACGTGCCGCCCGACACGTCGGAGGCGACGAACCGCGACCCGCGCGAAGACGAGCGTCGGCGCTGACCGTCCTGACCGTCACTTCGCCCGGGCACGCGGTTTGCTATCGAAAGTACGCCAGCGGCTTTGCTTCGGCAACGGGCTTCGGCAGATCACTCAAAGGAGAACCCAGAATGGAAAACACTACAACGGGTATGCAAGGCACGATGGCCGGGAGCGCGGAGAAGGGAGCGGAGAAAATAGAGCACCTGTCGAGCACGGCCCACGAGGCGGTCGATCGTTTCGCCGGTGCCGCGTCTTCGACGTTGCGCCACGCCGGGGAAAAAGGCCAGGAATGGATGGCGACGCAGGAGCAGATGCTGGAAGGCGCCCGGGAATGCGTCAGACGCCATCCGGTCGCATCGGTGATGATCGCGGTCGGAGTGGGGATACTGTTCAGCCGCTTCACGTCGCACTGATCGCCCCGCGAGCCGGAGTCGATGATGGCGACGGGAACGTACGAAACAGGTCCGGCAGACCCTTCGCTGCCGGGCCTGTTGCGGCGGGTCAAGAGTCTGGCCAAAGCGTATGCATCGCTGGTCGTCGTCGACGCCCGTCACGCGGTGCACCAGATCATCGAAGTGCTGTGCGTTGCGATCGTCGCGGCGGTGCTGGTCGTGACGGCGTGGCTCGCGTTCGTCGTCGCGGTGGCCGGCTGGCTGCTCGCCGATGGTGTTTCGTGGCCGGGAGTGCTGGCGTCTGCGGGTCTGATCAACGTCGCCGCGGCCGCGCTGGCAGGGCTGTGGTTATGGCGTCAGCTCAAGCGCAATCCACCGCTGGCGGCGACGCTGCGGCAGGTCGAGGGCGAGCCGGCACGCGGAGACATACCATGAACACACCTGGAAGATCGCTCGCGGAAGCCGAAGCGCGCGTCGCGCTGGAGCGTCGATTGCTGGACGCCCAGTTCGACGCGTGGCGCGGCCACGTGCGCAGCGAAGTCGCGTCCCCGCGTGGCCTGAGCGCAGCGTTGCTGACGGGGTTTGTCGTCGGCAACGTGTTGCGGCGACGTCCTCGCCGTCAGGAAGCGGGAGCGCCGGTACGCAAGGGTTTTCTCGCCGTGGCGACGGGCCTGGCGCTGTCGGCGTTGCGCTGGCGCTACGGCAACCCATGGGCCGCAGTGCCGCACGTGATGGGATGGGTGCGTCAACAAGGCGCGCTCAGACCTCCTCCGTTCGGCGCAGCCGGATCTGCGTCACCTCCCTATCAAGTGCCGCGCCCAGTTCCAAAACGGTAATTGTTTGCAAAAAAGAACACCGGCAGCGGATCGCGGTCATATTCTGCGTGAGCCGAATGACCTGATTTGCTCTCAGCCGGGGCAGGCGTTTTCGTCCGCGAGGGGCGATCGAAGAAGGTACGGTCGTTTTGCCCGGGTGGACGCAATGCCGGAGGTGGGGCCGCTCCGGTTGGGAGGTGCAGATGACTGAACATGTCGATAAGGACGCGAATGGGCGATAGCGTCTTTCTTCCCGCAAGTGCGGAACGGGTACCGAGCGACTGGGGCATGCGACTCCAGCAATTGTCCGCGTACGCGAGCCCCGCAGTCGTAGTGCTGGCGCTGATCGGCGCGGTCGGATGGTTCGTCGGCAGGCCTGCTCTGGCGACGTTGGGCGTGGAGTCGGTGCCGTTCATGCCAACCAGCATCGTCAAGCTTCTGTTCATCGCATTCGCGCTGCGCGAGCTCGAGCATGCGCCGGCCGCGCGCGCTCGTTTCACTGTCGGTGCGGCAGCTCTTGCCGTCGCGCTGATGTCGGTGATGGCGCTGACGCTCGGACCGGACCCGGTCGGCATGGTCCTGTCGCCGCTGCTGCCAACGGCCGAGCCGGGATCCATTTATGCCCCTTCCGGACCGGCCGTTGGGACCGCAAGCACCTATTTCCTCCTTGCTGCAGCCCTCGCGCTCGCGCCGTTGGGCGAGCCCCGCCTGGTCGCGGCCTCGCGGCTGCTTGCCGTGGCCGTCGGCGGCGTCGCGCTGGTCGCGGTGGTCGGGCTGACTTTTCACCTTGTCCGCCTCAATCTCGCGATTCCTTCGGTCGGCATCGCGCTGCCGGTGGCGCTGGCGCTGCTGATCACGAGCTTCAGCCTGCTGTTGAGGAATCCGCCGCCGCGCTTCATGCAGCTGCTCGAGCACGACTCGCCCGGCGCGGTGATTTTCCGCCGCCTGCTGCCGGTCGCGGTCGCCGTGCCGCTCTTGGCCGGTTGGCTGCAGGCCCTGGGTCAGCGCTTCGGATGGTTCGGCGTGATCGAGAGCGAAGGGGTCGTGGCGGTCGCGATGATCGTCGCGTGCACGGTCCTGATCCTGTGGACCGCCACCCGGCTCGACGAGATGAATACCGACCGTTCGATCGCCGAGCTCCGCGCGAACACGCAGCAGCAGTGGCTCGAGGTCACGCTGGCGACGATCGAGGATGCGGTCATCACCGTCAATAACGAGATGCGCGTCGGGTTCCTCAACCCGGCGGCGGAGACATTGCTCGATGTGAAGGTCGCCGACGCGATCGGCCGGGATCTGCAGGAGCTCGTCATGCTCGTCGATGAAGCGACGGATCAGCCGATGGGGTCGCCGTTCGCGAGGGCGTTTTCGGAGCTCCGCCAGGTGACGATCAGCGGCGAACCGGCGCTGCGCGTGCGCGACGGCAGCGTGCGTGCGGTGGAGGCGACCGCGACGCCGATCCGCGACTGGAAAGGCGGGATCAGCGGCGGCGTGCTGGTGCTGCGCGACGCCCGTGCCCATCGGGCGCGGGAACATGCCGACCGGCAGGCTTACGCGGCCCTCGACCGGCGCGTCGGCGACCGCACGCGCGCGCTGGAACGGACGATGTCGGTGCTGCGCGAGAGCACGACGCTGCTGAGCACGATCGCCGCGAGCACACCGGAGCTGATCGTCGCGAAAAGCCGCGAAGGGCGCATCATGATGGTCAACCCGGCCGCGTTGCAGGCGATGGGGCTGAGCCGCGCGCAGGTCGTCGGTCACAAGGAAGAGAGCCTTTTCGGCGACTCTGAGGAAATGCGCCGCATCCTCGAGAACGACCGCCGCGTCATCGAGATGCGCCGGCCGATCGTCGTCGAGGAAACGCGCACGACGCGCGCCGGCACGCGCACTTTCCTCGTGACGA
Organism: Azoarcus sp. PA01; assembly: GCA_001274695.2. Classification (NCBI taxonomy): domain Bacteria; kingdom Pseudomonadati; phylum Pseudomonadota; class Betaproteobacteria; order Rhodocyclales; family Zoogloeaceae; genus Azoarcus; species Azoarcus sp. PA01. The sequence goes on along the minus strand of LARU01000002.1, from coordinate 65,219 downwards.
AGTCTCCGCTGCGCGACTCGCAAGGGCACGTCTTCGGGCTCGTCGGCGTATCCAAGGACATCACCGAGCGCAAGCGTGCGCAGCGCGAGCTCGAACAGCTGCTCGTCGCCGAACACCGCCTGCGCGGCGAGGCCGAACGCGCCAACCGCGCGAAGGACGAGTTCCTCGCGATCGTGTCGCACGAGCTGCGTTCGCCGCTGAACGCGCTCAAAGGCTGGAGCCAGGTGCTTACCGCGTCGAGCAACCTCGAACCCGCGACCGTGCTGCGCGCGGCCGAGGCGATCAAGCGCAACATCAACCACCAGGCGCGGCTGATCGATGACCTCCTCGACACGTCGCGGATCATCAGCGGCAAGCTCGAACTGAACTGCCGCCGCGTCAATCTCGTCGATATCATCCATGCGGCGATCGACCTTTCGTGGGACACCGCGAAGGCGAAACGGATCGAGCTGCGCTTCCATACCGATCGTCCGGTGCTAACGATCAACGGCGATCACGACCGGCTGCAGCAGATCGTCATCAACCTGCTTGCAAACGCCCTGAAGTTCACGCCTGAAGAGGGCTGGGTCGAAGTGCGCCTGACCCAGGGTGAGACGTCGGTGATCTTGTCGGTTGCGGATTCCGGAGTCGGCATCGAAGCCGACTTCCTGCCCCACGTGTTCGACCGCTTCAGCCAGGCTGACACGTCGATGACGCGTCGCCATCAAGGCCTCGGCATCGGGCTTGCGCTGGTGCGCAACCTCGTCGAACTCCACGGCGGCAGCGTGCGGGTCGAGAGTGGCGGCGCGGGCTGCGGATCGGTGTTCACCGTGGAACTGCCCGGGCTGGTACAGGATGCCGTGCCGGGCGAGTCGCTCGAAGCGCGGGAAGGCCGCCCGCCGCGCACTGCGCTCGAAGGTGTCGAAGCGCTGGTGGTCGATGACGAGGCGGACACGCGCGAAGTGATGTCAATGATCCTGTCGCAGGCCGGCGCGCGCGTGCGCACCTTCAGTTCCGGGGCCGAGCTGCTGGCGGTGCTCGGCCGGGCGGACGCGGTCCGCCTGCCGGCGATCCTGCTGCTCGATATCGCGATGCCCGGTGACAGCGGCTTCAGCGTCTTGCAGCGCGTGCGCGAGCTCGCGTCGCTGCCGTTCATCCCGGCCGTCGCGGTGACCGCCTTGAGCCGCCTCGACCGTACCCGCTTCGAACTCGCCGGCTTTCAGGAGTGCGTCGGCAAACCGATCGACGCGCGGATCCTGATCGAAACGATCGCCGCGACGCTCGACGTCGCGGATCGCGACGCGCAACGCCCGCAAGCGTCGGCCGCGTGACCTTTTGCCGCGCCCGCTGGGCGCCCCTAATGACTCGGCAGCCAGATGCCCGTGCAGGCCGAGCCTTTCGGCGTTGCGCGGGATAAATCTGTAGAAGCCCGCGGCAGCGCCCTTCGACAAGCTCAGGGCGAACGGGTTGTGTCAGCGCCCTTCGACAAGCCTGTCCTGAGCGAAGTCGAAGGGCCGGGGCGAACGGTTGTAACGGTTGGGACGGTTGTGAGCGTTGCGACGGTTGCCACGTGTAACGCTTGTATTTGATTGCCGCCTTATAACTACATCCCGCTGTAATCGTTGCAACGTCTTGCCTGATGCGCCGGCCGATCGGGTCGTCGCGAACGGGCTCCTGCAAGGCACGGCGTTTGCCACTCTCGACGGAAGAGGGAACAGGGTGGCCGGGGCAAGACGTCTCACCGGCAGCTCGCCAACCGCCCAGAAGGAGCATGTGATGAAACGACATCGTTCGCAGCCCACGCAACAGCATTACGAACAGCCCCGGCGCGAACAACGCGGGCGCGGCAGCATGCCGGGGCCAAGTTATGGCAGACCTCCGGACGTGTACGGGCAGGGTCAGGGCAGCCGGTCGCCTCAGCCCGAGCAGCTTCAGGGCGGCCAGCAGGGGTTTGACGATGGCGGTTCGGCGGGGGGCTATGGCTCGGTGCGTGAAGGCTCGTTCGGCGGGCGCACCAGCCAGGAATACGGGCGGTCCGGCCAGGACCCGAACCTGCAGGGCTGGCGCAGGGGCAACCCCGGCGGAAGCGTCGGTGGGGGTGGGTACGGCGGCAACCGGCCGTATCACGGGAGTTCCGGAGACGCGGAGTACGGAGCGGTGGATCCCGTGATGGGTCAGTTTCAGCAGGGCGGGGTGCGCGGTGGCTTCGGCGCAGGCGACTATGGCTCGTCGCAAGGCCAGTGGACCCAGGACCAGGAAATTCCCCGTGTCGGCAGCCCGTCGTACAGTCGCACCCCGCAATACCGCGGCATGCCGCTGTGGAGCGATGTCGGACGCACACGCCAAGGGCCGAAAGGCTATTCGCGCTCCGACGAGCGCCTGCGCGAAGTCGTCTGCGAGCGCCTGCTGCAGGACCAGTCGCTCGACGTCAGCGAGGTCGCGGTGAATGTTTCGGACGGTTGCGTGACGCTGGAAGGGACTGTTCCCGAGCGCTACATGAAGCACGTGATCGAAGACGTCGCGGACAGCTGCTGGGGCGTCAAGGATATTGAAAACCACCTGCGCATCCGCGCTCCGGAGCCTCCGCCCGAAGCGCAAGCGTTCGGCGGCTCCGAGGCGTCGTCGGCGAGGGGAGCGCAGGAAACCGGAGCTTCGTCCGGGCGACCGGTATCCGGGCAGTCGGAGCCGGGCGATTCGGGCGGACGAGGAAGCTCCTCCGGCGAGTCGAAAGGACAAAGCAGGGAGTGAGCAGGGCCGGCCGGGCGTCGTTGGTGGTGCCCGGTCGTCTTCATCGTGGAACCTTCATCCAAAAGGAGCAATGACATGGCAAGCATCAATCCTCCCGGGACCCCCAGCACTCAAAAGGCCGGCATCGTCGGTTCGGGAATCGAAGACTCCAGCGGACCCGGCCCCGAAGTCATGGCGGCAAGCACGCTCGAAGGCGATGACGTCGTCAATCGCGCCGGCGAAGACCTGGGCAACATCAAGGAGATCATGATCGACGTGCAGAGCGGCCGGGTCGCGTATGCGGTGCTGTCCACAGGCGGTTTCCTCGGCCTCGGTCGCAAGCTCTTCGCGATTCCGTGGGGCGCCCTGACGCTCGACACGGACCGCAAGTGCTTCATTCTCGACGTCGACGCCGAACGACTCAGGAACGCTCCGGGGTTCGACAAGGACCACTGGCCGAGCATGGCCGATCCCACGTGGGCAAGTGAAATACATGCCTATTACGGCCAGCAGAACTACTGGCAGGGTCCGAGCCACTGATCCATCCACGGCAGCACGGAGGCAGGGCCGGCGGCGGATTTCGCCCCGGCCCTGTTTTTTGCCGAACGATCAGTCTCCCGCAGCACGGGCGCCCTTCACGGGATCGTTGCGCCGATGAGAACTTCCTCACCGCCGTCGACGCGCGGCTTCGTCCTGCGCCTGCTGTCGGCAGCAGTGTTCCGCTATCCGCAGCGCACCGCTGCGGCGCTGGGTCTGGTCGTCCTGTCGAAACTCGCCGTCGTCGCCGTGCCGCTGGCGCTGAAAGCGATCATCGACAACCTCGGCGCCGCACCGGTCGCCGTCCTGCCGGTTTTCCTGCTGCTCGGCTACGCGCTGCTGCGCTTTCTCGGCACGTTCTTCAGCGAAGTGCGCGACGTCGTGTTCGTGCTCGTCACGCAGAAGACGGTGTCGGGATTCCTCCTCGACGTGTTCCAGCATCTGCACCGCCTCAGCTCGCGTTTCCATGCGAAGCGCCGCATGGGCGGCGTCACGCGCGACGTCGAGCGCGGCACGGCGGGCATCGGTTTTTTGCTGGGTGTCGGGCTGTTCACGATCCTGCCGACGATGGTCGAGATCATCGCGGTCATCGTGATCATGACTCTCAACTACAGCGACTGGTTCACCGGCGTCGTTCTCGCGACTTTTCTCGTGTATTCGAGCTTCACGGTGCTGTTCACCGAGCGCCGGGCGATCTATCAGCGTGCGCTCAACGAACTGGACTCGAGCGCGAACGGCCGGCTCGTCGACAGCCTGCTGAACCACGAGACGGTCAAGTACTACACCAACGAGCGCTACGAGCAGCAGCGCTTCGGCACCATCCTCGACGACTGGGTGGACGTCGGCGTCAAGAACCAGAAGGCGCTGTCGATGCTGCACATCGGCCAGAGTGCGATCATCGCGGTCGGTGTCGCCGTCGTGATGCTGCTCGCGGCGCAGAACGTCGTGCAGGGCACGATGACGGTCGGTGACCTGGTGCTGGTCAACGCCTACGTGATCCAGATCTGCCTACCGCTGAACTCGCTCGGTTTCGTCTTTCGCCAGACCCGCGACGCGGCGGTCAACGCCGAGAAGATGCTGCGCCTGCTCGAACAGAAGCCCGAGATCGGCGAAGTGGCGCAGGCCGCGGACCTCGCGGTGTCGCGCGGCGAGGTGCGCTTCGAGCACGTCGATTTCGGCTACGAGGCGAACCGGCAGATCCTGTGGGACGTCAGCTTCACGATCTCGCCGGGCGGCACCGTGGCGGTCGTCGGCGGCAGCGGCTCGGGCAAATCGACGCTGGCACGGCTGCTGTTCCGCTTCTACGACGTCGGCGGCGGGCGCATTCTGATCGACGGCGTCGACATCCGCGAAGTCTCGCTGCGCAGCCTGCGCGCGGCGCTCGGGGTCGTGCCGCAGGACACGATCCTGTTCAACGACACCGTCGCGTACAACATCGCCTACGGACGCCCGGGCGCCTCGCTCGCCGAAGTGATCGACGCGGCGAAAGCCGCCCACGTGCACGACTTCATTTCGGCGTTGCCGAACCAGTACGACACCGAAGTCGGCGAACGCGGGGTGATGCTGTCGGGCGGCGAAAAGCAGCGCATCGCGATCGCGCGCGCGATCCTCAAGAATCCGTCGATCCTGGTGTTCGACGAAGCGACCTCGGCGCTCGACACGCGCTCCGAGCGGGCGATCCAGGACGAGCTCGACCGGCTGGCGAAGACGCGCACGACGCTGATCATCGCGCACCGCCTGTCGACGGTCGTCGACGCGGACGAGATCCTCGTGCTCGAACACGGCCGCGTCGTCGAGCGCGGCTCGCACGACCACCTGCTGCGCCAGGGCGGAATTTACGCGCAACTGTGGCAGCTGCAGCGCCAGCAGCAGGAAGTCGAGCGCGCCGAGCGGGGCCTCGCGACGCAGCAGATCAACCTCGTCGCGCTGCTCGCCGGCGTCGTCGACGGGCTGCGCGCCGCGATCGACGCGCGCGGCATCGGTTTCTACAGCACGATCACCGCCGATCCGGTGCGCATCACCGGCGACCCGGGGCTGCTGCAGCAGGTGATGTGGGCGCTGGCCGAGAACGCGATCGCCTCGACGCCGCCGGGAGGTCGCGCCGAGTGGCGCATCGAGCGTGTCGGCGAGCGCCTGCGCGTGAGCTTCATCCACGCCGGGAAAACGGCCGACGCGCAAGCCTCGCCCGCTGCCGGAGTCCCGCCGCTCGACCTGACGGCGATTCGCGCGATCGTCGAGCAGCACCACGGCACGATCGAGCTGCGGCGCGACCCGGATGGGGACGTTCGGGCGATCGTCGAGTTTCCGCTGCGGGTGACCCCGGCGATCGGCGTCGCCGCCGCGGAGTCCGGCGAAGCCGCTGTCCCCGGCCCTCCGGCGCTCGCGGCGCCGTCGATCTCGGGAATCAACGTGCTGGTCGTCGATGACAGCGCCGAAATACGGGCGCAGCTCGAGGCCCTGCTGAATCGTCACGGCGCGTTGTCGCGCTCCAACCGGTCCGGCGCTGCGGCGCTCCAGGGGCTGTTCGCGCTGCCGCGTTCCCGATGGCCGGACATCCTGGTCTGCGACGTCGCGCTCGGCGACGAGGACGGCTACGAGGTGATCCGGCAGTTGCGTCGCTTCGAGGTCGAGCACGGGTTCGGCCTCGCCGAGCGGCTGCCCGCGATTGCGCTGGGCGCGTATCGCGGCGATCACCGCATGCGCGCGATGCTCGCCGGGTTCCAGGTGTGCATCGCCAAGCCGGTCGATGCCGACGAGCTCGTCGCCGTGATCGCGAACCTTGCCGGACGGCGCGATGCGCCTGCGCCACCGGCTCTCGAGCCGCCGCCCTGACCGGCCACCTTGGCGGCAGTCCACGCGCTTCCCCCGTAACCCCACCCCGGAGCAGCCCGACATGACGACACTGAATGAAGACGCGCCCGTCACCCCCGGTGCCGGTAGCCACTACCTCACGCCTGCCGCGGCCCGCCGCGCGATCGCGCTGGCGGCGCCGATGATCGAGCACGCGATGCGCGACCGCAGCGTCGTCGGCAGCGGCTTTCTCCACATCGTCGTCATGGACCCGTGCCGGCCGTCCGGCAGCGTGGCGTTCGAGGACGCAATCCTGCACGAGCACGCGTTCGGCGATCGCGCCGCGTGGGACGCCGATTACGCGGCGTTCGCGCGCGCGAAGGCGCGGCTGAGCTGGCTGACCGGCAGGGACGGCCGGGTCCTGCAGCAGCAGTTCCCGCACCTGCTGCGCACCGGCGACACGCTGCTCGCCGGCGGCGTGTGTCTCGACGGCATCGTCGTCGCCGCGAGCGGCGCGTTTCCGTGGTACGACGAGGTGTTCGCCGGCACCGTCGCACTGTGCTTGCGCGCGCTGGCGCGAGAAGCGCGCGAGGCGGAGCGCGACGCGCTGAAGCTCGGGCCACGCGCGCCCGACCCGGAACCGCCGTCGCTTTTGCGGCCGCGTTGAGGATCGGTCCGGCCGAGGGCGGCCCAGGGCACCGCAATTGCTCGTCGGTGCGTGCCACGCGCCTGCGGGCTGCACGACTTTCCGCGCGCCGCGCATCCGCGGGGCCCCGGAGGCCGTCTTGGATACGATCCTCGCCGAACTTACTGCCGGACTGGGCGGGTTCCAGGAACTCGTCAGGCCCATGCTGCGGCTGATGGTTGCGCTGTTGTGCGGCGCCGTCATCGGCATGCAGCGCGAACGCGCAGGAAAGGCTGCCGGGTTGCGCACACATATTCTCGTTGCCGCCGGCTCGACGCTGTTCGTCATCTCGGCGGTGGAAGGCGGCATGGACAGTTCAGGAATGTCGCGCGTCATCCAGGGGCTGATCACCGGCATCGGTTTCCTCGGCGCAGGCGCGATCCTGAAGCGCGAACGGGAAAACAACATCCGCGGGCTGACGACCGCGGCGGGGATATGGATGACGTCCGCGATCGGCGTGACGATCGGGCTGGGGCGTTTCGGCGTTGCGATCGCGGCGACCGTGATCACGTGGATCGTGCTTTCGGTGCTGCGCCAGATCGAAATCCGGGCCGGCACCGAAGACGTCGACCGCCCCTGAGCGACCGCATCCCTCGGGTTTGATGATGCGCAGGAACCCCCCGACGCGCCCGGCGTCGTATCGATACGTCTTCACCGTGGTCGACAAGGAGATTTAAATGGCCAGTACAGAACGGGAACCCGCCTGCACCGATCCTTCGGTGCATAAGCCGAAGGATTCGCACGTCGAGGATCTGATCGACGAGTCGAGCGAAGAGAGCTTTCCGGCAAGCGACCCGCCGGCCGTGTCCCCGAAGCGCGACCCGGTCGCGCCGAAGACTCCCGAAACTCCCGCACGGGGCGACGAGGCGAAGAAAGAAGGCGCGTGACCCGGGAAGGCCGTGACCGACACGGGATCCGGCCAAAGGATCCCTGTGCGGAGTGACGCGAGCGGGTCGACGGCGAACTCGCGGCGCTCCTCGCGGATGCCGAACGTCGATGGAAGCGTTTTCGGACCGTGGCGACGCAATCGAATCAGGGTCTGGGCGGAAGGTGGTCGGCTCGGTTCTCGGCCGGCCCATCGGCCGAAACCAGGTTGTGGGCGGAGTTGATCAGCGCGATGTGGGAGAAGGCCTGCGGGAAGTTCCCCAACTGGCGCTTCGTCCGGGGGTGGTATTCCTCGGCCAGCAGGCCAAGATCGTTGCGCAGCGCAAGCAGCTGCTCGAACAAGGCGAGCGCGTCATCGCGACGGCCGAGCATTAGGTAGGCATCGACGAGCCAGAAGCTGCAGGCGAGAAACGCCCCCTCATCGCCCTCCAGCCCATCCGGCGTCTCCTCCGGGCGGTAGCGCAGCACCAGCCCATCCACCCGCAATTCCCGCTCGATCGCCTCGACCGTGCTTGCGAAACGAGGATCCGCGGCGGGCAGGAACCCGACCTGGGCCATCAGCAGCAACGAGGCATCGAGCGCGCCGCCGCCGTAGTACTGCACGAAGCTGCGCTTGGCCTCGTTCCAGCCGTGGCGGCAGATATCGTCGTGAATCTGTTCGCGTATCGCACGCCAGCGCCCGATCGGCCCTTCGAGCCCGAATCCTTCCACCGCCTTGACGCCGCGGTCGAACGCCACCCAGCACATCAGCCGCGAATGCGTGAAGTGGCGCTTGCCTCCGCGCACCTCCCAGATCCCCTCGTCGGGCTGGTCCCAGTCCTCCTCCAGCTGGCGCAGAATGGTCTTTTGCAGGCGCCACGCGTGCTCGCTCGGCGCGAGCTGGAACTTGCGCGCAACGTGCGCGGTATCCATCAGCTCGCCGGGAACGTCGAGCTGGCGCTGAGCGTAGGCGCGGTTGCCCACGCGCACCGGGAGGCTCTCCTCGTAGCCCGGCAGCCAGGGCAGCTCCAACTCGGTCAGGCGCCGCTCCCCGGCGAGACCGTACATGATCTGCAGCTGCTTCGGATCGCCCGCCACGGCCCGCAGCAGCCATTCTCGCCAGGCGAGAGCCTCGTCGCGATAGCCCGAGGTGAGCAGCGCGTAGAGCGTCAGGGTGGCGTCGCGGATCCAGCAGAAGCGGTAGTCCCAGTTGCGCACGCCCCCCAACTGTTCGGGAAGCGAGGTCGTCAGCGCGGCGACGGTGCCGCCGGTGGGAGTGAAAGTGAGCGCCTTGAGCGTGATCAGCGAGCGGGTCACCGCCTCGTACCACGGGCTGTCCTTGCGGTCGGGATACGCGCAGCGTCCCGTCCACTCGCGCCAGCGCCGAGCCGTCTCTTCGAGGCGCGCATCGTCCGGGGCGGAGCGCGGCGCCCAGTGCGAGGGATGGTAGGCCAGCGTGAAGGGGATCGTGGCGCCCGCGCAGACACTGAACTCGGCGACGGTATGCATATCCTCCCCGCTGAGCGCGACCGGCGTGCGCAGCTGCAGGGCAGAAGGGCCGGCTACGGCGCTGATGCCATAGTCGTGACGGCGCACCCACGGGATGGTGCGGCCGTAGTCGAAGCGCAAAGTCAGCCGCAGGCGCATGCGCACCTGACCTTCGTCGCCACGGACCAGCCGCACGAGATCGATGTAGTGCTCGTCGTCGGTGAAGGGCATGAAGTCGATCAGCGTGACCCGGCCTTCGTCGGTTTCGAAGGTGGTCTCGAGAATCGCAGTGTTGGGGCGGTAGCGGCGGGTGACCTTCCGCACCGGCGCGGCCGGCGCGATCTGCCACGAGCCGTTGTCCTCGTCGCCGAGCACGGCGGCGAAGCAGGCGTCGCTGTCGAAGCGGGGCAGGCAAAGCCAGTCGATCGAGCCGTCTCGCGCGACCAGCGCGCCGGTAAAGGTGTTGCCGATGAAACCGTAGTCTTCGATGGGCTTGCTCATGGCTCAGCCGTTGCCGCGAAACGAGGGATAAAGGCTCATGCCGCCATCGACGAAGAGCGTGGTGCCGACGACGTAGTCGGAAAGGTCGGACGCGAGCCACAGCACCGCCTCGGCGATGTCCTCGGGTTCGCCGATGCGGCCGTAGGGGATGAGCTTCAGGAGCTCGCCGTGCGCGTCGTCGTTCTCCCATACCGAGCGGTTGATCGGCGTGCGGATGGCGCCGGGCGCCACCGCATTGACGCGGATGCGCTGGCAGGAGAGCTCTTGCGCGAGCGACTGCATGAGCAGCATCACGCCGCCTTTGGCGGCGGCGTAGTTGGCCTCGAAGGCCCAGGGGATGAGCTGGTGTACCGAGCTGATGCAGATGATCTTGCCCAGCGCGCAGGAGCGCTCGGGCTGCATGCCTCGGCGCAGGAACTCGCGCACCGCCTCGCGCGCGCACAGGAACTGGCCGGTGAGGTTGACGTCGATGACCTGCTGCCACTGCTCGAGGCTCATCTCCTGAAAGGGCGCGCCGCGCTGCACGCCGGCGTTGTTCACCAGGATGTGCACCGTGCCGAAGCGCTGGACCGCTTCGGCGAACATCGCCTGCACGTCTGATTCGCGGCTGACGTCGGCGGCGAAGGCCATGGCCCGGCCGCCGTCGCGCTCGATCGCGGTCACCACGTCGGCTGCCGCGCTGGCGCTGCGCGGCAGGTGATTGACCACCACTGTCGCCCCCGCCTGGCCGAGCGCAAGCGCGCATGCGCGCCCGATCCCGGAGTTCGCGCCGGTGACGATGGCGACTTGGCCGGCAAGCCCGAGATCGGGCGCGTGCGTGAGTTCGGCAGGTCTCGGCATGGCGTGGGCAATTCAGTAATCAGCTAGCAGGACTCGCGGTGGCGATAGCGCTTGTACTGAAAGCGGCTGATGGCGCTGGGGCGGCGGTTCGCGGCAAAACGCGGGTCCCGGACCCAAGGCTTCTTCCGTAACGCGTCCGGCAAGTCCGCTATTTGCCGCGCAACGGCTGCAACGCCCCAGTCCAGGCCACCAGCTGGTCCAGCATCGCGTTAACAGACTTCTCGTGATGCGCAGCAGGCTTGAAAGTGCTGAAGTTTTCGAAGTCAGTGAAGAGCGAGAACATCACCTGGTTACGGACTGTGGCGACCTGGACTTCGGCCATGACCAGCCGCAGGTGCTCGACCGCCCGGGCGCCACCGGCGCTGCCGTAGCTGACGAAAGCGGCGACCTTGTTGTTCCATTCCTTGTACAGGTAGTCGATGGCGTTCTTCAGGGCAGCTGACGTGCCGTGGTTGTACTCGGGAGTGACGAAGACGAAGCCATCGAAGGAATCGATTTTCGCCGCCCACGCCTTCGTGTGGGGCTGGCTGTACTGTCCCCTCGATGGCGGTACCGGCTCGTCGAGCAGCGGCAAATTGGCGTCCTTCAGATCCACGAGCTCGAACCGGGCATCGGTCCGTCTCGAAGCGATGTCGAATACCCATTTCGCGACCGCCTCGCCAATGCGCCCGGGACGGGTGCTGCCAATAATCACTGCAATCCTGATCATGTCGGTATTCCTCCTGTTGTTCGCCGGTAGAGCAAGTTGCGAGCGGTAAAGTTCGGCTCGGCACCGGGCCGATAGAAGCCGGAAACTCAGCAGATCAGGCGGCAGCGTATCGTCCCGTCGATCGCGTTGAGTTCGTCGAACGCCACCTGGCGCGCTTCGGCCTCGACGTCGATGACGACGTAGCCGACGTGCTGGGTCGTCTGCAGGTACTGCGCGACGATGTTCAGCCCGGCTTTCGAAATCCGGTCGTTGATGCGCGCGAGCATGCCCGGGACGTTGTGGTGGATATGCAGGACGCGGCACTGGCCTTCGTGCGCGGGCAGCGACACTTCGGGGAAATTCACTGCCGAAACCGTCGATCCGTTGTTCGCATAGCGCGCGAGCTTGGCGGCGACTTCGCGGCCGATGTTCGCCTGCGCTTCGGCCGTCGAGCCGCCGATGTGCGGCGTCAGGATGACGTTGTCGAAGCGCAGCAGCGGGGAGACGAAAGCTTCGTCGTTGGACTTCGGTTCGGCAGGGAACACGTCGATCGCGGCGCCGAGCAGATGGCCCCCGGCGAGCGCATCGGCGAGCGCATCGATATCGACGACCGTGCCGCGCGACGCGTTGATGAGGAAGCTGCCGGGCTTCATCGCGGCGAGGCGAGTCGCGTCGATCATGTCGCGCGTCGCCGGCGTTTCAGGCACGTGCAGGCTGACTACGTCCGACACTGCCAGCAGCGCTTCGAGCGACCCCAGCTGATGCGCGTTGCCGAGCGACAGCTTGGCCTCGATGTCGTGGTACACGACTTTCATGCCGAAGTGCTCGGCGAGCACGCCGACCTGCGTGCCGATATGACCGTAGCCGACAATGCCGAGCGTCTTGCCGCGGATCTCCCACGAATTGCTTGCGCTTTTCATCCATCCGCCGCGGTGCAGCAGCGCGTTTTTCTCCGGAATGCCGCGCATCAGCATGACGATCTCGGCGAGCACGAGCTCGGCGACGCTGCGCGTATTCGAGAACGGCGCGTTGAACACCGGGATGCCGAGCAGCGCCGCGGCGTCGAGGTCGACCTGGTTCGTGCCGATGCAAAAGCAGCCGATGGCGAGCAGTTTCGGGGCGTGCGTCAGCACTTCCTCGGTGAGCCGCGTGCGCGAGCGGATGCCGACGAAATCCGCGTCGGCGATCGCATGGATGAGGTCGTCGCCGGTCAGCGCGCCGGGCCGCGCATCGACGCGCGAATAGCCGCTCGTGGCGAGCGTCTCGATCGCGGTCGCGTGAATGCCTTCGAGCAGCACGAACCTGAAATCGGTGTGGTGCAGCGGTGAATTTTGCATGTTCGGGCCTCCCGCCGTCCGGTGAATGCTCGTCCGGCCCGCCTCGCGCCCGAAGGCCCGACGGCGGGGCTCAGGACGATTCGCGCAGGCGGGCGAAATAATACGGGACACGCATCAGCGCATAGTGTGCGCCGGCATCCCGGACTTCGTTGCGACCGCCGGAAAAACGATGCGTTTCGCTGAAGATCGCCGGATCGCCGTCGTCGTTTTTGCCGGTGCGAAACGCCCACGCGAAGCACTGCGTCCCGGCCGGAGTTTCATCGTCGACCGCTTCGGCGACGCCGGTGTTCGCGATCGCGAGATTCGCCGCGCTTTTTTTCAGCGCTCCTGCCGCCATCTCGCGCGCGACTTCTTCGCTCGTCAGGTTGAAGCGTTCGATCGTCTCCCGCTTCACGCCGAGGCACTGCTCCTTCGCTTCGCACGAATACACCACGTAAGCGCAGTCGAGCAGCGCGCCCGCGCCCGGAATGTCCGCAAGCCGCGCCGCGATCAGCCCGGCGGTGCAGGATTCGGCCGTCACCAGCACGAGTCCGTTCTGCTTCATGAATTCTGCAACGTCTTCAATCGGTTCCATCGTCATCGTGTTTCCCGTTGTCGCCCAGTTCCGCCCGGAACGCCGTCGTACGCCGGTCCAGCAATTGCGGTGCCTCGCCGGGCGACCCGGAAGGCAGGTTATCGACGCCGTTCGCTCCGCAGCATTTCGCCGAGGGACGGCAACGCGAGGCCCAACGCGAACGCGAGATAGACCACGGTCAGCGATTCGGGACTGAGGCGGCGCTCGAAGCCGGGCGTCAGCCGTTCCGGGGTCAGACGCAGATCGACGAAGCATGCTGCGGCCGACACGCCGAGCGCGGTGGCGATCGTGCGCCCTGCGCCGCGCGATTCGGCGCGCGCCATGCGTTCCTCGAACAGCAGCGCCCACAGGATCGACATCGCATGGTGGATGCCGACGCCCGGGAGCGTATATCGCAGGGAAGGCTTCTGCTGGCGCAGCGCGACGCCGCGCCAGATCCAGTGGCTGACCGCATTGACCGGCGCGAACACGCTGCAACAATCGCGCTGGCCGCCGCACGCAAGCGCGACCAGCGAGAGGATCCCGGCACCGCTTCCGGAAACAATGGCGCGGCGCAGCACGCGCAGCCAGTCGGTCATGAGTCGCTCCGTCAGTCTGGAGGGTGGAAGAGGGGAGAGCGGCCTTTGCGCCAGGCCCATGCAAGCGCGGCGCCCGCGTGCAGGAGAAAGTGCGATGAACATTCTGATCACCGGGGGAACCGGCTTTCTCGGCAGCCATTTCGCCACCCGGCTCGCCGGCGCAGGCCACCGCCTGACGCTTGCCGTGCGCGACCCGGCACGCGCCCGGGCCCGCTCGAGCGGGGCGGCGTACGCCTATGCGGCGGTCGATTTCATGCGCGCGACGCGCAGCGCCGACTGGCTGCCGATGCTCGACGGCATCGACGTCGTCATCAACGCGGTCGGCATTCTGCGGGAAAGCGGGGGGCAGACGTTCGACCTGCTGCATCGGCAGGCGCCGGCAGCGCTGTTCGGGGCGTGCGCGAGCGCCGACGTGAAGCGGGTGATCCAGATTTCCGCGCTCGGTGCGGACGAGCACGCGCAAAGCGGCTACCACCTGAGCAAGCGCGCCGCCGACGAAGTGCTGCTCGGCCTGCCCGTTGCGGCCGCGATCGTGCAGCCTTCGCTGGTGTATGGAGCCGGCGGCACGAGCGCGCGGCTTTTCGGCGTGCTCGCGTCGCTGCCGCTGATCCCGCTCCCCGGGCGCGGCGAGCAGCGGGTGCAGCCGGTGCATATCGACGATCTCGTCGAACTCGTCGTGCGCCTCGTCGACGGCGAGCTGCCCGAAAACCCGCGCATCGCCGCAGTCGGCCCGCAAGCGCTGACGTTGCGCGAGTTTCTCGCGGCGCTGCGCAAGGCGCTCGGCATCGCGCGTCCGCCCCGTTTCATTCCGGTGCCCGATGTGCTGACCGACAGCGCAGCAAAAGCCGCTTCGATGCTGCCCGGCGCGCTGCTCGACGTCGAGACGCTCGCGATGCTGCGCCGTGGCAACACGGCTGATCCGTCAATGATGCGTCGCCTGCTCGGCCGCGAGCCGCGCGGAGTCGACGACTTCATCCCGCGTCCGGAGGCCGGCGCGGCGCGCCTCGGCGTGCAGCTGCAATGGCTGCTGCCGGTGCTGCGCGCGAGCCTCGCGTTCGTCTGGATCCTGACCGGCATCGTCTCGCTCGGCGTCTTCCCGGTCGCCGACAGCCACGCGCTGCTCGCCCGGGCCGGCGTGCCGGAAGCGCTGCGTCCGGCGGCACTGTATGGCGCCGCGCTGCTCGACCTCGCGCTCGGCGTGCTGATGCTTGCCGGGCGTCGTCGCGCGGCGGTGCTCGTCGTGCAGGCAGGGCTGATTCTCGCCTACACCGCGATCATCAGCTGGAAGCTCCCCGAATTCTGGCTGCACCCGTATGGTCCGGTGTCGAAGAACCTGCCGATGCTCGCGGCGATCTGGCTGCTGTACGAACTGGAATCGCAGCGATGGAATACCAATACCTGATCGTCAAGTGGCTGCACGTGCTGTCATCGACGGTGCTGTTCGGCACCGGCATCGGCAGCGCGTTCTACCTGCTGCGCGCGAGCCTCGAGCGCGATCCGCTCGTTGCCGCGTCGGTCACGCGCAGCGTCGTCGTCGGCGACTGGCTGTTCACCGCCACCACCGTCGTGCTGCAGCCGCTGACCGGATTCTGGCTGACCGCGTTGGCCGACGTGCCGCTCGACAGCCGCTGGATTGCGTGGTCGGTGGTGCTGTATGTCGTCGCGGTCGCGTGCTGGCTGCCCGTCGTCGTGATCCAGATCCGCCTGCGCGATGTCGCCGCCGAAGCGGCGGAGAACGCCCGTCCGCTGCTCCCCCCGCGCTACTGGCGACTGTTCCGCGTGTGGTTTGCGCTCGGCGTGCCGGCATTTCTTGCATTCGTCGGTATCTTTTACTTGATGGTTACCAAGCCGATATGACGTTGACCGCACGCTCGCCGCCTTGCGCCGCAGCGGGAGCGGTCCTTGCTCCATCGGCCTGCGGACCGTTCCCGAGCCAGTCGCGCACCGGCCGGTCCGGATTTCCGGCGACGACCTTCCGGGTCGATCGCCCCGCGGTCTTCCGCGCCGCTGCATCATCCAATCGAGGAGAACACGATGAACAAGTCGAGTCTGCCCACCGGCCTCAAGGACGCCCTCGGCGCCCTGCTCGAGGATCACCGCAAGGTCAACAAGCTCTTCGGCGACTTCGAGAAAGCGAAGACGAGCGAGGAGAAGGCCGAAATCGCCCGCACCGTCTGTAATGAACTGACCGTTCACGCGACGCTCGAGGAAGAGCTGTTCTACCCCGCAGTGCGGGAAATCGACCCCGAGAAGTTCGGCGATCTGCTCGACGAGGCAAAAGTCGAGCATGCCACCGCGAAGGAGTTGATTGCGCAGATCGAGTCGATGGGCCCCGACGACGAACTGTTCGACGCCAAAGTCACGGTGCTCGGCGAGTACGTCAAGCACCACGTGAAAGAGGAAGAAGAGGAGCTGTTTCCGAAGCTCGTCGCGGAGAAGTGCGATCTGCGGCCGATCGCGGAGAAAATGGAGGCACGCCGCCCGGCGCTGTCGAAAGCGGCATAACCGCAGTCGGGGGCGGCCTGACAAGCGCCCCGATTTGCCGCGATTGTCGCCTTGACGCGGCAGGGGGCTCCTTCTACAATTCGCGCTCTTCGCCGACGGGCGGTTAGCTCAGCGGTAGAGCACTGCCTTCACACGGCAGGGGTCACTGGTTCGATCCCAGTACCGCCCACCAGTTTCAGGCGAAGACACACCGCAGCCCCGGGGCGGTTAGCTCAGCGGTAGAGCACTGCCTTCACACGGCAGGGGTCACTGGTTCGATCCCAGTACCGCCCACCAGACACGACCCTGAAGCTGCCCGGCTTCGGGGTTTTTGTTTTTATGCCTCGCCCGCCGCAGTCCCGGTCACGACAGGGGACGTCCGGGCGAAGGCGTAGAATCCAGGACTTTCGACCCGGCTCCGCGCCCCTATCCCCATGGCTTCCAACGTTCGCACCCGTTTCGCCCCGAGCCCGACCGGCTACCTCCATATCGGCGGGGCGCGTACCGCTCTGTTCTCATGGGCATTCGCCCGCCGGCATGGCGGAACTTTCATCCTGCGTATCGAGGATACCGACGTCGCGCGCTCGACGCCCGCCGCGGTGCAGGCGATCCTCGACGGCATGAGTTGGCTCGGGCTCGACGCCGACGAAGGGCCCTTCTACCAGATGCAGCGCATGGAGCGCTACAAGGCGGTGATCGCCGAGATGCTCGCCGCAGGCAGCGCGTACCACTGCTATGCGTCCACCGAGGAACTCGACCAGATGCGCGAAGAGCAGCGCGCGCGCGGCGAAAAACCGCGTTATGACGGGCGCTGGCGGCCCGAGCCGGGCAAAGTGCTGGCGGCGCCGCCCGCCGGCGTCGAGCCGGTCGTGCGCTTCCGCAATCCGGGTGAAGGCGTCGTCGCGTGGGACGACCTCGTCAAAGGGCGCATCGAGATCGCGAACGCGGAACTCGACGACCTCGTCATCGCGCGCGCCGACGGCACCCCGACCTACAATTTCTGCGTCGTCGTCGATGACCGCGACATGGGCATCACGCACGTGATCCGCGGCGACGACCATGTCAACAACACGCCGCGCCAGATCAACATCCTGCGCGCGCTCGGCGCGGAGGTGCCGCTGTACGCGCACCTGTCGATGATCCTCGGCGACGACGGCACGAAGCTGTCGAAGCGCCATGGCGCGGTCAGCGTGATGCAGTATTTTGATGACGGCTACCTGCCTGAAGCGGTCATCAACTATCTCGCGCGCCTTGGCTGGAGCCATGGGGACGACGAGATCTTCCCGCGCGAGCAGTTCGTCGCGTGGTTCGATCTCGACCACATCACGCCGTCGGCGGCGCAGTTCAACACCGAAAAGCTCAATTGGCTCAACGCGCACTACATCAAGCACGCCGACGACGCGCGCCTCGCGGCGGACGTCGCCAACCGGCTCGCGCGCCGCGGCGTCGACCCGGAAGCCGGCCCGCGCCTCGAATCGGTCGTCGCGCTGTACAAGGAGCGAGTCGCGAACCTGAACGAGCTCGCGGATGCGGCCGAACTTTACTGCGTCGAAGTCCACCCCTCGGACGAGCTGCTCGCGCAGCACCTGACCGACGCGGGCAGGGTGGCGCTCGCGAGCCTGAAAGCGCGTCTTGCCGACGTGGCATGGGAAAAACCGGCGCTGAACCAGGCGATCAAGGACACGATGGCCGAACACGGGCTGAAGATGCCGCAGGTCGCGATTCCGCTGCGCGTCGCCACGCTCGGTGTCGCCCAGACGCCCGCGATCGACGCGGTGCTCGAAGTCCTCGGGCGTGAGCGGGTGCTGAAGCGCATCGGCCGCTACGTCTGAGCGGCGGCCTGACCGCACAATCCTGTCTTGCCCCGCCCCCGGGGCAGTGCCGGCTTCCCGGCGGATTACCGGGCCGGCACGCCGCCACGAAAAAAAACCCCGCGCCGCCTGAGCGGTTGCGCGGGGAAGGTTCACTTCGCACTCCACCCGGGGGGGTTCCCCGGGGATTTGCGGAGGATTTCTTTGTGCTTTCCGGCTGCCGGTCAGGCGACCTTGCGCGCCTGCTTCGTCGTCGCGGTGACGATCGGCTGCAGCGCGTTGCTGGCGGCCGCGAGGTTCGACTCGGTGACGTCGCGAGTCGTCTTGATCATGTTCTCGTACGTGGCGCTGGCGTTGGTCATCGCGGTCTTCATCGCGGCGACGAGGTCGGCGGCGCCGCTCGGACCCGTTTTCGCGACGCTGTCGAGCAGCTCATGCACCGACTCCGACACTTCGTTCAGGCGCTGCGTATTGAGCTCCGCGACCTCGCTCTGGGTCTTTGCGCACAGCTCGTTGAAGCTGCGGAAATATTCCGCTGCCTGTTCGAACATCTTGCCTTGCGTACCCATGCGCGCTGCGATCTGCTCGCGCATGTCATTGCTCGCCGTCAGCGGCGCGGCAGTCGCGGTCGCGGTGCTGCACAGCGTGCGGGCCGCCTCGATGTTGAGCGCGACGAGCCGCTCCGACGCATTCAGGACAATGCCGGCGAAGGACTGGAAAGCCTGAATGTTGCCGTTTGCTGCCTGCGTCAGTTTCTGTACGGAAGGAAGAGTATTCATGTTTGAATTCCTGAAAGCGTATTTATTCAAATCTCGCCGCAGCGAGCTTCGTTGCCCGGTGTAAAGAGCTTCGGAAGACCGGCTCCCTTCTTTCTCCACGTGGCCTCGCCAGTATAGCTGGTTTAATCCAAATGCATAAAACGAAGATCATTCCGGGCAGCGGGAATGCTACTTGCAGCCCCACTTTGGGACCATACGGTGATTGGCGTGTTCGACGTACCGGAAACCGGGTAGGCTGCGCAAAAAATCCCCTATCAGCCTGTAACCGTCGTGATTCCGCTGCGAATCGCGTACTTCGTCAGTTCGGCAACGCTGTGCAGATCGAGCTTGCGCATGATGTTGCGGCGGTGCACCTCGACAGTCGAGGGCGCCAGGTGCAGCCGGTCGGCGATGCGGGTGGACGTGTAACCTTCGGCGATCAGCTGCAGCACCTGACGCTCGCGGGCGGTGATGCGGGGCGCGGAGATGTCCTTCGGCGCGTTGTCGAGCAGCGCGTTCGTGACCGTCGCGGCGACGTCCGGACAGAGGTAGGTCTTGGACTGCTGCACGGTGTGGATCGCGCGCAGCAGCTCGTCACCGGCCTCGGCTTTCGTCACGTAGCCGGTCGCGCCGGCGTTGAGCAGGTCGAGCACGAACTGGCGGTCGGAGAACGCCGAAAGCCCGATCACGCGCACGTGCGGGCGGATCGCGAGCAGGCGGCGCGTCGCCTCGATGCCGTTCATCCCCGGCATGCCGATATCGACACAGGCGATGTCGACCGGCTGGTGGCTGATCAGGTCGATCAGTTCGTCGCCATTGCTCGCTTCGCCGACGATGCGGATTCCCGGCTCCTTCTCGAGCATCGCGCGCAGCGCGTGACGAAACATCTGGTGGTCGTCGGCCAGTACGATACGGATCGTCATAAGGTCCCCGGTTGTGCCTGGAACAGGCGGTCGCTCGCGCGCCGCGAAGGATGCTGTCGAGTTTTCCATAGGGTGTTCAGTGCATGAAGGTCGAAAGTCACGGTGATTTCTGTCCCGGATTCTGGGTTGGATGTGATGGTGAAGCGGCCGCCCGCGAACTCCGCCCGTTCCTTCATCGTGATCAGTCCGAGGCCGGGCTTGGAACCGCTTTCGCCCAGCAGGCAGGAGTCGAAGCCGACTCCGTCGTCGGAAATCTTCAGGATGAGGGCGTCGGCGGTCTCCGCCAGTTGGAGGTGAATCGTTCCCGCATCGGCATGCTTGGCGCAGTTCGTGAGCGCTTCCTGGGCGATGCGGAACAGCAGCGACTGTACGTTCGGCAGAAGCTGGGTTTTCAGAGATGCCAGCTCGAGGCGTACCGCAATGCCGGTCCGGCGCGCGAATTGTTGCGCGTAATCCTGCAGCGCCGGGATCAAACCGGCGTAATCGAGCGTCGCCGGACGAAGGTTCGTGCAGATCTCCCGAATGCCCGCGGCGGTGTCGAGCAGGAGGGCCTGGGCGTCGCCGAGCATCGGCTCCAGCTCGCTCAATACCGACGCCGGCAGCGCGCACGCGAGGTTCGACAGCGTCAGCTGCAGCGCAGCCAGGTTCGGGCTCGCGCGGTCGTGGAGTTCGCCGGCGAGTTTGCGCCGTTCGTTTTCCTGCACGTCGACCATGTGCCGCGACAGCTCGGCGAGCCGCGCTTCATGGGCGGCGCGCTCGATCTCGAGCTGCTTGCGCGCCGAATTGTCCGACAGCATCGTGCGGGTCGCGACGAAGTGGCCGTCGGCGTCGAGGATCGCGGTCGAGTCGACCTGCACCGGCAGCTTCGATCCGTTGCTGCGGATCAGCTCGAGTTCCAGGCTCTGGAAGAGGCCGGTCTGCTTCAGGCTCAGGAACTGGTCGAGAAAGAGCGGCTGGCTTTCGGGATTCAGGAGGTCGACCATCTTCATCCTGCCGACAACCTCTTCGCGTTCGTAGCCGAGCCAGTTCAGCGCAGTGTCGTTGATGCGGATGATCAGGCCATCGGCGTCGACCGACTGATAGCCGCACGGCGCGTTCTGGTAGAGATCCTCGATCTCGAGCGTCTTGCGGCGAAGCTGCTGTTCGGCGAGCTTGCGCTCGGTGATGTCCTGGACGGTCCCGAACAGCTTGTACACCCGCCCCTCGGCGTCCTTCAGCGGGACGATCTGGGTCGCGTGGTGGTGCACCGCGCCCGACGGAAGGGTGATCGTCTGTTCGAGTTCGCAGCGCTCGCCGGTGTCCATCGCGTGGCGGAAGCGGGCGCGGGTTTGTTCACGCGTGTCCGGCTCGTAATACGCGAGCGCCCCTTCGCAGTCCGGCGCGCCCATTTCCAGCGGTCGTTCGAAGAGATGGAAGAGCTCCGGCGACCACGTCATCGCGCCGGTTTCGCGGTCGAGTTCCCAGTCGCCGATCCGGCCCACCGCCTGCGCTTCCTGCAGACGGGCCTCGCTTGCCCGCAACGCCGCTTCGGTGTGGCAGCGCAGCGCCTCGCGGTCGAAATGGTCGAGCGCGAAGGAAACGTTGTCCGCCATCTCTTCGAGCAGCGCGACCGCTTCGTCGTCGAAACGATGCGCCGTGCCGCCGTAGACGTTGAGTCGGCCGAACAGTGCGCCGTTGCGCTGCAGGGGCAGGGAAACGAGGCACGCCAGACCGTGAGCGGCTGCGGCGGCGTGCCACGCCGCGAGATCCGGATCCGCAGCGATGTCCGGCACGATTGACGGCACCAGACCGTCCCTTGCCGTCTCGATGCGGTCATGGCGCTCAATGCTGGCGGGGCCTGCCTCCGTCCTGAGGTCGTCCACGTAGGAGGCGGCCGCGCCCGCCGCCTCGACCGGGATGATGTACCCGCTCAGCGGGTCGTGAAGCCCGATCCATGCGAGCTTGAAACCGCAGTGGCGCACGCATGCATCGCATACCGCGCGATACACCTCTTCGGGCTTCGAGCTGCGCATCACCGCTTTGTTGGTCTCGGAGATGGCGCCGTAAAGCTGGGAAAGGCGAAGCGCCCGGGCGCTGGAAAGCTGTTTCTCGATCGCGTCGAAGCGGCCCATCAATGCGACCGATGGCGCGAGGCCGAAATCTTCGGCAACGCGCTGGAGATCGAACTCGGCGCTGTGCCCCCCGCTCGACTCGCCGGCAAGAATCCCGAGCACGTGACTCGCCTTGCCTGCTGCAGCTTCCCTGACCGCACGCTTGATGTTCAGCGCGCCGACGCCCCATTTTTCCCAGCCCGGCGCCGACCATAGGGGTTTTCCGACGATTTCGTCCGCGGCGACGTCGAAGAACGCAACGAGACTTCGGTTTGCGCGCAACACCGTGCCGTCGCAGTCCAGCAGGCCCAGCATCTGGTCGGTGGTGTCAACGAGGGCGGCGTCCACATTTGCGCGAGCGATGCGCGGCGTCCGATCATTCCCGGTCATCAAGTACCCACTTTTCGAACTGTTGCGCTGCGTCGGTTACAGCGGACGCCGGCCGTTTTCGAACGGTCATCCCGCTTTGCTGCCGCATTCGATCACAGCGAAAGCCCGGGAACGCCCGCGCTTCATGCTTTCGGTGCGGGGAAACGAAATGAACAAACGAAATGAACGCCGATTTCGGGGAAGCCGGTGCCGCGCACATCCGGCCTCCGGTTGTCTCCTCCACCCGAATCGGTCCGACGCGCAGGTCGGTCATCGTGCGGCTCGATAATCCCGTGGGACATACCTTCATCTGAACATCATGATTCCGGTGTGCCCGGCTGCCTGTGCCGGCAGTTCGGGTAATCGGCCTGCTGTTTTTCGAATAGTTTCAAGTCGGTGCGATCTTACGCAAGGGGGGTGGGGGTGCAAATACCGTAAAGCAAGTAGCCGTCGCGGCAGCAGCTGCACTCATGATAGATGCAAATTACCCTTCCGGGGTTATGCGGCGTACCGGTCGCAGTAGATAACGGGCGGGGTCGAGGGCGTCGACGAGCTCGCGCTCGAGCGGCAGCGGTTCGCCCGCGAGGCGGCTGGCGAGCAGCTCGGCGGCAAGGCTCGCCCACACCAGGCCGCGGGCGCCGAAGCCGGCGACCGCATACAGCCCGGGGTGGCGGGGAATCTGCCCGAGCGGCGTCGCGCGGTCGGCGCGCAGGACGGCGGGAACTTCACCGACCATCGGCAGGCGGTCGGGAGACGCGGGGCGAAAACCCACGCGCCCCGCGAGCTCGGCGAGCGTGAGCTGTGCGGCGTAGCCGGGAAGGATGAACTCGAGTTTCGCGAGGTTTTCGCGCTGGTCCGCGTCGCGCAGCGCCGGCTCGTCGTCGTCGACCCCGAACGTCGCCCCTGCGCTGCGCACGCCGTCGAGCGCCGGGCTGACATAGCCGAGGCGGCATACCACGACGTTCGGCGAACTGCCGCTCGCGGCGGCGAAATGCGTCACCTGGCCGCGCGCGCTGCGCACCGGCAGCGCGGCCGCCTGCGGCACCGCGCGGATGCCGACCCCGTTCGCGAGCACGGCGACCGGAGCGCTCGCGATCGCCTTGCCGTCGGCGTCGAACGCGGTCCAGCCATCGACCGTCGCTTCGAGCCGCTGCATCGCGCGTCCGAAGTGACAGCGAATGAGGTCGGGACGGGTCATCAGGTTCGCCGTGCAAAGGCTCGGCGGCGAAACCCACGCTCCCTGCGGAAACCACCAGCCGCCTGCCGGCAGCGGCCAGCCGGCGAGCGCCGAGGCCTCGTCACGTTCGACGAAACGCAGGTAGTCCGACGGCGGACGATGGGCTTCGACGATGCGGCGCTGCTTGCCTTCGTGCACCGGATCGCGCGCCAGATGCAGCACGCCGCACGCGTCCCATCGCACCGGCAGGCCGGCTTTGCTCAGCCGGCGCAGATGATGCAGGCCGTACAGCGCGCCGGCTCGCGTGATGCGCGCCAGCCGGTTGTCGTCGAGGCTCGGCAGCGGGCGCAGCACGCCGGTCAGGTTGCCGGACGCGCCCTCGCCGGGGCCGCTCGCCGCGTCGATGACGTCGATATGCCAGCCGCGTGCCGCGAGCCGCTCCGCAATGCTGCTGCCGGCGAGCCCGGCGCCGATCACCAGCGCCTGCTTTGCGGCAACCGCTGTCGGCCGTGTCGCGCCGCCGCGGTGGCGCGCCCGGCACATCGTGTGTTTGCCGCCGAAACCAGGTGCTTTTTCACAGTCGAAGCCGGCGTCGGCCAGTGCTCGGTGCACGTCGTCGCCCACCGACCCGCTCGTGAGCGTCGCTTCGGGCGCCGCCAGGCGGCCGAGTTCGGCGAGCAGCGCCGACCACAGTTCGGCATTGCAGGCCGGCGAGAAGCCGTCGAGAAAGAACGCGTCGGCACGGCATTCGAGCTGGGGCAGCAGTTCGCGTGCGTCGCCGAGCAGCAGCGTCAGCACGACGCGCCCGGCATCCAGATCGAGGCGGTGCACGCCGGGCGTCAGCGGCGGCCAGTTATCCGCCAGTTCGGCGGCCAGCGGCGCGAGCTCCGGCCAGAGCGCGTGCAAGGTCGCAAGGTCTTCCCTCGTGAAGGGATGGGGTTCGACCGAGACGAAATGCAGGCGCTCGCAGCGCTCCGGATCGGTTCGCCACGCTCCCCAGGTCGCGAGAAAGTTCAGCCCGAAACCGAAGCGGGTTTCGAGGATCGTGAAGCACTCGCGCTGCTGCCAGCGCCCGGGCAGACCGTTGCCGGCGATGAAAATGAAGCGCGCCTGTTCGAGCTCGTCGCCGCACGGGGGATGGACGCCGCCGAACGCCGCGGAGCGGGGCGTGCCGTCGTCGGTCAAAGCCAGGCGGGCAGGGTCGATGGGCACGGGCACGGCCTCGGAAATGACAAGGCGCCTTGCGGCGCCCGGGACAAGGCGCCTTGCGGCGCCCGGATTGCGTTGCGCGGGATCGGGTGGACTCACTCCGAGCGCATCTGCGGGAACAGGATCACGTCGCGGATGCTCGGGCTGTCGGTCAAGAGCATCACGAGGCGGTCGATGCCGATGCCGCAGCCGCCGGTCGGCGGCAGGCCGTATTCGAGCGCGCGGATATAGTCGGCGTCGTAGAACATCGCCTCCTCGTCGCCGGCTTCCTTCGCCTTGACCTGCTCGAGGAAACGCGCGGCCTGGTCTTCCGGGTCGTTCAGCTCGGAGAAGCCGTTGGCGATCTCGCGGCCGACGATGAAGAGCTCGAAACGTTCGGTGATCTCCGGGTTCGCGTCGTTGCGGCGCGCGAGCGGCGACACTTCGGCCGGGTAGTCGATGATGAACGTCGGCTCCCACAGCTCGGCTTCGGTGGTCTCCTCGAACAGCATCAGCTGCAGCGTGCCCAAGCCCGCGCCGTCGCGCAGCTTCGCCTTGAGGTCGGTCAGCTTCGCGCGCAGCCACGCTTCGTCGTTCAGCTGCGCGATCGAGAAACCCGGGTGGTACTGGTGGATCGCCTCGACGATCGTCAGCCGCGCGAACGGCTTCGACAGGTCGAGCTCGCGTCCCTGGTAGACGAACACTTCGGTGCCGAGCGCTTCGCGCGCCGCCTGGCGCAGCAGCCCTTCGGTGAAGTTCATCAGGCTCTTGTAATTCGCATAAGCCTCGTAGAACTCCATCATCGTGAATTCGGGATTGTGGCGCGGGGAGAGGCCTTCGTTGCGGAAGTTGCGGTTCACCTCGAAGACTTTCTCGAAGCCGCCGACGACGAGGCGCTTGAGGTACAGCTCCGGCGCGATGCGCAGGAACAGCTCCATGTCGAGCGCGTTGTGGTGCGTCGTGAAGGGCTTCGCCGCGGCGCCGCCCGGAATCGGGTGCATCATCGGCGTCTCGACTTCGAGGAAGCCGTGGCCGACCATGTAGTTGCGGATCGACTGCACCATGCGGCTGCGCGCGACGAAGGTGAAGCGCGTCTGCTCGTTCATGATCAGGTCGACGTGCCGCTGGCGGTATTTCTGCTCGACGTCGGTCAGGCCGTGGAACTTGTCGGGGAGCGGACGCAGGCTCTTCGTCAGCAGGCGGATTTCAGTGCATTTCACCGACAGCTCGCCGGTGCGCGTCTTGAACAGCGTGCCGACGGCGCCGACGATGTCGCCGCTGTCCCAGCGCTTGAAGTCGGCATAGACGTCGTCGCCGACCGCGTCGCGCGTGACGTACAGCTGGATCTGGCCGGAGAGATCCTGGATCGTGACGAAGCTCGCCTTGCCCATCACGCGCTTGAGCATGATGCGCCCGGCCACTTTCACTTCGACCGGCGTCGCTTCGAGCTCGTGCGAATCCTTTTCGCCGTAGATTTCATCGAGCTTGCCGGCAATGTTCTCGCGCGAGAAATCGTTCGGGAAAGCTCGGCCGCCAGCACGCCATGCGGCCAGCTTTTCGCGCCGCTCGGAAATGAGGTGATTTTCGTCCTGCGAGGCGGCGGGAGAGTTGTTCTGGTCGCTCATGAATCGGCAAGGGGCATAAAAGCGGTGATTGTGGCACGTGGAGGTGGTACGGGCAAATTGGCGCCGGCCGCAAGGCGCCTGGAGGACGCCGCGGCGATGCGGGCCGGTACGCGCGCACAGTGAAATATTTGCTGCCACGGCCGACGGGGGCTCAAGTCGCCGGCCATGATGCCGTAAGGGCAATCGGACCATGCAAACGGGAACTCCCATGTTTTCGCAATTATACGAATGGGTTGAAAAGACGTTCTGGAACTCGCTGACCAAGAAGCTGTGCAGCTTTCTCCTGCTCTTCTTCATCGACCTGTTGTACCTCGCCGTCTATCTCCATCAGCAGAACCAGGTCCGCGGGCTGCTGGCGGCGGGCGAAGTGGGGCAGGGGGCCGCGCAGCAGATCATGGCGTCGCTCGACGGCGGCCTGTACCTGATGATCGCGCTGACGGCGATCGCGCTGTGCGTCAATATCGGCCAGATCCTCTACATGCGTCACCTCATCGTGCGCCCGGTGCGGGTCATCACCGCGATCCTCAACGAGATCGCGCAGGGCGAAGGCGACTTCTCGCGCAACCTGCCGCTCGCCACGCACGACGAACTGCGCCAGCTCGCGATGAGCTACAACCGGTTCGCGGCGAAAATGCGCCATATCGTCAGCGAAATCCGCACCCGCAGCGTGAGCATCGCGCGCGACGCGGTCAGGGTCAGGGCCCACGTCGAGAGTTCGGCCCAGGACGCGCACACGCAGGGGACGATGACCGAAGTGGTGTTCGCGGCGAGCACCGAGTCGACGGCGGCGATCGAGAGCGTCTCGGCGAGCGCCCAGAACATTTCGGCTTCGACGACGAAGAACCTCGACATCGCGCGCGCTTCGCTGCACGAGATGCAGGACATCGCCGGGAAGATCAACGCCGTCAGCGAGAAAGTGCTGCATTTCAATCACACCGTCGATGACCTGTCGGAGCGCTCCGAGAGCGTCCGGCAGATCGCTTCGCTGATCCGCGCGATCGCCGACCAGACGAACCTCCTCGCGCTGAACGCGGCGATCGAAGCCGCGCGAGCCGGCGAGGCGGGGCGCGGCTTCGCCGTCGTCGCCGACGAAGTCAGAAAGCTCGCCGAACGCGTGAACCGGGCGACCGAGGAGATCACCGACAACATCGACGGCATGATCGGCCGCGTCATGACGACGCGCGCCGAAAACGTCGTCATCAACGCCGACGTGCTGCAGGCGCGCGAAGTCGTCGGGAAATCCGCCGAGCATTTCGAGTTCATGGTCGGCGAATTCGAGACCACCGGCGAACAGCTGCTGCAGATCGCGACGGCGATGGAACAGCTGTCGGCGACGAACGGGCAGGTGCATGAAAACGTCACGACGATCCACGACGTGTCGGGCACGGTCGCGGCGAACATGGCCGAATCCGAACAGTGCACGGTCGAGCTTTCGCGGGCCACCGAAGCGGTACAGGAGCTCGTGTCGCGGTTTCGCATCGGCGAAGGGTCGTTCGACCACGCGATGGACCAGACGCGGATCTTCCGCGACCGCATCCAGGCGCAGCTCGACGAAATGGTGCGGGCGGGCAGCGACATTTTCGACCGCCGCTACCAGCCGGTCGCGAACACCCGGCCGCAGAAGTTCAAAGTGTCGTGGGGCGACGAGTACGGTCGCCGCTGCCAGCAGCTGCTCGAGGATTGCCTCGCGGCGATTCCCGGCTGCGCGTTCGCGGTCGCGGTGAACACCGACAGCTACCTCGCCGCGCATAACCTGAAATACTCGCGCCCGCTGACCGGCAAGCCGGACATCGACCTCGGCGGCAACCGCACGTGCCGCAAGTTCGATCGTCCGGCCGAGCTGCGCGCCGCGAGGAACACCGAAGCGGTGCTGCTGCAGACTTTCCTGCGCGATACCGACGACATCCTGTGCGACATCGCGATGCCGATCATGATCGGCGGGCGTCACTGGGGCAACGTGCGCGTCGGCGTGCCGGTGGAGTCGCTGCTCGCGGCCTGACCCGCGCCGCCCGGGCGAGGATCAGCGGCCCTGATTCTGCTCGGGAAGGACGATGTTGACTTCCAGGACTTCGTAGTTGTTCTGCTTGTCGAGATGCACCTTGATGTCGTCCGAATTGACCGAGACGTACTTCGAGATGACCTCGATCAGCTCCCGCTGCAGCGCCGGCAGGAAGTCCGCTTTCGGCCCACCGTCGCTGCGCTCGTGGGCGATCAGCAGCGACAGCCGGTTCTTCGCGATCTCCGCGGTCTTCTTCTTCTCGCCGAAGAGGCGCGCAAGG
This sequence comes from Azoarcus sp. PA01, assembly GCA_001274695.2. Lineage (NCBI taxonomy): Bacteria > Pseudomonadati > Pseudomonadota > Betaproteobacteria > Rhodocyclales > Zoogloeaceae > Azoarcus > Azoarcus sp. PA01. The sequence goes on along the minus strand of LARU01000002.1, from coordinate 36,927 downwards.
AATGCCATTTCACTTGCCTCCGAAAAGGCGCTTGATCAGCCCCGGCTTTTCGTAATTGACGAAGCGCAGTTGGCGTTCGTCGCCAAGGAAGCGGGCGACGACGTCGGAATAGGCTTCGGCGACGTCGCTGCCTTTCAGGTGGATCGCCGGCAGGCCCTGGTTGGACGCCTGCAGCACCGATTCCGATTCGGGGATGACGCCGATCAGCGGCACCCGCAGCAGCTCCTGGACATCCTTGTACGACAGCATTTCCCCGTCGTCGACGCGCTTGGGCGAATAGCGCGTGACGAGCAGGTGCTCCTTGATCGGCTCGTCGCTTTCGGCGGCGCGGCGCGACTTCGACTGCAGGATGCCGAGGATGCGGTCCGAGTCGCGCACCGACGAGACTTCCGGGTTCGTCGTGATGATCGCTTCGTCGGCGAACGTCAATGCCAGCACCGCGCCGCGCTCGATGCCGGCGGGCGAATCGCAGACGACGTAGTCGAAGCCCATGTGCTCGAGTTCCTTCAGCACTTTCTCGACGCCTTCCTCGGTCAGCGCGTCCTTGTCGCGCGTCTGCGAGGCCGGCAGCACGAACAGGTTGTCGCAGTGCTTGTCCTTGATCAGCGCCTGGTTGAGCTTCGCTTCGCCGTTGATGACGTTGATGAGGTCATACACGACGCGGCGCTCGCAGCCCATGATCAGGTCGAGGTTGCGCAGGCCGACGTCGAAGTCGATCACCGCGGTCTTGAAGCCGCGCAGGGCGAGTCCGGAAGAAAATGCCGCGCTGGTGGTGGTCTTGCCCACGCCACCTTTGCCTGATGTCACGACGACGACTCGAGTCACGGTATACCCTTTTCTTAAAGATGGAGCCGCGCTCAATCGAGCTGCAGCGGTTCGATGCCAAGCTTGTAGTCGGATTCGCTGGCGAGCAGCCGGACGAGCGCGGCGCGCCCGGCGACCGCTTCCGGAATGCCTTGTTCGAAAGTGCGGAAAATGCCGGCGATCGAGACGATCTCCGGGCCGAAGTTGGTCGAGATGATGCGCGCCGCAGGGTCGCCCTGCGCGCCGGCGATCGCGCGCCCGCGCAGCGGGCCGTAGCAGTGGATGCTGCCGTCGGCGATGACTTCGGCGCCGTTGCTCATCCCGGCGAACAGCACCAGGTCGCCGCCGCGCGCATACACTTGCTGGCCCGAGCGCAGCGGACGGTCGACGAACAGCGTCGCCGCACGGGGCTCCGCGGCGGGAGGCGGCGGGGCAGTCTGCGGCGCCGGGGCAGGTGCCGGGGCCGGGCGGGCCGCTGCAGCCGGCCCGTTCTGGCGGTCGCGCAGCTCGGCGCCGTCGAGGATCGCCAGCCCTGCCTGGCGCGCTGCCGCGGCAAGCTCCGGCGGAAGGTTGCGCACGCCGACCGGCTGCAGCCGGTAGCGGCGCAGCAGGCTCGTCAGCCCGGTCCAGTCGATGCGCGCGGGCAGGTCGGCGAGATCGGCAAAATCGAGCACGGCGGCATCGCCGCTGAAGAAATCCGGCATTCCGCCGAGCATCATGTGCAGCGCGTCCGCGAGGCGAGCCGGTTCGGCCTCGCGCAGCACCGCGATGGTCGCGCCGAGGCTGGCGTTGCGAAACTCGATCGGGCGGATGGCAGGGGAGGACGCGGACATGGGCGAGATGGGTCGCTGAAAGGCTGGGAGTCTACTGAGCGGCAGGGATTCGGGCAAGGCTGGCGGAATATGCCGCCCGCGCCCCGTGCGAAGCGTTCCGGCAGCCCGGAGAACGCCTCGTCAATGCAGCGTCGATGGCGGGGTGCCCGGTTCGGGATGCGACGCGAAAAGGGCGTCGATCTCGGCGGGCTCGAAGCGGTAGTCGTGGTTCGACAGATCGTCGCGCACGACCAACTCGCCATGCTCCTCGAGGATCCGCCTGACTTCCGCTTCGCCGAGGCTGCGCAACATGCCGATGACCTTGTCGCGGTCGGCCGGCCAGTCGTGGGTCACCGGGCGGGCGTCGAACAGGCGGACGTTCTCTTCGGCGAACAGCCGCCCGAGCAGGAGTTCCGGTGCGAGCGTCAGCAGCTCGTCGGGCTGCACGGTCTGCGCCAGCAGATGGGCGCGCGTCCAGCCATCCTCGTCGCGCGCGTCGGCGCCCGGCAGCTTCTGCAGGAACAGCGCCGTGGCCGCATCCTCGTTGCACGCGAGCCAGATGCCGGCCGGCTGCTGCTCCGACTGCATCAGGTAGTGTTCGAACGTCGCCGCGATGCTGTCGCCTTCGAGCGGCACGAGGCTGCGGTAAGGCTGGTCGAGCGCGGGGATGTCGAGCGTCAGCTGCAGGATGCCGTCACCGATCAGCTCCTTCAGGCCGCCGTCCGCCGGGATATCGCCGTCGACGGCGGCGAACGCGCGCAGGTTCAGCGTCTCGGTGCAGTCGACGACCAGCAGCTTCAGCGCCCGCTCGCCCTGGATCTGGAACGTCAGCCGGCCGGCCTGCTTCAGGTTCGCGGTGATCAGCGCGGACACGGCGCTCATTTCGCCGAGCAGGCGCGCCACTTCGGCCGGATAGTCGCGCCCTTCCTGCAGCGCTTTCCAGACGTCGTCGAGGTGCACCACCGCGCCGCGGATGTCGAGGTCGTCGAGCAGGAAGCCGCGGACGTAGCTCGGATTCGGGTTCATGCAGGGATTCCTGTTGTTGCGCGTTCTCATTCTACTTGCGCAGTGCGCGAGCGAGCGCGTCGGCCATTGCGCCGCCGGCAGTGCCGCGTCCGTCGTTGCGTCCTTCGCCGCGACCCTGGCCGCGCCCGCCGTTCCGTTCCGGGCGCGAGCCGCCGTCGTGCCTGCCGCGCGCCGCGGGGTCGCTGGCCCCGGCGGTGGCCGGCGGTTCGTCGCTCATGCGCATCGTTAGCGCGATGCGCTTGCGCGCCAGGTCGACCTCCAGCACCTTGACTTTGACGACCTGTCCGGCCTTGACGACGCTGTGCGGATCCTTGACGAAGCGCTCGGCGAGCGCCGAGATATGCACGAGCCCGTCCTGGTGCACGCCGATGTCGACGAACGCGCCGAAGTTCGTGACGTTCGTCACCGTGCCTTCGAGCATCATTCCCGGGGCGAGATCCTTGAGCGTCTCGACCCCTTCGCGGAACGTCGCGGTGCGAAATTCCGGGCGCGGGTCGCGGCCGGGTTTTTCCAGCTCGGCGAGGATGTCCTGGACCGTCGGCACGCCGAAGCGCTCGTCGGTGAATTCGGCCGGGCGCAGCGTCTTGACGAACGCCGGGTTGCCCATCAGCTCGCGCACGCTCTTCGCGACGCGCGCGAGGATGCGCTCGACGACCGGGTACGCTTCCGGGTGCACCGCGGACGCATCGAGCGGGTTGTCGCCGCTCGGGATGCGCAGGAAGCCGGCCGCGAGCTCGAACGTCTTCGGCCCGAGTCGCGGCACGCTCTTGAGCGCATCGCGACTGCGGAACGGGCCGTTCGCGTTGCGATGTTCGACGATGTTGCCGGCGAGCGTCGCGTTGAGCCCCGAAATCCGCGCGAGCAGTGCCGGCGACGCGGTATTCACATCGACGCCGACGGCGTTGACGCAATCCTCGACGACCGCGTCGAGGCTTTTCGCGAGCCGCGACTGGTTGACGTCGTGCTGGTACTGGCCGACGCCGATCGACTTCGGGTCGATCTTGACGAGCTCGGCGAGCGGATCCTGCAGGCGCCGCGCGATCGACACCGCGCCGCGCAGCGACACGTCGAGATCCGGGAACTCGCGCGCCGCGAGTTCGGACGCGGAATACACCGACGCCCCGGCTTCGGACACCGTGACGCGCGTCAGCCGCAGCTGCGGCGCCGCGTCCATCAGGTCGGCGACGAGCTTGTCGGTCTCGCGCGATGCCGTGCCGTTGCCGATCGCGACGAGCTCGACGGCGTGCTTTTTCGCCAGCGCCGCGAGCGTCGCGAGCGAGCCGTCGCGATCGCGGCGCGGCTCGAACGGGTAAATCGTCGCGGTGTCGACGAGCTTGCCGGTGGCGTCGATGACGGCGACCTTGACGCCGGTACGGATGCCCGGATCGAGACCCATCGTCGTGCGCGCGCCGGCCGGCGCCGCGAGCAGCAGATCTTTCAGGTTGCGCGCGAAGACGCGGATCGCCTCTTCCTCAGCGCGCTCGCGCAGCGCGTTCATCAGCTCGAGTTCGAGGTGCAGCGAAATCTTCACGTTCCACGCCCAGCGCACCGTCTCGCGCAGCCACTTGTCGGCCGGCCGCCCCTGGTCGCGGATGCCGAAGCGCGCGGCGATGCGCCCTTCGCACGGGTGCGGGGCGGCCGGGTCCGGCTGGACGACAGTCAGCGCGAGGCGCAGCACCCCTTCGTTGCGCCCGCGCAGGAGCGCCAGCGCGCGATGCGACGGCAGCGCGGCGATCGGCTCGCAAAAGTCGAACCAGTCGCGGAACTTCGCGCCGTCGTGCTCCTTGCCTTCGACGACGCCCGAGCTCACCTGGCCGTGTTCCTGCAGCCACGTGCGCAGCGTGCCGAGCAGCTCGGCGTCTTCGGCGAAGCGCTCGATGAGGATCTGGCGCGCGCCGTCGAGCACGCTTTTCGTGTCGGCGAAGCCGGCGTCGGCGTTCAGATGACGCTGCGCTTCGCTTTCCGGCGTCAGCGTCGCGTCGCCGAGCAGCGCGAGCGCAAGCGGTTCGATGCCGGCTTCGCGCGCGATCTGCGCTTTCGTGCGGCGCTTCTGCTTGTACGGCAGGTACAGGTCCTCGAGGCGCTGCTTGGTGTCGGCGCTCACGATCTGCGCGTGCAGCGCGTCGCTCAGCTTGCCCTGCTCGGCGATCGACGCCAGCACGGTGGCGCGGCGCTCTTCGAGTTCGCGCAGGTAGCCGAGGCGTTCGTCGAGCGTGCGCAGCTGCGTGTCGTCGAGCCCGCCGGTGACTTCCTTGCGGTAGCGCGCGATGAAAGGCACGGTCGCGCCTTCGTCGAGGAGGGCGATCGCGGCGATGACCTGACGAGGCTGCGCGGCGAGTTCGGTGGCGATGCGGTGTTCGATGGGCGGGAGCATGAGCGAATAGGGGCCGAGAAGGCGGCAAGCGGCCGCCGGGCAAAGGACGCGATGGTGCAACAAGCGGCCGCACCGCCGCAAGCGCCGCGCCGATCCCCTGTGGCCGCGGCTCTTGCCGCCGTTACAGCGCGATCAGCGTTTGCCGCCCGTACCACTGCTCGCCGGCGTCGAGCTCGATCCTGCGGCGCGCAGCCGCGGCTTCGACGCACAGCATGTGGCGGAAGCCGTTCGCCGGCATGTCGGGCAGTTGCGCGCAGCGCTGTTCCCACGGGTTCCACACGACGACGTCCGGAAAGCCTTCGACGTTGATGCCGAGGCTGCGCGCGCCGTCCCGCAGCAGCAACGGGCGCTGCACGTCGTGATAGAGGCGGTCGGTTTCGGCGTCGACGACGAGCGCATCGCCGCTGTCGCGCTTGATCCGGTCGTGGTCGGCGGCGTCGCGGTATTCGTGCCCGTGCAGGCCTTCGAGGCGCGCATTCTCGACTTCACGCACGCGCACGTAGGTGTGCAGCGCCGCGGTGAACGCAAACGGCGCGTGGCCCGTGTTCCCGACTTCGAACTCGACGCCGAGACGGTCGCCTTCGATGATCACCGTGATCTCGGCCGAGAAGCGCTGCGGCCACGCCGCGTAGCTCGCATCGTCTTCGCTCGTCGTCAGTGTCACCAGCGCGAAGTCCTCGCCGCTGCGCTGCTCGCCGACCGTCCACGGCCGGGTGCGCACGAGGCCGTGCTTCGGCAGCTTGCCGAGCGCAGCGAACTGCGGAAAGCACAACGGAATGCCCCCGCGAATCGGCGTAGTGCCGTCGTGGCGTGCCTGCGGACTGAGGTACAGCCACTCGCTGCCGCCGGCCGGAGTCCAGGACAGCACCTGGGCGCCGAACAGCGAGACGACCGCGTGCGCGCCGCCCGCCGTGCGCAGGACGAGCGCGGGTTGATCGTGGAAAGTGCTTGTTTCGATGGAGGCGGGCATGAGCGGGAAAACCGGGATCGATCGGGGGGTGCAGCGTTTCGGGGGTCAGTCCTGCAATGGCAGCACGCCGATCTTGACGGTGCTGTCTTCCGGATCGTTCGACAGCGTGAAGCCGAGCCCCTGCACGAACTTCAGCATCCGCTCGTTGTTCGCGAGGAATACGCCGTTCATGTACATGATGCCCTTGTTGCGCGCCGTCTCGATGAGGATCCCCATCAGCTTGCGCGCGAGGCCGTGGCGCTGCCACGCGTCGGCGACGACGATCGCGAATTCGCACGATTCGCCGTCCGGATTCACCGCGTAGCGGCACACGCCGATCTCGACTTCCTTGCCGTCTTCCTGGATCGTCGCGAGGAACGCCATCTCGCGGTCGTAGTCGATCTGCGTCAGCCGCGCGACCATCGCCGGCGGCAGCTCGCGCATCGTGTTCATGAAGCGGTAGTACTTCGTCTCGGCCGACAGCGTGCGCACGAACTCGACTTCGAGCTCGGCGTCTTCCGGCTTGATCGGCCGGATCGTGACTTCGGTGCCGTCGACACTCGTCCACTTCGTGATCAGCTGCGACGGATACGGATGGATCGCCATGTGCGCGTAGCGATCGACCGACGGCGAGACGTTCTCGACCGTCACGCGCGCGTCGACGGCGACTGCGCCGTTCTCGTCGACGATCAGCGGATTGATCTCGAGCTCGGTGATCCACGGCAGTTCGCAGACCATCTCGGAGACGCGCAGCAGCACGAACTCGAGCGCCTCCATCTTCACCGGCGGCATCGTGCGGAATTCGCCGAGCAGCATCGACACGCGCGACGACTTGATCAGGTCGCGCACGAGGTAGTGGTTCAGCGGCGGCAGCGCGATTTCCATGTCGCGGTTCGCGACGACGCGGTTGCCGCCTTCACCGAAAGTGATCACCGGGCCGAACACCGCATCGCGCTTGACGCCGACGACGAGTTCCCGGCCGTTGCGCTTGAGGATCATCGGCTCGATCGCGACGCCGTTGATCGTCGCGGCGGGCTTGTTCTTGCGCACTTCCTCGAGGATTTCCTGGTACGCGGTGCGCACTGCCGCGAGGCTGCCGAGATTGAGCCGCACGCCGCCCGAGTCGGCCTTGTGGATGATCGACGGCGAGTCGATCTTCATCACCACCGGCAGGCCGATCTCCTCGGCGAGCACCATCGCTTCGGTCGCCGAGCGCGCGACGACGGTCTGCGCGATCGGGATGCGGAACGCCGCGAGCAGCGCTTTCGATTCCATCGAGTTGAGCACTTTGCGGCGCTCGGCCAGCGCGGTCTCGATGACGAGGCGCGCGCTCTCGACGCTCGGCGGATTGAGGTGCGACAGCGACGCCGGCGTCTGCATCAGCAGCTTCTGGTTGCGGTAGTACGCCGACAGGTGGCTGAACAGCTCGACCGCCGGCTCCGGGGTGCGGAAAGTCGGGATGCCGGCCGCTTCGAAAGCCTTGCGTCCGGGGCCGACCAGCTGCTCGCCCATCCAGCATGTTACGACCGGCTTGTCGGCAGTCTTCTCGAGCTCGACGACCGCTTCGGCGACCGCGGTCGGATCGGTGTTCGCCTGCGGCGTCAGCATCACCAGCACGCCGTCGACGTTGGGCCCTTCGAGCACCGCCTGAACGGCCTTGCGATAGCGCTCGACGTCGGCGTCGCCGAGGACGTCCACCGGGTTGCCGTGCGACCATCCGGCCGGCAGCGCGGCGTTGAGCTTTTCCATCGTGCCGTCGGCGAACTCGGAAAGCGGGATGCCGAGGTCGGCCGCGCGGTCGGCTGCCATGACGCCGGGCCCGCCGCCATTCGTGACGATCGCGAGGCGGTTGCCGCGCGGGCGAAAGTGCGAGAACAGCGCGTTCGCCGCGGCGAACAGCTGCCCCATGTTGTACAGGCGGATGACGCCGGCGCGGCGCAGCGCAGCGTCGAAGACCGCGTCGTTGCCGCTCATCGAGCCCGAATGCGAGCGGATCGCGCGCGACACGTCCGGGTGGCGCCCGACCTTGATCAGCAGCACCGGCTTGACGCGCGCGGCGCCGCGCAGCGCGCTCATGAAGCGGCGCGCATCGCGGATGCCTTCGACATACATGATGATGCTCTCGGTGCGCGGGTCCGAGATCATGTATTCGAGCACTTCGCCGAAGTCGATGTCGCTCGACGAGCCGAGCGAGACGACTGCCGAGAAGCCGATGTTGTTCGGTTCGGCCCAGTCGAGGATCGACGTGCACAGCGCCCCGGACTGCGAGATCAGCCCGATCGTGCCCTTGATCGCGCTGACGTGCGCGAAGGTCGCGTTCAGGCCCAGCACCGGACGCATGATGCCGAGGCAGTTCGGGCCGAGCAGCCGGATGCGGTAGCGACGCGCGGCTTCGACGACGTGGCGTTCGAGCAGCGCGCCGCGCGCGCCCGTTTCGGAAAATCCCGTCGACATGATGATGACTGCCTTGACGCCGGCGCGCCCGCAGCTCTCGACGACCGACAGCACCTGGTTGGCAGGTACTGCGATGACGACGAGGTCGAGCCGGTGCGGCACGTCCTCGACGGATTTGTAGCACGGCACTCCCAGCACCGATTCGTGCTTCGGGTTGACGGCGAACAGCCGGCCGCGAAAACCCGCGTTCTGCATGTTGCGGATCACGACGTTGCCGAGCGACGCTTCACGCTGGCTCGCGCCGATCACGCCGACCGATTTGGGTTCGAGCAGGGGAGTGAGGTAGTGCTTCTCTTTCATTTTTTATCGCCTGAATGCAGGGTCCGTAACCGCTGGCCATGGGTCGCGAAGCCTCGGGAGCCGTCGTCGGCCATGCTTCGATGAGTACCGGAATTGCAGTCGTTACAGTCTGGTCGAATCTGCGCCGAGTGCAAGCTTACTGCAGTGCACCATGAGCCATTGTGACATAACTGGCAAGGCATTCCGATCGGGAGTTTCCGCAATCCAGCGCAGCACGCCCGGTGGCCCGGACCTTCATCCGCCGAGCGTGAAATAGAAGCTCGCACCCTCGCCGGGCTTCGATTTCGCCCAGATCTGCCCGCCGTGGCGTTCGATGATGCGGTAGGTCGTCGCGAGGCCTATCCCGGAGCCCGGAAAATCGATGCCGGAGTGCAGGCGGTGAAAGGCGCGGAACAGGTTGTTCGCGAACGTCATGTCGAAGCCGACGCCGTCGTCGGTGACGCAGAACACCCGCTGGCCGAGATCGCGCCTCGCCGTCAGGGAGATGTGCGCGACGGCATTGCGCGACGAAAACTTCCACGCGTTGCCGAGCAGGTTCTGCAGCACGAGCTGCATCAGTCCGCGGTCGGCTCTGACGACCAGGTCCCGCGTTATTTCCACCTCGACGCGCCGCTCCGGCTCGTTCCGGCGCAGCTCGTCGATGATCTGGATCGCGAGTTCCGACAGATCGAAAGTTTCCTTGTGCAGCGAATGGCGCGCCAGCTGCGCGAGCTTGATCAGGTCGTCGATGAGGTGGGACATGCGCATGCCGGCGTTGCGGATGCGCACGATATGCTCCCGTGCGTTCGGCTCGACGCGATCGCCGAGTTCTTCGTCGAGGATGCGGGCGAAGCCGTCGATCGCGCGCAGCGGTGCGCGCAGGTCGTGGGACACCGAATACGAAAACGCCTCGAGCTCGCGGTTCGCCGCTTCCAGCTCGGCGGTGCGGGCGCGCACCCGGGTTTCGAGTTCGCGGTTGAGATTGCGCAGCGTCATCTCGGCGATCTTGCGTGCCGAGATGTCGAACAGCGTTCCCGCCAGCCCGAGCAGCGCCGGGTCGTCTTCGTTGCCGTGGTCGACGCGATGCGCGTTCGCCTCGACCCAGCGTATCTCGCCGTTTCGCGTCAGCAGCCGCAACTGGGCGGTCCACGCCGGAAGCTCCAGCCGGTGGACCAGCGATATCTGGTGCTCGGCGGCGACGCGGTCGTCCGGATGGAAGTGATCGGCCAGCGCAGTGCCGAGGCTCTCCTTCACCGTGTAACCGGTGATCGTTTCCCAGCCACGGTTCAGGAACGTCAGCCGGCCGTTTTCATCGGTGCGGAAGATGATCTCGTTGACCGACTCGATCAGCTCGCGATAGCGCACCTGGTTCTCGCGCAACGACTGCTCGGACTCGACCCGATCGGTGATGTCCCGCCCGATGCCGTCGTAGCCGGCGAAGTTTCCGTCGCGGTGGACGGCGCATCCGATCAGTTCGAGATAGCGGCGTTTCCCGGTGCTGTCGCGACGGCATAGCGTCAGATGCAGCGGCGCGTGCTGCGCAAGGCTCTCGCGCCATGCCTCGCCGCTTTGTGCGGGCGCGTCCCCGCAGTCGAGTTCCCAAGGCGTGTGGCCGAGAAATTCGAGCGGGTCGATTCGCGAGTGCTCCTGCAGGCCGGCGGTGATATGGACATAGCGGTGCTGCGCATCGGTCTTCCATTGCCAGTCCGACGACAGGTCGAGCAGTTCGACGAGTTCGGCGGAATCGAAACCGGCGACGCGGCGCCCTTCGGCGGGGGCCGGTCGGCGCCGCAAAACATGCCAGGCGAACAGCGCGACAAGCACCAGCGCCAGGGCGGCGAGCGGCGCCGCCAGTGGCAGCGGCGAGGCGAACAGCGGCGGGTGCGCCAGCAGCGGGTAGGGAGTCATCAGCGCCGCCGCGAGTGCCGCCCGGGCACGTCCGCGCGCCCGCGACGGAAAAGACTCATGAGACGTTTTCACAGTGTTTTCGTCGGAGTGAGTCGGGATCGAAACTACGGATGGCCCGCGCTCGTCGGCGGATCTTACCTGCCGCGGCGGGGGCGGGGCGCGCTATTGCCCTGAATTGTTACGCATAAACCGGACGGGCGGCCGAGTCGACTGCCCGAAACGGGTTCTGAACGCGCTACCGGCCGCGTCGCCGAAGAGGCCTCGTCATGCCTCGGGGTGCCGGCTAGAATCAATGCCGCCCGCGCCCCGAAACCGACAGAAAGGAAACCGATGAGCTCTTCCTCCGATTCAGCCGTTGCCGATCCTTCGGCGTGGGTCGCGCGTTTCGCGACGCTGATCCCCGCCGGCGGGCGCGTGCTCGACTTCGCGTGCGGCCGCGGCCGGCATGCGCGCTGGCTGGCCCGCCACGGCTGGGAGGTCGAGGCAGTCGACCGCGACGCGGCGGCGCTGGCGACGTTCGCCGGCGAGCCGCGCGTCAGCGTTGCCCAGGCAGACCTCGAAAGCGGCGACTGGCCGTACGGGCCCGCGTGCTTCGACGCGATCGTCGTCACCAATTATCTCTACCGGCCGCGCCTCGGACTGCTGCTCGACGGCCTCGCCGCCGACGGCGTGCTGATCTACGAAACCTTTATGCTCGGCAACGAGCGCTTCGGCAGGCCCGGCAACCCGGAATTCCTGCTGCGTCCCGGCGAACTCATCGAACGCCTCGCCGGCGATTACACGATCGTCGCGTTCGAGCAGGGCGAAGTCGCCCGGCCGCGGCCGGCGGTCGTGCAGCGCGTGTGCGCCGTCAAAGGGCAAGGCATCACGGTGTTGCCGGATCGGCCACCCGCGTAGGCGCTTCGGGCTGCTCTGCCGCCGCGGCGGCGAGTATCCGCCGTGCCAGCGCGTCGATGCCGGCCGACGACAGGTCGTCGCTGGCGAAGACCGGCGCGGTCGGAAAACGGGTGAAATTCCTGTTCTGCGAGCGGCGGTACAGCGGATCGTAGTGCAGCTCGATGAACTCGGCGAACAGCGTCGGCAGGTCGTGCGCCGCGGCGAGCGCTTTCCAGCGTTCGAGCGTCTCGTTGCTCTGCAGGCCTTTGAGGAAGTCGATTTTCTGCTGCAGGTCGGCGATGTCGTCGCCAAGATACGCGTAGTCGCGCACGAGAAACTCGAGACGCGCGGCGCGGCTCGCTTCGATCGCGACGCACGGGCTCGCGCGCATCTGCCGGATCAGCGCCTCGGGCACCTGGATGCGGCCGATCTTGCGGCTTTCGGCTTCGACGAACACCGGCCGCGCCGGGTCGAGCTCGCGCAAGCTGCGGAACAGTTCGGTTTCGAACGATTTCTGCGTCGGCTGCGGGCGGTCCGGCAGCGCGCCGAGCACCGAGCCCTTGTGCGCGGCGAGATGCTCGAGATCGAGCACCTGCGCGCCGAGTTTTGCCAGCGCGTCGAGGACGCGTGTTTTGGCGCTGCCGGTCGCGCCGCACACGACGCGCAGGTCGAAGCGCGCCGGCAGCGCTTCGAGTTCCGCGACGACCATGCGGCGCCACGTCTTGTAGCCGCCTTCGAGCTGGCACGCGTCCCAGCCGATCAGCCGCAGCCAGGTGACGAACGCGCCACTGCGCTGGCCGCCGCGCCAGCAATACACCAGCGGCCGCCAGTTCTTCGGCTTGTCGTGAAAGCGCGTCCTCAGGTGATGCGCGATGTTCTCGGCGACCATCGCCGCGCCGACGCGCCGCGCCTCGAACGCCGACTGCTGCTTGTAGATCGTGCCGACGACAACCCGCTGCGCGTTGTCGAGCACCGGGCAGCTGATCGCGCCGGGAAGGCGGTCTTCGTCGAATTCGGCCGGGCTGCGGGCGTCGATGATCTCGTCAAAGGCGGACAGCTGTGCTACGGTCGCAATGCCTTTTTTCATGCGTTGTCGCGGTGCGCCGGTGTGCGCCGGGCAACCGTTTCTCCCCCTGGAATCCATGGATCAGATCAAACTCACGCAATTCTCCCACGGCGGCGGATGTGGCTGCAAAATCGCTCCGGCCGTGCTGTCGAAGCTGCTCGCGCATGCGCCGGCGGGCCTCGTCCCGCCGGAGCTGCTGGTCGGCACCGAGACTGCCGACGACGCCGCGGTGTATCGCCTCAACGACCGCCAGGCGATCGTCGCGACGACCGACTTCTTCACGCCGATCGTCGACGACCCGTACGATTTCGGCCGCATCGCCGCGACCAACGCGCTGTCCGACGTCTATGCGATGGGCGGACGGCCGATCATGGCGCTCGCGATCGTCGGCATGCCGATCGACAAACTGCCGCCCGAAGTCATCGGCCGCATTCTCGAAGGCGGCGCATCGGTGTGCCGCGACGCCGGCATCCCGATCGCCGGCGGGCATTCGATCGACGTCCTCGAGCCGATCTACGGGCTCGTCGGCCTCGGCGTCGTCGACCCCGCGCAGGTCAAGACCAACGCCGGCGCCCGAGCCGGCGACGTGCTGATCCTGACCAAGCCGCTCGGCATCGGCATCCTGTCGGCCGGGCTCAAGAAAGGCCTGCTCGAAGAGGCCGACTATGCCGCGATGGTGCACTGGACGACGCTCCTGAACCGCGTCGGGATGCACTTGGCCGGCATGGACGGCGTGCATGCGGTGACCGATGTCACCGGCTTCGGCCTGGCCGGGCACCTGCTCGAAATCTGCCGCGGTTCGGCGCTCGCGGCGAACGTCGCGTTCGGCGAGCTGCCGACGATCGACGCGGCGCTGCGCCTCGTGCGCGATGGCGTCGCGACTGGCGCTTCGACGCGCAACTGGGCGAGCTACGGCGACGCGATCCGCTTCGCGCCCGAAGCGCCGGAGTGGCAGCGCAAGCTCGTCACCGATCCGCAGACGAGCGGCGGGCTGCTGATCGCGTGTGCACCAGAAGCCGTGGACGAAGTGCTCGCGGCGATCCGCGCGGAGCAGGGCAGCGACGGCCGCGTCATCGGCCGCATGGAAGCGGGCGAACCGCTGCTGCGGATCGTTTGACGGCGATCGGCGGCGCGACGTGGGCGCCGCTCGCGCCCCCCGGCTATCCCTCCAGCATCGGCGCGAGCTGCTTCCAGACGGTGTCGACGATGAGCTGCTGCGCTTCGGCAGTCGGGTGGATGCCGTCGGGCTGGAACATCTCGTGCCGCTCGGCAAAGCCGTCGAGCAGGAACGGCACCAGCGGCACGTTGTGCTCGCGCGCGACGTCGGCGAAAGTCTGCTCGAAGCGCTGCCTGTAAGGGGGGCCGTAATTCGGCGGCATCTGCATGCCGATCAGCAGCACGCGGGTGCCGTGGGCGCGCGCGGCCTCGATCATCGCCGCGAGGTTCTCGGCCAGCAGGCGCGGCGGCAGGCCGCGCAGGCCGTCGTTCGCGCCGAGTTCGAGGATCAGCAGGTCCGGTTCGTGGCGCTCGAGCGCAGCGGGCAGGCGCGAGCGCCCGCCCGAGGACGTCTGGCCGCTGACGCTGCCGTTGATCACCGTGTGGCGGAACCCTTCGCGTTCGAGGCGCGTCTGCAGCAGGGTGGGCCAGTCCTGCTTCGGGCGCAGGCCGTAGCCGGCCGACAGGCTGTCGCCCCACACCAGTATCGTTGCCGCCTGCGCAGCGCCTGAAACCATTATTGCGAAGAAGAAGATCACGATGGATCGCAGCAGCATGGAGTTCTCCGTTCCGGTGATCGAAGTCGCCGGCCTGTGCAAAAGCGTCCCGCTCGGCGACGGCGCGGGAGTCCTGCGCATTCTGCAGGATGTTTCGTTCAGCGTGGGCGCCGCCGAGTCGGTCGCGATCGTCGGCGCGTCCGGCTCCGGCAAATCCACGCTGCTCGGATTGCTCGCCGGGCTCGATGTTCCCAGCGCCGGCACCGTGCGTCTCCAGGGCACCGACATTTTCTCGCTCGACGAGGATGCGCGCGCGGCGTTGCGCGGCGAGTCGGTCGGCTTCGTGTTCCAGTCGTTCCAGCTGCTGCCGGCGCTGACCGCGCTTGAAAACGTCATGCTGCCGCTCGAGCTCGCCGGCGCCGACGATGCCGACGCCATCGCGCGCCAGTGGCTCGCGCGGGTCGGCCTGGCGGCGCGCATGCGCCATTACCCGAAACATCTTTCCGGCGGCGAGCAGCAGCGCGTCGCGCTCGCCCGCGCGTTCGCCCCGAGCCCGCGGCTGCTGCTCGCCGACGAGCCGACCGGCAACCTCGACGCCGCGACCGGCGAGGCGATCATCGAGCTGATCTTTTCGCTGAACCGCGAAGCGGGCACGACGCTGATCCTCGTGACCCATGACGAATCGCTGGCGCGCCGCTGCGGGCGGATCTTGCGGATGCACAACGGCGCGCTGAGCGAGCCCGCGATCGGGCTCGGCGCGGGAACCCATTAACGCGCCAATCAGTACAACCGTTCGTCCGGAACTCGTCACACCCGTTCGCCCTGAACTCGTCGAAGGGCGCTGCCGGGGCTTCGACAGGCTCAGCCCGAACGGTATTTGGCTGCCGGGGCTTCGACAGGCCTGTCCTGAGCGAGGCCGAAGGGCTCAGCCCGAACGGTGGGTGCTTGCCCGGTCAATAGCGGTTCGCTTCAGGGACCGAGGTCGGGGGCTCCAGCGCCTGCAGCACGTACTTCGCCATGTCGACGTCCCGATCAGGGCCATCGTACTGCAATACCTGTCCACAAAATCCCCTTTATGGGGATTACAATCCCTTCTATGGGGATGATAAATACTTCCGTCGCGGATGCGCTCTTCTCGGGCCTGCAGCAACGTTTGCTCGGCTTGCTGTTCGGCCAGCCCGACCGCTCGTTCTACGTTAACGAACTCCTGCGCCTCACCGCGACCGGACGTGGCGCCCTGCAGCGTGAGCTGGAGAAGTTGGCGGGGGCCGATCTCGTGACCGTCACCGCCGTCGGCAACCAGAAGCACTACCAGGCCAATGCCGCGTCCCCGGTTTTTGCCGAACTGCGTGGGATCGTGCTGAAGACGGTCGGGCTCGCCGATGTGCTGCGCGCGGCGCTCGCGCCGGTCGCCGAGTGCATCGCGCTCGCCTTCGTGTTCGGGTCGGTCGCCAAAGGCACCGATACCGCTGCGAGCGACATCGATCTGATGGTGGTTGCCAACAAGCTCGGCTACACCGATCTTTTCGAAGGCCTGGCGACGGCCGAGCAGACGCTCGGGCGCAAGGTGAACCCGACGCTCTACACGCGGGCCGAACTCACCGAGAAGATCCGCGCGGGAAACAACTTCGTTCTACGGGTGCTCGCGCAACCGAAAATTTTTCTGATAGGAGGCGAGCATGAGCTCCCCGCTGGATAACCTCGCCAAGGTGAGCAAAGGCGGGCTCAAGATCGAGCCGCCGAACCAAGCCGAATTCGACGGCCTCGTCCGATCCGCGAAGCGCAAGCTGCTCGATGCGCGCACGCCGACGCTGGGCCTCGAGAGCGCTTTCGATCTCGCATACAACGCCGCGCATGCTCTGGCGCTCGCGGCGCTGCGCTGGCACGGCTACCGGTCCGAGAATCGCTACCTGGTCTTCCAGACGCTGCCGCACTCCATCGGCTTTGCGCCCGCCAAATGGCGCGTCCTTGATCTCTGCCATGGCAAACGTAATCTTGCCGAGTACGAAGGCAGTTTCGACGTGGATCCGAAGCTCGTAAGCGACCTCCTCGCGGTGACGCAGGAACTGCAGGCTGCGGTCGAGGCACTCGGGCCGATCCCAGGTTGAGGCGACCAACATGGCGCCATTGTTTCCGATCTGATCGGCTCCGCTGCGACGATCCTGACGTACGCTGGAGCGACCGTTCGCCCTGAGCTCGTCGAAGGGCGCTGCCAGGGCTTCGACAGGCTCAGCCCGAACGGTGCTTGGCTGCCAAGGCTTCGACAGGCCGGTCCTGAGCGAGGCCGAAGGGCTCAGCCCGAACGGCGTGGGGATGCCCCGTCAATAGCGGTTCGCTTGGGGACCGAGGCCGGCGGCTCGAGCGCCTGCAGCACGCGCGCCGCGGTCGCGACGCCGGAGCGCACTGCCGATTCGAGCGTCGCGGGATAGTCCGCGTCGAGATAGTCGCCGGCGAGCCACAGGCCGGCGATCGGCGTTTGCGGGCCGGGGCGGGTGAGGCCGGGGCGACAGGCGAACGTCGCGCGTTTCTCGGTGATGACTTGCGACCATTCGGCTGCCGGCAGACGGCGTTGCAGCTGGCGTTCGAGCTGCGCATGCACTGCGAGCGTGAGCGCTTCGCGCGACAGCGCTTCGTGTTCACCGTGCGTGCTGATCACGCACGCGATCAGGCCGGCCGGGCCGCCGAGCCGGCCGCGGTCGAACGCCCATTGCGCGGGGCCGTCGGCGAGGCCGATCATCGCGTGCGCGAGTCGCAGCGGCTCGCCGAGCGCGAGGTACACGGTCGTGATCGGTTCGCTCGGCAGCGCATCGATCGTCGCCGCGAGGCGGTCGCAGCCGTCGAGCGGGGCGAGCAACGCGCCGGCATGATGTGGCGCGGCGGCGACGACGACGTGCGCGTAGCGCTGGTCGGCCGGATCCCCGTCGAGACGGAATCCGCCGGCGACCGGCCGGATCGCCTCGACGGCGGTGCCGGTACGCAGCTTGCCGCGCCGCACTGCGAGATAGCGCGCCGCCGGCACCGGGAAAAGCTCCGACAGGTCGACGCGCGGGATCAGCAGTTCGCTCGCCGAAGCGCCCGCGGCGAGGCTGTCGCGCAGCACGCTCGCGAAGACCTGCGCCGACGCTTCGGCAATCGGCGTGTTCAGCGCCGCGACGCACAGCGGTTCCCACACCAGGCGCGTCAGCCGCTCGGGCTGGCGCGTGTCGCGCAGCAGTCGCTCGACCGTCAGCTGCGCGGCGACGCGGAAACGCTGTTTTTTGAGGACGCGCATCAGCCGCAGCATCGCGAGCCGGTCCGCCCAGCCGAGCCCGCTCGCGCGCAGCAGCCCGACCGCCAGATGGAGCGGCGCCGGCAGCCGGGCCGCCTGCAGGTGCAGGTGCCCGGGCGTGTGCAGCGTCAGCGGCAGATGTTCGAGCAGCTTCGGCGAGCCGCCGGTCAGGCGCAGCAGGCGCGTCAGTTCGGTGTACGCACCGATCAGGATGTGCTGGCCGTTATCGATGCGCCAGCCGTCTTTCGCGACGACCCGCGCGCGCCCGCCCAGCGTGTGCGAACGCTCGAACACCGTCACCGGCACGTGCCGCCGTGCGAGCTCGACGGCGCACGCGAGGCCCGCGTAGCCGGCGCCGATGATCGCGACCGGTTGCGTCACGCTGCGCCCGTTGCCGGTTCGGCCGCGCCGCGCGTCATGCCCGCACCCACGTCGACCCGGCGATCCACAGCTTTCTCACCGGCGTCAGCGACGTGCGCCGGTCGAGCACCTGGAAGCCGTCGCGCGCGATCTCGTCGAGCAGCGTGCGATAGATCGCCGCCATCACGAGGCCCGGCCGCTGCGCCTTGCGATCGACCGCCGGCAGGTGCTCGAACGCCTGGTGGTAGAACGTGCGCGCGCGTTCGGCCTGGAACTCCATCAGCGCGCGGAAGTTGTCGCCGCTGCGGCCTTCGAGGATCTGGCTCGCCGGCACTTTGAAGCGCTGCAGGTCCTCGATCGGCAGGTAGATCCGCCCGCGCCGCGCGTCCTCGCCGACGTCGCGGATGATGTTCGTGAGCTGCAGCGCGATGCCCAGGTCGTGCGCGTACTTCAGCGTCTGGCGGTCCTGGTAGCCGAAGATCTCGGCCGCGAGCAGGCCGACGACGCTCGCCGCGCGGTAGCAGTACAGCTGCAGCCCCTTGAAATCGAGGTAGCGCGTCTGGCGCAGGTCCATCTCCATGCCGTCGATGACTTCGAACATCTGCTCGCGCGGCAGGTTGAAGCGGCCCAGCACGTCCTTCAGCGCGAGCCCGACCGGATGGCTCGGGTTGCCGGCATATACGCGGGCGATCTCCTGGCGCCACCAGTCGAGCTTGTTCTGCGCGACCTGCACGTCGTTGCACTCATCGACGACGTCGTCGACCTCGCGGCAGAACGCATACAGCGCGATGATCGCCTGCCGCCGCTCGGGCGGCAGGAACAGGAAGCTGTAATAGAAGCTGGAACCGCTCTTCGCGGCGCGGTCCTGGCAGTACTCGTGAGGGGTCATGGGGCGATGCCTGTCCAGTCTTGTCGATTGCTGGCAGCGAATAGCCGCGAATCCATGCGCGCGGCCCGGTCCTGGCAGTACTCGTGAGGGGTCATGGGGCGATGGGTGTCCAGTCGTGGTGATCGGTGGCGGCAGATAGCCGCGAAGCCACGCTTGCGGCCCGGTCCTGGCAGTACTCGTGAGGGGTCATCCGATTCCTTCATATCGCAGCGCGCGCCACGCGAGGCGCGGCCAGTCGGAGCGGCCGAGCGTCGGGCGGCGGCGGAACACGTCGTAGTCCGCCGCTTCGATCAGTTCGAGGATGCGCAGGCCGCCGGCGACCATCAGGCGCAGCTCCCAGCCGATGCGCCCCGGCAGGCGGCGCGCGAGCGGCGCGCCTTCGAGCATCGTCGCGCGCGCCCGCTGCACTTCGAACGTCATCAGCGCGCGCCAGCGCTCGTCGCAGCGCCCGGCGTCGATGTCCGCTTCGCCGACGCCGAAGCGCGCGAGCTCGTCCTGCGGCACGTAGATGCGGCGCTTCGCCCAGTCGACCGCGACGTCCTGCCAGAAGTTGATCAGCTGCAGGCTCGTGCAGATCCTGTCCGACAGCCGCAGGTTGTCCGGCGTTGCCGCGCCGTACAGATGCAGCAGCAGGCGCCCGACCGGGTTCGCCGAGCGGCGGCAATAGTCGGCGAGCTCAGCGAAATCGGCGTAGCGTGTCTTGCCGACGTCCTGGCTGAACGCGTCGAGGAGGTCGCGGAACAGCGGCAGCGGCAGCGCGTGGGCGCGGATGTTGCGGCCGAGGCGTTCGAACATCTGCGCGAGCCCGGCATCGCGAGCCGGCGCGCCGCGTCCGATCGCGTCGAGTTCGAGGCGGTAGTCGTTGAGCCGCGCGAGCCGCACGACCCCCGGTGCGTCGCCTTCGTCGGCGATGTCGTCGGCGCTGCGCGCGAACGCGTAAATGGCTTCCACCGGCTCGCGCAAACGGGCCGGAAGCAGCAGCGACGCGACAGGAAAGTTCTCGTAGTGATCGACGGGCATGGCGGGGCGCCGGGAGTATACGCGATCGGCGCGGCGCCTTCCGGTGTTCGGCGTCGACTCACTCCCGCGTTGCGTGTTGAACCTTGAAACCGCAGTTGTCGCATCGAAAGCCCTTCGACACAACCTGTCCTGAGCTTGTCGAAGAGCTCAGCCCGAACGGTATTTGCCTGCCGGTTAATAGGTTGAACCGAGCGTCGCAGCAGGGCGACAAGCACCGCCGTTCGGATTATTGTTCGAGGCTGCATGCGAGCCGCGTGGGCGGCATTTTTCGCACCGAGGAGACGCTGAACCGATGCTGGAACTCGACGGGCTGGCGAAACGCTTCAACGGGCAAACCGGGCGGGCGCTTTTCTCGCACGTGTCGCTGCGGCTCGCGCCGGGCGAATGCGTCGCGATCATGGGGGAATCCGGCGTCGGCAAGTCGACGCTCCTGAACTGCATCGCCGGGCTCGAAGCGGTCGATGCAGGCAGCATCCGGCTCGACGGCACCGAGCTCGTCGCGCTCGACGACGACGCGTTCGCGCGGCTGCGGCGTCGCAGCTACGGTTTCGTGTTCCAGGCGTTTCACCTGCTGCCGCACCTGACGCTCGCGCAGAACGTCGCGCTGCCGCTGTGGCTGCTCGACTGCGCCGCCGCGGAAGCGCGCGAGCGAGCGGTCGCGATGCTCGCCCAGGTCGGGCTCGCCGAGCGTGCCGACGACTGGCCACGGCATTTGTCCGGCGGCGAGATGCAGCGTGTCGCGATCGCCCGCGCGCTGGTGCATCGGCCGACGCTGGTGCTCGCCGACGAGCCGACCGGCAACCTCGACGCCGAGCGCGCCGCCGACGTGCTCGAACTGCTGCTCGGCAGCCTGCGCAGCGCCGGCGCGATCGGACTTCTCGTCACGCATTCCCGCGCCGCCGCCGCGCGCACCGACCGCGTGCTGCGGCTGACCGCGACGGGCCTCGCCGAGGAGGCGGTCGCCGCGTGAGCGCTTCGTCGGCCCGCTCCGGGAAGCGCCAATGAACGCCGGGCTGCGCCACGTGTTCCTCGCGAGCCTCGCGCGGCGGCGGCTCGCGACGGCGCTGTCCTTGCTCGCGATCGCGCTCGGCGTCGCGCTCGGCCTCGCGGTGCAGCTGATCCACGGCGCGGCGCTCGACGAATTCGGCCGCGGCATGCGCCTCATCGCCGGTGAAGCGGATCTGCAGGTCATGGGCCCGCGCACCGGCTTCGACGACGCGCTCTACGTCCTGCTCGCGCAGCGCCCCGAAGTGGCCGACGCGAGCCCGATCCTCGAAGTCGAAGCGTCGCTGCCGCAGCGCGACGACACTTTGCGCGTGTTCGGCGTCGACGCGCTGCGCGTGCGGCGCGTCCAGCCCGCGCTGATGCCGGTGCCGGACGCCGAGGCGGGCGGCGAATTCGGCATCTTCGCTGCGGACGCGGTGTTCCTCAGCCCGGCTGCGCAGGCTGCGCTCGGACTCGGTACGGGCGGCACGCTCGCGGTGCTCGCCGGTCCGCGCGAAGAACCTCTGCGCATCCTCGGCACCGTCCCCGGTGCCGGCCGCGGGCAGCGCCTCGCGGTCATGGACATTGCCGCCGCGCAACAGCTGTTCGACCAGCTCGGTCGCGTCACGCGCATCGACTTGCGCCTCGCGCAAGGCGTCGACCGCGCCGCGGCGATCGAGCGGCTGCGTCCGCTGCTGCCGGCCGGCGTCGAGCTGCTCGCCCCCGAAGCCGCGATGTCGCAGGTTGCCGGCCTGTCGCGCGCATACCGCGTGAACCTCACGATGCTCGCCGCGATCGCGCTGCTCACCGGCGGCTTCCTCGTGTTCTCGACGCAGCTGCTGTCGGTCGTGCGCCGCCGCCAGGAGCTCGCGTTCCTGCGCGCGCTCGGCCTCGACCGCCGCACGCTGCTGCGCGGCCTGCTCGCCGAAGGCGCGGTGCTCGGGCTCGTCGGCGGGCTCGTCGGCGTCATGCTCGGCTACGCGCTGAGCGCGCTCGCGTTCTCGATCGTCGGTGCGGACCTCGGCGCCGGCTATTTCGAAGGCGTCGAACCCGGCCTGCGCTTCGAACCGCTCGCGACCGCGGCTTATCTCGTGCTCGGCGTCGCCGCGGGGGTCGGGGGCGCGTGGCTGCCGGCACGCGAAGCGAGCCGCGTCGCGCCGTCGCGGGCCTTGCGCGCCGGCGACGACGTCGAAGTGTGGCGAACGCGTTCGCGCGGACTGGCCGCGCTCGCGCCGCTCGGGCTCGCGCTGCTGCTGTGCCTGCTGCCGCCGCTCGGCGGCATCCCGGTGTTCGGCTACGCGGCGATCGCGCTGCTCCTCGCCGGTTCGGTGCTGATCCTGCCGGCCGTCGTGCGGCTCGCGATGCGCGGCGTCGACGGCGTCGGCGCGCGCTCCGTCCTGCTGCGCCTCGCGCACGCCCGGCTCGCCGCGGCACCCGGGCAGGTCATGGTCGCCGGCGCGGGCGTCGTCGCGAGCGTCGCGCTCGCCGCGGCGATGGCGATCATGGTGAGTTCGTTTCGCAGCTCGGTCGACGACTGGCTCTCGGACGTGTTGCCCGCGGACCTTTACCTGCGCGCGTCCTCGTCGGGCGCAAGTGCGTTCCTGACGCCCGAGCTCATCGCCCGGATCGCCGCGACGCCCGGCGTGTCGTCGGTGCAGCCGGTGCGTTACGACACGCTGCGGCTCGACGAAGCGCAGTTCCCGGTGACGCTGATCGCCCGCCCGGTCGCCGACGGCGCGCCGGTGCCGCTCGTCGAAGGGGATGCCGCGAGCGTCCGCGGAGCCGACGGCCTGCCGCCCGCGTGGGTGTCCGAAGCGATGGCGGATCTTTTCCGCGTCGGCGTCGGCGACTCGCTGGCGCTGCCGCTCGGCGGCGAGATGCATCGCTTCCGCGTTGCCGGCGTGTGGCGCGACTACGCGCGGCAGCACGGCGCCGTGCTCGTCGAGCTCGCCGACTACCGGGCGCTGACCGGCGATTCGCGCTCGAACAATGTCGCGATCCGCGTCGCCCCGAGCGTGCAGGCCGACGCGGTCGCTGCGGCGCTGCAGACGCAGTTCGACGGGCAGAACTTCGAGCTCGTCGCGCCGGGCGCCATCCGCGCGACGTCGCTCGCGGTTTTCGACCGCACGTTCCTCGTCACGTACTTGATGGAAGCGGTCGCGATCCTGATCGGTCTCTTTGGCGTCAGCACGAGCTTTGCTGCGCTCGCGACCGCGCGGCGCAAGGAATTCGGCATGCTGCGTCACTTGGGACTGACGCGGCGCGACATCGGCCGGCTGCTCGCGCTCGAAGGCGCACTCGGCGCGGCGGTCGGCGTCGCGGTCGGCTTGGCGGCGGGCGGGGCGGTCGCGCTGGTGCTCGTCGAAGTCGTCAATCGCCAGAGCTTTCACTGGAGCATGGATCTCAGGCTGCCGCTGGCGGCGCTCGCCGCGTTCGCCGTCGCGCTGGTGCTGCTCGCCGCGGTCGCGGCGCGCGTGTCGGGGTATCAGGCGATGCGCCAGGCAGCGGTGCTCGCGGTGCGGGAGGACTTCTGATGCATGCATATGTTGCCGCGGCGCTGCTGTGGCTCGCGTCGGGCGTGTCGGCGGCGCCCCAAACGCAAACCGGGAGCGGGAGCACTCACGAGCGCGATCCGCCGGGCTACCCGCCGGTCGTCGCCGGCCGCCCGCTGCAGTTTCCCGCCGACCATGGCGCGCACCCCGATTACCGCACCGAGTGGTGGTACGTGACCGGCTGGGTCACCGACGAGGACGGTGTCGAACGCGGCTTCCAGGTCACGTTCTTTCGCGTGCGCACGCGCATCGGCGAAGGCAACCCGAGCCGCTTCGCGCCGCGCCAGCTGATCCTCGCGCACGCCGCGATCGCCGATCCCGCCGAAGGCCGGCTGCTGCACGCCGAACGCGGCGAACGCGCGCTTGACCCGCTTGCCGGCGCCACCACCGGGCACACTCGCGCGTGGATCGGCGACTGGACGCTCGAATGGTCGCAGGACCATTACCGCGCGACCGTCGACGCCGACCGCTTCGCGTACGACCTGCGTTTCGACCCCGCCGGTCCGCCGCTGCCGAACGGCGAGGACGGCTTCAGCCAGAAAGCGCCCGACCCGCGGCATGCGAGTTATTACTACAGCCGTCCGCAGCTCGGCGTCAGCGGCAGCCTGCGCGTGCGCGATAAAACGCACCGCGTCACCGGCCGCGCGTGGCTCGACCACGAATGGTCGAGCGCGTACCTGCCGGAAAAAGCGCGCGGCTGGGACTGGATCGGCATCAACCTCTCCGACGGCGGGGCGCTGATGGCGTTTCGCATGCGCACCGCGACCGGTGAAGCGACGTGGACCGCCGGCACGCTGCGCCGCGGCGACGGCCCCGCGCGCGCGCTCGCTCCGGCGCAGGTCACGTTCCTCCCCGGGCGGCGCTGGCGCTCGCCGCGCACCGGCACCGAATACCCGGTCGAATGGCAGCTCGATATCGACGGCCGCCGCCTGGCACTGCACCCGCTGATGGACGACCAGGAGCTCGACAGCCGCGGCACGACCGGCGCCGTTTACTGGGAAGGTGCGGTGCACCTCGTCGAAGACGGCCGCGAGATCGGTCGCGGCTACCTGGAGATGACCGGCTATGGCGAGCGGCTGAGAATGTAACGTTGCGTATCCCCCCTTCTATGTATAATCCGCGCTCCGGGCGTCGTTCGAATGCCCGTGGGCGAGGGTGGCGGAATTGGTAGACGCACTGGATTTAGGTTCCAGCGCCGCAAGGCGTGAGAGTTCGAGTCTCTTCCCTCGCACCACCCGGTTTTTCCCGATCCGCGTTTTTTTCCGCGTCGTTCCCCGCGTCCTTTTCGGCTCGCGCGCGGCATGATCGATCTGCATTGCCACATGCTCCCGGGCATCGACGACGGGGCGCCTGATCTGGCGACTGCGCTCGACATGGCGCGCATCGCCGCGGCCGACGGCATCACCATCGTCGCCTGCACGCCGCACATCTATCCGGGCATGTTCGACAACGATAGCGCCGGCATCGCCGCGGCGATTCAGACGCTGCAGCGGGAGATCGACGCGGCCGCGATCCCGTTGCGGCTGACCTGCGGCGCGGACGCGCACGTCACGCCGGAGCTGCTGTCGCGGCTCAATGCGGGCAGCGTGCCGCGGCTCGGCGACAGCCGGTATTTTCTTCTCGAGCCGCCGCACCACGTCGCGCCGCCGCGCTTCGAGGAATTCGTCTTCAACCTCCTCGCGTCCGGCTACGTCCCCGTCGTGACGCACCCGGAGCGGCTGACGTGGATCGAAAGCCACTACCCGCTGTTCGGCGAACTCGTCCGCTCGGGGGCGTGGATGCAGGTCACTTCCGGCAGCCTCACCGGGCGTTTCGGCAAGGACGCGAAATACTGGGGCGAACGCATGCTCGACGAAGGCCTCGTGCATGTGCTCGCGACCGACGCCCACAGTGCGCGCCGCCGCCCGCCGCTGCTTGCCGAAGGCCGGGCAGCGGCCGAACGCCGGGTGGGTACCCAGGAAGCATATAATTTGGTCGAGGTCAGGCCCGCGGGTATACTCCGCGACCTTTCGCCCGAGAAACTGCCGCCGTTGCCGCAGACTCGCCGTTCTTCGGCGAGCGCGCGTCCCGGCTTCTTCAACCGGCTGTTTCGGCGGCATTTTTAAGGGGGCAATCAAATACATCCGATCGCCCTGAGCTTGTCGAAGGGCGCTGCCAAGGCTTCGACAGGCTCAGCCCGAACGGTATTTGGCTGCCGGGTTAATAGCTTGCCTTGTCGAAAACGTCAGATTTTTCCGCGCCGGCGCAAGACTCTTGCCCTAGAGTCTCGGCTCCGTCGTCCGGGGAGTGGTTGTAAATGCGTGTTTACCTTGCAGGCGTGATGTTGTCCTGCGCAATGATTTCGTCGTCCCCCGTTCATGCCCAGGCGACGTCCGCACCGGCGCCCATCGCGTCGGTCCTGCCGTCGGCCGGCACTGCGCTCGACGATCCCGGTCCGCTGTTCGACGACTACTACATCGGGCCGTACGACCTGCTCGAAATCACCGTCTTCCAGGTCGAGGACCTGTCGCGCACGGTGCGCGTCAACGCGCGCGGCCTGATCGGGCTGCCGCTGATCGGACAGGTCCAGGCGGCGGGGCTGAGCGCCCGCGTCGTCGAAGAGGAGATCGCGCGACGCCTCACCGAATGCTGCCTGCAGGACCCGCAGGTCACGATCTTCATCAAGGAGTTCGTCAGCCAGCGCGTCACTGTCGAAGGCGAAGTGACCAAGCCCGGCATCTTCCCGCTGTCGGGGCGCACGTCGCTGTTGCAGGCGATCGCGCTCGCCGCCGGCGTCAGCCAGATCGCCGACGTCAACCAGGTCAGCATCTTTCGCACGCTCGCCGACGGCAACAAGGAGCAGCTGGTGTTCGACCTCGAAGCGGTGCGCGCCGGCAAAGTCGATGACCCGCTGATCCAGGGCAACGACGTCGTCGTCGTCGGCAGCTCGACGACCCGTTCGATGGTCAAGGGCGTGACCGACACGCTGCGCGGCTTCATCGGCTTCGGCACCGTCCGCTAGCCTTCCGCACGCTTTTCGAAAAACTCGCAGAAAATCCCCGGAAATGATCGATAACACAGAAAAGCCGGACGCCGGCGACGAGCGCCATCAGGAAGTCCCGCGCCGCAACGCGCTCGTCGAGCGCCGCGAAAGCACCCCGCTCGCGCATCCCACCGAATGGCGGTCACACGTCGAGGAAGACGACGACGACACGATCGATCTGCGCGCGATCTGGGACACCATCGTCAAGCGCAAATGGACGGTGATCACGTTCTTCGCCATCGTCATGGTTTCGGTGCTGACCGCGACTTTCCTGATGACCCCGATCTACCGCGCGAGCCTCACGCTGCAGATCGAGCGCCAGGAAGCCAAGGTGCTCGAGTACCAGGGCGTCACGCCGAACGAAATGCAGGGCGACACCAAGGATTTTTACGAGACGCAGTACGAGCTGCTGAAAAGCCGCACGCTCGCGCAGCGCGTCATCGACCAGCTCAACCTCGGCGACCACCCGCTGTTCGCCGAGCCCGAAGCGTCGCCGCTCGCAAGCCTCAAGGCCTTTCTCACCGGCGGGGAAGAAGAACTCGTTGAAGGCGATGCCGAGCAGATCCGCAAGCTCAAGCTGACGAAAGCGTTCCTGGAAGACCTGACGATCGAGCCGGTGCGCAATTCGCGCCTCGTCAAGATTCATTTCGATAGCCCCGACCCGGTGCTCGCGAGCCGCATCGTCAACGCGATCTCGGAAGCGTTCATCAACGTGAACCTCGAGCGGCGCATGGACGCGTCGTCGTTCGCCAAAGTGTTCCTCGAAGAGCGGCTGCAGCAGCTCAAGGTGAAGCTCGGCGAAACCGAGAAGGAGCTCGTCGCGTTCGCACGCGAGGAACAGATCGTCCGCGGCGGCGAGCAGGAAGCGAGCGTCGACACCCAGGTGATGCAGGAATTCACGACCGCGCTGGCCAAAGCGCAGCAGGAGCGCATCCGCGCCGAAGCGCTGTACCAGCAGCTCGAAAGCGGCAGCGTCGAAGGCATCCCGCAGGTGCTCGAAAACAAGGTCATCCAGGAATTCAAAGGCCACAAAGCCAAGCTCGAAACCGAGTACCAGGAAAACCTCAAGATCTACAAGCCCGGCTATCCGAAAATGGTCCAGCTGCAAAGCCAGATCGACGAGATGCAGGCCAAGATCGCCGAAGAGCTCGCCCACGTGCGCAGCGGCATCCGCAGCGCCTACCAGGCGGCGCGCTCGCAGGAGGCGATGCTGCAGGTGAAGATGGACGAGAGCAAGCGCACTGTGCTCGGCGTGCAGGACCGCAGCATCCAGTACAACATCCTCAAGCGCGAAGTCGACACCAACCGCCAGTTGTACGACGGCCTGCTGCAGCGCTACAAGGAAGTCGGCGTCGCCGGCGGCGTCGGCGTGAACAACGTGTCGGTCGTCGACAAGGCCGAAGTCCCGCTCCAGCCGTTCAAGCCGAAGACGCTGCTCAACGCGCTGATCGCGGCGCTGCTCGGGCTGTTCGGCGGCATCGGCCTGGCTTTGCTGTTCGAACACCTCGACGACACGATCAAGGACGGCGAGAGCATGGAACGCCTGCTCGGCCTGCCGGTGCTCGGCATGGTGCCGCTGATCAAGCGCGCCGGCGACGCGGCGCGCGAGCTGGTGCTCGAACAGCTCGACGACTCGCGTTCGGGCTTCTCCGAAGCGTATCGTTCGCTGCGCACCGCGATGCAGTTCTCGACGCAGGACGGGATACCGAAAGTCCTGATGGTCACCAGCGCGTCGATGGGCGAAGGCAAGAGCACGACCGCGCTGGCGCTCGCGATCAACCTGTCGCAGCTGGGCCTCAAAGTGCTGCTGGTGGACGCCGACCTGCGCAAGGCGTCGATGCACCGCAAGCTCGGCCTGGCCAACACGGCGGGGCTGACGAACTACCTCGCCGGCGACTCCAGGCCGGTCGACATCACGCAGCCGACGCCGTACAACAAGCTCTTCGTCATCACGTCCGGGCCGCTGCCGCCAAACCCGGCGGAGCTCCTCGGCAGCGCCAAGATGGTCGCGCTGCTCGACGTCGCCAAGGACCGTTTCGACTGCGTCATCGTCGACGGCCCGCCGGTGCTCGGTCTGGCCGATGCGCCGCTGCTCGGCAGCATCACCGACGCGACCGTCGTCGTCGTCGAGGCGGGCGGCACGCGCAAGGACTTCCTCGCCGGCGCGCTCAAGCGTCTGCGCAGCACGCGCACGCACGTCATCGGCGGCGTGCTGACGAAGATCGCGTCCCGCAGCGGTGCGCAAGGCTATTACTACAACTCCTACTACCAGTACGGCGGCGAAGCCGAAGGCAGTCGTTCCGCGGCATGAGCGCGGCCGGGGAGGCGGGCAGGGGAGGCGCGGCGGCGCTGGCGCTGGCAGTGTTCGCCGAGCCGACGCGCTTTGGCGAGCTGGTGCGCGGCGGCGCAGCGCTGCCGGTGGACACGATCGTCGTCATGCGCTCGGCAGCCGAAGCGGTGCGCGACGGCAGGCAGCACGGGCTCGACGAGCACCGGCGGGCGGCGCTGTTCTTCGTCGAGCACGTGCTGCTGGCATACGAGGCGGACCATTACCGCGTGCTCGGGCTGAACCGCGACGCGACCGCCGAGCAGGTCCGCGAGCATTACCGCGTCATGATGGGCATTTTCCATCCGGACCGTCAGGGATGGGCCGACAGCGACCGCGAAAAACTCTCCGCGCGAATCAACCTCGCGCACCACGTGCTGCGCGACGATCGGCGCCGCGCGGCGTACGACGTGGAGCGGATGCAGGCCCGCCCGAAAATGTCGGTGTCGATCCGGATCGTCTCGCAGACCGAACGCAAGCGCGCCGCCGACGCCGCGCCGACGCTGACCGAACGACTGCCGCTGACGGTGCGGCGGAATTTCCCGCAGTACGTGCTCGGCAGCGTCGCGCTCGTCGGCTTCGTCGCCGTCCTCGCGGTCTATCTCAATCGCGCCCCGACCGGCACGATCGGCCCGTCACGGTCCTCGCCGAAAGCTCCGGTCGCCGTCGCTCCCGCCGTCGCCCCTGCCGAACTCGCCGCCGCGGCTTCGCGGGCCCCCCTTGCAGCGGCGCCAGCCAAGGCGGCCGAAGCGGGGCCGGCAAAGGTCGCGGAAACCGTGCCGGCGAAAGTCGCAGACGCCGCCTCGGCGAGCGTTAGGCCTGGGGCGTCGCCAGTGCCGCTCGCTGCCACTCACACCGCCGCGGCGGCTGCAAGCCCAGCCACGGATCGGACAGCGGTAAAAACACCGCCCGTCGCAGCCCTCGCTCCGGTTCGCGAACACGTCGTCCAAGTGCCCGAGCCCGAAGCGCCCGAGCCCGTTCCGGCCATTCCCGTCGTTCCGGTTGTTCCCGCCGTTCCCGCCGTTCCCGCCGTTCCCGCCGTTCCCGCCATTCCCGACGAGCGCGCGTCGGTCGTCGTCGACGAACCGCTTCAAGTCGCCGCAGCGCCTGTCGCACCGCCGCCGACGCACGCGCTCACCCAGCCGGCAACGCAATTCCCGTCACCCCCGCCGGTCGAAGCGCCCGTTCCTGCCGGCCTGACGGCAGCGGACGCTGCGCGCGTGCTCGACCGGTTCTCGTCGTCGTATCAGCTCGGCGACATCGACCGCTTCATGATGCTGTTTTCCGACGACGCGCGCTCCGGAACCGGCCGCCGCGCGCAGATCCGCAAGGACTACGAGGAGCTGTTCGGCTCGACCCAGGCGCGGCGCATCGAACTCCTCGACATGCGCTGGTCGCCGGACAGCGCTTCGGCGCGCGGCGAAGGCGGCTACCTCGTGCGCATTCGGCGCCGGGACGGCGTCGGCGAGGAAGTGTTCGCCGGATCGCTTCGCATGGAGCTCATCCGGCGCGGCCAGGACGTGCTGATCAGCGGCCTGTTCCACAAACCTTCCGACTGACCGGCTTCGCAGCGCGGGCCGAAAAACAAAAAGGCCCCGCATTGCGCGGAGCCTTTCGGAAATTCGTCAGGTGCGGCGCGCGGCCGCTTGGGCTCATTGCCCGCTGATCGGATCGCCGTCGTGCCTGCCGTCGTGGCCCTCGCCGCGACCCTTGCTGTGGCCCACGCCGTTGTTGCCCCTGTCGGCGCGGCTGCCGGCCGTGGCCCCTACCAGAACGGCGCCGCCGCCGACGAGCGCTCCCATGCCGGTACTCAGACCTGCCAAGCCAGCGCCCGACAGACCCGTCGCGCCTGCGCTCACCGGAGCGCCGATCGCTGCGGCATATTTAACCGGTTCGGGGTTCGCCGACAGCGGACCGGTTGCGCAGACATCCACGCCGCCGATCGCGAGCACCGCGTTTTCCTTGAGACTGGTCACGCAACCTTCGGTGAACGCGACGTCGGCTTTCGAACCTTTCAGCGTGATGATGCGGTCGCCTTCGACGAGCGCCGAACCAGCCTTCGCAACGGTGTAATCCTTGCCCTTGTGAATCAGCACTTTCCCGTCGACGTTCGTCAGCGCTGCAACTTGCAGCGGCTCGGCGGCATGGGCAGTGCCCATCGTGCCGATCAGGGCGATTGCGGCGGCAACTCCGGTGATCTTCTTCATTTTTCGGCCTCGTGGTGAATACGATGTAACAAATCTTGATGTAACAAAACTTTGGGACGAAAGGTACACGGCGAGTCAGCGAGCGTCAAGCCGTTCGATCACGATGTCATCAAACCAGATCGGCCCGCTGGCGTCGAAATCCAGCGCGACGCGCCCGCCGAGCTGCAGCCGCAGCACCTGTGCCGCGCAGTCCGCCGCGGGGACGGTGAACGTCGTCTCGAACCTGCGCCACGCCGAGCGGCCGGAAAAATGCTCGCTGAGTGCGATCTGCCGCTCGCGCGCGCCAGGCGTGCCAACGCACGAAACCGCCCACGCCAGTCCCGGTTCCGCTTCCAGCCCGTCGGGGCGCACGCGGCCGCGCAGTGCGTAACTTCCGGGTTCGAGCATCAGCTGCTGGCTGAGGTGGCGGTAGCGCACGCGCGGGCCGCGAAACACGACGTTCAGCGCGGCCGCGCCGGTCGCGCCGGAAGTCGGCAGCGGCTCGACCAGCACGTGGCCCGCTTTCGCGCTCACCCAGTCGAAGCCGACGCCCGACAGCGGCTGTTCGAAGCCACCGTTGAACACATTGCCCATTCCTTCGAGCTGCTCGACCGGCAGCGCATTCAGCCACGCGAGCCGCGCGTCGAGCCACAGTCCTTCGCGCTGCAAGCGTCGCAGCACCGCTGCCAAGCCGTGGCCCTGCAGCGCATTCGCCGCGCTCGCTTCCGACAGCGCATACAGCGCCATCACCGTTTCGAGCCGCTCGCCCTTGTTCGCCGCGAATCCGACGAACGCCGGCCACCACGCGACGGGCTCTGTAAGCAGCCCAGAGAACGCCGCGCGGTTCGCCGGTTCATCGGCGATGCGCAGCAGCTCCGGAAACATCGAAGCGCGCAGGCTGCTCCGGCGCGTCAGTACGACGCTCGTATGCCGCAGCGCCGCGGCGAGATCGTTGCGCCCGAGCTCGAACCCGGCCGCGATCAGCCGCACCTCCACTTTCGCCGGCGCAAAAGCCGCCGCCGCGTCGATTGCGCTCCTCGCCCGCCGCGCGTCACCGGCCTTCTCCCACAGCGCCCCGAGCAACGCGTACGACAAGCCATAAGTCGGATCCGCACGCACGGCCCGCTGCAGCAGCGACACCGCCTGCTGCGGGTCGGCATCGAACAGCTCGCGCGCCTCGCGCGTCAGCGCGACCGGCTGTTCCACGCCGCGCAGTTCCGCCGCGGCCCATGTTTCGCCGACGTCGACGTAGTGGTCAGCGAGGTTCAGCGTGACGATTCGCCACGCCGCAAGGGCCGCGAACAGCGCGAAAGCGAGCCATCTGACGACAGTGAGGAAACTCGTGGAGGAGTAGGGGCGTTTTTGCATGGGGGCGCAGTATACCCGGCACGTGTCGGGCAGTCGTGTCGGGCATACCGACCCTACGCCGCCTGCCGATCGATCCCCCGCCGCGCACCGCCTGCCGCAAGTTCATGCGTTCAGCATAACCCGTCTGGCGCTCATTTACGTGTCATCAACGCTTCCGTTCCAGCACCCGCCTATCACTCAACCGTAACAAAATATGTCAATTTTCCCTGTACAATCCGATACTTCCTTCGCGGTATCAAAGCTTCGGCGGTTGATACCGTAAAAACCTTATCGGCGTGGTGTGAAATATTTGCTTGCACGACATATGTATGTTGATAACATCGCGCCCCATGCACGAAATCAAGACCCCGGATTCCGCACCATTCGCTGCTGTCGCGGTCCCTTGTCCGCACGTCGTCGCGAAGGTCGAGCGCCGCGCGAAGTCAGGCAAAGCGCGTTTCCACGTCGCTTCCCCCAGCATCGCGTCTTCGCCGGTTGAGGCCCTGCGGCACGCGTTGTTGCCGTTCTCGGCGCGCCGCCAGGACATGCTCGAAAAGCTCCTGCTCGTCGCTTCCGACCTCGTCGCGCTGTTCTGCGGTTTTTTGCTCGGGCGTGCGGCCCCGTGGGCATACGGCGACGCCTCGTTGATCGACAGCTTCACGCTGTGGTGGTCGCAGAGCGGCCCGACGCGTCTCGTCGTTTTCTCGGCGATCGCGGCCGGCCTCGTCATGTGGTTCTGGGGCGCGCTCGGGCACTACACGCGGCGCCGGCCATGGTCGGACGAAGTGCGGCAGATGCTGCAGGTGCTGCTCGCCGGCTTCGTGCTCGACGCGATGCTGGTGTTCCTCGGCAAATGGCAGTTTTCGCGCCTGTGGCTCGTCACGTCGTGGGCGATGATCCTCGTCCTCGTGCCGCTGTTCCGCTACCTCGTCAAGCGCTGGATGCTCGCGCGCCCCGCGTTTCAGCGGCCGTACCTGATCATCGGCTCGTGCGAGCAGGCCGGTGAAGTCGTCGCCGCGTTCGAGAGCGAACGGCTGATGGGCATGCGTCCCGTTGCAGTCGTCAGCCCTTCGCTCCCGGACTGCCAGCAGCGGAATTGTCCAGTGCATGGGGCGGTCCTGCCGGTCATCCACCTCGACGCCGCGGTGGAAAACTTCCTGAAAGCGCCCGGCGCCTACCAGGTCGTGATCGCGCTCGGCCGCCAGGACGAGCTGCTCAAGCGGCTCATCCAGCGCCTCACGCTTGTGCGCGACGACGTGTTCCTGATCCCGCCGCTCGCCGGCCTGCCGCTGTACGGCATGGAGTTGTCGCATTTCTTCAGCCACGAAGTGCTGCTGCTGCGCGCGCGCAACAACCTCAACCGCCGCGGCACACGCGCCGTCAAGCGCGTCTTCGACATCGTCGGCGCCTCGCTGCTGATGATCCTGCTCGCGCCGCTGCTGATCGCGATCCCGATTTTCATCAAGCGCGAAAACGACGGCCCGGCGATGTTTTCCCAGCCGAGAGTGGGGCGGGGTGGGCGGGATTTCCGCTTTCTCAAGTACCGCAGCATGGTCGTGGACGCCGACCGCGTGCTGGAAAAATGGCAGGTCGCGCATCCCGAGCTGTGGCAGCGCTACCGCGCCAACAACTTCAAGCTCGTCGACGATCCGCGCGTGACGCGCGTCGGCGCGTGGATTCGCCGCACCAGCATCGACGAGCTGCCGCAGCTGTGGAACGTCGTCCGTGGCGACATGAGCCTTGTCGGCCCGCGCCCGCTGCTGCCGCGCGAACTGGCCGAATACGGCGAATCGATCGAACTCTATGCCAACGTGCGGCCCGGCATCACCGGCCTGTGGCAGATCAGCGGCCGCAGCGCCACCACGTTCGACCAGCGCATCGCGCTGGACCGCTGGTACATCCGCAACTGGTCGCTGTGGTCGGACCTGGTGATCCTGATCCGCACCGTGCGCGTCGTGCTGCGGTCCGAGGGGGCATGTTGATGCCGTCAGAAAATCGACCTGACACGATTTAATCGACAAATTTTCGACCAGCACGTTCGTTTTTCGACTGCCATGCCATCCACCCGGCTTCTCTTCGACAACTACCGCGACGCACTGCGCCAGCACAGCGGCCTGCTGATGCCCTTCATCGAATGGCAGCCCGACGTCCGGTGCAACGTCGATGTGCTCAACGACACCGCCGACCTGTACCGCTTCGGCGACCCACGTCATCGGGGGGCAGGCATGGTAATGCGTGATGCGCTAGCATCATGATGCTTAATCATCACGCCACGGAGATCAACATGCGCACTACGATCGACATCGAAAGCGACGTCCTTGCCGCTGCGAAGGAAATCGCACGCCGGCAACACACCAGTGTCGGCAAAGTCATCTCCCAGCTCGTTCGCCAAACCCTGCTCGGTGCCGCTGTCCCGCCAACCGTTGCCGGCCAGACACCCGCAGTCCCCGGCTTTGAGCCCTTTCCGGCACGTGACGTCATCGTGACCAACGAGCTCATCGACCGTCTGCGCGACGCCGAGGGAATCTGATGCGTGCGCTGCTGGACGTGAATGTCCTCATCGCCCTGCTCGACGGCAGCCACGTGCACCACGCACGGGCAAGCCAGTGGCTCGCACGTGAAATCGAGCAGGGCTGGGCATCGTGCCCGCTGACCCAAAACGGTTGCCTGCGCATCATGGCTCAGCCTGCGTACCCGCAGGCTTTGCCACTGGGCGCCGTGGCAACCCGTCTAGCCCAAGCCACTGCACACCCGGCTCATCAGTTCATCGCCGACGACTACAGCCTGCTCGATGGCGCACAGATCACCTGGCAAAACCTGCTCGGTCACCGGCAGATCACTGACACTTACCTGCTCGGCCTCGCGGTGCGGCACAACTGCTGCTTTGTCAGTTTCGATGCACCGATCAACCCGAGCACCGTGACCGGCGCCCAACCCAAACACTGGCGCACGCTGTGACGCGGCCCGCCATCAGTACAAGCGGAATTCGCCGCCCTGACCGACGTGGAAGTCCAGGCGATCGAGGCCGATGTCACACAAGCCTTCGCCGATATGCGTCCGCTGTCGGGACGCCCAACCGGAGCGGCATCGAAGTGAACGGCGCGAACTTCAACGGCGTGAAGCAGCGCGCCGCAGCGTACGGCGGTTAGCCGCACCCACAACACGATACCAATCCGATTCTCGTCGCCCCCATGCTCACTCTCACTCACCACGGCGCCGTCAACGGCGTCACCGGCTCCTGCCACGAACTCGCCCTGCACGGCCCGGGCGGGGCGACGGCGGGCGTGCTCGTCGACTGCGGCATTTTCCAGGGCGACGAAGCCGCCGGGCGCAGCGGGGCGGATGCGCTGGCGATCGACTTTCCCCTCGCGCACCTGCGCGCGCTCATCGTCACGCACGTCCATATCGACCACGTCGGCCGCATCCCGCACCTGCTCGCGGCCGGTTTCGACGGGCCGATCCTGTGCTCGCCGCCTTCCGCGCTGATGCTGCCGGATATCCTCGAAGACGCGCTGAAGATCGGCTTCACCCGGGACGCCCGCCTCATCGAGCGCGTGCTCGATCGCATCCGCGATCGCGTCGTGCCGGTGCCGTTCGGCCAGTGGCACACCGTGTTCAACGATGGAGCCGGCACGCTTGCGATCCGCCTGCAGCGCGCCGGCCACATCCTCGGCTCGGCCTACGTCGAGTGCGACGCCCGCACCGCGGCCGGCGAAGAACGCATCGTCTTTTCCGGCGACCTCGGCGCGCCTGATTCGCCCTTGCTGCCCGAACCGCGCCCGCCCGAGCGCGCCGACCGCCTCGTGCTCGAAGCCACCTACGGCGACCGCGACCACGAAGATCGCGCCACCCGCCGCCACCGCCTCAAAGCCGTGCTCGAGCACGCGCTGGCCGACGGCGGCACCGTGCTCATCCCGGCCTTCGCCATCGGCCGTACGCAGGAACTGCTGTACGAAATCGAAGACATCATCTGGGAAGCCGGCGACGACCCGCGCTGGAAGCAGCTCGACATCGTCGTCGATTCGCCGCTCGCGGCCGAATTCACCCGCCTTTACGCCAAGCTCAAGCCGTACTGGGACGAAGAGGCGATCGCCCGCGTCCGCGAGGGCCGCCACCCGCTGTCGTTCGACCAGCTGCTCGTGCTCGACCGTCACGCAGACCACCTGAAAGCGGTCGATTACCTCACCCGTACCGGCCGCCCGGCCGTCGTCATCGCCGGCTCGGGCATGTGCGCCGGCGGCCGCGTCGTGAACTACCTCAAGGCCATGCTCGGCGACGCGCGCAACGACGTGCTCTTCGTCGGCTACCAGGCCGCCGGCACCCCGGGCCGCGACATCGTCACCTTTGGTCCGCGCGGCGGCTGGGTGATGCTCGACGGCGAACGCCACACGATCCGCGCGCAGATCCACCAGGTGGGCGGCTATTCCGCCCATGCGGGGCAGGCGGATCTGCTGCGGTTTGTCGCCGGCATTCCGCGGATGCCGGCGGAGATTCGCATCGTGCATGGCGACGACGACGCCAAGGCGGTGCTGAAGCGCAAGCTGGAAGAGGACGGCACCGGCAAGGTGCTCGTGCCGGGCGCGGGGGAAGGCTGACAAGAACATGGCAGTGTCTCCACCGACCTCCCGCCCATCGGCAGGCGTGCCCACTCTCCGGCGCGTGTTGAACCTCGCCCTGCGTGTGGGCACGCTGGTCAGCAAGTTCGTGCTGATC